>JBFONS010000059.1:0-296 GCA_040779355.1 Colwelliaceae bacterium BS250 | reverse complement strand
ACCGTGCTGCCAGCAACTGCGCCTTGTGCATTTCTCACATTGATAGTTGCTTGAACTTCAGACGATTCAATGGTTTCTGAAAAGTTCACTTCGATGCTTGGATTGATTGCCACACCAGTAGCGTCATGTCGTGGAGTATGGCTAGTAACTGTGATTGGCACAACAGGTTCTACTGGAGCTACAGCAGTGGAAAAATCAAAACTGGTTGCTTTAATTTCTCTTGCAGATGTAGCTGCAGAGCCGATAGAAACTTCGTATACATTGTCATTTTCTAAATCAGCTGACGGGATAAAGGT
>JBFONS010000058.1:0-297 GCA_040779355.1 Colwelliaceae bacterium BS250 | reverse complement strand
TTGAGCCTTGAGTAAGAACAACTAACAACACGATAAGAGTTGTTAGTTATAATGTTGAGATGCTGTATAAAGCATCTCGGTGATGAACAATAAATTGTTCATCGTGATAATTCGATTCTCTAGGGTTGAACATATAAATATGAACAACAGTCGATGCGTTTATGATTGGACGTCACAAACACGAATTATCGATTTTAATATCAGCTTTCCAAATTGTTAAAGAGTATATTTTCACGCGCATTCGGTGGAAATATTGGTTAAAAACCAAACTTAATGCATTTCTCAAGTTGAGTAATG
>JBFONS010000057.1:0-308 GCA_040779355.1 Colwelliaceae bacterium BS250 | reverse complement strand
TGCGTCGTGCCGTCCGCAGACAACACGGTGAAGGTTTCGACTTTAGTGTCGTCTTCGCCAAGGTATTGAACGTCTGCATTATCGACGGTGTACGTCCACTCGCCGGCTTCGGTAATACTCAAGCTCCCCAACGCGCCCGCACTCGCGGTAATGCCCGTGGTCTGGAACACATTTTCGCCCGTATCCGCATCACTGATGGTCAGCGTGCCCGTGTCCGTTAAAGTAGGATCTGCATCATCTTCCGTCACCGCACCAATATCCTCGCCCGCAATCGTTGGCAAGTCATTCGTGCCGGTGATCGTCACAAC
>JBFONS010000056.1:0-308 GCA_040779355.1 Colwelliaceae bacterium BS250 | reverse complement strand
GTAACAGAACCCGGCTTACACGGCCAACTCAACTATTTAAAAGAAAACCTCACATTGTAAAATGTGAGGTTTTTTTATTGTCAAAAACAGTTCGCATCAGGGTGCTAATACTCTGGCACCCGGAGCAAGACTAAATAGCGGACCAACCGGCGTAGCTGGCGTTGGAACCGGCTAATACCAGAAGAGCTTGCTTGAGCCTAGGAGCGATCCTAGGCCTAGACGAATGATTGTCGCTTCTTCGGAAGTAACAGAACCCGGCTTACACGGCCAACTCAACTATTTAAAAGAAAACCTCACATTGTAAAATG
>JBFONS010000055.1:0-335 GCA_040779355.1 Colwelliaceae bacterium BS250 | reverse complement strand
GCCGGCTTCGGTAATACTCAAGCTGCCCAACGCGCCCGCACTGGCGGTAATGCCAGTGGTCTGGAACACATTTTCGCCCGTATCTACATCACTGATGGTCAGCGTGCCCGTGTCCGTTAAAATAGGATCAGTCTCGTCTTCGAGTACAGCTCCCACTGCATTACCCGAAATTGTTGGCAAGTCGTTCGTGCCAGTGATCGTCACAACAACATCATGCGTCGTGCCGTCCGCAGACAACACGGTGAAGGTTTCGACTTTAGTGTCGTCTTCGCCAAGGTATTGAACGTCTGCATTATCGACGGTGTACGTCCACTCGCCGGCTTCGGTAATACTCA
>JBFONS010000054.1:0-337 GCA_040779355.1 Colwelliaceae bacterium BS250 | reverse complement strand
CGTCAGCTGATTTAGAAAATGACAATGTATACGAAGTTTCTATCGGCTCTGCAGCTACATCTGCAAGAGAAATTAAAGCAACCAGTTTTGATTTTTCCACTGCTGTAGCTCCAGTAGAACCGGAAGAACCGGTAGATCCTGTAGACCCTGTAGACCCTGTAGACCCTGTAGACCCTGCACCTGCAAATCCAGAACAATTCACCCTGACCTCAATCAAGTCTTCAGGCAATACTTTGGTCACCATGGGCATTCCTTTTGCTCCAGGCATGTTAGCGAACACCGATATGCTTAGAGTCTTTGACGAGTCAGGCCAAGAATTAGACATTTTTGTTAAACC
>JBFONS010000053.1:0-343 GCA_040779355.1 Colwelliaceae bacterium BS250 | reverse complement strand
TTTGGACCTATTACGATAGGTCTGTAGCTCAGCTGGTTAGAGCGCACCCCTGATAAGGGTGAGGTCGGCAGTTCAAGTCTGCCCAGACCTACCAATTTAATGTTTTTACTGCGTTATTTTATCACTCGTTTAGCAGGCTAAACGTCGTAATAAAATGCCTTGTAAAAAGCATTAAATACACTCTTTGGAATTAACGTTTTAAAGAGCCCAATGCCATTGTATTACAATGGGGCTATAGCTCAGCTGGGAGAGCGCCTGCCTTGCACGCAGGAGGTCTGCAGTTCGATCCTGCATAGCTCCACCATTTTCTTCATCCTAAAGAAAGACCAAACTTAATCCATTA
>JBFONS010000052.1:0-347 GCA_040779355.1 Colwelliaceae bacterium BS250 | reverse complement strand
ACATTACGTTGATTTTACCAGTCTTACCTTCGGGTAGGACAAAACCAACTTAATGATGAATGAACACACAAAACGACGTAATCAATCATAGCAATATGACTGGTTATAGTTTTATGTAAAATCTTCCTATTTATTTAGGAAGTACGTTTTTGTTTACCTTTTTTTGAAAAAGGGAAGACAATAAACGTCAGAATTCATTGAGTAGAAATAAGCTTGTCTTATTTCAAAATGTAACAACTTTTTAATTGAAGAGTTTGATCATGGCTCAGATTGAACGCTGGCGGCAGGCTTAACACATGCAAGTCGAGCGGTAACAGAGAGTAGCTTGCTACTTTGCTGACGAGCGG
>JBFONS010000051.1:0-354 GCA_040779355.1 Colwelliaceae bacterium BS250 | reverse complement strand
TTGGCAAGTCATTCGTGCCGGTGATCGTCACAACAACGTCGTGCGTCGTGCCGTCTGCCGACAGCACCGTAAAGGTCTCTACTTTCTCTTCATCTAACGCCAAGTACTGAACGTCCGCATTCGTTACGTTATAGGTCCACTCGCCGGCTTCGGTAATACTCAAGCTACCCAACGCGCCCGCACTCGCGGTAATGCCCGTGGTCTGGAACACATTTTCGCCCGTATCTACATCACTGATGGTCAGCGTGCCCGTGTCCGTTAAAGTAGGATCTGCATCATCTTCCGTCACCGCGCCAATATCGTCGCCCGCAATCGTTGGCAAGTCATTCGTGCCAGTGATCGTCACAACAACGT
>JBFONS010000050.1:0-374 GCA_040779355.1 Colwelliaceae bacterium BS250 | reverse complement strand
CCTTCACGGATAGCGAAGCGTAAACCTTCTTCCATCGCGATTGGGTTGATTAGCTCAACAACAAACTTAAGGTTGTCACCAGGCATTACCATTTCAACACCTTCAGGAAGCTCTACAGCACCTGTGATATCTGTTGTACGGAAATAAAACTGTGGACGGTAACCTTTGAAGAATGGAGTATGACGACCACCTTCATCTTTACTTAACACGTATACTTCTGATTCGAATTTAGTGTGTGGGTTAACTGAACCAGGCTTACATAATACTTGGCCACGTTGTACGTCTTCACGCTTAGTACCACGTAAAAGAACACCACAGTTTTCGCCCGCACGACCTTCGTCAAGAAGTTTACGGAACATTTCAACACCAGTACA
>JBFONS010000004.1:0-310690 GCA_040779355.1 Colwelliaceae bacterium BS250 | reverse complement strand
CCGCTCGTCAGCAAAGTAGCAAGCTACTCTCTGTTACCGCTCGACTTGCATGTGTTAAGCCTGCCGCCAGCGTTCAATCTGAGCCATGATCAAACTCTTCAATTAAAAAGTTGTTACATTTGAAGCAAAACAAGTTTGCTTCTACTCAATGAATTCTGACGTTTATTGTCTTCCCTTTTTCAGAAAAAGGTAAACAAAAACGTACTTCCTAAATGAATAGGAAGATTTTACATAAAACTATAACCATTCATATTGCTATGATTGATTACGTCGTTTTGTGTGTTCATTCATCATTAAGTTGGTTTTGTCCTACCCGAAGGTAAGACTGGTAAAATCAACGTAATGTGAGTGTCCACACAAATTGCATGATAACTAATTGTTAAAGAACTCATAAGTTAGAAACTTATGAAAGAGTCAGTCGCATTCGCTGTACTCTTGTTGCTTGGTGAACGTTGCCGTTTGCCCGAAGCAGGAGGCGCATTATATACACCCTGGTTTTAATGTCAACACTTATTTGAATAAATACTTTATTTTGGTAAGTTAAGTTAACCGTTTATTCGACTTTATAGAAGAGTAAACTTATTAAAACACTGTCTTGGGATGTCCCTAAGAAGTGAAGCGCATTTTATAGATTTATTGCCCATCGTCAACACCTATTTGCAAATAACTTTAAATAAAACCAATACAGCTTATTTTTCCTGCGATGTGCGGATTTATTACTCTACGGCGTACTGGTTACTATTTAATAAGTATTAATCAGTGCTAATTATCGAGCATATTGATTATATATTTATTTAGTAAATATTAATTTATCTATGCATATTCCGATGATTTGAGTCCATTAAGTTGTTTTATTTGCTAATATTAATGAATAAACAATGATAGATGGATATTTATGACAACTAACACCTTAAGACCCTATAAAAATATTTACCCAAAACTGGCGAAAAATGTTTACGTAGATCAAGCAAGTGTCCTGATTGGTGATATCAGTATTGCTGATGATGTCAGCATATGGCCTTTAGTTGTAGCACGGGGTGATGTTAACCATATAATAATTGGTAAAGGCAGTAATATTCAAGACGGGAGTGTGCTCCATGTTACCCGTAAATCAGCAACCTATCCTGATGGCTACCCACTGATAATAGGAGAGGATGTAACAGTCGGTCATAGAGTCATGCTCCATGGTTGTATTTTAGGTAATAGAATTTTAGTTGGTATGGGCGCAATTATTATGGATGGTGCTGTAGTTGGTGATGACATTATAATCGGCGCAGGTTCTTTAGTACCTCCGCATAAGACATTAGCAGCAGGCTACTTATATGTAGGCAACCCAGTTAAGCAAAGTCGATTACTGAAAGAAACTGAATTGGCGTTCCTCAAGCAAACAGCAAAGAACTATGTACAATTAAAAAATGACTATCTAGAGCAATAATACCAAGTCGATTATTAATGGTTGAGATATGATCAGAGCCATATCTCGGCATCTTCATCTGGTTCATTGTGCTCTAGCCAATCTTCCACTAAGTCTTCCCAAATAAACTTTTGTTGTTGATTAATTTCAGTCGCCGCATGCTTTATATGAATGGTAATTAACACACCAGACATCAGTCCGGTAAATTTCCAGGTTTTGATATCCGCTATATAGCTATGGTCATCATTAAATAAAATGGCTTGGTTCACAATGTTTGCTCTTATGTTTATCGTTTATATAACTAAAATACTTAACTGGCATTTATTTGCTTGCGTACTTTCACTAGCACAGGGCTAATGTCGGGTTGCACGTTTCGCCATTGATAGAAACTTTCGGCAGCTTGCCCTACCAACATACCTAAGCCGTCGATAACTTTAGCCGCATCATTACTTTGCGCCCACAGTAAAAAATTAGTGGCTTGTTTTGCATAAACCATATCGTAACAAACAGTTTTATTGGTAATGCAGTCAGCTGAAATATTTGGCACATTCGCAGTTAAACTTGCAGAGGTCGCATTGATAATAAGGTCAAACTGATAATCTTGAGTTTGCTCAAAACTTATCACAGAGATGCGGTCGTTGATGAATTGTTCCGATAATAACTCGGCTTTTGCTAATGTACGGTTAGCAATAAATAGTTGCTCTGGCTCTTCATCTAATAACGGCAGTATGACTCCGCGTGCTGCACCACCCGCACCGAGTAATAAAATACGCTTACCTTTAAGTGTTATTTGCTGTGATTTTAAATCATTCACTAAACCAATGCCGTCAGTATTATCACCGATAATTTCGCCATTATTGAAACTTAAGGTGTTAACCGCACCAGCCATTTTTGCTCGAGCGCTCAGTTGTGTGCATAACGCTAAAGCTTGTTCTTTAAAAGGTGCGGTAACATTAGCGCCCTTTACCGAATTTTTGATCAAGTCATTGATCACCGTTTGAAAATCAGCTAACGCGACTAATTGCTTTTCATACTGCATGGATTGCTTGGTTTGCAACGCAAATTGCTGATGTATAAACGGTGATCGAGATTGCTCGATAGGATTGCCTAAAACAAAGTATGTATCCATTGGGGCTAATAACTCGGTGACTAATAGTTGATTTGTTTAGAGATTAACGGATATAGCGTAGATAAGAAATAAAAAAGCCACTGTAATGTGGCTTTTTAGATAGACTTAATTAGAGCAAGATAGTTTATTTAACTCTATTTGCTATTAACTAAAGCTGAATTAGAACTTATAACCAAGCATTAGTGAGTAAACCATAGGATCTACATCAATACTTGCTGAACCAATACTGTCTCCACCAACATCAAAAGTAGCATCTGTCGCAATATCGATATAACGAGCTGAAGCATTGATGTGCCACTTTTCATTTAATTGATAATCAGCACCTACTTGTAGAGAAAAACCAAATGAGCCATCTAATTCTAAATTACTAAAGCCAGCATCTTTATATGTTGAAGTGAATTCTTCATCAAAGAAAATTGTATAGTTTAAGCCAGCACCAACATACGGCATAAATTTAGTGCCTGTATCAAAATAATAAATTGCACTTAGCGTTGGTGGTAAATGAGATACTTCGCCTAGCGTTGTTTCAACGCCAGCCGCTTGCAATTTAACATCATGAGTAAATGGCGTTGCAGCTAACAGCTCAATTGCCCAGTTACTATCAAAGAAATAGACAAAATTCAGACCTAACTGAGTATTGTCCTCTACGCTTAATGTTAAGCCTGAAGCCTCACCAGCTAAATCAATACCTGTTTTATCGGTGTTTGGATCAACCATAGTTGCACCAGCGCGGACGACAATATCACCAGCTTCATAACTAGCCAATACTGGCGCTGAAATTAAAGTGGCAAGGAGAGCTAAACTTAAAATAGATTTTTTCATGATAATTCCCTAGATAGTAATAATTAAATTTTTGTAATTTCTATGTGGTGAATTGTAATGAAATGCAATTTAAGATTGTTTGATTTAAAACAAATAAAATTTAGTGCTTATCTTGGAAGTTTGATTTAAAACAATATTTACAAACATATATGAAAAAGTCACAATAGATTTGTCTAGAAACCTTGCTTAACATTGGAAAAAATATGCTTGAACCAATAAAAGATAAATTATCGAATTGGAGTACTAACTACTTATTAGTTAATTTTATCTTTGCTCTATTAATTAGTCTGCGTTATTTGGGGCCCCATCAATTAGGCGAGAGCATTGGTGAGAATGTCTTTTTAATAAGTTACTTTATTGGCCAAATAGGTTTCTTAAGCTTATTACTAACAGTACTCATAAAAACGGTAAATTTGCTGATAAAGAAACCAGTCATAAACAAATCTATCGCCATTATTTTTTCCTCTTTATTTTTAGCCCTATTACTCGCTGACACTTTTGTATATCAACAATATCGTTTTCACTTTAACGCCATGGTTTTTGAATTGCTGATTGGCGGTGGCACAGAAATTTTTAGTTTTTCTTGGCAGCTATGGTTAAAGATAGCCTCGATAATCATGTTGTTTTTTGTAGTTCAAGTTTTTATTAGTGAACTATTATGGAGAATACACACTAAAGTTAACATTAAAGCTAAGCCATTATTGTGGGCATGGTTTTTGTGTTTACTATTTTCTCATGGTTATAATGTATGGGCTGATGCGTTATTTAAAAAGCAAATAACCAAACAAGCTTTATATTTACCACTATCGTATCCAACAACAGCTAAATCTTTAATGGCCAAATTTGGCATTGTCGATATTGAAGCGCAAAAGCAACAAGCATTGTTAAAACAAAAGAAAGTAAAAGCTGAATTACAGTATCCAATATCAGCAATGCAATGCACCCCAGCAGACAAACCGAAAAACGTCATTGTTCTGGTATTTGATTCATGGCGAGCAGATAGTATGAATAGCAAAATTACGCCCTCGATTGCGAAACTAAGTGAGCAAGCGACTCTATTTGGGTCACATTATAGTGGCAGTAATAACACCCGACACGGCATGTTTAGTTTATTTTACGGACTACCGGGGCACTATTGGCGACCAATACTAGATAGTCAAACCAGTCCAGTATTGATGAATGAATTTCAGCAACAACAATATCAGATGGGCATTTTTGGTAGTGCTACATTAACAAGCCCTGAATTTGATCAAACTATATTTAGAGGTATTAAAAACTTAAGAAATCATTCTGATGGTGATAAGCCGTATCAACGCGACTTACATGCCACAAAAGACTTTATAAATTGGCATAAACAACGAAATACAGAATCGCCTTACTTTGCGTTTATGTTACTCGATGCCGCGCATGGATTTTCAGTGCCAAAGAATTACCCAAAAGTATTTACCCCAGCATTAGATGAAGCAGACTATTTAGATCTTGATGATGATTATGATGCCAAGCCATTATTCAATTTATATAAAAACGCCCTGCACTTTATGGATGCGCAAGTTGCTAAAGTATTAGAAGAAATTAAAGATGATATGGACAATACGGTGATCATCATCACAGGGGACCATGGCAAAGAGTTCAACGAAAGCCGCAAAGGTTATTGGGGTCATAACAGTAATTATTCTGACTACCAAACCAAAGTGCCATTAATTATCCATTGGCCAAATACTGATAAAGCGTTATTTGATGGTGAAACATCGCATTATGATATTGTGCCAACGTTACTCACCGAAGTGCTTGGCTGTAATAATCCGGCAAGCGACTATGCGATTGGACAATCACTTTTTAATAAAAGTAAAAACGAATATTTACTTCTCGGGCGTGATGGTTATTATGCTATTAAGTACGACGGTAAGTTAAACGAGCTAGACCGACTGGGTAATTTTTCAATATATGATACAAAATACCAAGATTTACCGGATGCCAAACTTGATATGAAAAAAGTGCTGGCGGCAATGGAAGATTTAAGGCGTTTTTATAAACAATAGATTTATTAGCAAGCTGATATTAAAGCTTAGGGGTTATCCCTAAGCGAGTTTATTTAGCTAACCAATTTTGCGGTTTTAAATAGTCAGTATATAGTTCATTTTCTGCTGAATTTGGCTCTGGTTGATAATTATATTCCCAACGGGCAAGGGGTGGCATAGACATTAAGATAGACTCTGTGCGCCCACCCGATTGCAAGCCAAACAATGTGCCTCGGTCAAATACCAAGTTAAACTCAACATAACGGCCACGTCGGTATAACTGAAATTGTCGTTGCTGTTCGGTAAAAGGCGTGTCTTTACGCTTATTCATAATAGGCACGTAGGCATCGATAAAACCTGCGCCTACCGCTTTAATGTAATTTAAACAGGTGGTAAAATCCCACTCATTTAAATCATCAAAAAATAAACCACCAACGCCACGCGTTTCGTCGCGATGCTTTAAATAAAAGTATTCATCACACCACTTTTTATGATCATCATAAACAGTATCACCAAATGGCTGACATAAATCAGCGGCAACCTGATGCCAATGCACAACATCTTCTTTAACAGGATAAAACGGCGTTAAATCAAAACCGCCACCAAACCACCAAACAGGCTCTTCACCTTCTTTCTCGGCAATAAAAAATCGCACATTTGCATGAGATGTTGGAATATGTGGGTTTTTAGGGTGAATAACTAATGAAACACCACATGCTTGCCAAGTACGGCCGGCTAATTCAGGACGATGTGCGGTAGCAGATGGAGGTAATTTATCACCGCTTACTGTTGAAAAATTAACACCGCCTTGCTCAATTACCGTACCATTAGTTAATACCCGAGTTCGGCCCCCGCCACCTTCAGCGCGTTGCCAGTTATCTTCAGTAAAAGTGCCACTACCATCGGCATGCTCTAAGGCATGACATATTTGATCTTGTAATGATTTTAAAAACTCTACGACTTGTTCGAAATTGATGTTACTCATTAGCGGTAAACTTCTCCTGAAAGAGCATTAATAATGATAGATGGTTGGCTAAAGCCTAATGTTTCGCCCTTAATAATATAATCAACACGATCACCTAACTGTTGTTCAACTTCCTGCCATGTTTTAGCGGGTTGATAACCACTAAGGTTGGCACTCGTTGACACTATAGGTTTGTTTAAGGCATTACATAAAGCCACGACATCTGGTTGGCTAGTGACTCTAACCGCAATCGTTGAAAACTTGCCGGTTAAATAACTAGCAATATTCTCATTGGCGGGCATTAACTGTGTAACACCATCAGGCCAACGAGATAAAACAGTGAAGCGTTTATCTTCAGGGATTTTTAAATCGGCAACATAAGGCAGTAACTGCGAATAGTTACTCGCTAATAGAATTAAGCCTTTATCAACGGAACGTTGTTTTAATAGCAATAGTGATTGAATTGCAGTTTCGTTGTCAGGATCACAACCTAAACCAAACACGGCCTCAGTTGGATAAGCAATAATTTTCCCTTGATTATAGGCTTGTTTGGCTAAGTCTAATTGATCAGGGCTGATGCTAGTTTTACTCATTGACACTTAATAATTGCTCTATTATTTACTTAGTTAAGATCTAAAAGCGGCCATTATAACGTTTTTGTATAATGACCGCATTTATTTGTTTTACTTAACTGGTATCAATAAATTAAAGCCGCAATTATGCTGATTTATCTAGAACAAACATGCTTTTAACTTTTTCACGTAAAATAAATTTTTGTATTTTACCGGTCGATGTTTTCGGCAACTCAGCAAAAACTACCGTTTTAGGGCATTTGAACCTAGCCATTTCGTTACGGCAAAACTCTATAATCTCTTGTTCTGTTGCTGTTGCGCCTGGCTTTAAGCCAACAAAAGCACAAGGTGTTTCACCCCACTTTTCATCAGCGCGAGCAACGACAGCCGCTTCCATAATAGCGGGATGACGATATAATACGCCTTCAACTTCAACCGATGAAATATTTTCACCACCAGAAATAATAATATCTTTCGATCTATCTCTAATTTCAATATAACCATCAGGATGTTTGACGGCTAAATCACCGGAATGGAACCAACCATGTTCGAAAGCTTCTTCGGTAGTTGCTTCATTCTTTAAATAACCCTTCATGGTAGTGTTACCACGAAACATAATCTCACCGATGGTTTCTGCATCACAAGGCACAGACAGCATAGTTTCAGGGTCAAGCACGTCACAATCTTCTTGTGTTGGATAACGAATACCTTGTCGCGCTTTTAATGCGGCACGTTCATCATCATTTAAATCATTCCATTCATCTTTCCACTGGCTTACCACACATGGACCATAAACTTCAGTGAGACCATAGCCCTGAGTGATATCAAAACCTAATGCTTCCATGCCTTTTATTACTGCAGCAGGTGGTGGAGCACCGGCAGTCATGGCTTTAATGTTTCTTGGTAATTTAGCGGTTAGCTCACTTGGCGCATTTAAAATCATATTCAACACTATTGGAGCACCACAGAAATGCGTAACCTTATGCTTACTCATGGCATCAATAATAGCGCTAACTTCAACTTGACGTAAACACACATGTGTTCCACCTACGGCGGTAATTGTCCACGGAAAACACCAGCCGTTACAATGGAACATAGGTAAGGTCCACAAGTAAATGCTATGTTCACCCAATGGCCAAATCATATTATTGCCCATCGCATTCAGGTAAGCACCACGATGAGAATAGACAACGCCTTTCGGGTTACCGGTTGTGCCAGAGGTGTAGTTGAGAGCCATCGCATCCCACTCATCTTCAATGTGATGATCAAATGCTTCAGAGCTTCCTTCTGCTAATAACTCCTGGTATTCAAGATCGCCCATTAAGCGTTTATCAGTACAATCATAATCAACAATATCGATTATTAATGGATTCCGATCAGATAAGGCCACCGCTTTTTGCATGACGTCTATATATGCAGTATCAACAAGTAATACGTCGGTTTCAGCATGATCTAGAATAAATGCCAAATTTTGAGCATCGAGGCGGGTATTCATTGAATTAAGTACAGCGCCAATCATAGGTACTGCAAAGTGAGCATCAAGAAACGCTGGAATGTTGGCAGCCATAACAGTAACTGTTGTCCCTTTACTCACTCCCCTAGCCTTTAATGCTGATGCTAAGCGGTAAACGTTTTGTTGAAATTCTTGATAAGTATAAGACAATGGCCCATGAATAATGGCTGTTCGTTCAGGGTATAGTTGCGCAGTTCTTTTTAAAAAGTTAACTGGCGTTAATGCTTGATGGTTGGCTAAAACTTTTCCTAAGCCATTAGTATACTTGTCTGACATGATGAAATACCCCGTAATTATATTGCATTTATATTGGTATTAAATCGCTCCAAACACAATAAGACCTTAGTATATTAGACTGTAATGTATTTTGCGTAACTCAGTAATAGTTAATTTTTTAAAGAAGAGTACGAGGTAGATTGGATAATGACAAAAGCATTTATTGATATATTAAGTACTGTATATGAAACTATAAAGCAGTAACTAAGTCACCCTAGTTACTGCTTTACATATTATTTCAGCTGGATTAATTAAGCTAATTTAGCTTGCATTGCTTCATCTTTAGCAAGTAAAGCAATAGCATTAGCCGCACGTTCTGCTTTTACTTTGTCAGCAATAGATTGGTCAGCAACACCTAAAATTTGTGCCGCTAAGTAGCCTGCATTTTTAGCGCCGGCTTTACCAATAGCAACTGTCGCTACAGGAATGCCACCTGGCATCATTACAGTAGATAGTAATGCATCATGGCCTTGTAATGGACCGTTATCAACTGGTACGCCAATAACAGGACGTGTAGTCATACCGGCAACTGCACCAGCTAAGTGAGCAGCTAGACCTGCAGCACAGATAAATACTTTACAACCACGCTCTTCAGCATCTTTAACATATGCTTTAGCTGCGTCAGGAGTACGGTGAGCTGAACGCACACGCACTTCACATGCAATATCAAAACCTTTTAATACAGCAATAGTTGACTGCATTACTGGTAAGTCTGAATCTGAGCCCATTAAAATGGCGACAAAAGTAGAAGACATAATTTTTTCTCTCTGTTAAATTTTTAATAAATATTTGATATTAAAGAAAATTCTTTGATATCAAATAGTTACCATAAACGGCGCGTTTTCATTAACATGCGGGCAACAATCATAATTTTTGCCAGTCAATTTGTAAACCCATACACAGCTTATTTTCACAATTTGCTGTAGTTATTTTATTTTATGACCACACTGTTTTTGCGGACATAGCAACACTATTCCTGCAGACATTTTTCTTTGCAGCATAATAGTCCAACCACACATTGGGCAAATTTCATTTATCGGCTTATGATTTACTACATACTTACATTTAGGATAAGTATCACAACTATAGAAAGCTTTACCTTGTCGATTAAGCTTTTCTTGTAGTTCGCCTTTTTTACAGCTAGGGCATTTAACATCAAGCTTATCGGTATGATTCATTTCTTCGATGTGATGACACTCAGGGAAATTAGTACAACCGATAAATAAGCCATACCGGCCTTGCTTTACTGCAAGCTCACTATGACATTCGGGGCAATTGCTGCCGGCTAGAATTTGAGTTTCGAACTTTTCTTGCTCAATAACGGATCGAGTATAATTGCAATTAGGATAACTAACGCATCCTAGAAAAGCGCCAGCTTTGGAGTTTTTTACGGCAAGTTCAGAACCACACTCAGGACAGACTTCATAAGCCTTTTCTAATGCGTGTTCGTGTTGCGAAAATAATGGTTTGCTATCTTTAGTCATAAGTTCAGTATTATGACATAAAAATGCCAACATTTATTAACGCAAATGCTATTTAAGCTTAACAATCCGACAGTTAATGATTTAGGCCTTCACATCAAGTTT
This sequence comes from Colwelliaceae bacterium BS250, assembly GCA_040779355.1. Lineage (GTDB taxonomy): Bacteria > Pseudomonadota > Gammaproteobacteria > Enterobacterales > Alteromonadaceae > Thalassotalea_A. The sequence continues at coordinate 300,396 of JBFONS010000004.1, read as the reverse complement.
GTCACTAAGGCTCATTCCTTCAATCTGGAGCTACTCTTGGAAATAAAATAGCTACCGTAAAATAAAGTTGGAAGCCTTGTGCAAACACTTAAGGTAAATATCGACTAATTAGAATATCCCTTATTTTGATACATGCTTTACCATCTCCATATGGATTATGAGCCAAACTCATTTGTGTGTAGCACTGTTCATTTTCAAGCAAGTCACTCATTGAAGAAACAATTAATTCTACATTTGTGCCTACTAATTTGACTGTACCTGCTTTTACTGCCTCAGGTCTTTCAGTCGTATCTCTCATCACCAAAACAGGTTTACCTAGTGACGGTGCTTCCTCCTGAACACCTCCTGAATCAGTGACTATTATATTCGCCTCTGACATTAGATAAATAAAATGTAAATATTGTTGCGGTTTAATTAGATGAATATTACTCATCCCCTCTAATAAACGTTTAACTGGTTCCTGCACATTTGGGTTAAGGTGCACTGGATATACAATTTGAACATCTGAAGGATATCGTTTAGCGATAATGGATAATGCCTCACAAATCCGCTGAAAACCGCTACCGAAACTTTCTCTACGATGTCCAGTTACTAAAATAAGCTTTTTGGATCTATCAATAAATGGAAAATCCGCTGCAATTTCTTTTTTAAAATCGGCATCAACATCTAGTTTATTTTTAATCATTAACAAGGCATCAATCACAGTATTCCCTGTAATATAAATATTATTTCGAGAATGATTTTCAGCTAATAAATTATTGTAAGATTCTATTGTTGGTGCAAAATGAAGCTGAGTTAATGCTGCAGTTAGTTTTCGATTGGCTTCTTCAGGCCATGGAGAATATATATCCCCAGTTCTTAAACCTGCTTCAACATGGCCTATATCTATTTTTTCATAATATGCGGCCAAGCTACTTGCAAAAGTGGTCGCGGTATCACCATGTACCAATAAAATATCAGGTTTAAACTCAGTTAAAATAGGTTTTAAACTTGTTAAAATTTTTGCTGTAATATCATTTAGCGTTTGTCCACTTTTCATGATATCTAAATCATAATCTGGAACAATATCAAAAAGGCCAAGCACCTGATCTAACATTTCACGGTGCTGGCCAGTCACACAAACTCTAGATACAATCCTTTCATCATTATCTAATACACGCACCAAAGGGCACATCTTTATAGCCTCAGGGCGAGTTCCAAAAACAGACAGTACTTTTAAAACTTTCATTCAAAATATTCTTATCGAAACAATCAATATTTCTGATTATAGGGTATTTGGCATATATAGTGCTATTAATACGAACAGATATTTAAATAGAAACTAACCGCAAGACATATGAGTAGGAGTTTATGAGGACTGGTTAGCGCTTGATATCTGATTACTGCAGTGATATCTTCACAATTTCTAGCTCTCTAATAATGCGAGAATTCCATTGAATATATTAATTTGCACAACTGATTTTTACCCTAATATAGGAGGCGTAGCTACCCATATTGTAGAGCTTGGTAAAGCTTTCGTTGAATTAGGTCATACAGTGCATGTAATCGCTCAACCAAATAAGAGCCAACAATTCAGTAGTGAAGAGAGCATGCACGGAATGCATATACATAGGCCAAACTTGAATCCTCATGGACTATTTTACGCAATAAGAATGAGGAAGTATTTAAAACAATTCATTGCTAAACATAACATGGAAATTATGCATGTCCATACTATAAGGTCATTAAAAGCTTCTAAGGGTATGGCTATACCTGTTGTTTTTACTAACCACACTTCAACATTTTTAAAGCGTGCAGATAAAGGTGGAAAACTTGTTTCCGATTTATTAAATCGTATGTCACACCTTGACCATGTTTTAGCTCCCAGTCAAGAATTAGTCGATGTAACAAAGCAAGTTGGCTACAAAGGCAGTGTTAAGTTTATTTCAAATGGTGTCGATATTGAACGATTTACACCTGGCGCTTCTAAATATAGAAATGAATGGAATTGTGATGATGATACAACAGTTATTTTATTAGCGCGAAGGCTTACACCAAAAAATGGAATAATTTGCTTTGCCCAGGCTATGGCTCACTTTGAAACAGATAAAAAGTACAAAGTAGTAATTGCTGGTACAGGAAAAATAGAAAAACAATTTAAAGAAATTATTGAACAATCCAATAATATTGAACATTTTATTTTTATGGGCGATGTACCCAATGAAGAAATGCAATATATTTATCGCGCAGCGGATATTTCTATGCTCCCTTCTTTAATGGAAGCCACAAGTATAACTGGGCTTGAGTCTATGGCTACGGCCCTTCCTTTAATTGGTAGTAATATTGGTGGCATACCTCATTTAATTACTCACGAAAAAACAGGCCTACTTATCGAGCCGAGTAATCCTGAAAAGCTTCGAGAGGCAATCAATCAGCTCGTTGAAAATCCGGAACTAAGAAAGAACATGGGCGCTAACGCCAGAAAAAAAGTAGAAAAACAATTTTCTTGGCTAACCATTGCTCAAGAAACCGTAAATGAATTTAATGATGTATTAGAAAGTAAGTAAGCAATCCTCATAAGCCCTTCAAAAGCAACGCAGACTTATTAAGAGGTGATTCTGTTAACAACCTTAGAAATGCATAAAACATGGCCCTTAAATTTATATAGGGCTGATTTTATGTTGTCTATGCAATTGTGTAATATCTAAACCTTCGTAGAACAATAATATTTAAACAAGAAAAAATCCTAGCAATTTAACCCGCTGATTATATTTTGATGACGTTCATATCAACGTATTATTCATAAGTAGTGGGATATTACATTAAATATCATTAGCAAAAATCAGATTTATGTTAAGCTAAACTTAGATTGAGCAAAAGCGACATTAACATTGAATAAAACTAAAGTTTATACGCCACGTTTTTATGATGGATTATTGGCGTTTTTTTTTAAACTAGCTGCGAGTGGTTATATACCAGCCTCATGGTTTGTAGATAAAATACCCAATGAGCATGATCGCATTAAAAAAACGGGCCATTTAAATTTAGAAATTGTCAGCCACTGCTGGGGCTATTCTCATATGCTGGCTTACCAATTAAGTTCATTGGTAAATTACCCGCCAACAAAAGCATCTGTGACCATGACAGTGTTCTATTCTCCTGAAGATGATTATACGCAAAAAACGCTCGATTTTTTTAGCACTCAAAGTGTTGAAAATGTTATATGGAATTGGCAACAATTGCCAAAAGAGCAATTATTCCGTCGAGGCATTGGTCGTAATAAAGCGGCTTTGAATACCAAAGCTGATTGGGTTTGGTTTTCTGACTGTGACATCATGTTCAATGAAAACTGTATTGATAGCTTAGTGGATAGCTTGCAAGGTCAAAATGATGTTTTAGTTTTTCCTAAACAAGAAAAAACCACGCCTATGCTAGCTGAAAATCATCCTTTATTGCAAAAGGGGGCACAGCCACAGGTTATTAATATTGATGAAAGTGGTTTTGAGTATTATTCACGATCAAAAGCAACTGGCGAATTTCAAATCACTCATGGTGATGTTGCTCGTGCTGCGGGATATTGTGCCAACATATCCGTATACCAAACCCCTTCGTATCATTGGTGTAAATGTGTTGAAGATCGTGTTTTTCGCTGGTTATTAGGGAGTCATGGCATAGCTATAGATATTGAAAATGTTTTCCAAATTCGACACATTGCCAAAGGTCGTTATAAAAAAGGCAGTCTGTGGTCTAAAATACGCAGTAAAATCCGTCGTATGAAGCAGTAAATTCCTTTATATTTAAAATTGTTAGGTTCATTCAATGCATATTCAAAAAGCAATACATAATATAATTCGCAACCGTTATACCGTACCCTACACACCATTTTATAAAAAGTATCCTTTTCAAAGTAACGTTTCGATTAAAAGTGCTGACGATAGGGGCTGTATCGATTTTGACTTAGGCATATTTTGCAATCGAGTGCCTAAAGCTGCTAATTCAACAATCGTCTCTAACTTAGTACAATTAAAGCTTGGTAAAGAAATTAACACTATAAAATCAAAAAAAATATTTAGAACACCATCACAACTAACAACCAATGAGCTTAATAAATTTGACTCACTATTCAAATTTGCAATTGTTAGAGACCCTTTTTCAAGAACTTTATCTGCTTATTTAGATAAAATTGATCGTGTGTTTAATCAAAATGGTGAAAAAATTAGCTTTAAGGATTTTCTTAAATCCTTAAATAGTGGCAAGCTATATTCAAATTTACACTGGGCCCCGCAAAGCTCTATTTTATTAATCCCTTTTGAAGATTTTGACTTTATAGGAAAATTTGAAAATTTAAATGACGATTTAGGTCACATCATTAATAAAATTAAAAATGACACATCGAATGAAAATAGTTTCAGTAGGAAAGGTCCATCATCAACTAACGCCAGTGACAAAATAAAAAAATATTACGATGCAGAATGTGTAGAGCTAATGCAACAAATGTTTGCTAAAGACTTTGCTATATTAGGTTATAACAACTCTATTGATTAGCTAGGAATGTATTACTAATATGCTTAAATTAAAGAATTTAAGCATCTCTGCAGAAGTTAGTTAACAAATAAGTTAATAAAAACATTATTTTAGATTATAAAAAAGCCTATAAGCTGCTTAGATAAAAGCTACCCCTAGCTCATAGAACCCAACATTTTATTTCAATAAATTAAATCCAAATTCAGTTGTTTTTACTTTGTTTTTCTCATTAAAAACTCGAAGTTTTTTATTATTAGCCACCATTTCTGGATCGCGATAACCTCTAGCATGATCAAGATGTAATGCATGGGCATTATAACGTACGTGTTTAGCCTCAATGCCATTGTTACGAAGACGAACGCCTAACTCACGATCTAAGCCGCCATACTGCATACGCTGATCAAAGCCATTGATATCGATAATATCTTTTTTCCAGGCAGAGGCATTGCAGCCTAAAAAACTTTTTGCTGCAGGCGTGAGTTTATTCATCACCCTAGCCTTCCAACCCGTTACCTTGTATTTTAAATGTTTACGAGTAACCGGTAGGCCATTATCAACTAACCAATCCCAATCAAAACATATACCACTTAATATATCTTCTTTACTTATCAGTTCACTAGTAGACATTGGCAAACGCATAATACTGCCCGTTAAGAATCGATTAGGTTTGATATGCTTGACATGTTCAGCAATAAATTCTGGATGAGGAATGCAGTCACCATCAGAAAAAATAATGTATTCTGTTTCAACTTGCAGGATAGCTTTATTAAGAATTTCACATTTTTGAAAGCCGTTATCTTCATGCCACACATGTTTAATATCAAGATTACTTTCAACGCGGATACGATCAATTAATTGCTTGGTTTCGTCTGTTGAACCATCATCGGCAACAATAATGTCGAAATTTTTATAACTTTGAGCTTGATAACCCCACAACACTTTTTCAAGCCATAATGTTGAATTATATGTGGTAAATAAAACTGTTATTTTCATAATATTTTGTGTTTATAAATAATAATCTATTTTAGAAGATATATTATCATAAATTAACATGCCCGCCGTAGTAATTCTGACAATGACTTTTCATTAAAAAATCTATCCTGATACCACCATTGTTACAGATTGGAGAGAGAGGATCGTATGTTTACAAATACGCGATAGGAAAGTTAAAAACAAATGGTATTTTAATGATCGATGGCTCAAAACCAGATCTATACTTGCCCGTGCGCATGGAAAGCAAAATTTTTAAGTATTAAGGAATAAAAACGACCGACTATAAGTTACATCGGTCAACTATAATATACAGAAGCGACATTTGCTCTAACCATTCCACCATTATTCACCATGGTATTTAATGCAGTGGCCCTTCGCACTCATCAAAAATGAGATCTTCCATTTGTGAATACGCAGATTCTTTGCCTGGCACATTAAATAGCACCATTAGCACCACCCACTTTAAGTCATCAATATTAAACTCTTTAGTGTCGAGCTCCATAACTCGGTCAATAACCATTTCACGAGTTGCAAAATCGAGTACATTGACTTGCTCTAAAAACATTAAGAAACCACGACATTCTACATCAAGAAAATGCATTTCTTCAGTGGTGTAAATTCGAATCGATTTGCCTGGTCGGCGCGTTAGATATGGGTAAGCATCAGTATTTTGCAATGCCGCCAGTTTTTCTAACCATGAAAGTGCTTTGTATATTTCGTCTTGGTGAAAACCAGCGCGAGTGAGTTCGTCGGTAAGTAGGTCATGATCAACCATAACTTCAGCTTCACTGTGTATGTAGTTTTCAAAAAGGTACATTAGAATATCAAACATAATTAGCCCCTTTAAGTGATTGAGTATATTCAATTAACATTGTTATTAACTCAATTTGATATAGCCTCCTGGTACCGCAGTTACCAGACCACGCAGCTCTAGCGTCATTAGTCGGGTTAAGACTTCCTCTGTGGGAAGTTGGCTCCGAGAAACTACTGTATCTACGGAAGTAGTTTCATAATCCACACTACTTAACAATGGATCGATAAACAAGTCTTGTTGCTCTATTTTTGTTACTTTTTTTACAGCTCTACTACTAAGACCGGATAACCCTTTGAAATCTAACTGAGTTAAAATATCTTCGATTTCATCCACTAAAAATGCACCTTGTTTAATTAAACTGTGGCAGCCTTTTGTTTGTGGATTATTAATAGCGCCAGGTAAAGCAAACACATCGCGGTCTTGTTCAAGTGCTAACCGTGCTGATATTAATGAACCACTTTTTAATTTAGCTTCAACCACAAAAGTGCCTAGGCTCATGCCGGTAATGATGCGATTACGCCGAGGAAAGCAACCAGGGTTTGGGGGACTGCCCGGCAGATACTCACTTACCATTAAACCGTTATTCGCTAAGATATCAGCCGCGAGTTGTCGATTACGAGCCGGATAAACAATATCTAATCCTGTCGCGACAACGGCAATGGTTGCTCCTTTCGCCATTAACGCGCCGCGATGAGCAGATGAGTCAATCCCTATCGCTAAACCACTGGTAATAACCAAGCCCTGCTCAGCAAGTCCAAAGGAAAAGCTTTTAGCATGCTGGTTGGCACTTAAGGTTGCCGATCTTGAACCAACAATGGCTAATTGAGGCTGATTAAGTAATCTTTGATTACCTTGCGTAAATAATAATATCGGCGGGTTATGAGTTTGCTTTACGAGTTGCGGATAGGTTAATTGGTCGATACAAACAAGATCAATATAGTATTGCTTACATTGCTTTAAGATTGCCTCAATATAATGCCAGTCTGGCTTATTTATAGCCTGCTGTTGTTTAGTATTGAGGCCGATACTGAGTAGCTGTTCACTGGTCAGTTTAAATAAGCCGTTGAGGCTATATTCATCAACCAGCTTACATTTGATATGACTCGCTAGCCTTGGTACAAGCTTTAAGGCTAGCCAAAGTTTTTGACTTTCGGTTACTGGCATAATTCAATTCCTTTTGAATAATGCCCGTGCTGAAACTATTTATTATTGTTATTGCCTCATTACGGGGCGGTTACTGAATCTTCTATATAGACCGATTTTACGGTCGATAGAATAATAGCAAAACTGGTTTTTTCTTGTACTTTAAATACAAATAAATGGCCTACTTTTTCAGTTGGCATAGTGACGCGATTATCACTATCGTTAGGTCTGGTTAAACGATACCAACTTGAAGCATCCTCTTCATAAATTGGTCCATCTTTGGTTTCGATAACATCTGGACTATTACGATTAATGGAATACACATCGCCCATTTCAACATTACCGTTAACACCTTTGTTTAGTAAAACAATTTCATATTTGCCTACTTCACGCGATAAATGAAAAGCGCTGATCATTCGCGCTTGAATGTCTTTATCAAGAGCGGCTTGCATACTATAGAATGCAGGTAACAGTTGATCTTCATTTACAGGCAAAACAATATCACCGGCACGTACTTCACGAGTAGAGCTCTTTAAAGATAATGTTGCTGGTTCTTTCTCTGCTAAATTGCCAGGACGAATACCTGCGGCCGTACCAACCAATATTGCGTTGTAACCTAAAGGTTGATTATTTTCAGGGTCGATAATTTCATCGCCTTTATGATAAATCGCATAGTTTTGACCAACAACAATTTCGCCCTTAACGTACAAGAGAGCGCCATCAACATTCGACTTATATTTTTCGTCACCACCTAATATATAAGGTGATTTATCCATGTTTTTCTCTGTTAGTACCATTGAATAATTTAGATAAGGGGCTAAATGCTCAAGTGGTAAAATAGTGATTGGGTTTTGTTCTTTTAATTGTTTACGCGCAGTGGGTGACCATTTTAATTTAGGTTTACCTTTAACAAGCATCGGTTGCCCTTGCTCATCAAACACTAAACGCAACTCATCACCCGGATAAATTAAGTGCGGGTTATTTATATCAGGGTTTAATCGCCATAATTTTGGCCATAACCATGGTTCATTGAGAAACATTCCCGAGATATCCCAGAGGGTATCCCCTTTCACCACAGTATACGATTTTGGCGCATTGTCTTTTATTTGCAGTTCATCAGCAAATGCAAGAACGGTTGAAAATAGGCAAATTATTGTTATTAGTATTCTTTTAAACATGCTATTGAGGTCCATTTTAAGCAATTATTACTCACTAACTAGTATAATATCTATTTAGTGAGCATAAAGCGCTATTATTAATAATAAATAATGGCTAAAATTAAAACATAACACTCAATCTAAATTATCGCTAATTGTTTTGAAATTATTATGACTATATTAAATGTATTACGCTTTCCTGATGAGCGCCTAAGAACCATCGCAAAACCAGTAACCTCTATTACAGAAGAGACAAAAAAAATCGTCGCCGACATGTTCGAAACCATGTATGACGAAAATGGTGTTGGCCTAGCCGCCACCCAAATAAACATTCACCAACGCATTGTGGTTATTGATGTCAGTGAAGATAAAGAGAACCCTTTAGTTCTTATTAATCCGAAAATCACCCATAAAAGCGGTGACATCATGATTAATGAAGAAGGCTGTTTATCTGTACCTGGCTGTTATGCAAAAGTTGATCGTAATACCGAAGTGACTCTAGAAGCATTAGATTTAGATGGAAATGAATACTCTTTAGATGCCCAAGAGTTATTAGCCATTTGTATTCAACATGAGCTAGATCATTTAAATGGTGTTTTGTTTGTTGATTATTTATCACCAATGAAGCGTCAACGCATAAAAACTAAGTTAGAAAAAGAAGCTAAAGCCGAAACGCGAGCTTAATTTTACTCAACCCTTGTTGGAAGATATCTTTTGTCACAACCATTAAATATTATTTTTGCCGGCACTCCAGATTTTGCAGCTAAGCACTTACAAGCGCTTATCGATTCAGAACATACTGTAGTAGCTGTTTATTGCCCTGAAGATAAACCAGCAGGGCGTGGTAAAAAACTTACCGCCTGTGCTGTTAAGCAATTAGCAACTGAGCATAATTTACCGGTTGAGCAACCGCTTAACTTTAAAAACGAACAAGACCAACAACACTTAGCCAGCTATAACGCTGATGTTATGGTGGTAGTTGCTTATGGCTTATTGTTGCCGGAAGTTATTTTACAAAGCCCTCGATTAGGCTGCGTTAATGTACATGGTTCATTATTACCGCGCTGGCGTGGTGCTGCTCCTATCCAACGTGCTCTTGAAGCCGGTGACTGTGATACTGGTGTTACAATTATGCAAATGGATAAGGGCTTAGACACTGGCGCAATGTTATTAAAGGCTAGTTGCCCAATAACCTCAACCGATACAAGTGCAAGCTTATATGAAAAGTTGGCTGAATTAGGCCCTACGGCATTGCTCGATACTATGGCGTTGATGGCTTTAAACCAACACAATGCAGAAGTTCAGGATAATGAACAAGCTAATTACGCCGCAAAATTAAGTAAAGATGAAGCTGAGTTAGATTGGGCATTAAGCGCCGATGTATTAGATCGAAAAATTAGAGCTTATCAACCTTGGCCTTTTGCGCAAATAACCTTTAGCGACAATGCTAAAGAGCACCGAATCAAGGTATGGCAAGCACAACCTTTAGTAACGCCAACGAATAAAGCCCCGGGAATAATTACCGAGGTTGATAAAACTGGCATCACAGTAGCCACAACCAATGGCCTGTTAAAACTGACACAACTGCAATTACCGGGTAAGAAACCACTGGCTGTAGCGGATATTTTAAATGGTCGTAGTGACTGGTTTAAAGTTGGTAACATGATTAATGGCACGAGTGCTTTGGATACTAACCATGAGTAAAAATGTTCGCGCCCTCGCCGCTCGCTGTTTATATGCTGTAGTTGATAATGGTCGCTCATTATCTGAAGAACTACCTAAGCAACAGCAACTCATCGAATCAGGTAAAGACAAAGGTTTATTGCAAGAACTTTGCTACGGTGTATTACGCTATTTACCTGAACTTGAACAACACGTACGCCGTTTTGTTAAAAAACCATTAACCGGTAAACAAAGAGTGTTCCATTTTTTAATGATGGTGGGTATCTATCAAATTAAATTTACCCGTATTCCTGATCATGCCGCAGTAGCTGAAACGGTTGCAGCAACCGCCATTTTAAAAAACCGTCATTTAAAGGGCATGGTAAATGCGGTATTACGCAGTTATCAAAGAGATCCCGAACTAGAAAATTTTGAATCGTTACCTGATCCAGTAAAATATAACCATCCAGGTTGGTTTATTAATAAAATTAAAGCCGGTTACCCTGAGCAGTGGCAGCACATTCTTGAACAAAACTTAAAGCGCCCACCAATGTGGCTGCGAGTAAACCAGCAAAAAACAACGGTAGCAGATTATCTATTATTACTTACCGAGCAAGAAATTAACGTCGTTAGTGTTATTGAATTTAGTGGTGCTATTTTATTAGAGCAAGCTGTTGACGTTGCTATATTGCCAAACTTTGCACAAGGTTGGGTATCTATTCAAGATGGCGCAGCGCAAATGGCAGCACCATTATTACAAGCACAAGCTGGCGATAATGTACTAGATTGTTGTGCAGCTCCGGGCGGTAAAACATGCCATATTCTTGAGATCACTCCAGATATCGGCAAGATGACCGCCATAGATATCGAAGCAAACAGATTAGTCAGAGTACATGAAAACCTTACTCGTTTAGGTCTGCAGGCTAATGTACTTACCGCCGATGCAGCGAATAGTGATGATTGGTTTGATGGTGATTTATTTGACCGCATATTAATAGATGCGCCTTGTTCAGGTACAGGTGTTATTCGTAAAAATCCAGACATAAAATGGTTACGACGAGCAACAGACATTGATCAATTAGTGGTATTACAACAACAAATCTTATCCACCATTTGGGCATTACTAAAACCTGGTGGTACTATGATTTATGCAACGTGTTCTATATTGCCAGAAGAAAACACTGAGCAAGTTGCACAATTTATTAGTAATAACGCCGATGCAAGCTTAGATCCTATCACTCAAAGCGAACAAGGTAGCGATTGGCAAATTTTACCGGGTGAAAACTCGATGGATGGCTTTTATTATGCCAAACTAACAAAAAACAAGTAGTCGACAAGCAACATTTGCACAATTGATCTACAATAAAAACAATAAGTTGAAGTAAGCTAAACTCATGAAAATAATCATTCTCGGCGCAGGACAAGTTGGCGGCACACTAGCAGAAAACTTGGTGGGTGAGCAAAACGAAATAACCTTGGTAGATACCGATGGCGAGCGATTGCGTGAACTTCAAGACAAAATGGATCTGCAAGTAGTTACCGGTAATGGCTCACATCCTGATGTATTAGCAAAAGCCGGCGCTGAAGATGCTGACATGCTGATTGCCGTAACAAGTGATGATGCCACCAACATGATTGCCTGCCAAATTGCGTTTACCATGTACAGCACTGAAACTAAAATAGCGCGTATTCGTTCAGAGCAAATCATTAAACACCAAAAACAATTATTCCACCCACAAGAAATACCGGTTGATCACATTATTGCCCCGGAGCAATTAGTAACGAGAGATATTGCTCGTTTAATTGATTACCCTGGTGCCTTGCAAGTACGTGAGTTTGCCGATGGCAAAGTTAGTTTAGTCGCGATTAAAGCCTACTATGGTGGTCTATTAGTTGGCCATGCTTTATCTACTCTACGGGTGCATATTCCAAACATCGATACTCGCGTTGCAGCGATTTATCGCAAAGGCAAACCCATTCGACCACTCGGCACCACAATTATAGAAGCCGATGATGAGGTGTTTTTTATCGCTGCAACTCGTCATATCCGCGCGGTCATGAGCGAACTACAAAAATTAGAACCCGCCTATAAGCGCATAATGATCGCCGGTGGTGGTCATATTGGTGCTGGGCTAGCGCGTATTTTAGAAAAAAACCATCAAGTAAAAGTGATTGAACGCAACCCCGAACGCGCTGAGTATTTATCTAACGAATTGAACAATACCTTAGTATTTGTTGGTGATTCATCAGATACTGAACTATTAAAAGAAGAGCATATTGAGCAAATAGATGTATTTTTAGCGGTTACCAATGATGATGAGGCCAACATAATGTCGGCTATGTTAGCGAAAAAGCTCAAAGCGAGAAAAACCATTGCGTTAATTCAGCGTAATGCTTATTTAGATTTAGTTGGCTCTAATTTAGATATTGCCGTGTCACCGCAACAGGCGACCATTTCAGCGCTTCTTTCACACATTCGTAAAGGAGGTATAGTAAATGCCTACAGTTTACGTCGTGGTGCAGCTGAGGCAGTTGAAACGGTTGCTCATGGTGATGAACAATCGTCAAAAGTAGTTGGTAAAGAAATTCAAAGCATTAAACTACCACCAGGTACAACCATAGGCGCGATAGTCCGTGGTGATGAAGTATTAATTGCCCACTCAACCACTGTCATTCAATCAGATGATCATGTTATTTTATTCTTGGTCGATAAAAAATATATCCACCAAGTTGAAAAGTTATTTGCGGTAAGTGCGATTTTCTTTTAACTAAGAGAATTGACATCTATTAAGCAGTAATAACAAAAAGGGTGAATATTTATATTCACCCTTTTTGGTTTTTAAGATTGACTAGATTTATGTATGGATAATTTAATGGGTTGTCAAAGAGCTAATAACAAATTTTAGGGAGATACCGTAACGAGTACGGGATACGTATCTTTCTAAAACCAACGAGTTGGTAAGCAACCTGGGAATATGTGGTCTAAGATCTATGAGTATGTGGTGGGAGATCCCGTAACGAGTACGGGATACGTATCTTTCTAAAACCAACGAGTTGGTAAGAAACCTGGGAATATGTGGTCTAAGATCTATGAGTATGTGGTGGGAGATCCCGTAACGAGTACGGGATACGCATTTTTCTAAAACCAACGAGTTGGTAAGAAACCTGAGAATATGTGGTCTAAGATCTATGAGTATGTGGTGGGAGATCCCGTAACGAGTACGGGATACGTATTTTTCTAGAACCAACTAGTTGGTAAGAAAAATTGCTAGTTTCTCCAGAATGATGGCATGAACAATACCAACAAAGTGAATATCTCTAAACGGCCAAACAGCATAGCAACAACTAACACCCATTTACTAAAGTCATTAATACTCGAGAAGTTAGCGGCAACTTCACCTAAACCTGGGCCTAAATTATTTAAACAAGCAGCTACCGCGGTAAATGCAGTTATCTCATCAATACCGGTTGCCATTAACAGCACCATACAAATAATAAAGATTGCAGCATAGGCCGAGAAGAAACCCCAAATTGCATCAACTACTTTATCCGGCAAGCCTCTGCGGCCAAGTTTAATGGTGATAATTGCTTTAGGGTGAATTAAACGACTTAATTCTCGTATACCTTGTAAGTACAATAACACCACGCGCATTACCTTCATGCCGCCGCCAGTACTACCAGCACAACCACCTATAAAACTGGCAAAAATTAACATAATAGGCAGCATCGCTGGCCAACTAGAAAAGTCAGTGGTGGTAAAGCCTGCAGTAGTACTTATCGAAACAGCTTGAAATAATGCATCATCAAAGGCTTTTTCAAAATTACTCTCATGACCATAAGCTAATAGGCCAAAAAAGCAGATCACGGTTAATACCACTTGGATGGCGATAAAGGTTTTAAATTCAGGATCAAATAAATAGGTTTTAAAACTTTTGGAGTTCCATGCAGTAAAGTGCAAAGCAAAGTTAACCCCAGCAACAATAAGAAAGAATACACAGATCATATTTATAACAGGATCTGCAAAGTAGCCCATAGATGCATCGTGTGTTGAGAAACCACCAATGGCAATGGTCGAAAAGGAATGCGAAATGGCATCAAATGCCGACATACCCGCCAACCAATATGATCCGGCACAAGCAATCGTTATTGATAAATATATATACCAAAGATGTTTAGCAGTATCGGCGATACGTGGCGTCATTTTTGAGTCTTTAACAGGACCCGGCGTTTCAGCGCGATATAACTGCATACCACCAACCCCAAGCATAGGTAACACGGCAACCGCTAGTACGATGATACCCATACCTCCAATCCACTGCAGCTGTTGCCGATACCATAAGACGGCATGTGGCAAACCATCAATTTGCGTTAAAATTGTCGCGCCAGTTGTGGTTAAGCCAGAAAATGATTCAAAAAATGCATCTGTCATCGACAAATAAGGGTTTTCGGTAAGCATTAATGGTACAGCAGAGAAACTGGCTAATACCGTCCAAAATAAGACCACAATAAGAAAACCTTCACGGGCGCGAAGATCTGATTTTTGATATCGATTAGGATACCAAGCCAATAGCCCTGTTACTAAGCAAAGAGCAAAAGCCATTAAAAATGCTACACCAGCACCATCACCATAGATATATGAGATTGCGACTGGCGGCAACATGGTACAGCTAAGAATGGCAACTAACATGCCTAATATGCGTATTATATTTCGGTACTGCATTATTTTTTTAGTTTTTAGGTGCAATTAATTAGTTATAGCATAACCTGATTTGAAACCAAGTGATATTAGAATATAGCTGAACGTATAAAATCCTATCGCAAAAAGAGAAACATCGCAAAAATGCTCACCGGCTAAAAGAAACACCAAGCTAATCAAGTCGTTTGGGTTCTACTCGACCGGCAGTAGCTTCGCTAATTCGTAAACAAAATTCTTTAATATTTGTAATCGGTAAGGCAATAACTAATTGCACATCAATGCCATAGTCCTGCTCAACAATACTGCCACTAAAATTTTCTAAATGATGCTCAATATCTCGTACTTGCTGATAATCACAGCTTATTTTTAATTGCTCGGTCGGTATTTTAAGGACGGTTGGCAATGTTAATAAGGCTTGGCGCACACTATTGCCATAAGCTCTTTGTAAGCCGCCAGTGCCTA
This sequence comes from Colwelliaceae bacterium BS250, assembly GCA_040779355.1. Taxonomy (GTDB): domain Bacteria; phylum Pseudomonadota; class Gammaproteobacteria; order Enterobacterales; family Alteromonadaceae; genus Thalassotalea_A. The sequence continues at coordinate 284,966 of JBFONS010000004.1, read as the reverse complement.
ACTTTACCCCACCAAAATAGCGAGTAACAACAGCGCATATCTCACCAATGTTACTGCCTTGCAAAACAGCCAACATAGGTTTTCCTGCTGTGCCACTTGGTTCGCCATCATCACTAAAACCATATGCTTGGCTATCATCCGGTCTTGCTGAAACAAATGCATAACAGTGATGTGATGCAGCGGGGTACTGTAAGCGAATTTGATCGATAAACTGTTTTACCGCATCCTTATCTGCACAATGTTTTATTGAGCAAATAAAACGGCTGCGGTTAACAATAGTTTCTTGTTCATAATCGTTAACCGGAATTAAATATGGCGTGGCGTTAACTGAAGTCATTTAATCTAAGTGACAAGCTCGAGTCATATTTTCAACTTTATCATGGTGAACGATAATATTATCTTCAATACGAATACCGCCATATTTGCGCATAGTTTCTATTTTTGGCCAATTAATATATTTACTATGCTCAGACTTAGCTAAATCTGATAAAAACTGTTCAATGAAATAAAGGCCAGGTTCGATAGTAAATACTTGCTTACTCTCTATGCCACGAGTGGTACGCAAAAATGGATGTTCGCTTGGAGAGTTGATATGGGTGCCCTGCTCGTCACTCATAAACCCGCCCATATCATGGACTTGCAAACCTAAGTGATGACCTATGCCGTGCGGATAGAAGAAGCGAGTTATGCCTTTAGCCATTATCGTTTGAGCATCTAAATTAACCAAGCCAAACTGCTGTAAAATAGCGGCAAGTCTTACATGATTTTCGATATGTAGCTCTACATAACTAGCACCAGGTTTAAGCCCTTGCACTAATGTCTGTTGCATCTCATTCATAGCAACAATTAACTCGGCAAATTCATTAGTATCAAAGGCATAGGTACGGGTAATATCTGCAGCATAACCATGAAAGCTCGCACCAGCATCAATTAAAAAAGAATGGTGGGCATTAGGCTTAGTTTGCTCTAATGCGGTGTAATGCAAAATAGCGGCGTTTTCATTAAGCGCAACAATACTGCCGTAAGGCAGGTCATTTTCGCCCTGACCTGCAGCTGATAAATATGCCAATTGAATTTCAAATTCAGAGGCTTGTGCATAGAAAGCTTGTTTAGCTGCAACATGTCCAAGGACCGCTAAGCGGTTTGCTTCACGCAAACAAACCAATTCATACTCTGTTTTATATACACGATGGTAATGAAAGTAGTTTAATAGCGTTTGCTCATTTACTTTGCTGAAACCATGGTTACTGGCAACATCTTCATGAGCACCAATATAAACGCAGTTGGCTTTATTGCTAGGTAAAACATTCGTCACTTCATCGACATTACTAATTATTTTTATATCAAAAAAATCAGTCCAATAATCATCAGTAAGCTTGGTGACCTTATGCCAAAAATCTAATGGCTGATAAAAGACTAATGTCGGCTTACTATTCGCGGTAATAATTAACCAACAATTGGCTGTATTAACAATAGGCAACCATGCCTTAAAGTGTGGGTTAACCTTAAAAGGATAATACATATCATCAAGAAATATTTTGCTAGCATGGCCTGAATGGATAACTATAGACGTTATATTTTCGCGCGCCATAATGGTTTCACTGCGCTGCTGCAATTCACTAATATGTGCTGGATAATGAGTGGCTAAATCTTTCATGCTATGTTCTTTCGTTGCTATAAATTGGTGCGCAGATCATAACACAGCTAAGCATTTTCAATAAATAATAGCTGTCCGGATGATGATGTAGGTTTGTACAGAAATGTTTCCCGACATTATTTACTTGTTAATCATCGTAATTGAATTAAAATATGGCTATTAATTTAATGCATTTAACATTTTACGATTAACGATTATGACCTCTAGCTTATTTGAAACAGCGAATCACACTTTAGACGCGATGGGTTTACGCTGCCCAGAGCCGGTAATGATGGTACGAATGAATATTCGTAAAATTGCGGTGGGTGATACATTGCTAGTCATTGCTGATGACCCTTCGACCACCCGTGATATTCCCAGTTTTTGTGAATTTATGGAACATGAACTGTTAGGTAAGAGTGTTGCCGAGTCACCCTATCAATATTTAATTAAGAAAAAATAACTTCGCTGTAGCCAAATCACAGGTACAAAAAAGGCACTATTGAGTGCCTTTTTTAGTGCGCGTAAATCTACTGAATAGTTATTGTAATAACGAAATATCGGCAACATTAAAGAAGCTAGCACGGAGCTGGCTTAATAATGTTAAACGGTTAGTTTTAACCGCTTCATCATCAGCCATAACCATAACATTATCAAAAAACTCATCAACAGGAGCACGTAAGCTCGCTAATTTTGTTAATGCTGTTTGATAATCTTTGCTCGCGAATAATGGTGCTAACTCAACCGTTAGTGCAGCAAATACTTCAGCTAATGCTATTTCTGCTGGCTCGGTGGCTAACTCGGTATTAAACTCTGTTAATAACTCACCATCGAATTTAGCTAAGATATTACCCACTCGCTTATTCGCTGCAGCTAATGCTTGTGCTTCAGGTAATGAACGGAAAAAGCTTACCGCTTTGACGCGTTGTTCAAAATCTAATGGCGCAGTTGGCTTGTTAGCAAGTACTGCTTGGATAACATCAACGCTAATGCCTTGTTCTTGATAATAAGCACGGAAACGGCCCATTACAAAATTTATAACATCATTTGCTGTATTGGCGTTAGATAATTTATCACCATAAGATTCGATACTTACGGCAAGTAAGTCAGTGATATCTAATGGTAATTGTTTTTCAATAATAATGCGGATCATACCAATTGCTGCACGGCGTAATGCAAACGGGTCTTTATCACCCTTAGGTGCTTGGTTAATACCAAAAATGCCCACTAAGGTATCGACTTTATCGGCAATAGCAACCGCACTACCAATAACACCCTCTGGTAAGCTATCACCAGCATATCTTGGACGATACTGATCTTCTAATGCTTGCGCTACGGCTTCAACCTCACCATCATGACGAGCGTAATATTTACCCATAGTACCTTGTACTTGTGGGAATTCTAAAACCATGTCGGTCATTAAATCAGTTTTACTTAATAAACCAGCGCGGTAAGCATCAGCAGTATTTTCGTTAAGCAAGTCTGCAATATGCTTACTCATTAACGCAATACGTTCAGATTTTGCTTTTAGGGTACCTAGTTGCTTTTGAAACAATACATTTTCTAAGCTGACTAAACGGCTTTCTAAATTTTGCTTTTTGTCAGTTTTAAAGAAGAATTCAGCATCAGCTAAACGCGGACGAATAACTTTTTCGTTACCTTTAACAATGGCATCTGGTTGCTTAGATTCGATATTAGTAACAAAGATAAACTTAGCAAGCAATTGCTCATTAGCGTCCATTACTGGGAAGTACTTCTGATGATCTTTCATTGAGTAAATCAATGGTTCAGCTGGAATTTGTAAAAATTCCTCGTCAAAGCTACCGACAAGAGTGACAGGCCATTCAGTAATACCGGCTACTTCATCAAGTAAGTCATCATCAAGTAATGCTGTCGCGCTTAACTGCGAAGCAGCGGCGTTAACATCGCTAACAATTTTAGCACGACGTTCGGCAAAATCAGCAACAACATAAGCCGCTCTTAAACTCGCTTCATAATCGTCAGCGTGATTTAGTGTAACAAAGCCTTGATGATGGAATCTGTGACCAAGTAACTGATTGTTTGATTTAACACCTAACACTTCACCAGCAATAACATCACTGCCAAACATTAGCGTTACTGTATGTACTGGGCGGATAAATTGAATACGACTACTGCCCCAACGCATAGGTTTTGCGATAGGCAGTTTAGCAACCGCTGTGTTTATCATTGCAGGTAATAGCGCCTGAATTGATTGTCCAGACTTTGTCGCTTTATGCAGTAACCATTCGCCTTTATCTGTGGCTAATCGGTCTGCTTGCTCTACAGTAATGCCGTTTGAACGAGCCCAACCTTGAGCAGCTTTAGTCGCGTTGCCGTCAGCATCAAATGCTACATTCACAGCTGGTCCGCGTTTTTCGACAACTTTATCGGCTTGTTGTGCATCTAACTGCTCAACAACAACAGCTAAACGACGCGGTGAAGCGTACCACTTAGCACTTGTGTAACTAAGGTCGCTTGCATCAAGTTGTGCGATGACATTGTCATAAAAAGCCGTTGCTAAGGTTTTTAATGATTTTGGTGGTAACTCTTCAGTACCTAATTCAACTAAAAGTGTATTTGTGCTCATTTATTTAGTCTCTGCTGCGGCTTGATTTTTACATAGTGGGAAACCAAGCTCTTCACGCTTGGCGTAATAAGCTTCGGCAACAGCTTTTGCTAAGGTACGCACACGTAATATATAACGCTGACGTTCCGTAACTGATATCGCATGACGGGCATCTAATAGGTTAAACGCATGTGATGCCTTCATTACTTGCTCATAGGCTGGCAGTGGTAAATTTAATTCAATTAACTTAGCACTTTCACTTTCACATACATCAAATTGATTAAATAATGCATCAACATTAGCGTGTTCAAAGTTATAAGCAGACTGCTCTACTTCATTTTGATGGAACACATCGCGGTAATATATAGTCCCTAATGGGCCATCAGTCCATACTAGGTCATAGATACTGTCGACATTTTGAATGTACATGGCTAAACGCTCTAAACCATAAGTAATTTCACCCGTTACTGGGGCACACTCTAAACCGCCAACTTGTTGGAAGTAAGTAAACTGTGAAATTTCCATGCCGTTAAGCCAAATTTCCCAACCTAGTCCCCAGGCACCTAATGTTGGTGATTCCCAGTTATCTTCAACGAAGCGAATGTCGTGTACTAAAGTATCTAAACCTAACTCTTTTAAGGAGTCTAAATACAGGTCTTGAATATTTATTGGTGATGGTTTTAACACCACTTGAAATTGATAGTAGTGTTGTAATCTATTTGGGTTTTCACCATAGCGACCATCGGTAGGACGACGGCACGGTTGTACGTAAGCACTGCTCATTGGCTCTGGGCCTAATGAACGTAAAAAAGTCATAGGATGGAATGTACCTGCACCAACTTCTATATCTAGAGGTTGTACAATTACGCAGCCCTGCTTTGACCAATACTCTTGTAATTTAAGTATTAGACCTTGGAATGTTTTGACATCAAATGTGCTCATGAATACCGATATTTCTATGTTGTGTGAATGAAATGGCGCTAATTATAACGATTGATCAAATGTAATCCTAGTATTTAATGGAAATTATCACGTTTTTATCGGTTAATATTCAGCCAAGATACCTTCTACGCTAGCAAACACACATCTTTTATCAGTTCATTAATATAAAGTGGACAATAAAAAACCCGGATTTTGATGTCCGGGCTTCGTATTTATTTCGCTAACTATTTGTTAATTAACTAGATATCTAAGTTGGCTACGTTTAACGCATTCTCTTCAATAAAGTGACGACGTGGCTCAACGTGATCACCCATTAAGGTAGTAAATAGTTGATCGGCGCCAATTGCGTCTTCAATAGTTACTTGCAGCATACGACGCGTGCCAGGATCCATGGTAGTTTCCCATAGCTGTGAAGGGTTCATTTCACCCAATCCTTTATAACGCTGAATGTATTGACCGCGTTCTGACTCTTTAAGTAACCACTCACGAGCTTCTACAAACGATTTAACCGGCTTAATCTTCTCACCACGTTTAACATATGCACCCTCTTCCATTAAGCCGTTAATTGCCTCATTAAGCGTCATAATAGATTTGAATTCATTTGAGTGTAAGAACTCATAACTTAGTTTGTAACAAGTATCTATGCCATGTAAGCGCACGGTAATATTAGGGTAATAAATATTACGTTCAGCATCAAATTCTGCAGTGGCAGAATAAAGCGAGCTTTTATCACCAGCATCTTCTAAACGCAACACAAAGTCTTCGGTCCATGCTTCAACTTTAGCTTGGTCTTTAAAGTCATCTAAATGCATCACTGGCGTATAAACTAATTCATTTAATACATCGAGTGGCAATTGACGAGCAACACGCTTAATGACTACTTGAGTATCACGATATAGAGTAAATAATGATTCTAACGCTACACCCGATATTGCCGGAGCTTCTTCGTTAACATGAATAGATGCATTATCTAATGCTAATGATGTGAAGTACTCTTCTTTTTGTTCATCGTCTTTCAAATATCTTTCTTGCTTACCTTTTTTCACTTTGTAAAGTGGCGGTTGAGCAATATACATATAACCACGTTCAATCACTTCCGGCATTTGACGGTAGAAGAAAGTTAATAGCAATGTACGGATATGAGAACCATCGACATCGGCATCGGTCATGATAACGATTGAATGATAACGCATTTTATCTGGGTTATATTCATCACGGCCAATACCACAACCTAAGGCTGTAATTAAGGTGCCTACTTCTTGTGAAGATATCATCTTATCGAAACGTGCTTTTTCAACGTTTAAGATTTTACCTTTAAGTGGAAGTATTGCTTGGTTTTTACGATTACGCCCCTGCTTGGCTGAGCCGCCAGCAGAGTCCCCTTCCACAATATATAGTTCAGAAAGAGCTGGATCTTTTTCTTGGCAATCGGCTAACTTACCAGGTAAACCTGCGATATCTAACGCACCTTTACGACGTGTCATTTCACGAGCTTTACGAGCAGCTTCACGCGCACGAGCAGCATCAACTATTTTCATGATGATGGTACGAGCCATGCCAGGGTTTTCTAATAGGTATTCACCTAGTTTTTCACCCATTGCTTGTTCAACAGCAGTTTTAACTTCTGAAGATACTAGCTTATCTTTTGTTTGCGATGAGAATTTAGGATCTGGAACTTTAACTGAAATAACAGCCGTTAAACCTTCACGTGCATCATCACCACTTGCACTTGTTTCAGCGCCGCCCTTGGCTTTTTTATTTAAGCCTTCTTTATTCATGTGGCTATTCAGCGTACGAGTAAGTGCTGTTCTAAAGCCACTTAAATGAGTACCGCCATCGCGCTGTGGAATGTTATTAGTGAAACAATGAATGTTTTCTTGGAACCCATCGTTCCATTGCATCGCAACTTCAACCACAATGCCATCTTCACGGGTTAAATCAAAATAGAATACGTCAGGGTTAACCGGTGTTTTATTGGTATTTAAATACTCAACAAATGCCTGTATGCCACCTTCATAATAGAAGTGATCTTCACGGCCATCACGCTCATCTTTTAGTAATATAGATACGCCTGAGTTTAAAAATGATAACTCACGAATACGTTTTGCTAAAAGGTCATAATGATATAATGTATCGGTGAATGTTTCTTTACTCGGCCAAAAACGAACTTCAGTACCGGTTTTATCAGTTGAACCAACTTCTTTTAACGGTGCTACTGCGTCACCACCAGAATAAGTTTGCTCATGCACTTTGCCGGCACGACGAATCGTTAATTCTAGTTTAGAACTTAAGGCATTAACTACCGATATACCTACACCGTGTAAACCGCCTGAAACTTTATAGCCCGAATCTTCACCACCAAATTTACCACCAGCATGTAATACTGTCATGATAACTTCAGCGGCAGAAATACCCTCTTCCGGGTGAATATCTGTAGGTATACCACGACCATCATCTTTAACCGATACTGAATTATCGCTGTGTATGGTTACGGTGATATCTTTACAATGACCAGCTAACGCTTCATCAATAGAGTTATCTAAAACCTCAAATACCATGTGATGTAAACCTGAACCATCATCGGTATCGCCGATGTACATACCAGGTCTTTTACGTACTGCATCTAAGCCTTTTAAGACTTTGATACTAGCCGAATCGTAACTATTTTCTGTCATTATGTTTACCTATTGTTATTACCAACAATGATTAAGTTATAAATAATATATTAAGCGTTAATATATCATCATTATTTTATTGGTTGGTTTTCTGATATTACACCATGTTTCACGTGAAACATCTTATAATTTGTTTGCTCTGGAATTATTGGATCTAGAGCATTTTCATCTATAGCTGTTATAAATAACTGGCAATTAAGTTTTTTAATTGCCTTTGCAAGAGCCTTCCTTGAATTAATATCCAATTCAGCACCAATATCATCTATCAAAATAATAGGGGTATTTTGCTGGCTGGCAAATATCAAATTAGCTTGCGCTATAGTTAAAGCCATTAAAAAAAGTTTTTGCTGGCCTCTTGATAAAACTTGTTCGACATTTAGTTTTTTATAATTAAACTTAACATCAAATTTGTGGGCACCATATAAGCTGTGACCATAAATTCTTTCTCTTTCAGAATTTTCAGATAATACTGTTTGTAGTTGTTTTTTGTCATTCCACCCTTGGGAGTAATGCAACTCAATATCATCTGAAATTTCTGGCAGTAATATGGCTAACCAGTCATTAAGTTCAGCACTTAATTTATTGATATACCCTGCTCTGATAATTGCAATTTTTTCGGATAGTTGACAAAAACTATCATTCCAAAAATCAAATTGCGTGCCAAACACTTTATTTTTTAAACAGGCATTACGTTGTAATAACACTTTTCTAAATTCACGCCAAACGTCAGAATACAAATGTTCCACGTGAAACAATCCTAAATCGACAAAACGCCTACGCTCTTTAGGACCACCAAAAAACAATCTAAATGTTTCAGGTGTTATTACTTGTACTGCAATGTTCTTTACTAAATCGGACAACCTAAATTTATTGTCACCATTTATTTTAATATCGAAACTACCTTTGCTGTCACGTTGAACACCTAACTGATAATTTCGATTATCTTTTACACTTACGACAAAGTGAGATTGATCGCGGCTAATTAGGTGTTCTATTTTAGTCGTACGGAATGACTTGCCATGCCCCAAAAAAAATATACTTTCTAATAAACTACTTTTACCACTGCCGTTGTCACCAACAATTAAATTTAATTCTGGATGAAAATTAACCTTGGCTGCATGTAAATTTCTAAAGTTACTCGTTGTTAATGTTTGTATGCTCATTTAATGCCGGCGTTATAAACGCATAGGCATGATCACATACAATGCTTCACCTGTATCATTACCTTCAATAACAACACTTGAATTTGCGTCTGATAAAGTAAATTTAATTTTTTCATCTTTAACCGCGCTAAGTACATCTAGAATATAACTTACGTTAAAACCAATCTCTAAACTTTCGTATGGAAAATCAATTTCTAAATATTCTTCGGCGTGCTCTTGCTCAGGATTGTTAGCGGTAATTTTTAATTCGTTTGGCGCGAAGTTTAACCGAACACCTTTAAATTTTTCGTTAGATAAAATGGACGCACGAGAAAGAACTTGTTTAAGCTGCTCTTTGTCTGTGGCTAAAACTTTATCACCATTGCGTGGTAATACGCGTCGGTAATCAGGGAAGCGACCGTCGACTAATTTACTGGTAAAAGAAAAATCAGTATCAACCACGCGGATATGATTCGAACCAAGTGATATTTGTACATCTTCATCAATAGGGTCTAATAAACGAATAATTTCTAAAATACCTTTGCGAGGAACAATAACCTGCCTAGTAGGTAGCGATAAACTATCGTTAACAATTTTACAGATAGCGAGACGATGACCATCGGTTGCTACGGAGCGAATTTCATTATTTTCTGTTTCAATAGACATACCGTTTAAATAATAACGGACATCTTGATTAGCCATTGAAAAGTGCGTGCTTTCGATAAGGCGCAATAATTGCGACTTATGTAATGAGAACGCAACCTCTCCTTGCCATTGTTCAATATTAGGGAAATCGTCAGCAGATAGTGTTGCTAATGAATAGCGACTACGGCCACAGGCAATATTAATTGTATCACCTACTTGTTCAAATTCGATCAAAGCATCACCGGGTAAGCTTTTACAAATATCAAGTAACTTGCGTGCTGGAACAGTTGTTTTACCGTCATTACCATCACTAGTCACTTGAGTAGAAGATATCATCTCAAGCTCTAAATCAGTGGCGGTCATAGTAAGTGATTGCCCACTAACTTCCAATAAAACATTACCCAAAATAGGTAGAGTGCTTTTACGTTCAACAGCACCAGAAACCAATAAAAGTGGTTTTAAAAGTAAATCCCTAGTTAATGAAAATTTCATTATTTAATACCCTGTCTACGATGATAGTGTTCTTATTAGATTCGAATAATCTTCTTTTATATCATGTGTTTCTTCCCGTAAAGATTTAACTTTACGACAAGCATGCAATACTGTGGTGTGATCCCTACCACCAAATGCATCACCAATCTCAGGCAAACTGTGATTGGTTAATTCTTTAGCCAATGCCATAGCTATTTGTCTTGGTCTTGCTACCGAACGATTACGACGTTTTGATAATAAGTCAGCAACCTTAATTTTATAATACTCAGCAACTGTACGTTGAATATTATCAATAGTAACAAGTTTGTCTTGTAATGCTAATAGATCTCTTAACGCTTCTCTAACAAAATCAATGGTAATAGCTCGACCGGTGAAATTGGCATTAGCAATAACGCGGTTTAATGCCCCTTCCAATTCACGAACGTTTGAACGTAAACGTTTCGCTATAAAGAAGGCGACTTCATCGGCCAAGTTGATTTTATGCTCTTCAGCTTTACGCTTTAATATCGCCACACGAGTTTCTAGCTCTGGTGGTTCGATAGCAAGAGTTAAGCCCCAACCGAATCGGGATTTCAATCTATCTTCAACGCCAATGATTTCTTTAGGATAGCGATCACTGGTTAGTATAATTTGTTGATTACCTTCGAGTAAGGCATTAAAGGTGTGGAAAAATTCTTCTTGGGTACGTTCTTTATTAGCAAAAAATTGTATATCATCAATAAGTAATGCATCTACACCACGATAATATGTTTTAAATTTTTCGATTTCATTATTTTGTAGAGCTTTAACCATATCTTGCACAAAACGTTCTGAATGCATGTAGGCTATTTTTGCTTTTGGGTTGTTTCGTAAAATACCATTACCGACTGCATGTAATAAATGGGTTTTACCTAAGCCAGTGCCACCATAAATAAATAGAGGATTGTAAGCTGTGCCAGGATTGTCAGCAACTTGTGACGCCGCAGCGCGAGCTAACTGATTTGATTTACCTTCAACAAAGTTATCAAAAGTATATTTATTACGAACATTAGTCGCTTTTTGGATATTTGGGATTGATTCAGTGTTACCACTTCTAGCGGGTGCATTACTAATCGATTGATTCGATGCAGTATTAACTGCGGCTTTATTAGTCGCTGCTGTTGGTTTGCTACCAACATCAAAGCGAACTTGTGCTGGGTTACTAGAATTTTGTAACTCTACTAATTGGGTAATTCTGCTAATGTATTTTTCACGAACCCAATCAAGAACAAACCGATTTGGAGCATACAAAGTCATAATATTATTAGTAACTTCACATTGCAGTGGGCGGATCCACATACTAAATTGCTGGGCAGGTAATTCGTCTTCAAGAACTGATAAACAACTCTGCCAGAGTGAATGTTCCACTCAAAACTCCCGTAGAAGATCAAAAAAGCGCCAACAAGATAAGTAATAGTACAAAAACTATTCACGAAAACAAAGGGCTGGAAAAGATCTTATTTATAATGATTATTTTAGATTTCACCATTATCTCCCTACTTATCCACAAGTGCAACTAGGCAATTAAACAAATTTCACAATATATTAATTAAACATTTTAACCTATTGATTTTAATATATTTAAAAGTATATTTATTTTATAAAAAAGCCTACAAATTAATACCACAAAAAGCACCTTAAATTGCTATAATAATGAAAAGTTATTAACTTCAATAATATCGATTGTTAAAAAACTGTGGATGAAAGGTAAATGATCACGGATCTTTACGATCTTATCCAAGTAAATAAGGATCTTTTATATTTCTTTTGATAATAACTGTTGACTTTAGGTACGGTTAAACTTAAAATTCGGCCTCAAATTTTATCACCCTGCTCGAAAACGTTTGTTTTCGCAAAGCAAACAAACAGACGGATTAGCGTAATGAAAAGAACATTTCAACCTAGTAACTTAAAGCGTAAGCGTAACCACGGATTCCGTGCACGTATGGCAACTAAAAACGGTCGTGCAGTAATTGCTCGTCGCCGTGCAAAAGGCCGTGCTAAGCTTACAGCTTAATATTTAACTTAGTCTTAAGTTAAGTAACCCTCATGGGTAATTTAGAATTTAATCGGGAGTCACGTTTGTTGACTCCTGGTCATTTCAAACAAGTATTTGATAACCCTATCAGATATGGTTCAAGTCATTTTACAATTCTTGTAACTTCAAATCCAGATTCAAAAAATCGTTTAGGTATGGCTATCGCAAAGAAACGCGTTAAACTTGCCGTGCAACGAAATCGTATGAAACGCCTTACTCGTGAAAGTTTTCGCATAAATCAGCATAAACTCCCTGCCGTTGACCTAGTTGTTATGGTAAAGTCGGGTATTGATAAGCTTGATAATACGGAAGTCACCCAACAATTGGAAAAAATATGGCGAAAAATAATTCAACGGCACAAAAGTTAATTATTGCTCCTATTATTGCCTATCAAAAGTGCTTAAGCCCTTTGCTAGGAAACAATTGTCGTTTCAATCCAACCTGTTCTTGTTATGCCATCGAAGCAATAAATAGCTTTGGTGTGATAAAAGGTACTTGGTTAGCAAGCAAACGTATACTAAAATGCCATCCTCTGCATGCGGGTGGCAATGATCCCGTTCCAAAACATAAACAAGAGAATTAACAAATTATGGAATCACAACGCGGTTTGCTCTTTGTAGCATTGTTAGTTGTAAGTTATTTACTTTTTAACCAGTGGCAAATGGATAATGCGCCGGTTCAAGCAATTGAAGAAGTAACAACTAATAGCACTGTAAATAATATAAATAATGATGATGAGTTTGTTCCTGCTGGCAACAATGCGGAACAAGTTGTAAACCAAGCAGCAACCTCTGGTGGCTTAATTACCATTAGCTCTGATGTTTTAGAGTTAACTGTTGATACGCAAGGTGGCGACATTGTTACTGCAAAATTATTAACATATGAAACCCAACAAGGTAGTGGCATTGCCATGCCAATACTAACCACTGAAGGTTATACCTTTGTTGCACAAAGTGGCTTAATTGGTGCTCAAGGACCTGACGGCAATCCTGCAGGCCGCCCTATTTACTCAGTGAGCAGTGACACATTAACTCTAGCTGAAGGTAGTGAGCAATTAGTGGTGACACTAAGCTTGGTGCAAAACAATATTACCTACTTAAAAATATTTACCTTAAATGCTGGTAACTATGATGTTGCGGTTGATTATAGAATTATCAATAACAGTACTACCAATGCTAGCGTGCAGTTATACGCACAATTAAAGCAGTCGGTAAATATTGATGATGACTCTTCAATGATGATGCCAACGTACCGCGGCGCGGCGTATTCGACAACTGAAGATCGTTATGAAAAATACGATTTTGGTGATATTGAAGATGCAAACTTAACACAAGCGACCACTGGCGGTTGGGTTGGTATGTTACAACATTACTTTGTAACAGCCTGGGTACCAAATAAAGATGATACTAATCAACTTTATACACGTTATTTAGCAAACAATGGTGAAGCTGTTATCGGCTTTAAAGCGCCAGTTTTAACTATTGAAGCGGGTAGCGAGCAAACTGCATCAGCAACATTTTATGTTGGACCTAAAGATCAAGACAAGTTAGAAAAAATTGCTGACGGTTTGGACTTAACGGTTGATTACGGTTTCTTATGGATGATTTCTCAACCATTGTTTGCGTTATTGATATTTATTCAAAGTATCGTAATAAACTGGGGCTTAGCAATTATTTGTATCACAATTTTTGTGAAAACATTAATGTATCCGCTCACGAAAACGCAATATACCTCAATGGCAAAAATGCGTAAAATCCAACCTAAAATTGCCGCATTAAAAGAACGTCACGGTAGTGACCGTCAAAAGATGTCGCAATCAATGATGGAATTGTACAAAAAAGAGAAAGTAAACCCAGCAGGTGGTTGTTTCCCTCTTTTACTACAAATGCCTATATTCCTAGCTCTTTATTGGGTATTTATGGAAAGTGTTGAATTACGCCATGCAGAGTTTGGTTTATGGATCACTGATTTATCATCAAAAGACCCATACTTCATCTTACCTATATTAATGGGTGCATCAATGTTGGTTATGCAAAAACTGCAACCGGCAATGACGCAAGATCCAATGCAGCAAAAAATGATGCAATGGATGCCGGTATTCTTTACGTTCTTCTTCTTATGGTTCCCATCAGGATTAGTACTTTATTGGTGTGTATCTAACATAATTACCATTGTACAAATGTTAATTATCTTCAGAGGTATCGATAAAGCTGAGGCGAAAGCGAAAGAAAAAGAAAAAGCCAAAGCATAGTAATTAATTACTCTATAAATAATAAGGGCAGCTATTTAGCTGCCCTTTTTACATTCAGGGATGAATGTATGTCAATTTACCATGGATGGTATAAAATTTACGGGCTGCAGGGATAAATGTATTTACACTTTTAGGAGTTAAAATGACAAACTCAATCTATACTCAGTACTAATTAATTGACACCACGTCATCCCGTGCGAGCCTAAGCGAGGTACGGGACCCCCTAACCTAAAAACCTAAATTTATTACTTAAGCCACTGTTAGTTTCTAGTTTTCTCGTTTATCGCATCTTTTATGTTTATAATACAACTATTATCAATATATAGACCTATTAGCGAATTAACCAATGCCAAACTCTAGCACTCTAGCTAACAACACCGAAACGATAGCAGCACAAGCCACACCTCCAGGGCGAGGTGGTGTTGGTATAATTAGAGTTTCAGGTCCTCTTGCTACTATGGTAGCTGAACACCTATTAGGTAAGGTACCCGCTGTACGTAAAGCTGAATACTTACCTTTTTATGATCAACAAAAAAAAGTCATAGACCAAGGTATAGCGCTATTTTTTAAAGCGCCAAATTCATTTACCGGTGAAGACGTATTAGAGCTGCAAGGTCATGGTGGTCCAGTAATTTTAGATATGCTGCTTAAACATATATTGAGTTTAAAAGCGTTACGTATGGCCCGCCCGGGTGAATTTTCAGAACAAGCATTCTTAAATGACAAACTTGATTTAACCCAAGCAGAAGCGATTGCTGATTTAATCAATTCAAGCTCAGAACAAGCAGCTCGTTGCGCACTACATTCATTACAAGGTGACTTTTCAAAATTAGTACACCAATTAGTCGAAGATGTTATTCATTTAAGAATGTATGTAGAAGCTGCAATTGATTTTCCTGAAGAAGAAATTGATTTCTTACAAGATAGTAAAATAAACAATGATTTAAAAAGTCTTATCGGCCAAGTTGATGATGTCATGGCAAAAGCACAACAAGGCACAATCATTCGAGAAGGTATGCGAGTGGTTATTGCTGGCCGTCCTAATGCAGGTAAATCAAGCCTACTTAACGCTCTTAGTGGTAAAGACTCAGCCATAGTAACCGATATTGAAGGTACCACACGTGATGTGTTAACAGAGCAAATACATATTGATGGTATGCCATTGCATATTATTGACACTGCAGGTTTACGCGAAAGCCCAGATAAAGTAGAACAAATAGGTATAGAGCGTGCTTGGAAAGAAATACTCCAGGCAGACAGAGTATTATTGATGCTCGATTCAAGTAAAGATGATCACAGTAATCCAAAAGCATTTTGGCCAGAGTTTTTTGCTAAATTACCTGATAATGTCGGCGTAACCATAGTTAAAAATAAAGCGGATGTAAGTGGTATAACAACTGGCTTAACGATTGAACATGAGACTCCAACGATAAGCTTATCCGCTAAAATGGCTACTGGTATTGATAGCTTAAAAGATCATTTAAAACAATGTATGGGTTATGAAGGCAGTACTGAAGGCGGCTTTATGGCACGCAGACGCCACCTCGTTGCATTACAGGCTGCGCACCAACATTTAATCACCGGTTTAGACCAATTAGAATCGTATGTAGCTGGTGAAATACTCGCAGAAGAGTTGCGCATATGCCAACAACACCTTAACGAAATAACCGGTGAATTCACCTCTGATGATCTGTTAGGGCAAATATTCTCCTCATTCTGTATTGGTAAGTGATTAATTGTGCGTGAGTATCACGCACAATTAATCATCCTAGCGAAGGCTGGGATCTCCTAATACAGTTGGCAGACTGACTTGATCACGAGCTAATACCAATACTAAAATCCATTTTAAAGCTCCTAAGGGAGCTTTTTTACTTTCATATATGGCAAATAATTGATCTAATAAAACGATCGAACAACACAATTTAGAAATATTTTAGACAACGATCTAGACAATATATAATGCTTTTTTTGCAATGATCTACACGATATAATAGCAATTAAAGATCGTTATATTCGATCAATTAAATCAATTTTTAAGCACTATAATGACTCCCTTATAAGTGCAAATTTACCTAAAAAACACATTAAGGAAGTACCATGTCATCGTTTCAAATCATCGTTGGTAGCATGTTAGGTGGCACAGAATATGTCGCAGAAGCTGTTGAAGAAGTGTTAAAACAGCAAAATCATCAAACAAAAATCCACTTTAAACCAAATTTTTCTGAAATAAATAAAGAAAATGAAATTTGGCTATTTTGTACATCAACTCATGGTGCTGGTGATTTTCCAGAAAACATCGAAAATTTTATACATGATCTAAAACACTCTGATCAAGAAGTAGATCAATTGCCTTTTTTAGTAATAGCCGTTGGCGACAGTAGTTATGACACCTTCTGTAAAGCAGGAAAAACGTTAGAAAACATAATGTTAGAAAAAAACGCCAATAAGTTGATTGATATATTTATGATCGATATGATCAAAGTTGATGATCCAGAAGAGAGTGCTCAACAATGGATCCAAGAAAATAGTGATCAGTTATAAAGAGTTACGCACAAAAAGTGATCTAAATAAAAGGTATTGTGGATAAGTCTGGGTAAAACCTATTAATTTTCAGTTATTATTCAGTGTATAAAATAAAAACCAAAACAGCTTGTGGATAAGTAGCATATTTAATCATAGGTTATTTACGGTTTGATCCAAGTTTGATCACAGCTTTTGATCGTATGTAAGTATAAGCTTTATATAGATAAATAGCAGTTACCCACAGAAAAGAGGATCCTTAATAGTAATAATAATAAGATCTATATATAGATCTTTATATATTATTTAAGATCCGAGCCTAAGATCTTTTTAACAGTTTGATCGTTTCCCTCAGAGCTAAATCGCGCTAGAATACACCCCTTAAAGTTTTATCCATTTTCATTTATTTTTTTTAGAGGTCAAAAGCATGTGGTATCAAGAATCCTTTGATGTGATCATTGTCGGAGGCGGACATGCAGGTACAGAGGCATCGTTAGCAGCAGCTCGTATGGGTTGTAAAACGTTATTGCTTACTCACAATATCGACACGCTTGGTGCTATGTCATGTAACCCAGCAATTGGCGGTATTGGTAAAGGCCATTTGGTAAAAGAGATCGATGCTCTAGGTGGTTTGATGGCAGAAGCCACTGATCATGCTGGCATTCAATTTCGTACACTAAACTCATCTAAAGGACCTGCTGTTCGTGCAACACGTGCACAAGCGGATCGTTTGCTGTACAAATCTTATGTACGTAATTATCTTGAAAATCAAGAAAACTTAACTATTTTTCAACAACCATGTGATGATTTGATCCTAGAGAACGATCGTGTGGTTGGTGTATCAACAGAAATGGGCCTGAAATTTAGAGGTAAAACCGTAGTACTTACCGTCGGTACTTTCCTTGCAGGGCAAATTCATATTGGTTTAAATAATTATCAAGGTGGCCGAGCTGGTGATCCAGCATCCGTTACCCTTGCGACCAAACTTCGTGATATGCCATTTCGTATTGAACGATTAAAAACAGGTACGCCACCGCGTTTAGATGCTCGCACCTTAGATTTTTCGGTAATGCAAGAACAACCAGGTGATACGCCACTGCCAACATTTTCGTATATGGGCAAAAGCACAGACCACCCACAACAAATTCCATGTTTTATTACTCATACCAACAGCAATACCCATGATATTATTCGTGGTGGTTTAGACCGTTCGCCTATGTACACCGGTGTTATCGAAGGTATTGGACCACGTTACTGCCCTTCTATTGAAGATAAAATAATGCGTTTTGCGGACAAAGACTCGCATCAAATATTTGTTGAACCAGAAGGTTTAACCACTCATGAAATTTATCCAAATGGTATTTCTACAAGTTTACCGTTTGATGTTCAAATGAACTTAGTTCGTTCAATTAAAGGTTTTGAAAATGCGCATATAACCCGTCCAGGTTATGCCATTGAGTATGATTATTTTGATCCTCGCGATTTAAAACAGACCTTAGAAACCAAGCATGTAGATAATTTATTCTTTGCTGGCCAAATTAACGGTACTACCGGTTATGAAGAAGCGGGTGCTCAAGGTTTAATTGCCGGTTTAAATGCGGCACTTCGTAGCCAAGACAAAGATGGTTGGACGCCAGGTCGCGAACAAGCATACATGGGCGTACTCATTGATGATTTATCAACGTTAGGTACTAAAGAACCTTATCGTATGTTTACTTCTCGTGCTGAATATCGTTTATTATTGCGTGAAGACAATGCCGACATTCGTTTAACTGAACAAGGCCGTGAACTCGGTTTGGTTGGTGATGACAGATGGCAACGTTTCTGTGAAAAGCTAGAAAACATTGAACTAGAACGCCAACGTTTACGTGCTTATTGGGTGCATAAAGATCACCCTGCAGTGGATAAACTTAATCCTATGCTTAAAAATCCATTGAGCAAAGAAGCTAATTTGGAAGATTTATTACGTCGTCCTGAAACTCGATATGATGATTTAATGAGCATTAGTGAGTTTGGTCCAGCAATTGCAGATAAACAAGCGTCTGAGCAAGTTGAAATACAAACCAAATATGCGGGTTATATTGATCGTCAGCTTGATGAAATTAATAAAAAGAAACGCCATGAAAATACCTTAATTCCAGGTGACTTTGATTTCAGTAAAATTTCAGGCTTATCGAATGAAGTCGTTGCCAAGCTTACCGATTCTCGTCCTGAAACGTTAGGTAAAGCATCAAGAATTTCTGGTATCACTCCAGCAGCAATTTCTTTATTATTAGTTTATCTAAAAAAACACGGTCTCTTACGAAAATCAGCGTAAGCACTTTTCATTAAAAACGCCGTCATCCCGCAATGTTTTTGTGCGGGACCTCCCTCAGGTTAAGGTGACTCAATTAAAGGTTCCAAAATGGATCTAACAGCTAAACTTAACGCTTTATTGAAAAAAACAGATTTATCGTTAAGCGAAGATCAAATTACCAAGCTAATTGCTTATGTTGAATTACTCGATAAATGGAACAAAGCCTATAATTTAACCTCAGTACGCGACCCTTTAGATATGTTGGTTAAACATATTTTAGATTCATTGATGAATGGTCCGCACTTAAAAGGTGATAATTTTATTGATGTAGGTACTGGTCCTGGTTTACCTGGTATTCCTTTAGCCATTTTATATCCAGAACGTAACTTCGTATTATTAGACAGTTTAGGTAAACGCATCACCTTTTTAAAACAAGTGGTTTATCAACTCAAACTTGAAAATGTTACACCGATATTGTCTCGAGTCGAAAAATATCAACCTGAACAGCCTTTTGATGGCGTGCTAAGTAGAGCCTTTGCGTCATTAACCGATATGGTCACTTGGTGTCAGCATTTAACGGACAACAATGGTCGTTTTTATGCACTTAAAGGTTTGTATCCAGAACAAGAGTTAACACAATTACCACCAGGTATAGAATTAGTGACTAGCTATTCTATAACCGTTCCCGAGCTGGTTGGCGAACGCCATTTAATTGAATTAAAAAAAGTATAATAACTGTTACATTATTAACGCAGTAGTGAGTTAATTTAACAAGTATACTGAGCAGATAATTGCTGAGGTTGGCATAGTATCTATTTAGTTGATAATGTGGTCTACTTTTTAACCAGTTACATTTTGCTTAAAGACATAACTGCTTAGAGAATAGTTACAATAATTAATAATAATCCTGTACCATTGAAAAATAGGTACATTTTAACTTTCTTGTGGGGATCTTGTGGGAAAAATAATTGCAGTTGCTAACCAAAAAGGTGGCGTTGGTAAAACGACTACCTCGGTTAATCTTGCGGCATCACTCGCAGCCACTAAGCGCAAAGTATTATTAATTGATCTTGATCCACAAGGTAATGCCACTATGGGTAGTGGTATTGATAAGTACGAAGTACATGCCACAAGTTATGAATTACTCATTGAAGAACAACCATTAACAGATGTTATCTGCACAGAAACTACCGGACATTATGATTTAGTTGCCGCGAACACTGATGTAACTGCCGCTGAAATTAAATTAATGGAAGTATATGCACGTGAATTGCGTTTGAAAAATGCACTTGCACCGTATAAAGACAATTATGATTTTATCATTATTGACTGCCCTCCTTCGTTAAATATGCTTACCGTCAATGCTATGGCTGCTGCTGATTCAGTATTAGTGCCAATGCAGTGTGAATATTATGCGTTAGAAGGTTTAACGGCATTAATGGATACTGTGTCTAAATTATCTTCTGTTGTTAATAAAAATCTGCACATTGAAGGTATTTTACGCACCATGTATGACCCGCGTAATCGTCTTGCCAATGATGTGTCAGAACAATTGAAGCGTCATTTTGGTGACAAGGTATACCGGACCGTGATCCCACGTAATGTGCGGTTAGCTGAAGCGCCAAGTTTTGGCACTCCTGCAATGTATTATGATAAATCAGCCACTGGCTCTAAGGCATACTTAGCACTTGCTGGTGAAGTATTGAAAAAACAACAAGCGTTACAAGAACAACAAGAATCGGCATAATAATCAAAATAGTTAATGCCTCGCTAAAAAATATTCAAGGATTTTTATGAGCACGTCAAAACGTCGCGGCCTAGGAAGAGGCTTAGATGCCCTGTTAACTTCGGCGCCAAGAATAAATGATGGTCAAGAAGCTGAGCCTACTGTAATTACAGTTGTTGAGAAAAGTGATTTACAAAAATTACCGATTGAACAATTACAACCGGGTAAATACCAGCCACGTAAAGATATGTCTGACAATGCCTTAGAAGAATTGTCTAATTCAATACGCGCCCAAGGTATTATTCAACCTATTGTTGTACGCCCTGTTGGCGCCGATAAATATGAAATTATAGCCGGCGAACGCCGTTGGCGCGCTGCTATGATGGCCAAGCTTGATATCGTGCCATGTATCATTAAAGATGTGCCTGATAAGTCGGCCGTCGCTATTGCCTTAATTGAAAACATTCAACGTGAAGACTTAAACGCGATGGAAGAAGCTATTGCCCTTGATAGATTATTGCATGAATTTGAATTAACTCATCAAGAAGTGGCAACAGCTGTAGGTAAGTCTCGCACCACAGTCACTAATTTATTACGTTTAAATAGTTTAAATGACGATGTAAAAACGTTTCTTGAAAACGGTGATATTGAAATGGGCCATGCCCGTGCTTTATTAGCGTTAGACGGTGACTTGCAAACAACCACAGCGCGCACTGTTGCCGCCAAAGAGTTGACGGTAAGAGATACTGAAAAATTAGTTAAAAAAGTACAATTGCCAGTCGTTGAAAAATCAGCTGATATTAAAGACCCTGACACTGAAAAATTACAAGACAATTTATCTATGCGTATCGGCTCACCGGTAGAAATTAAGCATAATAAAAAAGGCAAAGGCAAAATGGTTATATCGTATGCTTCGCTTGACGAGTTAGACGGTATTTTAGCCAAGATTAACTAATTTTGAACAAGATTAATTTTGCAGCATAAAAGTGAACTGAAATAATACCAAACTAAGCACAAAGTCTTAGGCAGAAAAGTTGCAAAAATGCTGTAAATCAGTATACTTGCGGACGCGTTTGGCTATAAAAATAATAATTAGTTACAAAAAAACGCTTTTAAATTGTATGGCTTAGGAGCTACCGGTGGTAAATGCACTAACAAAACCCGGTAAACAATATGCAAATCTACAGTTGCTAATGCAGCTAGTAGTAACGCTACTAAGCTTTATAACTGTTTATATTTGTTGGGATTTTACTATCGCTCAATCGGCATTAGCTGGTGGCGCAGTAAGTATTATACCTAACGCTGTATTCGCTCTTAAAGCCTTTAAATATGCTGGAGCAAACGCCGCAAAACTTGTCGTAGACTCGTTTTATAAAGGCGTGAAAATAAAAATGATACTAACGGCAATTCTTTTTGTATTGTGCTTTAAATTTGTTAATTTGACGCCGCTAGTATTTTTTATAACGTATTCCTTAACAATGGTGGCGCCTTGGCTAACCGCCGTTGTTTATAAACTTTACTTTAATCAACGATAATTAGGATCTAAGATGGCTGCAGATACAGGCTCTTATATCAAACATCATTTGACTAACGCAAATATGTGTATGACAGACAGCGGAGTAGCTTTTAACAAAGCCTGCGCTGATGCAGGGTTTTGGACCTTGCATGTCGATACACTAGGCTGGTCAATTGTTCTAGGTTTGATATTTCTACTCACTTTCCGTTCAGTTGCAAAAAAAGCAACTACGGGTGTTCCTGGTAAACTGCAATGTGCAGTTGAACTGATTGTCGGCTTTGTCGATAGTTCAGTTAAGGAAACATTCCACGGTAAAAATAAACTAATCGCACCATTATCATTAACAATATTCTGTTGGGTATTATTAATGAACGCAATGGATTGGGTGCCAGTAGATTTAATTCCTACAATCGCTCAACAAATTGGCGGTTTAATGGGAATGGATCCTCATGATGTATATATTAAATCGGTACCAACTACTGATTTAAATATGACGTTCGCCCTTTCATTAGGTGTGTTCTTCTTAGTTATATACTACTCAATTAAAGTTAAAGGTTTAGGTGGATTCACTAAAGAACTCACTATGCAACCGTTTAACCACTGGG
Source organism: Colwelliaceae bacterium BS250 (assembly GCA_040779355.1). Classification (GTDB taxonomy): domain Bacteria; phylum Pseudomonadota; class Gammaproteobacteria; order Enterobacterales; family Alteromonadaceae; genus Thalassotalea_A. The sequence continues at coordinate 261,877 of JBFONS010000004.1, read as the reverse complement.
CGTTTATCCCAGTAAACTTTATCCTTGAATCAGTCACTATGCTAGCGCGTCCATTATCATTGGCACTGCGTTTGTTCGGTAACTTATATGCGGGTGAATTAATATTTATTTTGATCGCGACAATTGGTTTGTTCCAATTACCAGTTCACTTCTTGTGGGCCGCGTTCCATTTACTAGTAATTCCTCTTCAAGCGTTTATTTTCATGATGTTAACTATCGTGTATTTAAGCTTAGCGCATGAAGATCACTAATTTATTAGGCTAGGTTTAAACGCCTAGCCAAACAAATTAGTATGGGCAGGATGCCCAATGTACCAAATTTAATTTTATTAAATATTTTAACTTTTAACTTTTAACTAAAAAATAACTGGAGATATACATGTTATATATTGCTGTTGCTATAATCATCGGCCTAGGTGCACTAGGTACTGCGATTGGTTTTGGTCTACTTGGTGGAAAATTCTTAGAATCTGCTGCTCGTCAACCTGAACTAGCACCTCAACTACAAGTAAAAATGTTCATCGTAGCTGGTCTTATTGATGCTATCGCGATGATCGGTGTAGGTATTGGTTTATACATGTTATTCGCACTTTAATAATATTAAACCCGCGAATAAACTTTAGACTAAAGGAGGTACACAAATGAATATTAATGCCACTCTTATCGGTGAATTAATCGCATTTGTCGTATTCGTTATATTCTGCATGAAGTTCGTATGGCCACCAATTATGGGCGCCATCGAAGACCGTCAAAAAATTATTGCTGACGGACTTGCTGCTTCTGAACGTGCTGCGAAAGATCTAGAGCTTGCTCAAGACAACGCAAAAGCACAGTTGAAAGAAGCTAAAGCTCAAGCTGCTGAAATCGTTGAAGGCGCCAAAAAGCGCGAAACTCAAATGATTGAAGAAGCTGCCGGCAAAGCAATTGCTGAACGTGATAAAATTATCGCTTCAGGACACGCAGAAATAGAATCAGAGCGTCACCGCGCACGTGAAGAACTACGCAAACAAGTTGCTGTTCTTGCCGTTGCTGGTGCAGAGAAAATTCTCGAACGCTCTATTGATGCCGCTGCACATAGCGACATCTTAGATAAACTAGTCGCTGAACTTTAAGGGGTATGAGCTATGTCTGAATTGACTACCGTTGCTCGTCCTTATGCTAAAGCAGCGTTCGATTTTGCCGTTGAAGCTAACGCCGTAGACACTTGGTTAGAAATGCTAGTGTTTGCCGCTGAAGTAGCACAAAACGATACAGTAGCCGTTTACCTTCGTGGTGACAAAGGCGTTGAAGAAGTTAAGAACTTATTCATCACTGTTTGTGGAGAGCAATTAAACGACAAAGGTCAAAACTTTATTAAGTTATTGGCTGAAAACGGACGTTTGTTGGCGTTACCAGAAATTCTTGTACAGTTTGTTGAATTAAAAGCAGATTTAGACCAAGAAATTTCTGTAGATGTAACTTCTGCTAAAAAATTGAAAGTAGCTGAAGTTAAATCATTAAGCGCCGCGCTTGAAAAGCGTTTGGCACGTAAAGTTAAGCTAAATTGTATAGTAGATGCTACCGTATTATCTGGTCTTGTTATCAAGGCTGGCGATATGGTAATTGATGGCTCAGTTCGTGGTAAACTGAACCGTTTAGCAACTTCATTACAATCCTAATTGGGGAACAGAGCATGCAACTGAATTCCACTGAAATCGCTGAGTTGATCAAAAATCGTATTGACCAATTTGACGTAGTTAGTGAAGCTCGTAACGAAGGTACTATCGTTTCTGTAACAGATGGTATCATTCGCATCAATGGCCTTGCAGATGTAATGCAAGGCGAGATGATCGAACTTCCTGGCAGCCGTTACGCAATAGCGTTAAACCTAGACCGAGATTCGGTAGGTGCGGTAGTTATGGGTCCTTACCAGGACTTATACGAAGGCTTAAAAGTAAAATCTACTGGTCGTATTTTAGAAGTACCAGTAGGTCGCGGCCTTTTAGGTCGTGTAGTGAACACTCTTGGTGAGCCAATTGACGGTAAAGGACCAATCGAAAACGATGGTTATGCCCCAGTTGAGCGTATTGCACCGGGTGTTATCGATCGTAAATCTGTTGATGAGCCAGTTCAAACTGGTATCAAATCAATCGATTCAATGATTCCAATCGGACGTGGCCAACGTGAGTTAATCATCGGTGACCGTCAAATTGGTAAATCTGCGATCGCACTAGACGCAATTATTAACCAGAAAAACACTGGTATTAAGAGTATTTATGTAGCAATTGGCCAAAAAGCGTCAACTGTTGCTAACGTTGTACGTTCTCTTGAAGAGCACGGCGCGTTATCAAATACTATTGTTGTAGTAGCATCAGCTTCTGAAGCTGCAGCATTACAATACTTAGCACCTTACTCTGGTTGTACAATGGGTGAATACTTCCGTGATCGCGGTGAAGATGCACTAATCGTATATGATGATTTGTCAAAGCAAGCAGTTGCTTACCGTCAAATCTCTTTACTATTACGTCGTCCGCCAGGTCGTGAAGCGTACCCAGGTGACGTTTTCTATCTTCACTCTCGCTTATTAGAACGTGCATCGCGTGTAAATGCAGACTACGTTGAGAAATTCACCAATGGTGAAGTGAAAGGTAAGACTGGTTCTTTAACTGCTCTTCCTATCATCGAAACTCAAGGTGGCGATGTATCAGCATTCGTACCAACAAACGTAATCTCTATCACTGATGGTCAGATTTTCTTAGAGTCAAATCTATTCAACTCAGGTATCCGTCCAGCTGTTAACGCTGGTATCTCGGTATCTCGTGTTGGTGGTGCTGCACAAACTAAGATCATCAAGAAGCTTGGTGGTGGTATTCGTTTAGCATTAGCTCAATACGCAGAATTAGCGGCATTCGCTCAGTTCGCATCAGATTTAGATGACGCGACTCGCGCTCAATTAGAGCACGGTCAACGCGTTACTGAATTAATGAAGCAAAACCAATACAGCCCAATGTCAGTGGCTGAAACTGGTATTTCATTATTTGCAGCTGAGAAAGGTTTCTTAACAGACATAGCACTAAACAAAATCGTTGATTTTGAACAAGCGCTATTAACTTATGCAAACAGTGAGCATGCTGAGCTTATGGCTACCATTAACGAAACTGGTAACTACGATAAAAATATCGAAGCGGGTTTAACTAAAGTGCTTGAGTCATTCAAAGCAACTCAAACCTGGTAATTAATAGTTTCGGAGTGAATAGTCATGGCCGGTGGTAAAGAAATAAAAACTAAGATCGGAAGTGTTAAAAATACACAGAAGATCACCAGCGCAATGGAAATGGTTGCTGCTTCAAAGATGCGTAAAGCGCAAGATTTGATGAAAGCTTCACGTCCATACGCTGAAAACATTAGAAATGTGATCGGTCACATTGCACGCGGTCAACTTGAATATCGTCATCCATATATGGAAGAACGAGAAGTTAAGCGTGTAGGCTATATCGTTATTTCTACCGACCGTGGTTTATGTGGCGGCTTAAACATTAACTTGTTCAAGAATGTATTGAAAGATTCTGCCAAATGGCAAGAACAAGGTGCTGAGATTGACATCGCTGTAATAGGCTCTAAAGCCTCTACATTCTTTGGCAGTTTAGGCGCAAATGTAGTCGCACAAAAATCAGGTTTAGGCGATAACCCATCTATTACTGACCTTATTGGTTCAGTAAAGGTGATGTTAGACGCTTATGATAACGGTAGTATCGATAAGTTGTTTGTCGTGTGTAACAAGTTTGTTAACACTATGACGCAACAGCCAACAATCGATCAATTGTTACCTTTGCCTAAGTCAGATGATGACGCTATTACCCATAGATGGGATTACATCTACGAACCAGACGCACAAGTATTACTTGAAAGCTTACTAGTTCGTTATGTGGAATCCCAAGTATATCAAGGCGTGGTTGAAAACCTTGCCAGTGAACAAGCCGCACGTATGGTTGCAATGAAAGCTGCAACCGACAATGCTGGTGACTTAATTGATGATTTACAATTGATATACAACAAGGCTCGCCAAGCAAGTATTACCCAAGAATTGGGTGAAATTGTTGCTGGTGCAGCTGCGGTATAGGCATTAGGTTTAATTAATAGTTTAGAGGAATAAACATGAGTACAGGTAAGGTAGTGTCAATAATTGGCGCAGTTGTGGACGTTGAGTTTCCACAAGATGCTGTACCTCAGGTATATGACGCATTAAAAATAACAGAAGGTGATCTAGCTGGTCTTGTACTTGAAGTACAACAGCAACTAGGTGGTGGCGTAGTTCGTACTATCGCTATGGGTACTTCTGACGGCTTGCGTCGTGGTCTGAATGTAGAAAACACAGGCAAAAACATCCAAGTACCAGTAGGTTTAAAAACCTTAGGTCGCATTATGAATGTTTTAGGTGAGCCTATTGATGAAGCGGGTCCAATCGGTGAAGAAGAGCGTTGGGATATCCATCGCGAAGCTCCTTCATACGAAGAGCAAGCAGCATCAAACGAATTACTAGAAACAGGTATCAAAGTAATCGATCTAGTTTGTCCATTCGCTAAGGGTGGTAAAGTTGGATTGTTCGGTGGTGCTGGTGTTGGTAAAACCGTTAACATGATGGAGCTTATCCGTAACATCGCTATCGAGCACAGTGGTTATTCTGTATTCGCTGGTGTTGGTGAGCGTACTCGTGAAGGTAACGATTTCTACCATGAAATGAGCGAATCTAACGTACTTGATAAAGTTGCGTTAGTTTACGGTCAAATGAATGAGCCTCCAGGAAACCGTTTACGTGTTGCCTTTACTGGCTTAACCATGGCTGAGAAGTTCCGTGATGAAGGACGTGATGTACTATTTTTCGTAGATAACATCTATCGTTACACACTTGCGGGTACTGAAGTATCAGCACTTCTAGGTCGTATGCCATCAGCGGTAGGTTACCAGCCAACTCTTGCAGAAGAGATGGGTGTACTACAAGAGCGTATAGCGTCAACGAAGAAAGGTTCAATTACATCAATCCAAGCGGTATACGTACCTGCGGATGATTTAACGGATCCATCTCCAGCGACTACGTTTGCTCACTTAGATGCAACTGTTGTACTTTCTCGTGACATCGCTTCGCAAGGTATCTACCCTGCAATCGATCCACTAGATTCAACTTCTCGTCAACTTGACCCATTAGTAGTTGGTGTTGAGCATTACGAGACTGCACGTGGTGTACAATCTACATTACAACGTTACAAAGAACTTAAAGATATCATCGCAATTTTAGGCATGGACGAGCTTTCTGAAGAAGATAAGCTAACTGTTTCTCGTGCTCGTAAAGTTGAACGTTTCTTATCTCAACCGTTCTTCGTAGCTGAAGTATTTACTGGTTCACCAGGCAAATATGTATCTCTTAAAGATACTATCGCAGGCTTCCAAGGCATCCTAGCGGGTGACTACGATGACTTACCAGAACAAGCGTTCTACATGGTTGGTTCAATCGACGAAGCGGCTGATAAAGCTAGCAAGATGTAATTTGGCCTACAACGTAGGTACAGGAGACTAATATGGCAGCCATAACGACACATTTGGATGTAGTAAGTGCAGAAGAGAGCTTATTCTCAGGACGCATTGAATCATTACAAATATCAGGTAGTGAAGGTGAACTAGGCATTATGCATGGTCACGCCCCATTACTTACCTCGTTAAAACCAGGTATGGCGCGTATTGTAAAACAAGGTGGCGCTGAAGAGGTTATTTACCTTTCTGGCGGCATGTTGGAAGTTCAACCAAACAGCGTTACGGTGCTTGCAGATACTGCAACCCGTGGCGGTGACTTGGATGAGCAAGCTGCTTTAGAAGCCAAGCAACGTGCAGAACAACATATTAGCAACGCCTCTGGCGATGTTGACTATGCTGAAGTTGCTGCTGAGCTAGCAAGAGCGGTAGCGCAATTACGTGTTATCCAAGAAGCAAATAGAATTAGAAAGTAACTCGTTACTTCTACTATAAAAGGCGCCGTAAGGCGTCTTTTTTTTACATCAAGAAAAATGAAATACCAAGCCTTGGCTATTGGCTTGTAAAACCGAATAGGGTGTTAATATCAAGGTTTCCTTTTTAATTAAACATCCTACAGAAACACCAGGTTATCCAAATATAATAGAAAATAGGCAGTAATTTTGATACTCGATAATAAGTTTGTGAGAGCTTGTAGCACAACCACTATATTTTTAGTTTTAGCGTACTTTACGGTAATTATGTACATGGACTATTCGTACCAGTGGTCTACGCTTGCCAGTGGCGGTCGTTTTTTTACGGAACAATTTTATTGGATAGAACTGCCGTTTATTTTAATGTGTTCGCTGACATTATTTTTTCCAACCATTAAAAATCGTTTTATTCGTTACGTATTACCATTAGTGCCTTTTTTAGTGTGTTATTTAATGTTTGATTTGTTTTATAACCACTTAATGCGCATGCCTCTACCCTCTGACTTTGAGAATATTTTATCAATATTTGAGTTTGAAGTAACAATGGCATTAGGCACAATCTTTGTGTTTTTACTTATTCCAATTTCGATACTGATATTAGCGTACAGTGCAGCAAAAAAATCACCCCGCAAGGACTTTAATCTATCGATTATTATTCGCTTATCGGTCATCGTTTTAGCCTATGTGGTATTAACATCAAACGTATTTATTCATTACCACAAACAAATATTTAACTATTCGGTATGGTCGCAAGAAGACACCATTAGAGAAAATGGTAAGGTATCTAGTTTTATTTATTACGCTAATGAGGAAAGTAGCAATAGCGAACAATTAAACCAATTTAAAGCGACAGACAGTGAAGTTGATATACAAGAAACGCTGTTTCCTGGGGTGATCAAACAACATAAAAATATTCATATAATTGCCCTTGAAAGCTTTTTTGATCCTCGGCTGCTCCAAGACAGTGAATTTACTCAGCCCATATTGGCGCAAGACTTAGTAAAATATCTCAATAATCAAATGACCTTTTCATTGGTGACGTCGCCAATTTACGGCGGTGGCACAGCACAGGCTGAGTTTGAGTTGTTAACTGGAATTAAAGCATTATCAAAAGTTAATCAAATTGAATTTAATGTTATGCAGGGTAATACCACCAACAGTTTTGTGAACCTGTTAAATAAGAATAACTATCAAACGTTCGCGACTATTGCCGCCAGTCCGACATTTTTCAACTCTAAACAAGCGTACCAAAGCTTAGGCTTTAACAATTTAACGTTTATTGAAGAGCAAGATGGTTTTAAGAGACTCAATGGTGAAGACCCAATATTTGATGGTGATTTATTTAATTATAATTTGCAAGATCTCAAGGCTATATTAAGCAAATCAGAGCAACCCATATTTAATTATGTGTTAGGCATGTATGGCCATAAACCTTTTGACAGAGACTTAAACAAAAGACCTGACATTACCAACGTTGGCCATTCAGCTGATAAAGTTAAACGAATTGCTAATCAGTTTTATTATAGAACTCAAGCTATGGCTGACTATATTAAAGCGCTGTTAGAGCTCGATCCAAATTCAATTATTTTTATAACTGGCGATCATTTACCGTCAATACTTAATAAAAATATTAAATATAGCTTAGACAACAAAACCAACATTTCACTATTTATTGAAAATGGCAAAACAATAGATGTATCTGGTAAACATTTTTATGAGATGCCTTGGTTTATTTGGGATAAATTGAGCAATGTTGAATATGATAGACAAATGTCTGCACAAAAAATGGATTTATTGTACTTCACCCTATTGTCTCAGAGCCAATTATAATCGCCTACAGCAGTTAATGCTTCTGTTTAGAAGAACTTTGTCGAGATGATTTATGACTAGAGCCTTTGCTTGGCGCTGAACGCTGTTTTGGCGCGCTGTAACTTGGCTTAGTCGCTTTTTGTTGGTATGGCTTACTGCTTTGTTTATAATTTGAATTAGGCGCTTTATATAAGCTCTTAGAACTCTGCTTATTTTGCTTTGAGCTATAATTTAAAGACGATTTTATGCTTTGCCCTTTATAAGCTTTATTGCTATTTACTTTCATCGTAGCTGTTTTACTCTGTTTAGCCCTACCTTTGGTGTTAACGCTGCTTTTGCGATTGCTAGTGTTTTTTGCCGCCACATTATTGTTACTTTTATACTCTTTATTGCGCACACTGGTTTTACCCAACTGCTGTTTTACTTTTTGATGATGAATACTCGTTACCTTATTGCTTTTATTCACCTTAAAAGCTTTTTTATTACTGTTGTTTTGAGAGCCATTATATTTGTTTATAGCCAGTAATCTTCTATCTTGTTGCCTAGACTTATTTGCATGTATAACACTGGGTTTATTACTTTTGTAGTGTTTTGCTACCCGATCACTTTTATAAGCAATACTTTTTCTATGGCTGGGTTGATGCTGCCAGCGTTGATAACCTATTGAGCCTTGTTTAGCCGTATGTGGCTTACCAGAACTATAGTGTTTTTTACCGCCACTATAATGGCTGCTATAGCCATGATTATGGTTGTTGTAGTGGCTATAGTAATAAGAGTGTGGATGATGATTTACCACAACATGATGATTGCCCCAATGAAAGCCGCCGAAAAACCAACTCACTGAAATATGCACTGCGCTATGCCAATAAAATGGTGCAGGATACGCTGCATAATAATGAGGTGGGTAATATGATGGATAATGCGCCCAGTAAACCGGAGGGTAACTGTGCCAATACCAAGGTCCGTAGACTACTCGGGCATCATAATACGGTACATAGACAATTTGTGGATCTACTGGCGTAATGGCAATATTATTATTTTCTCGGGCAACGTCGATATTTTCCATTTGCGCTAACGTACCGGCATTGTCGGCCTTTTGTCTTAGCGCTTGAATACTGGCAAGTACTTGTTCCTCAGCAGCTAAAAAAGCGTCACCTAACTGGCGTGTCCAGGTTAATTCGTCACTCATTTTGGTTAAGATATTGGCGAATGGTAGTAAAGCAACCACACTTGGATCCCACTCCATTTGCTCACCTTTATCCATAAGTTTATCATTAGATAAACTTGGATTATTAGCAACCCAGCGCTCGGCTTCAATAACTTCTAATGGGTAAGTTGCCGCAATTAATATATGGGTTAATACACTATCTGGATATAGTGCAATTGGCGCTAACATTTGCTCAAGTTCAGCCTGACTATATTCGATGGTTTCAGGACTGCTGTCAGGCGCAGTTTCAGCATAGCTAACGGGTAAGTTAAGCAAATAAGTTATTGCAAAAACTAACATTAAATATTTCATTTTTCCATCCTAAGTCACAAGCAAGTGTGATCAGTATCGCTATTAGTGTGACCACTTTAACTGAATGAAGCTGAACATAAGCTGAACATAAGCTGAATGGAAATTAGCAACGAGAATACTAGAGACGAGAAACGAAGAGCGGCTGAACTGGGTCAATAAGCTATTATTGCAAAGGTAATAACCAGCAACAGTCCGAACCGCGAACGACTAAATGGATATCGGAGCTAGAGCACTGTTGGCAACAAGTGCCGAGAGTGAAGCAAGGATGCCAGAACTTATAACCTCGAACGCGGTAATCTATTTTTAGCGTTTAAAGGTGATTGTAAATAGCGCTCCGCCTAGTTCAGAACGATTAACTATAGATAAGTTACCTTGGTAGCTGGCGACTAAATCACGCACAATTGCTAGGCCAATACCATGGCCTTGTTCATAAGTATCGGCTCGAATACCACGTTGTAAAATATTCTCTTTAAGCGCTTCACTTATCCCGTCGCCATCGTCATTAATGATTAAAGTGAGTTGCGCTTCGCTTTGCATTACGTTTAAATTAATTGCTGTTTCGGCGGCCTTGCAAGCATTGTCGAGTAAATTGCCTAAAATTTCATATAAGTCACTTTCTTCGCCATTAAACAACGCCCGTTCATCAATATTAACGTTAATAACAAGTTGTTTTTGCCGATAAATTTTATGCAGACTGTTGACCAGTTTTTCCGCTATAGGAGCTATTTTTATACCAACATGCCAAGCGGTTTCACCACCACTTTGTGCTCGTTTTAATTGATGCTCAATGGTTTTATTCATTAAATTTAATTGCTGCAGTGAGCTCGTGGTTAAATTGCCTTGGCTTTGCATAACGGCCAAAGGATTTTTTAGGCTATGGGCAAGGTCAGATAAAGCATTACGATAACGTTTGCGTTGATTCTTTTGTGCCGTTAACAGCGTATTAAGCTGTTTTGCTACAAGAGCAAGCTCTAAGGGGTAATGTTGCTCAACTTGCTGTTTATTACCTTGTTCTATCAATTTAAGTTCTTTTTGTAATTTACTTAACGGTTTTAAGGTAAATTTTAGCCAAATAAATTGCAACACTAATAACACTGCCATGATAAACCCTAGCCATGACCACAACGTTTGCTGGAATTTCGCGACCATTTGGATAAAATCTGACTGGTCTTTAATTATGTGTAAAGTCACCGTAAAATCTTGTTTATGCTCGATAAAACTGACCGTAAAGCTATACACTAAATGTTTTTTAGAATCGATAGTTTGGGTACTAAAAAGACTTTCGCCGATGCCGGGTTTTGGTAACAATTGAGGCGCTGTGAGCCCCAAAAAAGAAGGCGAAGACCAAAGGGTGCGTTGGTTATTGTCAACGGCTTGAGTCATTAATGCATATAAACCAGAGCCACTGGCATTAAACTGATTATTTAACAATTGTTCAGGCATTTGCAGTTTTTGGTTATTAACTTCTGCGAGCGCGAGAATAGCATAGCTGCTGGCATTTAATTCATTTTGAATTGAACGTTGCACTTGTTCGCTAAACGCATTATTTAAAATAATGGCCAGGCTGGGCACTATAATTAAAATCATTAACAGTGCCGATACCATTACCCGCGCTTGTAATGAATTTAACCACACTTTGATTTGAGTGATCAAAGCCATAGATTAAGCCTCACTTGGCAATGGCTTAAGCTTATAACCATGGCCTCGCAGCGTTTCAATAAAATCGTATTCGCTATTTGGGTCGAGCTTTTTACGTAATCGACGTATAAAAACCTCAATAACATTGGAATCAAGATCAAAGTCTTCGTTATAAATGTGCTCGGTGAGCTCTGCTTTTGATTTCACTTCGCCTAAGTGCAGCATTAAGTATTCGAGTAATCGATACTCTGAACTGCTTAAATGAATCACTTGTTGGTTTACCTCAACGTGCATACTTTTGGTGTTAATGGTGAGTGGGCCGTTACTCATCACTGGGCTTGCTTGCCCGGCACTGCGCCTTATTAAGGCATTTAATCTTGCCAACAACTCTTCTACTTGAAAAGGTTTTGCTAAATAATCATCGGCTCCAGCATCAAGGCCGGTCACTTTATCTTGCCAATGATCACGAGCGGTTAATATTAAGATAGGAAAATTAATGTTTTGCTGGCGCAGTGATTTAATTAAACTAATGCCGTCAATTTTAGGTAAGCCAACATCAATAATTGCGGCGTCGTACGGATGCTCAGTGCCTTGAAATAAACCAATTTCACCGTCTGAAGCGACATCAACTGAAAAGTTGGCGAGTTGTAAATGTTTTTGCAGTTGGCTTTGCAGTTGTAAATCGTCTTCAACTAAAAGTATGCGCATAGCTCACCCCTGTATTTTTCCAGTTTTTGCATTCACAAATACCGAAACAATGTGGCCGTCATCTTTAAGTAATTTAACTTTGTAGGCCTGTTTGCCCTTCACGGCTTTCACACTAAGTACTTTACCGCCCATTCGAGATTTTACTAACGCTGCTGCTTGCTCTTTATTGGCAATTTTTAGTGCTGCGCTTTGGTAAGGAATATGCTGACCATATGGTGCTTTAGGTGAAGAGTTGTTTAACTTAGCCATGGTAAGCGGCGAAGCCAATACTCCAATACAAAAAAAACAAAATGCCATAAACTTCATTCGCAAACCTTAAACAATAATCGCAATTTAGAAAGTAATACCAGTGTAAAAGAATGGACCAGTTTAATAAACCAAGATTTAACATAACCAAAATTTTATACCAATTTGATTTAATTTATTCCCAACTCAGAGCTATGTTTTAGGTTCAATAACAAGCAAAATTTATTTAGATATAGTTGTTCTATATTAAATGATTTTTGTGCCGTTAGTGGGCCTAAAACAAGCTCCCAAGGGTGAGTTTAAAAAACTTCTATGCTGCGTTATTGATTTTGACAAGGGAACAACCATTGTCTTCAATCAATGCCTTGCCTATAAGTGTTTTAATTCTCACTGAGTGGGAAATAACTCAACCAACTTGGTATTAATTCGACTTTGTCTCTTTTAACACCATAGGGTAATCGTTGTTAACTGAACATTAGCTGAACAAAAAATAAAAAAGTTGTTCAGCTAATGTTCAGTTAGGATGCGCTTTAATGACCCTACAAAGTGAAAAACCAAGTTGGTGATTATTATGGCAAGATTTAACATTCCTGAAAAATTTAACTTTGTAGATAAACTTTTATTATCTACGTTAGCGGTATTGCTTTTGCTATTAGCGATTCAAATATTGATGGTGCTGTTTGGCATTAACAAGGTTCATGCTCAAGAGCAAACCAGCCCCACCTTAAAAACAGTTTCGTTTGGTCAAAAACAACAAACCTTTAATGAACAAGATAAACAACACTTTATTGAGCAAAGCCGAGAGCAAAGATTTAGCGACCAAGACATTGGCAAGGCAAGCAGCATGACTCGCGCTCAAAGGCTTGATTTAACACACTTGAATAAAAACATCCTTGCCAGCAAATCAACGACTATGGCAACCCTAAACAGCAGCTATTATAACCATGAATTTGTTATTTATGACGCCCAAAGCTATTTATATGATGACTTTGATGAAGATGGTTACTATCAAACGTTTGGTGTTGTGTTTGATGCCGATGTGCTCAGTAATATTGCCAATGAACGAGCCGATGTCTATGCCGAATTGTATCTAAGTATAGGTGGCGGCCCTTGGACGCATTACTACAGCACCGATGTTTTTACCATAACGGGCGAAAACATTGATGATGAATATGAAGTAGTAACCACCCTGTATGAGGGTTATTACAGCGATAATTACGATGTGTTAATCGATTTATACGAAGTGGGATATCTAGGCCTAGTGGCTACCTTTAGCTCTGATGATAGTGATGCTTTATATGCCCTGCCGCTCGAGAGTGAAGAGTACGATATTTATTATGATGAAGACTATTACGATGACCATCATCATCATGGTGGCAGTAACGGTGTGATCAGTTTAGTTGCTCTGCTGATGATAATATTATTGCGTGTCATTTTTATCGATGAATTAGTTAGAAATAAAGCCTAATTAAAGCTAAAATAAAAGCCATATCAGCACACTTACAATAATAATGGATTTTATATGTCTCTCTCAGTTGTCATCTTAGCCGCAGGCAAAGGCACTCGCATGCGCTCAAACTTGCCTAAAGTGCTGCACCCAATTGCTCATCAATCAATGGTAGAGCATGTTATTGACGCGGCGCGTTCAGTAAATGCCGATAATCTTTATGTGGTTTATGGTTTTGGTGGTGAGTTACTTACCGAACGTTTGCAAGGTGATGATTTGACATTTATAGAACAAGCTGAGCAATTAGGCACAGGCCATGCAGTAGATATGGCAAGCCCGTTTGTAAAAGATGATGAAGATGTTTTAGTGCTATATGGTGACGTACCACTCACTAAAGTATCTACTATTGAAAAGCTTCTTGGCGCTAAACAAGAAGGCGGTATGGCATTATTAACTGTGAATCTTGCTAATCCATCAGGCTATGGTCGCATTGTCCGTATTTGTAATAACGTAGTGGGCATTGTAGAGCAAAAAGACGCTAATGCTGAGCAACTTACTATTAATGAATGTAATACCGGTATTTTGCTTGCCAATGGCGGAGACTTAAAACGCTGGCTGAGTAATTTATCAAATGATAATGCTCAAGGTGAATACTACCTTACTGACATTATTGCTATGGCGCACGGTGAAGGCAAAAGCATTAATACCGCGCATCCAGATACTGAAATTGAAGTGGAAGGTGCCAACAACCGCGTACAATTGGCGGCATTAGAGCGCGCCTACCAATTACGTAAAGCAGAAGAGTTAATGATTAATGGGGCAAGTTTACGTGATCCTAGCCGCATTGATATTCGTGGCAACGTAACGGTTGGCAGTGAAGTACAAATAGACGTTAATTGCATTTTTGAAGGTGAAGTAAGTTTAGCTGATAATGTAAGTATTGGTGCTAACTGTATTGTTATCAATAGCCAAATAGGCAAAGGCGCGACCATAAAACCTAACTCGATCATCGAAAATGCCATTATTGGTGAAGATTGTTCTGCAGGCCCTTTTGCCCGTATTCGCCCAGGTACCGAGATGAAAGCCAACTCGCATGTGGGTAATTTTGTTGAAATGAAAAATACTACCATGCATGAAGGCGCAAAAGCGGGTCACTTATCTTACCTTGGCGATGCAGATATTGGCAAAAAAGCTAATATTGGCGCTGGCACCATTACTTGTAATTACGATGGTGTAAATAAATCTAAAACCATTATTGGCGACGGCGCATTTATTGGCTCAAACGCATCTCTGGTAGCCCCTGTCACTATTGGTAAAATGGCGACAACCGGCGCAGGTTCAACGATTGTAAAAGATGTCGCTGACAATGATTTGGCTGTTGCTCGTGGTAAACAACGTAATTTAAGCGGCTGGAAAAGACCGACTAAGAAATAATGAATGGCAAATAAATTACCGAATATTTACCTATAAGGAGCCTATGGCTCCTTTTTTATTAACCTACTTTTAAAGTAAATGTGATGTTAATCAATGATTAAGTGGCACAATTGATTTAGAGTAAATGTAACGGCAATGCAAGGGGTGGGTTATGGATGAAAAGAACATCATAAGGATACTGAAAATATTTATTATTATTGGTATATCTTTATTATTACTTGGCCATTACTTGCTTGAATATGCAAACTTACCTGAAAAGTTAGGCGTAATGGGGATGATAATAAGTGCTTCTTGCATTGCCTTTGGTTTAGTCTTTTCACTACCCACTAAAATATATTTAACCTTTATATTGATGAATAGAGAAAATGATAAAAAAAATAAGACTAAAATTGATTAAGCGACAGCTATCATTATATTTTATTCGATAAATATATTTTCAAAGAACTAGAAATCAGTTAAATTTGTTTGGTCTGTCATCTCAGTGTTCATAACTTTAAAAGGATTTATCATGAGCCAATTCACCTGCTCAGTTATTGCTATTAGTTTATCATTAGGCTTTGCCTATCCGGTACTCGCCTCTTCTCCTGCCCAAACTGGGCTGTTTGCTGAAGCTAATAGTGCAGGGACTGCCGCAACGAACCCTGCAGGTATGACCCGTTTAACCGGCACTCATAAGGAAGTGCAAGGTATAATGTTGTTAAGTATTGGTGAATTTGAAGTCGATAATGAGCTTAGTACCAAAGGTGGTGGCGATCCTGACAATGAACTTGCCCCAGTTGTCATTCCTGGTTTTTATTATGTTAGTGAAATTAACGACGACTGGCGTTTTGGCTTTAGCGCTAATATTCCAAGTGGCTTTGGCACTAGTAATGGAGATGACTGGGCGGGTCGTTATTACAGTGATGAATTCTCCCTTATCTATGTGGCTTTAACACCTGCTGTTGCTTATAAAGTGAATGACAAGTTATCACTAGGTGCCGCTATATCCTTTACTTATAACTATTCTGAAACCACGTCACCAGTCAATAATGGCCCTAATCATGACGATGCTGAAATGACATTTGAGGCAGGCGCCCTAGCGATAAATACGTCAATTTCTATGCTGTACGAATTCAACGATAAAACCCGTATAGGTTTGATTTATGGTACCGAAGGTAGTGCTGATTTAGAAGGTGATATAGAGTTCTCAGGGCTAAGCCCTCGACTCGATAAAGAGTTTGAAGATAGAGGCATAAAAGACAGTGAATTTACCGTTGAAAATATTATCCCTCAGCGTGTACAGTTTGGTGTTTATCATGAACTCGAGCAAGGGGATTTTCTAACCTTTGATACCATATGGGCTGATTTTTCACAGTTTGGCACTGGAGACGTAACTTTTAATGGCAGCGAGCCAGAAAACAGTGAAGGTGTATATAACGATGTATGGGTAGCCAGTGTTGGCTATGGCTGGCCTGTCGGTAATAATAAAACCTATAAAGTTGGCGTAGTGCATGTTACTTCAGCCGTTGATGATGACAAGCGTAGCTTTGCTATTCCATTAGATCGAATTTGGGGCATTGGCGCTGGCGTTAGTATTAAAACAGCCGAAGAAAATTGGGACATTAACGTTAATCTGTACGATTTAGGCGCCGCCCCTATTGATACCGGTAACAGCTTAGTTCGGGGCCGAGTGGTAGGTGAAAATAAAACCCCGTACGCAATCATGGTAGATGTTGCCTATCATTGGTAAGCCTTCAATATAAATATCTCTTAATAACTAACCCTTATTAAATTTTCGCCTTAATAAGGGGGAAATATGAACCTAATTTAATATAAGCCGTTATTATAAGCTTATTTCTAAAGTAGCACCCTTAGCTCTAGTCACACATGGGGTGAATAAACCTTGGATTTGGTGTTCATCATCATTCAGCACTATATCTTTATGCTCTACTTCACCTTGCGTTACCTTACACTTACACGTACCACACACACCGTTCTCACATGAAATAGGGATAAAAATATCATGCTCTTGTAACACTTGTACTATGGTTTTATCAGCTGGAATATCAAACTCTTGATCTTGTCCTTTAATACTTAACTTAAAAGGTTGCGCATCACTCGCTATACTTGCTCCGGCAAAGCTTTCTTTATTAAATTGTTCGCTACTTAGGCCGACACTTTCAGCACTACGCTCGATATAGTTCATGAAACCTGCAGGGCCACACACATACACATCAGCTAGCTTATTTGCTGTTAACACTTGCTCAGCATCAATGTTGGCTGTGTCGGCATCATCAACATAAACTCTAATAGAATCTGCAAATGGTAATGCTTGCCACTGATTTTTAAATGCCCATTTACTTTGCGTAGCTACGCAGTAATGAAATTCAAACTCGGTATTGGTTTGATGAAGTTGCCATGCCATTGACAGCATTGGTGTAATACCTATACCGCCAGCAAATAACACTACTTTATTGGCTGATTTTAAGCCAAATAGATTACGAGGCTTGCTGATGATAATGGTATTGCCAACTTTAAATTGCTGGTGTAGTTGTTTAGAGCCACCACGACCATTTTCTTCTTTTTGTACAGCAATGACATACTCATTAGTATTGCTTGGATCATTACATAAAGAATACTGACGCACTAAACCAGGCGCTATTTCAACATCTACATGAGCACCAGGAGTAAACGTAGGTAGTACATCATCAACATTCACTGGTACAAAAGTGTATGAGTTAATGTTTTCGGCAACTTCTGTGATAGACGTAATCGAGACCTGTAATTTACCTTGCGCTTTTATGTGACTCGCAAGATTAACTTTATTTAATGCGGTAAAACTTTCTGCATCAATCCCTACGTTAGCCAGCTCTTGGCGCTCAAATACATCTTTACCTAGTTGCCATGCTTGCCAGTTTCTATAGATTGGCATACTTGGATATAAGTGATGCATTAAATGACGATTTTGGCCAAAGTAAACCTTAGCAAAAGCATTATCAAAGCCGCGAATAACTGATGTGGTTTTAAACGGACTAGTTTCTTTTACTTCACACTTATCACTTGGATGTTGTACATAAGCAAACATATAAATGGCTACGGCAACACCGATACGCTGCGGGATAAAATACAGCATGGTAAATTCATACCAATAGCTTGAAGAAAAGCCGACAACTAAAATAATCATATAAGCGACAAAACCTAATACATTCGCAAAATGGGTGTTTTTTGACGCGCCATTACGATGTTTAAATGCCCAGTAATTCCAATATAAATCTTGCGTACACACTTTTAAAAATTGTACTAACGCATTGCCATGATATAAGTAGTCATCAGGGTCTTCTTCACCACAAGTATCTCGGTGATGGGTTAAATGCTGATGTCTAAACACTAGAACAGGCATGTGCGGGTACGGTATAAAAGTTAGTATAGTGGCCAGCCAATCATTTACTTTATTATTACGAGACATAATTAAATGCGACGCTTCGTGCACAGTTAAGATGAATATAAAAAACGTATAAGTACTTATTATCGTTACCCATAGCGCTGAAACATTCCCCTGTAACCACAAGTATGAAAGACCTGCCCAAGCAAGTAATGCAGCGATACAAGATAGGGTGATCACCCAATTTATTTGTGGAACGTACAGTAATTTTTTAAATTCAGGGCGCTGTGATAACAAAGTTAAGTCGGCAATTGCCGCTTCATTAATATGCCCTTTAGTTGCTGTTGTCATGATCTTACCAATAATGTTTATGTACCGATTGATATATAATGTACCAATCGATACATTAATTGTAAAGATCAATTTTATAAGTCAATTAAACAGGTTATGATTAACGTGACTAACAAAAAGTAAAACCACCCAAGGAATGTAAATCTAAATGGCAAGACCATCTAAGCAAGAACATGGCAAAGGTAATGTATCTTGGACCAAACAACAGCTTATCTTAGCGGCGGCTCAGCAGTTTGCTCAATTTGGTTTTCAAGGTGCGAGTCTTAGTAAAATAAGAGAAACGGTAGGCGTAAAAAACTCCACCATAATGTACCACTTCAAATCTAAGGCTGGTTTATACAATGCCGTTAAAAAACATTTAGAACAAAGCTTGGGCGAATTTGTTGATGAACTCATCAGTAAACATCAACAGTTGCCGACATTAGAGCGCTTTAGTCAATTTTGTTATAGCTTTAAGTCTTGGAGCCGTGAAGAACAAACCTACACCGCCATCATAGTACAAGAAATGATGAATAATCAGCTGCCAGAAATAGAAGATGATGTGTATCAGAATATCGGCTTGCACTATCAGCGTTTAGCCACATTCTTGCAAGGCACGCCAATGGACCCATTATGGCGAGACCTTAACTGGCCAGTATTTATGATCAACCTCACCTTTTCTATTTTGGTTGGCCAGGCGTTATCAGTAGGTGTACCTATCACCTTTGGTTTAGATGAAAAAACCTATCAAGAACAGCAAATAATAGAAGTGATCAGAACCAACCTACTCGCCAATATAAACGATAGCCAAAAGGTATTTGATTATTTAAAAACAAAGACCCATCAATAAATCAAAGCAAATCAGATAACGGACTCAAAACCCCGTTGGCGCCACGCTCAATTATATGAGTATAAATTTGCGTAGTACGCACATCGCTATGGCCTAATTGTTCTTGTATGGTTCTAATATCGGTACCTCGTTGCAATAAATGCGTAGCAAACGAGTGCCGTAAAGTATGGCAAGTAACTCGCTTTTGAATCTTCGCTAACACAGCCGCTTTGCGTACCGCCTTTTGAATACCGGAAGCATCAATATGATGACGACGTTGAACTTGGTGTTCTGGATCAACACTTAATCGGTTAGACGGAAATATAAAATGCCAACCAAGTTTTTTACGAGCACTTGGGTATTTCTTAGCAAGAGCATAAGGTAACCATACGCCATCATAATTATTGTTTTTTAAGTCTTGCTCGCAAAATGACGACGCCTTACCTATTTGTAACCTTAAGGGCGCTAGTAATTCTTTCGCTAAAGTAACCCGTCTATTCTTCCCCCCTTTTGCTTGCCAAATTTGTAATGAGATATAATCAAAATCAATATCTTGTACTCGTAACCGAACGACCTCCATAAGCCTTAACCCACTGCCGTACATTAACTGGCAAGGAAGTACCATGTTAGGTGGTAAATAATCAAAAAACAGTCTTACTTCACCTTGGGTTAACACTACGGGTAGTTTGGTAGGCGCTGAACTTTTATTAAAGTTTAATTTCAACGTTAAGGGCGTCGCTAATATTTCTCGATATAGAAAGACTAAAGCATTTAAGGCGAGTGCCTGAGTACGAGGTGCAACATGCATTTCATTTGCTAAGAAGCTTAGAAATAATTCAACATCGCTATTGTGTAGAGTTTCTGGGTGAGCTTTATTGTTAAAGTTTATAAAAGCTTTTATCCAGTATATATAGGCTTCTATTGTTTTTTTTGCGTATTGGCGCGTCCACATCTGCTTTTCAACAAGCAGCAAAAATTCTGATTTCATCATTTGAATTCCTTTTCAATTAATCAAAATTAAGTATAGAACAAAAAATACGTAAGCCAATTCCACGTTTTAACAACAAATAAGGAATTATGCCGTATTTAAACAAAGACAATTAAATATTCCTTTGAATATCAAAGGAGTAAAAGTTAAGGTAGTGTTAAGAAAAATTAATTGATGGCAACTTCCGATAAAAAAAATAAGGAATTGCGCCGTCTAATAAGCTGTTATGTTTAAGGATAAGTATGCAAAATATAATTTCACTTATATTCATCGTAAGCCTTCTTTCAGGCTGTTCCGCTGCGGGGATCTTATATACTAGCGATCCTTTCGAAAAAGTATCAAACGCAAGTTATTTAATTTCTGTCAATAGAACGCTCCCTGCTAGGAAGTTTTTGTTAGAAGTGATGGAAGATATTAATACCTCTGAAACAAAAGATGAAAAGCTGACTGGATTCACGTACAGAGCATTAGGTTTTTTATTATCATCATCTACATATCAAAATTATAGAAAAGAAAAGGATAATTACACTACTCCATATGATGGAGACGAAATGCGAGGTATTGAATTCTATAATAAAGCAACTGATGTACTTGTAAAAAATAAGTTTTATTTTGAAGCAAGCAATGTAGCTTGGCTGAAGCATATTTCATATGAAAATCAAAATGACAATTTTCAGGCATGTGAGCAACTAAGGATAGCTGTTAAGTATAATAAATTAGGCTTAAAAAATAATCCTTTAGTAAATGCTTCATATTCTGAAGGTCATCAATCCTTCGATGATGAAATAATAAAACATAAAAAAAAGCTTCGGTGTAATTAAACATAACAAGCATTTCAAGCGGGACTGCTAACAGTTTGCTCGGTTTCGCTTCGCTACACATTTTAGCAAACAATTATCAGCCCCTTAAATGGGCGTTAGGTATACCATTGAATCCAGTTGAACTCGGCACATTGTTGCACTTAATCAAAGAAGTAGATTCCATGAAAAATGGTATCCTTCCGAATGATTATATTGAAACCGAAGCTAATGAAGTTGACGCCGATTTAATCGAAGACTTTAATAGTTTAAATTCGCTTAATTCTAAATTAAAAATGGCAATTCAAACTGGTGACACTGTTAATGGTGAATTACTCCTTACAGAAATTGTGGCGTTGGCTTCAGGTATTGAAGGATTATTTCGAAATATCGCGGATGACTCCAGAGATGTTTTAAAAGGTGTGTACAGGCATACCTAACAAGGCAATAAAGCAGGACAAAAAACAGTTGGTTTTTGCTCCTTCGTCGCTTATTTTAACCAACTATTTTTTGCCTCTTATTGAGGCGTTATATGGCCACCACGTATTTAAAGTTTTTATTTTTAACGTGCTGTTAGTATTCAAGTTTTGTGGTAACGTTATTAGATAAGTTTTCGCAAGAAAGTTTGGTTTTACCGCTAATAGGTTTTACTAAATAAAGGACAAAGCTGTAAAACCATTAGCTCAATATGCATTGGTTATAGGCTCAAATTCACGGCCAGGTTATTAACGTGGCGGTGGAAAATTTAACATATGGATTGTGTTTCTCAGTAATCATTTCAAAAACACACTTCATATAACAAGGCGCTCAAGTCGACAATTAACGCTTGTCATGTTTTTTGCACAAGACGCAAAAAGACATGCCAACATAAATTGCAGCTTAGCTTGGCGTTAGTTGCCAACACTAATCAAGTAAATATTTATTTGTAAAACCAGTATTTATAAGTCAGTTTAGTGTGTGGTTCTTAAGTTTTCGCTTATCAGTGTCGTAGTCAATTTAGCGTTAAGCATATGGCTCAAAATTCACTGTTTGTGCGGTAGCGTTGGTAGCGCTTTTGTTATCTGGTGTTTATCAATTTAAATTAATCGTTGTTGGCTAATTAAGCGCTCTTAACTAGCAACAACTAACAAGGCGCTCAAGCAGACAATTAACGCTTGTCATGTTTTTTGCAAACTACGCAAAAAGACATGCCAACATAAATTGCAGCTTAGCTAGGCGTTAGCAGTTTCGATATTTACGTATATTTAATTAACTTAAGGAGAGTAAAATGGATGGAGTTGAAATCGTATCACAAGGTGGTCAATATGCTTTAGGGTTAGGAACTCTAGCTTTATTAAATGCAGGTTTGGCTCAAAGTAAAAATAGAAGCGGATTACTTTGGTTTTTTATTTCTTTACCCTTAGGTCCTATTGCAACATTCTTGCTCGTAGTCTTGGACAAGCAACCAGAGATTGAGTAGCGGTAAAACTGCTAACAAGCCCATAAAGCAGGACAAAAAACAGTTGGTTGTTTTTCGTTCCTCAAACATTATAACCAACTATTTTTAGCCTCTTATGGGGGCGTTATATGCCATTAGATGTTTGGTTATAAAAATTAGAAAGGATGCTCAATTGCAAAAAATTATCGAATTTAAAAGTAAAAACTTTTGGTCTAGCCAAGTTGATATTAATTCACTCAACAATAAAATTTCAGAGCTTAATAAAGATGGTTGGGTGATAAAATCAATAATACCTAATACTACTTTATTTGGTGCTGTTATTTCATACACCTTAATGATTGAATTATCAGTCTAGCGTACTTGGCATATAACAAGAACTTCAAACGGAATAAAAACAGTTGGTTAGGTTCCGCTTCGCTTCACAT
This sequence comes from Colwelliaceae bacterium BS250, assembly GCA_040779355.1. Lineage (GTDB taxonomy): Bacteria > Pseudomonadota > Gammaproteobacteria > Enterobacterales > Alteromonadaceae > Thalassotalea_A. Next base: position 238,934 of record JBFONS010000004.1, on the reverse strand, counting down.
TTTAACCAACTATTTTTGTCCGCTTAAGTGGGCGTTAGCTTACTCAAGGAAGTCCAATGCATCGCATTATAGTTTTAACATTATCCATTCTTTTTTCTTGCGCCGTAACAGCTGATACGGATGTTGATAATAAAAATGTAAAAAGAGCTGTGCTCGACTATATAGAGTCACAACATAAAGTCGATCCGGATTTAATGAAAAGAGGCTTAGATAAAAAGCTAGCCAAAAGAACTTACTGGGAGTCTAAAGATGGCTCAGAGATTATAATGGAGACCGATTTTGAAACTATGGTGTGGGTGGCTGAAAACTACAACAAAGATGGTGATAAATTTTCGTCATCTCCCAAAGTTGATATCAACATACTCGATATTGATAATCGAGTTGCATCGGTAAAATTAACAGTGGATGATTGGATTGATTACATGCACTTATATAAAAATGAAAAAAACGAGTGGAAAATAATTAACGTTTTGTGGCAATACCATGATACGAAAAAGCATTCGAGTAAACCGTAAGCTAACAAGCCACTCAAGCAGGACAAATAACTGTTGGTTATTACTCCTGCGTCGATTATTTGAACCAACAATTATTTGCCTCTTAGTGGGGCGTTAGGTATACAAACAAGGATGTCATATCAATGAAGTATTTATTATTATTATCAATTTTAGTTTTATCTGCATGTACAACAACGTCTAACGTAACTTCAAATCAAGCGTCAACTGATGTGATGCGTTTAATTGAAGAAACAGAAATAAATGCACCAGATGGTGTAAAAGGTACTTTTCAATTTTCAATAAAAGCCTCTGGCGTAGAGAGAAAAGTTGTCTATTTAAACACTGAATTAGATTACAGAGATAGAAGAAGTGTTACTGTAGCACTACACCCTAAAACAATCGCAGCATTTACAAAAAAATATGGTTCTTCGCCTGAAGTATATTTTATTAATAAAAATATCGAAGTTACGGGTGAAGCCAAGCAAATGAAAATTTGGTTCTTTTCTAATGGTATACGAAGTGAAAAGTATTATTTTCAAACTCACATCAGAGTTAAATCAATAAACCAAATTAAAGTGTTGGCTAAGTATGCCTAACAAGGCATTCAAGCAGGACTTTAAACAGTTGGTTAGGTTCCGCTTCGCTTCACATTTTAGCAAACTATCACAAGCCGCTTAATGTGGCGTTATGTGTTTTTATAGTCTGGGAGGTCAAATGAATAAAACTTGTCAAAGTTGTGGTATGCCCATGAAAAGAGATCCAGAGAAAGGCGGTACTAATTCTGATGGTTCAAAAAGTACAGAATATTGTAGCCTTTGTTTTCAAAATGGGAAATTCACCCAGCCAGATATAACAGCCTCTGAAATGCAAGCATTCTGTATTGTTAAAATTAACGAGTGTGGCATGCCTAGGTTTTTAGCTTGGTTATTTACTAGAGGTATTCCAAAATTAAGGCGTTGGTCTTAAACACATAACAAGGGTTTTCAAGGCGGACACAAAAAGCTGGCTGTTCGCTTCGCTCAAGTATAGCCAGCTTTTTTAGCCGCTTAAAACGGCGTTATGTTGTAATCAATTATAGGAGTTATCATGCAACCAAAAGAACTTGTTAAATTATGGGTTGAAGCTTTTAATAAAGGAGATGCTGATAAATTAGCAAACTTCTACGCTGAAGATGCAATAAATCACCAAGTTGCAAATGAACCAGTTGAGGGTAAACAAGCAATTCATCAAATGTTTGCTAGTGAGTTTGCATCTGCCGAAATGGTTTGTATTATCGAAAATATATTTGAAGATGGTGATTGGGCAATTTTAGAGTGGAAAGATCCAATTGAACTTAGAGGTTGTGGATTCTTTAAAATTGAAAACGGCTTAATCGTTTTACAACGTGGTTACTGGGATAAATTAAGCTTTTTAAAAGCACATAATTTACCCATTCCGCAATAACAACAGCATAACAAGTTGCTTAAACGGAATAAAAACAGTTGGTTATCGCTGCGCGATTTTAACCAACAATTTTTATCCGCTTAGCAAGGCGTTAGGTGTTTCAGGCGAAACAGCACCTCATTTCAATGCTAAATATGGATATAATAGTGAAATCTCACGAAGCTAAAGCTATATGGAAAAATCTTCAACAAAACCTTGTCATAGCACAAGATAAAATAAATTTAAAATTTAAACGCACTCAAGAGTACCCCACTTTTCTTAAGTTCTTAAAGTCCAATATTGATGTTTTAAACATTGTAAATCTAAAACTAATGGATTCTAAATTTGGACATTATGGGAAGCTAATACAAACGCAATTAATCATCCCTGAAAATGGAAGACTATATTTAGAAACAGCGTATTACCCGTTGTCTAAAAAATATTTTGGAAAGAAAAGGCTCTCAATTTCAAATAAATTTGAATATAGCAAACATTATATGGAAAGGTTGATAGAGAGAAAAAATATCACTTCAATACTAGATATAAAAAATGAGCTAGTAGATAGCCTTGAAAAATTAGGTAATTCAAATTTCACGCAGCAAATAGGTGGTCTTGATTTATCCACTGCATTTATAATATTACATAAAGGTTCTGTTTCTTTTTGTGATCTTGAGATAGATGAAGATCAAACTGCAATGGCTGTTATGAAAACGATAATTACAGACAAGGAATTGTCGAACAATAAAAAAGAAATGATTGACTATATATTGAATGCTACTAAATCAGATTCATGCTTTCTCGCAACATATGACATTCCAGAAACTTTCGTGGAAGCTGATAATGTTATTGAGGATACCAAAAAGAGAACTAATGGTATTGCTATAAGTTGGGAAGAGCAAGAAATCCGTAAAATGATGGGGAATGGTTCATTCAATAGTGAAAAAAAGGCTCTGAAAGCCTTTGTCAGTTACCTTGAAGCCTATGATACAGATTCCGCAAAATGTAAATATTGATTATGGCTACTTTTAGCATAGGTAAGAGATAGTGAAAACACCTAACAAGAAAATCAACAAGGACACGTAACAGTTGGCTACGTTTCGCTTCGCTACACAATTTTAGCCAACCATTACTTAGCCTGTTATTTGGGCGTTAGGTGTTCATCGAGTTTGGAGTAAGTATGTCTTTTGAGAGAATAATGGGCTTAGAAGTTATCAATGATGAAAGGTATCAAAAATACCGTGAGAATATGATACCTATCCTTCATTCATTTGGTGGTAGTTTTGGTTTTGACTTCAAAGTTAGTGATGTATTAAAATCAAAAACAGATGAAGTAATAAATCGGGTGTTTACTTTAGATTTTCCGAGCAAAGAGATCATGGAAGAATTTTTCTCTAATTCTGCTTATCTTGCTGTTAAAAAAGAATTTTTTATACACTCCGTAAGATCAGTAACTACCATTTCTATGCATGAAAAGAACACCTAACAAGAAATTAAACTAGGACAAAAAACAGTTGAATTTTGCTCCTACGTCGCTATTTTAACCAACAATTTTTATCCGCTTAGCAAGGCGTTAGTTGCCAAGGAAAGGTTAGAGCATGATTCGTAGTTTTATTAATAAATTTGGTTCCACTTTGTATGTCCAGATATGGGAAAACCGTATCAGGGTTGTTGATTTAAAAACTAACGAAGTGTTTGATGAGAAACCTTTACTTCAAATCGCAACAGGAAAGAATGGAAGTAAAGTTGTTACAGCTTTTGGTAACAGCGCTTATATTAGTACTGTAAATCCATTTTCTCACTCCAGAGCATTACTTAATGACTTTTATATTGGGGAACGTTTACTTCAGCTAATCGTAAAAAAACTTATTGGCAAAAAATTTATAACTTCGGCTCCTCAAATAATTATTCATCCAATGGAAAAAACAGATGGTGGTTTAACCATGATAGAAGTTAGAGCATTTAGAGAAATGGCGTTGGGAGCAGGAGCAAGTGAAGTTGCAATACATCAAGGTAAAGATACTTTGGAGTTATCAAAAATAATTTTCAAAGATCTTATAAAAGATGATGAACATTTAGTATTTAAATAATTGGCAACTAACAAGAACTTCAAACGGAGCAAAAACAGTTGGTTAGGTTCCGCTTCGCTACACATTTTAGCAAACTATTATCAGCCCCTTAAATGGGCGTTATAACTCAAAACAAATTTAGCTTTAAATCATAAATTAGTTTATATTAAGGTACAGTTAATTGTACAAATAAAGGTACGTTATGAGCCGAATACATTTTGATCAAGATATTCAACCTCTTTCTGAGTTTAGAGCTGGTGTTGCTTCTTTCATAAAACAAATCAATGAAACTCGTAGACCTCTTGTGATAACACAACGGGGTAAAGGAGTCGCAGTTGTGCTAGATGTTGCTGAATATGAAGCAATGCAAGAAAAAATAGAGCTACTCGAAGAGGTTCAAAAAGCAGAGTTGCAGCTTTCTTCTGGAGACGGAATTTCAAATTCAGATGCTCGATCTCAAATATTGGCGAAACTTAAGCAATGAAAATAGTTTGGTCGCCTTTAGCTATGGAAAAAGTAAGCGCTATAGCCGAATTTATTGCCCTTGATAAGCCCTCAGCAGCAATTAATTGGGCAAATAGTGTTTTTGATCTTGCTGAAAGTATTGGCTCGCAACCAGGAATGGGGCGGGAAGTACCTGAGCTTATTGGTACAGGATATAGAGAGTTAATATTTGGTAATTATCGCATAATCTATAAGTTATCCGACACTATTCAAATATTAACAGTCCGTAATTGTCGTCAACTATTAAGCATCGGTGACGATGAGTTATAACAAGGCGCTCAACATGACAAATAACACTGTCACAATTTCTGCAAACGACGAAAAAATATGTGCCATTGTCGTTTGCACGTTAGCTTAGCGTTATATTTTTAGGGTAGTCCATGCGTAAATTAATAATATTGTTTTTATTTTCAGTGCCATTACTTTCTATAGCATCTGAAATGAGTATAGCAACAGAGTTTGTAAAACTTAGTGATGCAACTAAAGTAAAAGGTGCTTCTCAACGAGATATAGATGCTGTTGCAGCATTACTATCCGACGAAATGCGTTACCAACACCCAAATTACAACGCAGACTTGTCTAAAGCTCAATTTATTGAAGGCTTAGTAAATTACATGGGCATGGCGGACTCTTTAAAAACAGAAATAACAAATAAAATAATAGGTGACAAAGCTGTCACCATTTCATTTGTTTCTACAACTGTGATAAATGGCAAAACTGAAATTGATTCAAAGCCTTTAATGCGGCTTATAGAAATTAAGAATGGCAAAATTAATTTAATCAGAGAGTATTGGTAATAAAAATATAACAAGTCATTTAAAAGGACAAAAAAAACAGTTAGTTTTGCTCCTTCGTCGCTTATTTTTACCAACTGTTTTTAGCCTCTTAATGAGGCGTTAGTGCTATCGAGGATTGATTTGTATATTAAACATCGAGAAATATTTTTGAATCATCTAGAGCTTCTTCATAAACTTATCGAAAAAGTTGAAGTTAACTCTGTAAATGAATTGGAGTTGCTTAATGCAAGACTTGTTGAAGATATGTTTCCGTTCAATGTGCAAGCAAAGATCGCAACAAATTTTGCTTTAAGAGCTTGTTGTCCTCTTTCTGGTAAGGAATATAAAGAGCTAGAGGGTGACATTGATAGTTTTTGCGGACTCAAAGCGTATGTTGTAACCGCAATTGATTATATTAATAAATTGTCTAAGCCAACATTAGAGCAGTTAAACTCCAACGTTCAAGACACTGCTGGATTTAGAGAGATCTCTATGGCAGGTTCAGAATATGTGTCTTCATTTGTGCTCCCCAATTTCTTTTTTCATATCAGCATGGTATATGCTATAGCAAAGAATAATGGTGTCTCAGTTACAAAAGGTGATTTCGATGGAATACACCAGTATCCAAAGAAATTTAGCTGGGAGGCATGACAGCACTAACAAGCTGTTCAAGCGGGACAAAATACAGTTGGCTGTTTTCGTTCATCAACATTTTAGCCAACTAAATTTTGCCCCTTAACAGGGCGTTATGTTGCAGAAAGGATTCTAAGTCATGAGTAAGAAAAGAGCGTTTTGGTCAATGTGGATTTATATTACTTTATCAGTAATTATAGGTTTTTATTTAAATGGAGAGTTAGAACAGGTGGACTTCGGTAAATCTATTGTTTTAACTATGATCCCTTTAGCTATTGCTTATCCGCTGTATCGTTGGGTAAAAAGCAATGATGACTTTATCTAGTTAGCAACATAACCAACAATTAAAAGCCTCTTAATGTGGCGTTAGGAGCTTATGCTGTTTCATCAAAATGGAGTATTTATGGTTAAGGTTTTAACACCGTTTATCTTGTTTATATTATTATCTTTTAATGTTAATGCTAACGATATTAAGATAGGCGAGGAAAATACCCTGCAATCGAATATCTTAAAGGAAAAAAGAGAGTATTGGGTTTCACTCCCCAAATCCTACAATAATAATAACTATACAAAATATCCCGTACTTTATTTGCTAGATGGCGATATGCATAGCTTTTTTCAGACGTTTGCTGGCATGGTTAATCAAATGAGCGTGGATGCTAGCCCAACGATACCTGAAATGATCGTTGTCGGTATAGTGAGTCAAAATAGAGTGAGAGATAGTTCGCCAACGAACTCACTGACACAATATGGAGGCACAAAAAACCAAGCTCTAAATGTAACTGGTGGAGCAGATAAATTCATTCTCTTTATTAAAAATGAGCTTATTCCAACGATTGATCTAAATTATAGAACATCAGATTATAGATTGTTTACAGGGTATTCATTTACCGGCCTACCGATAATTCAAAGCTTATTTACTACGCCAGATACCTTTAATGCTTATATCGCTATAGATCCTAGTATGTGGTGGGATAATCAATTTATGCTTAAGCGGTTAGAACCGTTTTATCAAAGCCCTTCACTAGACAAACGTCGATTGTTTGTTGCTACTTCAGACCGAGTTAGCGATATTTACCCTAAAAATAACTATGTGAAACAACTGATTGAAAAGTTAAATACAAAACCAAAACAGGGGCTTTATTTTGATTCAATTACATTTGGACTAGATGAAAATCATCACACGATGCCAATTTTAAGTTTTTATAAAGGGTTACGTTCGATTTTTGACGGTTATATGATTGATGATCACGCGAGGTTTCGCCCTGCAGCTGAACTCAAATTGCATTTTGAAAAAGTATCGAAGAAATTAGGGGCTAACTTCTATCTTTATGAAGATATCATCAATTGGTTTGGATACGAGCGGCTTTATAATGCGCAGTTTGGTATTGATATTGACAGAGCAATAGAGTTTTTTCTGTTGAATACTGAATATTATCCTCTATCAGCCAATGCATGGGACAGTTTAGGTGAGGCTTATTTAGTAAAAGGTGAAAACCAATTGGCATTGGAGTCATATAAAAAATCACTTAAGCTAAACCCACAAAATGAAAACGCAAAAGAAAAAATTAAATCGTCAGAGTTTTTGAAAAAATAGCAACTAACAAGTCACTCAAGCAGGACAAATTACAGTTGGTTTTTGCTCCAGCGTCGCATATTTTAACCAACAATTTTTAGCCGCTTAACGTGGCGTTAGTTTACTAACCCAAGTTTGGTGTGCTTTTCTGAACGGTATATACTTATAAGATATCTCTACACTCATAAATTGTAACAATTTTAATGGTTTACTTGTTCACTGTTTCTGTATCAAATAGTGTTTTCATATCATTGTTCATTTGCCAATGAAACTCTAAACTTATTCGTGGGATATAAATAAAATGAATAAAATAAAACTACTGTCAATAACTGTTGCTGTTTTTACCTTTTTCTTATCAACGCTTAGTCATGCCGAATCCGTAACTGGTAAAGAATACCAAGCAGTTGTAGAAACGGCCTATAACTATTTTAATGGGGCCGCAAACGGGGATCAAAAGCTTCTTTCAAAAGCATTTGATTTGGAATTTGGTCATGTAAAAATGATTAGTGTTAACAAAGAAACTGGAAAAGAAACCATTAGAACTGTTCCGTTAAAAGAGTTTTCTGGCTACTTCAAAAAAGCGACTAAAGATACTTGGGTAGCGAATATTCTGTCTGTTGATATAGTTGATGACAAAATGGCTATGGTGAAGCTTGATTTTGATACGCCCAAAACACATTACATTGACTACCTTGTAATGTACAAGCGTGAAAATGAATGGCGAATTATCAATAAAACATTTATTGCAAAGAAAAAATAGTAAGTAAAGTAAAGTAACAAAAATTTCAAGCGGGACTGCTAACCGTTTTCTCGGTTCTGCTTCGCTTCACAATTTTAGCAAACTATTATCAGCCCCTTAAATGGGCGTTAGCCGTATAAGTTGTAACCTCAATACGATGTGATACTATAGTGATACTTTATCCTGCAATAAATAGGAAACATTATGAGAGTCGAATTGGTTACAACACTTAAGCGACAAGCTACGAAAATATTGGCAGATCTTCATTCGTCCAAAGAACCAGTTTTAATTACGGAGCATGGACAACCTTCAGCATACCTGGTTGATGTTGATGATTATGAATTCATGCAACAAAGAATGGCAATACTTGAAGCTGTAGCTCGAGGAGAACAGGCCATTAGAAATGGCAATGTTTATTCCAATGAGGAAGCTAAAGATAAAATGAATAAATGGCTGAAGTAATATGGACAGCTCCAGCTCTTAATGATTTAAACGAGGTTGCAGAATACATCGCGTTAAGTCATTTATTGGCTGCTAAAAATCTTGTACAAAAAATTTTTGATAAAGTAAGTCGAGTTGAGGTTCATCCTGAGTCGGGAAAAAAACCAGTCGAATTACAAAATTTAAATTATAGAGAAGTTATTGTTAATCCTTGTAGGATTTTCTATAAAGTGGATAAAAATCAGGTTTATATTTTACATGTAATGCGACAAGAACGAGATCTTAGAAAGTTTATTTTAAATAGTTAATAAACGGCTAACAAGTTACTCAATAGGACAAATAACACTGTCACAATTTGTGCCAGTATCATTAGCATCTTAGTAAGGCGTTAGCTTCAATCATATCATCCCATCATGTTATATGGTTGATACATTAGAATTAGTTAAAAAGGGATTTTGAAATGAAAATTAAATTTTTAGTCTTTAATATTTTTGTAATGTTTAGTTTTTGCTCCATTGCAACGAAAGCTGTTGCCACACAGCAGCCAACTCATGCAGATTATAAAGAGGGTGAAAAATGGGTTTGGAAATATAAGGGCGTAACTTCAGGCGGAGAAGTACGCGCAGATGGAAAAGATACCAAAGAAATAATTAACAAAAATGGTGTACTTAGTATGTTAACTGGAAGTGGCACCATTCCATTGGCAAATATTGTTAAACCGAATGAAAGCAATACGGCAAGATATTCGTGGCCTTTACATATAGGCAAGAAGTGGACATTTGAGGAACACTGGACAAGTGAAGATGGCACGACGGGTGCGACTATCCAAGATGCAGAAGTTTTATCTTTTAAAGAAGAAACTGTAGAAGCAGGAACCTTTAAGGCATATACCATCAAATACAAAGGAAAAATTACGAATTCTAGAGGATATAGTGCTGACACCGAAGATGTTTACTTATATGCGCCGAAGTTAAAAACATTCATTAAGCTTACTCAGCAGCAAAAAGATTATTTATATGTTGAAGAGTTAATTGAATACTCTGAGAAATAGAAGCTAACAAGTCACTCAAAAGGACAAATAACAGTTGGTTTTTGCTCCTTCGTCGCTTATTTTAACCAACTATTTTTTGCCTTTCAATGAGGCGTTAGGGCTATAAATGATCACTCGTATTTCGAGCTATATTATCGCGTTAATTTTCTTCGCTTCTGGCGGTGCTAAATTATTGTCGTTGCCATTCGAAGTTGAAGCCTTTGCACGTTGGGGATACCCAATTGAATTTATGTATTTCACTGGTGTAGTTGAATTTGTTGGCGCAATAGGATTACTTATTCCTCGACTATCTTCATTCGCTTCTCTATGCCTAGCGGTGCTTATGCTCGGCGCCATTGGAACGCACATCGTTCACAAGGAGTGGTTAATGCTCGCTGTTGCTTCTGCTATAGCGCTAGCTGCATTTTGGCGTGCTTGGTTTGGTAGAGCAGAGGTTAAACAATTATTAATAACTCTTCGCCCCAATAAATAGCCCTAACAAGTCACTTAAAAAGACAAGTAACAGTTGGCTTTTGCTCCTGCGTCGCTTATTTTAGCCAACATATTATTTGCCTCTTAACGAGGCGTTATAGCACTAATCCCAGTAGGTGTCGTTAAAGTGTCGTATGATTGTCGTTATGGTCTCGTTGAGTCGTCGTAAAAGAATCCATTATTTTTGTGGATAATTCAGTTGTCTCAAAAATAATAGGTTATAGGGTATTTATGAAGATTAATGCAAATTTAGTAATTGATTTAAGGAATAAGAAATCTTGGTCACAAGATGAGCTAGCTATAGCAACAGGTCTTAACCTTAGGACAATACAGCGAATTGAAAACGAGGCATCAGCATCGCTCCAATCTAAGAAGGCATTAGCATCTGTTTTTGATATAAATATCCATGACCTCGACTACGAGGAAATAGTAAAAATGAAACAATACGAATATAAAACTTTGGAAATAGAAAATAAAGAAGGCTTCCTAGCAGGGATTAAGAAATCCAAGTTACCTGATCTTGCTGAAATATTTAATCAAGAGGGGAAACATGGATGGCTAGTTATCCAAATATTGACCCCCGAATTAGCTCAAAATATGTGGTCTGCAAAAACTGGAAATATGGTGGCACTTTTACAAAGAGAAGTAGTGCTCTAACAAGCCATTCAAGCAGGACTTTTAACAGGGCGTTAGGTTCCGCTTTGCCTCACATTTTAACCAACTATTTTTTGCCGCTTAATACGGCGTTATATGCCAGTGATTGCAAAGTCGATTGCAGCTATAATTTCATCTCTTAATGACTCAATTGAGCCGACAGGGTTTTTGAGTAACTTTGATGGCATGGAAGCAATCTGAGGTGTGAGTAGAATGTATTGCTCATCTTCATATTCAATCAATGGGGTTAAACCATCCATTTGCTCATTTCTAAAATGATTGAACTTCCCTAAAGGGATCACTATTCGTGTTGTTAGATCACTAATTAATGCACTCTGAATATCAATAATATATGGGTATGCTTCGCGGCTTTTTTTGCTTGGGTTTGTGTATACATCAAATTGTGACATTAAAATTCTCTAAACTCATCACCAAAACATCCATTATCATCTACAAAATCATTGTAGGCTTGAATGGCGTTTTTATTTTCTTTCACCCATTTTTTAGCTTCAATACCTTTTAATTTATCTTTTAATGCTTGCTCTAAAGTAGCAGATAAATTAATGTTAAGTGCTCTTGTTTTTTTTAGTAAGTCACTATTTAAGCTAAGATTTGTTGCTTTTTTGGGTGCATCAAAATCGTATAATGCTTGCATATTATGTCTCCTGATAACTGTTAGTTAATTATGCGCATTGGAATGCGTATTGTAAAGGGCATGTAACAAGTTAATCAATAGGACAAATAACGCTGTCATGGTTTTAGCAAACAACGCGAAAACACATGCCAGCATCATTCGCCTCTTAGTAAGGCGTTAGCCGTATTTCCAAGGTTTGGTGTATGAATCAGAATATAAATATTCGACCAGAACGCAGTGATGATATTAATGTTATTGAAAAAATCACTATTGAAGCTTTCAAGAATCACCCTCATAGCAATCAAACAGAACATGAGATAGTCGCTATATTACGTAACGAACATGCACTTTCTGTATCTTTAGTTGCGGAGATTAATAACGAGGTAGTTGGTCATATCGCTTTTTCTAAAGTTAAAATAAATAATGAGTTTATCGAGTGGTATGGGTTAGCTCCGGTTTCAGTTAAACCTGAATATCAAAATCAAGGAATTGGTTCACAATTAATACTGTCGGGTATAAGTGCTCTTCGCGAGTTAAATGCTAAAGGTTGCGTACTTTTGGGAGAGCCCGAGTACTATAAGCGCTTTGGTTTCAAAGCGCTTAGTAGCTTAGTATTCAAAGGAGTTCCTCCAGAGTATTTTCAATCATTACTTTTAAGTGGTGAATTGCCAAGCGGAAATATTGAATACCATAGGGCTTTTGCATAAAACGGCTAACAAGCTATTCAAGCCGGACAAATTACAGTTGCCTGGTTCTGCTTCGCTTCACATTTTAGCCAACTAGTTATAAGCCCCTTATTTGGGCGTTATGTGTTTTTTGAGGTTATGCAATAACTGTTATTCAGCCTTGCAGTAAGTAATCCATTTTCAGAGGTGAGTCTTATGATAAGTTGCAGCGAATACGATTATATTGAAATCGTATGTTTGTTCCGTTATCCGGTTAAATTAACTATGAAAGTGGGCGAATCTATAAAAGGTGTTGCTCTTGATGTATTACGTAATGAGAGTCGCAACGAGTGCATTAAGCTTAATACTCACGAAACAGACATACTGGTTGAATTGGATGGAATTTCTAAACTAGAAGTATTAATTGATAATCCACATTTTACTGAGGTTATCTTTAAATAATAATGTTTTAGTGAGCAAGTGTTATCAATAGTCATTGATGTAGCAATAAAGTCGCAGTAAATAAAGCCTCTCAATATTTAAAATAAAACACATAACAAGCTATTCAAGTGGAACAATTAACATTGGCTAGTTCCGCTCCCCTCCACATTTTAGCCAACTACAATTTTCCCCTAACTAGGGCGCTATGTTTTATTAATACATTTTGTATGTTCCTTACCGTTTGTTACAAATCTAAATATTCTAAGATATCGATCCAAGCTACAATGGAAAAATAAATTCCATAGTTATCTAATAAGAGCATAAAATGAAAAAAGCACTACTTACTTTAGTTTTATTAAGTGGTTGTTCAAGCTCAGGTGTTGATAGGGCGGATCAAAATGAAATCACTAAAGAGTTTTATGCTTCAATAGAATCCATAAAACAGGTTACACTTTCATCCCATGTTAAAACTGGTATTGCAGGTGGTGCGGTCATTGGTGTTGCTGATGAATTAGACGGCAATCATGAGGATATGATTGCTGGTGGGATAGCCGGAGCTTTAGTGGGGGGGTTATTTACTGCACTTTTTGAAGGTAACAACGAAGCTTATGAATACACGTTAAAATCAGAAAATGAAGGGGGGTTCACCCTCATTCAAAAAGAGCTAATTGATATTCATACAGGATGCGCAAAGGTCAGGGTAAGTGGTAAGACATCAATATATAAAGCTTCAAAAGAAAACTGTATTGTTAAGTGATTAGTTTAAGTAATTAAACATAATAAGTAATTTAACAAGGACTAAAAACCGCGGGCTGTTTCGCTTCGCTCAAGTGTAGCCTGTTAATTGGGCGTTAGGCTTTTCTATAATTTAGGTGAATATGCATACTATGACGAATAAAAGTACCAAATTGGAAAAAGTAGGTTTTGTATTAGTCGCACTCATAGTTTTGTTGCAGGGTTTCTATGGTACTTTTGCTTACATTGACCCCGCGATGTTTTCTGTCGTCAGAGGTACTGAACTTTATTCGGGTCTGGATGCTGATTGGGTAGCAATATATGGTTCGCGTACAATCTTCATTACCTTAATTTTCGGATATCTTTTATATACTCGAAATTATGCAGTTTTGATGTGGGGCGCATTATTTGCGATGGTTATGCCAATTACAGATGGAATACTCGCATATGAAGCTCAAGCACCATTTAAGGTTGTTGCTAAGCATGTTGCCACTATTTTATATTTATTAATTATATTCTTTGTCTTAAGGAAGGTTGTTGCCAATAAAGCCTAACATGCCATTCAAGCAGGACTTTTAACAGTTGGTTAGGTTCCGTTTTGCTACACATTTTAACCAACAATTAAAAGCCACTTATTAAGGCGCTAGGTGTAAACAAAGTTATGAGATATATTTGGCATTTTTACATTTTCCTCTTTTGGGTTTTTGGTGCAGCTAGATTAGTTGATAGGTTGCTTAAGGATAGCGGTGGTTTTTCTAGTCAATACTTGCCCTTAATCCTTTCTGTAATATTTAGCCTAGGTGTATATGGTTCTATTAATCAAAAGCCTTTGTTCAAATTATGGTTCTGGAAATCCTTTTATTGGTTTTCTTTAATATTAAGTATATCTTTGGCTGTTTTTGCTACATATTTGTTTGTGGTCGGTAATTCGTTGCAGTGGTCGGTAATCATTTTTTTAGCTGTCATATATATTATTCCAGCCCAAATTGAAATTAGAAAATATGCATTTAAATCAAGTGCTTGTTGGTAGTTAAACCTAACAAAAACTTAAGAGAAACTTTTAACAGTTGGCTAGGTTTCGCTTCGTTTCACATTTTAGCCAACTATTAAAAACCCTTATTTTGGCGTTATGTGTCATGGAGGCCATCGTGTCTAAAAGTACTGCAACATATTGGAATACTTTATCAGCAGAAAATGCGCATAGATGGGAATCTATCGAAGGTAGTGATGGAATGCTAGAGCAGTTAACCGTTGCTATGGATCCAATTACAGGTGATTACACTAGGTTGACGCGATTCAAAGCGGGAGCCGATACAAAACTGTTTGGTGGTAAATCACATGATTACCCTGAAGAAATTTATATAATTTCTGGTCGGCTTTATGATGTAGCATTTGAACAATGGTTAGAGGCAGGTCACTTTGCTAGTCGACCACCTGGCGAAATTCATGGGCCATTCATTTGTGAGCAAGATTGCTTAGTTATGGAAGTTTCATTTCCAAGTCAGAGTGTATCTGCCACATAACAAGCCAATTAAGAAGGGCTAAAAACAGTTTGCTGTTTTCGTTCTACAACATTTTAGCAAAAAAAATTAGCCCCTTAGTTGGGCGTTATATACTAAGGAGTTTCAATTGAGTTTGGCGAAAAATTTCAGGATGATGTCGCTATATAATCAGCGGATGAATGCACAATTAATGGATTGTTGTTTAACTTTATCAAACGATATTATTGAAAAAGAAACTCACTCTTTTTTCCCTAATATTGTTAGCTACTGGAATCATATTCTTTTTGGTGACTTAATTTTATTAGGACGTTTAGCTTCAAACTCAATAGCGCAACTCAGCCTAAAAGACTTGTCAGAGTTTCCTTCACCGAAATCACCGAAGGATATTTATCACAATCAATTATCTGACTTAGCTGTTTTAAGAAAAAAAGTAGATGAATTAATCGTTCAATATTGTCGTATTTTAACTGAGGAAGATTGTGATAAATATATTACGTATACAACTACTGAAGGTGATTCAATGACCAAAGCCGTAGCCGATATTACACAGCATATATTTAATCACCAGACTCACCATAGGGGGCAGTTAACATGTGTATTAAGTCAGTTTGGTGTAAATTACGGTTGTATGGATTTGCCTGTTATAGTTTCAGAAGGCAGTCGTAGATAACAAGCTATTAAACAAGGACAAAAACAGTTTTCTGTTTTCGTACAACACTTTAGTAAACAACTTTTAGCCCCTTTTTGGGGGGTTATATGTAAAGGGAATTACGCACATGAATATCAATGCAACACTACTTGGTGAGATCGTTTTCATCTCTATGTTTATCGTTGGAGGTTTAAGTTATTACTTAGGCAAGCGTAAAACATCCAACCCCAAAATAGCTACATTTATCGGTGTCTTATTATGTATTACACCACCACTTAACATTGTTTATATTATTGTTTTAATTTTAAAAAATGATATGGTTTCAAGTTCTAATACTGAAACTACAGTGTGATTTACATATAATAAGCCATTCAGCAGGGCTTTAACCGTTGGCTAGGTTCCGCTTCGCTTCACATTTTAGCCAACGATTAATCAGCCCCTTATTTTGGCGTTAGGTTACTAAGGATAGTCATGTCACATTTGTTAATTCAGCCAGTTATTTTATTAATGCTATTAACTATGTGTGTCTGGTTATATATGTATTACCTTCGAATTGGCTTTTCTCTAAAGAATAAAATTAACGCGCAAAACCTGTCATCTCCAGAGAAGTGTAATTCTTTACTTCCAGATGTTGTCAATCAACCTTCAAATAATTTTAAAAACTTATTTGAAGCTCCTGTTATTTTTTACGTTGTTTGTGTTTTATTAGTTGTGACTAATAACTCTGATATGGTCTTTGTATATTTAGCTTGGGCTTATGTTGCATTGCGTATTATTCATAGTCTAATTCATTGTACTTTTAATAACGTAATGGCTCGTTTCTTTACTTACTTTATTTCAAGTATTGTAATGTGGGTTATGGTTTGTAAGTTTGCGTATATATCGCTGTAAACGAAACCTAACAAGGTACTCAAGCAGGACAAGTTGTTATTGCGGCCAGATTTTAGCCAACAATTTTTTGCCCATTATTAGGGCGTTAGGTATATTCGTAGAGAGGCGATGAGTGAAACTTTTGGGTGTTATAATATTTAGTCTTACGCTTATTTCTTGTTCTTCTACAGAAGTTCATTTATATACGCGTTATTTATCTGATATTGAAATAGAAAAAATAAGTTCAAAGCTAGACGAATCTAACTTTAAAGTGGTAACCAATACTCTTTCATTTCCAGAAACAATTCATCAATCAACACTCCTTTATTCTCCATTTATTAAAGGTGAGAAAACGTTAGATACTTTAATTAATTCACTTTCTGAAATAGGTTGGACTATTCCTAGTGTTGAAGCACTTGTGTCAGGTAATCATTGGTATAGCAAAAATAGTGTAGGTTTGTTTTTACTCCCTGAAGGAGTAAAACAAAAAGATAAAATTGCTAATCAAGATCTGGCGAATGATTACGAAAGCCGAAATTGCGATACTTTAGTGAATATTAGGTTAAATAACAATAATACTTATCAACTGACTTTTACCAACAAAACGAACGAACGCACTGATCATCTGAAGGGCACTTGGAAAATAAGAAGTTATCCTTATGTAGAATTAACATCGTTTAACGAAAGGTGGTGGTTTTACTTTGAAATTGAACAAAAAATAGAAACGGATAAAGTAAGCGATATAGAAATAATTGAGCTTAAACCCGTTGAGAGCTATTCTTTCTTTCCTAACTGTAGCTTTGTAAATGGTATAAGAGTTTAATAAAGAATAGATAGATAGATAGATAAATAAAATTTATGCCTAACAAGCAAATAAGTTTCTCAAGGATAGAGTATGAGCTACCTAAAATTAGTATTACTAAGTATATGCATAGCTACTTTTTACTATGCACTAACAATATCAGCCATAGGTATCGCAGCTGCTGGGAAAGTATTTTGGTGGCTTCAATGGAAGGATAATTTTCACTTTTATCATATAGCTCAAAATTTTATTGGTATTGGCTTAGCGGCATTAATTCCAGCGTTTTTAGTTCATAGTTATGAACCAAATAAAAAGTGGCTAAGTATTTCTATCGTTATTTTAGCTTCAATACTTTATCACGGTAACATTAATTATATGCCGCTAGATCCTAATGGCCTTGTTCGTTTTTTCAAAACCATGCTTATTTATGGTGATATTGGTTCTATTGGTGTATTTTTAGAAATTGTTTTTTTACCCGTGTTTTGGCTGTTCGCGTTTAAACGTATAACAAGTTACTCAAACGGACGCTAAACAGTTGGCTAGCTTCGTTCATTGCAATTTTAGCCAACCATTTCGCGCCGCTTTGTAAGGCGCTTTAGGCTTTCTTTAGTTAGGAGTATAAATGGACGTTAAAATAATCAATTTTCCTAAAACAAAAGTTGCGGTTATTGAACATCTCGGTTCGCCGATGCTTGAAAATGAATCTAACAATAAACTGATCGAATGGCGTAAAGAAAATAAATTACCCCCTTCGGATATACATCGCAGTTATAGAATTTATTACAATGATCCTAATGTGGTTTTGCCCGCAGATTATCGCGTGGATTTATGTGTTTCTATTGAACATGAAATTGCCGAAAATACTTACGGAGTTTTAGCTAAAACAATTCCAGCACGACGTTGTGCAAAAGTTCGTCATTTAGGCTCTCGTGAAAATATGACTACAGCTAGAGACTTATATAAAACATGGTTACCTAACAGTGGTGAAAAACTAACGGATTTTCCCGTTTTTTTTCACTATGTTAATGTTGGACCTCAAATTAAAGAATCGGATATGATCACAGATGTTTATCTACCAATTTTGTAATTTAGTTTAGAGTAAAAAAGCCTAACAAGGCGTTCAAACGCACAAAAAACAGCTGGCTGTTTCACTCCGTTCACAATTTTAGCCAAAGATATCATCCACCATGTTGAGAATAAAATGAACAGAAACCTAATGATCTATATATTTATTTTCTTAACTTTAAGTTTTACATTTTCAGTTAAAGCCGATCCTTCATCTGATTTGATTAAAGCATTTATTTCGGCTTCTGAAATAGCGCGTCAGCCAGATACGAAATCAAAAGATTTAGAATATTATCTTGCTTTTTTTACGGATGATTTTACCGATCACCATATCGCATACCGAGTATCTTTCACTGGAAAGGACAATCTGAGAAAAGGGATTATTAGAAATAGCGCTTCAATGGTTTCAGTAGTTGAAACTATTGAAGATATTGTTTTAGGAACTGACACGGCCGTTGTAGTTGTAAACGAAGACTCTAAATACTATAAAAATGGTAAGTTAAAACATTTTAAAGGAAGGAATATTCTTGTTTTAGAGTTTAATGAGGAAGGTTTAATTACTCAAATGAGAAGGTATTTAGATTAATCGTTCGCAATCGAGTTATGTCGCAATTGGATAATATGAATAACACAAAAGTAGTTGCAGTCAGTGGCGTGTCTGGTGCAGGCAAAACCACAATTGTTAAACAACTCGCTAATGAGTTTGATTGCCCATTTCTACTTTTTGATGATCACACTGATAAAAGTACCTACCCTCAAGATATGAAAAACTGGCTAAAAAAGGGAGCAAACGTCTCTCTGATTAAAACGCCAAAACTTGTCAGTTCATTGGAAAGTTTAATTTTAAAAAATAGCAGTCGTTTTATTTTTATTGAAGAGCCATTTGGTAAAGAACGTGATTCTATGTCGTCATTAATCGATTACGTTGTTTTGTTAGATCAACCCATGGAGTTATGCCTAGCTCGTATTATCAAAAGGCATACTGAACAACCCAATTTTGATTCAATACGCTTGCTCTCAAATTACTTGGATAAATACGAGGATCACTTTAGAGAAATTTATATATCAGCAGTAAACCAAGTTAGAAATAACTCTGATTTAATCTTTCAGGAAGTGGTTTCAATTAAAGAGTTAACCAATTACATTAGTAACTGGTTAAAGAGTAATGCAAACTAACAATGCATTCACACGGACTTAAAACAGTTGGCTGTTTTCGCTCCGATCCACAATTTTAGTCAACTATTTTTGTCCGCTTAAGTGGGCGTTAAATTACAATGGGGATAGCATGTCACTCAAAGTCGATCACGTTACTATTTTGGTTAAATCACTAAAAGAGAGTATGCCTTACTATACAAAATTATTAGAACTTATTGATTTTACTAAATTACGTGATTTTGTTTGGACTGATAAGAAAGGATTTTTTCTTCAATTTAATCAGGCAAAAGAAGGTTCTAGAGAATATGATAGGTATGGTGCGGGGATGAATCATATTGGATTTTCGGCGCCTTCGCCAGAGTTTGTGATTGATTTACAAACAAAGATGAAAGAAAGCGGTTTTGTTGTTCCTGAAATACAGGACTTTGATGGTGTTAAAGCATTGTTCATGAAAGACTCTGATGGTATTCGTTTTGAAATTACTTATTACCCACCGGGTGCAGATGTCGTTGATTAGAGTCTAGAGTAATTGCAACTTAACAAGCAATTAAATCGGGACAAAATACAGCAGGCTGTTTTCAATCCATTCAAAATTTTAGCCAGCGATATTATTGCCCCTTAATGTGGGCGTTATACTTTAGGAGTTTCACGAGCATGCTGAAAAATTTACTTATTCTTTGTTGTTCTATTTTTATTTCTGCTTGTGAAGATAGGTCAGTTATTTACAACAATGCGAGTGATCTTGAAGAACCTTATAAAATAAAAATTCATGAAGTTAAAATTGAATCTGAAACAGCTGATACTCTAACTGTCGACTTTATATATACATATAACCATGAAGTTCCAGCTGAACAGATAAAACTATACATTTTACCAGATCATGGTTACTGGCAAGCTTCAGAGGTTAAAATATCAAAAGGAAAGCATGGAGCTAGAGTTATTATTGGTTTGAGTGATTACAATATGAAAAAAGATAATGTAACTGAATCTAAAACAACAAAGCTAAGATTTAGATTCGACCATTATTTACCTAATAAATATATGGGTAATGTGTGGGGCCAAGATGTCGATTATCAAAAGCATTGGCACAAAAGCATATAACAAGGCAATTAAAATTCGGACACGTAACCGTTGTCGTTTCGCTCCATTTTAGCCCGTTATTTGGGCGTTATACGTTTAATTCGTTTTTCGGCCTTTCAACTATACTTCTATATAAATCAATAATTGAAAGGAATACATAATGACTGAAAAATCACTTTATGAGCGTCTCGGTGGTTACGATGGAATCACCGGTTTTGTTAATAATTTATTACCCTGATTACAAAACGATAACCAACTGGGTAGGTTCTGGCAAAATAGAGGGGATGATGGGATTGAAAGAGAAAAGCAACTATTGATAGACTATTTATGCACAAATTCAGGTGGACCAGTTTATTACACTGGCAGGGATATGAAGTTGGTACATAAAGGAATGAAAATTAGTGAAATTGACTGGGAAATATTCTTTGAACACGCAGGTGCAACCATGGCTTCCTTGGGAGTTCCACCACAAGAGTGCGATGATATAGTTGCATTTGTTTCAAGTTTAAAAAGTGATATGGTTGAGCCGTAAACGTATAACAAGCAATTCAACAAGGTCTAAAAACGGTTTGCTGTTTTCGTACCTCAACATTTTAGCAAACAGTGTTTCGCCTGTTAATGTGGGCGTTATAAGCCTTTCGATTATTGAGAATATTTAAAGTTATGCGTACAGAATGAGAAATGAATTAAGAGCAAAATTTATCGATGTGTGTGATAAGAAAATTGAAAGTAAAGGTGATAATGTAGGTTTGTCATTTTATGCTTTTTTTGCCAATAAAAATGATACCCCAGAATTATTGATGGAAGCCGCAACTTGGTGGATAAAAACACATAAATTAGATCATTTTGTGAAAGCTAATGTTATTAGAGAAATGATTAAATTGGATTTGTAATAGGCATATAACAAGCAAATTAAGCGGAACTTTTAACAGCTGGCTAGGTTTCGCTTCGCTACACATTTTAGCCAACGATTAAAAGCCCCTTAATGCAGGCGTTAGGTTACACGGAGGTATAGTCATAGTATGAACGTTTTTCTAATTATTGCGGGCACGTTGAGCGCAATCGTTGCATTATTGCATATAGGTTGTATTTATTTCGGCGCTCCATGGTATCGTTTTTTTGGAGCTGGTGAGAGAATGGCCGTGCTTGCCGAACAAGGTAGCATTCAACCAACAATTATCACTAGTGGAATTGTTCTGGTTCTTTCTCTTTGGTCACTTTATGCTTTTTCTGGGGCAGGTATTATTACAAAGCTCCCACTAATTCGTTTGGCACTTGTTTTAATTACTCTTATTTATTTAGCCCGCGGAGTGGCGGGTTTCTTTTTTATAAGCTCACCTATGGGACGTTCTCCTGAATTTTGGGTTTGGAGTTCTGTTATTTGTTTATCATTTGGTATTGTTCATTTAATTGGTTTAAAGCAACAATGGGCAAACTTATGAACAAAGTGTAACCTAACAAGTTACTCAAACCGCCCCTAAACAATTGGCTAGCTTCGTTCCACGCAATTTTAGCCAACAATTTCGCGCCGCCTAGTAAGGCGTTAGCTATTTAGTTAATCTCACATGGATGCCTTATGATTAAAGTATTATTACTCTCAATTTCACTCTGCTCTTTTGCATCATTAGCAAAAAATACAGTTTTGATTGAAAATGTCACTATCGTTTCATCTCATCTGCAAGCCCCAAAAATACAGATGAATGTATTGTTAGATGATGGCCGAATTACCGAAATCACGCAGAACAAAATTACATCTTATGATTTAAAGATAAATGGGATAGGTAAATTTTTAACTCCAGGAATTATGGATAGTCATGCGCATGTTTCGTCAATTCCTGGTATGGGGTTTGGTGTCGAACCATTAGCTATTCAACATCCAAAACTGGTAGAGGCTTACTTTAAACAACAGCCTAAAAGTTTTTTATATTTCGGGGTCACTCAAGTACTTGATCCTAACCCCGGGTTAAACTTCAACTATTTTACTTCGGCTCCCAATCATCCAGATTATTTACGCTGTGAGGTCATAACGTCAAAAAATACATTTCCTTATGTAGAGAAAATTGACGATAAATCGAAATCAATGTTTACTTATGTGATTGATGAGAGTGCTTTAGAAAGTGAATCGAATTCAGTTGAGAATATTGTACTTAAAATTTATAAATCTGGTGCTTCATGCATAAAAATTTATTTTGAAGACGGCTATGGTAATGCTAGTCAATGGCAAATATTTTCCCCTAAAACACTCCAGCGAATTAAAGTCTCCGCTGAAAAAGTTAATTTACCTATACTCGCTCATGCTAATGCCTTAGACATGCAGCAATTAGCACTTGCCGCAGACGTTGATGTTATCGCTCATGGTATGTGGAATTGGGGGCAATATAGTCGCGAACAAAATATTTCTAAAGAAATTTCTGAAACTCTCGATAAAATGATTGCTGATAAAGTAGGTTATATGCCAACACAAAGAGTGATTGCTGGTTTAGGTGAAGTAATGTTACCTACCATTGTTGATTCTCCTGAATTTTCATCTATTACACCTAAGGCACTGATAGATTGGTATAAAACACCTCAAGCACAGTGGTTCAAAGAGGAACTTCGAATTGGTTTTGATGGAATGCCCGATCAATCCATCTCAGATGTGTTTTTATATGGGCGAATAGGAAAAGGTAATAAAGTTATTAAATACCTCAGTAATTCTAAATATCCTATTTTGTTAGCTTCTGATTTTCCTGGAAGCCCTAGTTTTGCTAACCAACCAGGGCTAACAACCTTTCTAGAAATGAAGGCTATGGCTAATGCCGGATTATCACTTGAAGAGATATTGGCGGCAGCAACCCTTAATAATGCTAAGCAATTCAAAATTGAGAAAGATTACGGCACCGTAGAGGTAGGGAAAATTGCTAACCTGCTATTACTTAAAAGCAACCCTTTAAACTCAATTGATGCGTGGAACAGTATTGATACGATTATTTTACATGGTGATCCTATAGCTAGAGAAGACTTGGTGGTCAATAAATAGCTAACAAGGCACTCAAAAAGACTAAAAATAGTTGGCTTTTGCTACTTCGTCGCTTATTTTAGCCAACTATTTATCCTCCCTTATTAATGCGTTAGCAGAATAATCAAAATATAAAATTTGAGGTTATGGGAGAAGGTCTATTTAGTTATTTTAACAATAAGTATCTTCCATGACTTATTGCCCCTAAAGCATTAACAATAATGATTTTTGTATAAAAAATTGCTAGCGCCTGTTTTGCATTTTTCTATCAAAAATGGCAAGTACATAATTTTAAAGAGTAAATTATACAAAATGTATTATAGTTAAAGAGCTTGAGTATGATCCCATCAACGTAAGCTGTGGTATTCCGAATGTTGGCTTAATGAAAGCACTTTTTAGATGTTCGGCAATCTCTTTATTATGTGAAAGAATAAAAGGTGATTTAAGCGAATCAGATAAGTAACTTGAAAAAGCATATGTCTCTTTTTACCAGAGATATAAATGGTTAACAAGCTGCTAAAGCGAGACTAAAATACTTAATATGTTTCTAATTATTGGCAATTTAATTAACAAATTTTCCCTAAATAAGGGGTAGAGCTACCTCGCGTATTTAGATTGGTGGGGGCGAAAGAGGATATTATATGAATCGATTAACTAGAAACAGTATGCGAGCATTGAGCTCATTGCTTTGCATTTCAGCATTTATAGTTGGTTGTGCACCAACAACTACGCCTGAAACCATCGACCTCGCTTCGTCGGCTACCCTTTATCACAACGGAACCGTGCTAACCATGGCAACTGACAAACCGTCAATTGCCGAAGCTTTGGTTGAAGAAAATGGCAAAATCGTTTTTGTTGGCACACTCAGCGAGGCCAAAGAGCGAGCAGGGAGCCAAGCAGTCGATTTTGACCTGGCCGGTTCGACCCTAATGCCTGGCTTAATCGAACCGCATTTACATCCTTCGCTGGCGGCGGTTATGCTACAGAATGAGATCATCGCCCCTTACGACTGGAAGCTGCCCAGTGGAGTCAAAAAGGGAGTGTCAGGTGAAGATAACTATCGTAAACGAATAACCCAATCCATTAAGGAAAACGCCAACCCTGAGGAGCTTTATTTTATTTGGGGATTTCACCAACTGTGGCATGGCACCCTTTCAAAAGAGCTCTTAAACGAGATTGCGGGAGAACAGCCGGTTGGAATAATCCATCGCTCTTTTCATGAGATTTATCTGAACGATGCGGCGATAGCTATGCTGGGCATTAAACAAGAAGATTTTGCAGGCAATCGTCAAGTTGACTGGGAAAAAGGGCATTTTTTTGAAGGCGGCTGGCTTGCGCTTGTCCCAACAATGGCGCCAGTACTTCTTCAGCCTGAAAAATATAGGAAGGGTTTGGCTACTATGACGGCAATTCTTAGGCAGAACGGCATTACGACTATTGCAGAGCCTGGATTCCCGAGCTCTAGTTTTGACGCAGAGCTTGCGCTTTTAAAAGCAGAGATGGCAAATAATCCACCTTACGATGTATATCTTATTCCAAGCGGCACTCAGCTTTACGGCATGAAAGGTGGCAACGATGAAGCGATGAGTTTCATGGAGACCCTAGCGACAGGCGAAGAATACAACACAGCAAATGTGCACTTTTTACCTAAGCAGGTAAAGCTTTTTGCTGATGGCGCTATTTACTCGCAGTTAATGCAGATGAAAGACGATTATACCGATGGGCATGTGGGCGAGTGGATGACACCGCTTGACCTATTTAGCAAGCAGATTGAAATGTACTGGAACAACGGTTACAAGATACACGTTCATGCCAACGGTGATCTAGGCCAGCAAATGGTAATCGATAGCGTAAAGCAGTTGCAGGCACAAAACCCTCGTACAGATCATCGCTTAACGCTTCACCATATGGGCTATTTCACCGATGATATGACTAAACAAATGGCAGAGCTGGGTATGGAGGCTTCTGTGAACCCATACTACTTATGGGCTTTATCTGATAAGTACGCCGAACATGGGCTTGGCCAGCAACGAGGCGAAAATCTTGTCGCGATCAAGCTATTGGTTGATAAAGACATTCCGTTGTCTTTCCATTCTGATTTTTCTATGGCGCCGGTAGAGCCACTGACACTTGCTTGGACCGCAGTTAATCGCTCAACCTCGCAAAACACGCTAATGTCTCAAGACCAAAAAATTTCTGTGTATGAGGCGCTGAAAGCCATCACCATAAATGCCGCTAGAAGCTTAAATCTGGAAGCTGAAATAGGCTCTTTGGAGGTTGGTAAAACAGCCAATTTTTCCATTCTTGAAAATAACCCGCTTGAGATCGATCCAATGCAGCTAAAAAACATTAAAATTAAGGGGGTAATATACAAGGGGACCTTTCATGAACAGAGCAATCCCTAAGTAGCGATACTTTAGGTCTAACCAGCTTAATCTGATGAATGAGCTGGTCTTTACTTGCAAAATCAAGCCAAGAGTATTCGCAGTTTACTTCTGCGTTATAACTCTTATATCGCATGCAAATATATTCGAACTGCAACGCTCAGTTTTCAAGTAAAACCTTTTTATGAAAAGCATGATTTCAAAGTGTTTGGAGAGCGACTAGTTGACTGTTTTCTTTCATCAACATCATAACCTACTATTTATCGCCACTTAGTAGGTGATTAGCACCGAGACCAATCACTTAGAATTTTTCCAATATATGTATGCACTTTTGCGGGGCGGATAAATCATTGGTCACGTATGCTGTGGTGATTGCCCCTTCCTTTAAAATACAAATAGCATCAAGATAGGCATCACTTGGGTTAGACAAGTTTTCAGCGATAAGTTCTCGTACTTGTTGTTTGTGATACTGACAGTATAAAGAAATTTCGCTGCTTGGATCGCTGAATTCCGCAGATGTATTGATAAATAAACATCCTCGAAATTCACCTAGTTCAGTTTCGGAGTTTGAGAACCAGTTCGTTAATGCGTTAAATAGATTTTTTACCACTTCGGTATCTGTTTTTGCATCACACAAGTTGCACTCTAACCATTCTATGAAAGTATTATTGCGTTGTTTAAGGGCCGCTAGAACCAGGGCGTTTTTACTTTCAAAATGGCGATATAAGGTTTTCTTAGCTATGCCAGATACCTTAAGTATCTCATTGATTCCAACAGAGTTAACCCCATTCTTATAGAATAAACTTAGTGCTGTATCAATCAATATCTCACGTTTACTGTTCATATATTTTCTCCGGTAACAAATGAATATTGACAAAGGTAGACCGATTTGTCTATAATTAATTGGTAGACAGGTCGGTCTACATTTATTGGAGATAAAATATGAACCGGTTTGCTTTAGCTTTATTTGCAGGCTTTGGGGCATCAGTTGCTATAGGTGTTCTTTCGTATTTGGATACAGATATTACAAGTGTTGCTCTGCTTATGGCACCTTTTGGTGCTACCACAGTGTTAGTGTTTGGAGTACCTGAAAGTCCTTTAGCTCAACCAAAGAATGTTATATTCGGTCACTTAATTACGGCGTTTATTGGAGTGTTCTTTGTTGAGTATATTGGCGTTACATCGCTTAGCCTAGCAATTGCTACGGGTTTGGCTGTAAGTGCAATGTTGCTCACTAAAACAACGCACCCACCTGCAGGAGCGAACCCACTCTTGATCATGTTAACGGGTCAGAGTTGGGGGTTTTTATTGACGCCAGTTTTATTTGGCGCAATCGTGATAGTTCTGGTCGGAAAAAGTATGAAAAAGTTGCAAAGTTCGTTTGCGTAAAATACATTCAAGTTAACCAACCAAGGTAAAAGATCGCAGACTCGAATGATTTATTGTCTCCAGTTAGGGGCGTCGGTAGCTGCGGAGTTTAATCCTAATATAGAAGTAAATAGATGAGTAAATTGTTCATAGTATATTTAGGGGGAAGTGCCCCCAAAGCCAATATCGAATTACACGATATTCAGTTTGTTATTGCTGAATCGATTGAGAAGACATACGTACAATTGAAAAATAGTTGGTTTGGAAATCAAAAAGGTTTGCACATAGATAGCTATAAAGAAGTTGACGGTGCTGACGGATATAAAATATCTATCGAAGACTCACCTCAACATGATCAGAAACAGCTTTATTTTGTAAACCTTGGTGGCTATCAAAATGATAAACTGAATGAAATACATGAGTTTGCTTTATTTGTAGCTAAGAATAAATCTGAAGCTAAACAAAAAGCCATTGAAAACTTATTGAATGATGTATCACATAAACATAAAGACAATCTAATGGAAGTTGATGATTGTTTGGCGGTTAGTAAGGTGAATGGTAAATTTATACATTTGCATCGAAGCAATGAAAAGTACAATTTGAAACCTGATTGGTTTGGTTACAATGTCATTGGCTAAAGCCATTCAAATCAAACGCAGTGAATAAATTTGTCAGCGTTCGATCGTTGCAAAGACATTAGGCGCAGATTCAAAAAATAAAATATTAAAAAAATGAGATCACAAACATGTTGAATAAAGTCATTAAGACTATCGGTATCATTGCCGTTTTTTCTTGTATTTCTGTTTATGCCTCTACTGATAGTCTAAATATGCTAACAATGCATTTAAACGGACAATTTACAGTTAGCCATTTTTCGTGCCTCACATATTTTAACGAACTATAAATAGCCGCTTTATGTGGCTTAGGATCATCTCTTTCAAAAAAGGACTATGTATGATTAAAAACTTTATTACGACTGAAAAAATAACCGATGAAAACAGTCATGGTGGACACGGCACAATTGAAATTCAAAATATGTTTCAGCATGAAGATTTAAAAGGTGCTTGGGATTTTATGTTACGCGTTATTATGTCGCCAAATTCATCTATGGGACTACATGAGCATGGAAATAATGAAGAAATGTATATAATCCTCAGTGGCGATGGACTTATGACTATTGAAGGGGAAGAACAACGAGTAGGTAAAGGAGATATGATCCTAAATAAACCCTACGGCACTCACGGGTTATTAAATGATAGTAACCAAGAACTTGAGTTGCTTATTATGCAAACAAGTTTAAAATAACAAATTCATAACAAGATTTTCAGGCAGGACAAATAACAGTTGGCTTTTGCTCCTGCGCCACTTATTTTAGCCAACCATTACTTAGCCGTTCTATGCACTTGGCTATCATTGAAATTAAAAGGTGGGATGTGTGAAAATATTTGATAAAGCGAGAGAAATTACTGATAAGGTGGTTGAATCAGTAACTTCTTTTAGTAGCGATGACGTTATCGCCAATACAGTAATTAAAGCTGTCGAAAAACAAGAGAAGGTGAATGCAATTTTAAAAGAAAAAGGCTGTAATTATCGTGTATCAGACATTGAACTTGGTATGGGTGTGCCTCCAACAGTTACTTTTGGTGTTCGCCGAGTAGATGAAGCAAACGCTTCAAAAGAAAGCCTAATAGAAAGCACTGAACAGTTGGAATGCGAATAAAAAACTATTAAAGCCCTTTATTGGGGCGTTATATCACTTATGGATGGATCCAGTATGAATCAACAAAAAGCTATCATAATTTCAATTTTATCAGGTTTAATTCTTGGTTGTATTGGCGTACACCTAATGGGATTTGTCGCCGCAGTTGCAATACCAGAAGAGTATTTTTTGTGGTTCAAGGAAAACCTATTTGTTGAAATGGGAATGGTTTTATTAGGAATAGTCGGTCAATTCTTTGGTTTTGGCATTCTGGCTTTAATTACAGGGTATATATTAGGTAAAGTCACTCGTTCAAATTGGTTAAAGAATAGTGCAATCTGTTACCTTGCAGTGTTGTTTTATTTTTCAGTTGGTAGTGCCATGGTTCACGGTGGCCCCATATCAAACCCATTTTCTGGCGTATCATTGTTAAGTTTTATCCCAATGTTTGTTTTACCTGTTTGCTTAATATCATCAACCTATTTGGCGTCAACGAGATATAACAACAAGTTAATAAACAAGGACACGTAACCGTTCGCTGCGCTTCGCAATGAATCTGAAGGAATGGTTAACTTCTAGTGAATTAGGTATATAATTATAATGGTCACTCACCCACAAAAATTAGGTATAAATGAACAATAACCGAGAGATCATCGCGATTCTGCGCGAGCGTATTCCAACGTTCGAATGTAAACCGGGTTGTCACGATTGTTGCGGGCCGGTAACTACTTCATCGGAAGAAATGTCGCGCCTGCCAGTGAAAACTGACGCTGAACATGAAGCCGCATTAGATGAGTATAACTGTGTACATCTTGGGCCTAATGGATGCAATGTTTACGACGAACGACCGTTAATCTGTCGAGTGTTTGGTACAACATCGAATATGCCATGCCCAAATGGTTGTCGACCAGACGAAATGATTGACTCAAAAACCGAGGGGCAGATCCATCAATACATCAGGAACACACGGCAAGTGTTGGTGTAAGTGATTAATAACCCGTTTTAACTTTAGTCGGTAGCCCTCTAGCAATAATAAGGCAATCAAGAGATAAAATGTACAGTTGGCGGCTTTCACTTTGAGCAACATTTTAGCTTAACTATATTTTTCCGCTTAAGTTGGCGTTATATGCCAAGGGAAATATGACGCGATATCGAACTTTAGATGAATTGTAGATTTAAGGGACTATTAATAAATTTGTCGAAATTTAACCGTCAGCAAACAATGACTCTAAATTTTACGCAGTTGTTGAGCGCTAGGTCTATATTGTCTACAATAACGTACTTTTTATTTATTTCAGGTCACCAACATGAACGACACTAATTCGCTTCCAGCTTTACCAGATCGCCTTTCGGGTAATCCCCGTAGCCCACATCATGTGGCAGAAATTTTCGAGCACAACATTGGTATTCGACTGAACGGCAAAGAGCGTTCGGATGTTGAGGAATATTGCATCAGTGAAGGTTGGGTAAAAATTGCTTCACCTAAAGCCCTAGATCGTCGAGGACAACCGCTTCTGATCACGCTAAAAGGAACTGTCGAAGCCTTTTATAGTTAAGTAAATTTCTATGCCTGTTACTGTCATAGCCTAAATAGGGTCTACAAAAATTTAGATCCTATTTATTATTGGCATCCAACCAAACATTCCTATCTATCTCAACCTCAACCTACAGGTAAGGTTGTTTACATGTTGAGAAAAAAGACATATAACTAGGTATTCCAGCGGGCTTAAAAGTTAGCTCTTTTCACTGGGTTCAACATTATAACCAATAATATTTTTCCGTTTATGTAAGCGTCAACTGTGAAGAGAACTATGGAAAACCAAATTTATAACAAGATTAATTTATATCAGAAGACTGTGATCTTTAGCGTATTATTTACGTTAGTTGGTTTTTCATACAATGTTTGGCGTATGGAAGTTTCTGAAAATAATAATAATATTAGAACGGCTAGTTTTGAGGTTTTAATAAATTTATCTTCTCTAGAGCAATTGGCATATGCTGCATATTATGATGAGAATACAACTGAAGGTAACCCTAGAAAAGGCTGGATTACAGTTGGACTAATCGATGATTTGAGTGTTCTTACTAATGATAAAGTTAAAATAAAAGCAACCGCACTAAGAGATGTTTGGTCAAATAATTGGGAGGCAATGCCAACCAGTCAACTGGCTGTGGATCAAATTGTAGGTGCTATTGATTCTGTGAGAGGAGAGATCAAGCATTTACTAAGCTCACTTGAATAATTCAAATATAACAAGGCATTAAATGAACTGCCTTAGCGTTATATGCCATCGTATCTTTGCATTAAGTGAAACTTGGTGGCCGGCTATCTTTCATTAATAAATCTAACTTTATTTGCGCTTTTTGTTGATTTTGTAAATCGATTACCTCAATCATTTCACATTCATCTCTAATCATTTCAGCGATTAGACTGGGATAATGACGGCAATCTTCGGGTCTATTTAAGTAAATACTGCATGTATATATATTTGGCGCGAGAACGTCTTTTTTTGGGGCGATTTCTAGAAATGGGCATCTTTTTAGCCTTGATCCAGATTCAGGATCAAACCAAATGTCGTCGCCTTTAACAAACTTGAAAATCTCGGGGTTAAATATCTCCCATAGGTCAATTTCTTCTTTGGTTGCTGACAGATCACCCCCTCCGTATTTGATGCAACATTTACCACATTGATTACAATCTTTCATAGTTCGCTAATTTTATAGAATGTACATTGCCTTATTGTATCATTGATGCTGTTTTTTTGGCGTAGACCTTGATGTGACCTTTGATAATATTGATTTTGAACCAACAGCTGAGAGTGAATATCATTAATCATTTAGTTTGCCGCCAATGGTGGCAGTTTTACAGTGTCATCATTTAAACTAACGATTAATTATACTCGCATTCTAAATACAAGGTATTCACATTAGAGCCACCATCAACGCTGCCATAAAAATTTGAACTGGCAAAAATTCCCGAACGATGATGCACAGACCAACCAAAAAAACATCGTTTCATTGAATCGATATTAAGCACATCGGCAACATTTACATCCAAGCTCCAGTCTAAATAATTCAATAAGTGGGCAGTGCGTTTATCGCGTTCATTTGCTCGTGTGGTTTCAATATTTGGAACGTGGTGAGCATAAGAAAAACCTTCGGCTATGCCAAGGCGAGTTTCAACTCTGTCTGACCAGGGAAATTGTCGATAGACTGCTTTAAAGGCCAATACACCTTCCCAAAAATCATTTTGGTGAGGGCTTTCGAATCGTCGGGCGACACCTGTAGTTAACCAGGCTTCCACAGGTAAACTAAAAAAGGTTTCAGATAATTGCCGACTAACAAATACGCTACCTAAATGGGTGTTATTGGCATCGCAGTCAATATTTAAACGGACTATCGAGTTAAATGAAGTATCTGAAGTACAGCCATAAGCGACTCGCACTGACCATGGATTGGGGTTTTTGGTGAAAAAATTATAATCACCAGAATCGTTATAAGCTAAGTCATCGAATTCGTAACGATAGCCAAATGATGCACTTGCAACATCTCGGTCAGCGATTACTGGACTGTTAGTTACAGAGTCATTAAAAATGGTGTAAGCGGTATCAAAACTGAAGTGGTGCTGACGCCAAGCGGTATATCTCAGTGCAGCGCCAATAGAAACATTCGAGGTATCACTTAGGGTATATGAAGGGCGGTCTTCTAGCGCTTCATCGGGCTTTACTCCGAAATAGTAATCGGATTTCTCACTTGAATGCCAGCCTATGGTTGCCCAAGGTTCAAATTGCCAATCACCACTATGCCAAACTTTGCTCCAATCTAAATAAGCACTGCCGCCATTATGGACGTTATCAATGTCATGATTTATAGCCAAAGACCAACGGCCCCAAGCAGTTTTACGAGTTAATTTCAATCCACCTTCTAACGCGCTTTTTCGCTCCATACCTTTGAGAGGGTCGTCTTCTGGTCGCACTTCGCCAGTATCGCTAAACAGACTGTGGTCGTTGTAACCTTGAATAAAATAGTTGCTGTAAATATCAAGTTGCCAATTATGAGTATCAATAATATGCCAACCTAATTCGGTGGTATCGAAATAAAACTGTTCACCGCTGTAAGTAAATTTTGGTATAAAATCAGTTCGCCAATTTTCTCCTCGATAGGGAGAGTCATGCCAGGCATAAGAAACGCCTAATGACCAATTGCCTGATCTATCTTCTGGGTCGAGTTGGTGATTACCTGCAGCAGAAAATCCGACCGTGGGAATAACCAATGCTAACCAACAAGCTTGACCTACCAATTTCATATATAGGATCCTGAAAAACGTGAATATTATTATATTATCGAGTTAGAATTATTATTATTGTAACTAAACCATTAATTTAAAAAAATTATCCAGCCAAGAAAATCAATAACTCTCATAAGACTAAGCTAAGATATCGTTTTTATAAAATATATTTCAATTAATGCAACAAATAGGCACATCAAGATCCAATATAAATTTGTAAAACCATGAATTAATATTAATGCGCTAAAGAGTAAATGGCCAATATTCTTGTTGGTACTAAGTAGCTTAAAATTGAGCCGTTGGAACCGTTGGAACCGTTGGAGCAGTGTCGCAACTTCAGGTGCATTTTTTGCTCTGATAGCGTCTTGGCCGGCTTGTGAATAGCTTAAGTTTGCATAGTCAGCTTCCAGCACGATACAAGGGGTAAACTGGAAATCATCACCATTAAATGATTGCTCAGCAGTGGTTGCTTGAATCAATGTTTTATCTGAATGTTCACTTTTAGCAATAAGATCTTTTTCTGTTATCATCAGCATATAACAATATAATAAATAAGAATAAGTACGGTTGTCTGTTTTCGTTTAGCAACAATTATGCGCCACTTAGGCGAACGTTATGTAATTAAAAATGGAGTGGTAATATGGGTGGTATAGGAATTTTTACGATATTGATAATGTTTTTCTTAATTTGGGTTTGTCCGCTGATTCTAATTATAAGTTCATCAAAAACTCGCGGTGGTGAAAAATTTGCTTGGCTGTTGCTAGTGGTATTTGTATCCTGGTTTGCTTGGATATTTTATCTGCTATTAGCCCCCATCAGCAATAAAGAAGCTGAGCATTAATAAATTACCTAATAAAGTATGCAAATGGACAACCAATATTGTTCCAATATTTGCCATTTAGCTCTGCGTCAGGTTTAAAAAGGAGGTTCAATGAATCTTAATCAAGTGACATTACCAGTAAAGCACATGGATGAAGCGACAGCGTTTTATATAAAGCTAGGTTTTACCCAAATTGTAGACACTCCTCATTATGCTCGTTTCGAATGTCCTGAGGGCAACTCAACCTTTTCATTATCACTCGACAATGATAGCTTTATAAATGGTGCGGTGATCTATTTTGAACATGAAAAGCTAGATCAATGGGTAGCGGCTTTAAAATCTATTGGCATCGAGTTTTACCAAGAGCTAACAGATCAAAGTTACTTGTGGCGTGAAGCCATATTATACGATCCATCCGGCAATAAAATTAAATTGTATTGGGCTGGCGAAAATAGGCTTAATCCGCCATGGCGTGTAAACAAGTGCACCTAATAAAGTGTTTAAATGGACAATGATTTTAGGCTAGACAGTTACCCTGTTTCGCTTAGCGACACATTTTTACAAACTATTATCAGCCCTTATAAGTGGGTGTTGTGTGTTTAGTTGACGGTTAATTTATGACAAGTATATCAAATGTAAATATCAAAAAAGAACTCAGTCCTTGTGTTAGTAATTGTCAGTTGAATGAAAACGATGTTTGTATTGGCTGTTATCGTTCGATATCAGAAATTACTGGTTGGCGTGATCAGTCTGAAAAGCAAAAAAGAGCGATAATAGTTCGTTGTAGTCAAAGAAAAAGTAATCGCTAACAATGCGGTTCAATACATAGCAAAGCTTAAAGCGGATATAAAAAACTGATTTATGCTGATTAGACTGGCGTTAAGTATTTCTCAATCAATGGAGTTGTAATGAATATTATTTTTAAAATTGGATTAGTCATAACGTCTTTAGCCTTTGCAAATTTAACGTTTGCCGAAAGTTGTGATTCAAGCTGCCAACTAAGCCAGATTAACTCATATTTTGCGGCCTTAGATAACGTTAGTCGTAAAAACTCAAGTATTAAAGATATCGATTCACTACTCGCGTTAACTCATCAAGACGTTAAATATATTCATGTAGAATACCAAGCTAATTTTACTAAAGAGTCTTGGCGCAAAGCGTTTATCCGTAATCTTGAGCGTGGCGCCTATCAGAATAGTGACATAAACGAGATGCGTATTATTAATTCTATTTATGGTAAAAATCACACCGCAATAGAGTATTCTCATGGTGTCATTCAACCAGATGGTACGTGGCAACAAACAGCCCCGTTGCTTGTCATATTCGGTTTTACAGATGGTAAAATTTCGTTAATCAAAGAGTTGTGGTAAAAACCTGACAAGTCATGCAATGAACAACATCGAGTTGACTGTGTTCGCTGCAATTAATACTTTTAGTAATTAAAATTTACCTGTTAACCGGGTGTTATGTCACCAGCGAGGATTCGAATTATGACTACATTGATAATTATTTTTGCGATATTAATGCTTCTGGCTGGAATATTACTGATTGTTAACCCTAAGATTATATTCAAGGTCATGCTAAAAAATGCTGACAAGCTTTGGCTCTATGTAAGTGCTGTTGTGGTGAGGTTATTACTGGGCACATTACTTATTTATCAGGCCAGTGTTTCAAAATTTCCTGTGACAATGGAAGTTATTGGCTGGGTAGCAATCGTTGCGGCTTTAGTTTTTGCGGTAATCGGACGCAATAAGTTTAACCGACTAATATTATGGGCATTTTCATTGGTGAAAGCATTTGGTCGTATTGCTGGTGTTCTAGCGTTATGCTTTGCGACTTTCCTGATTTATAGCTTTGTTTAACAAAAAAATCGGCAGCATAACAATGCATAAACTCGTTTCTATTTTGTCAGTCGCTTTTCTAGGATTTATAGCATGGGTTATATATTTAGCGAACACAGCTCAAAACAGCGTGTTTTTTGAGTTTGTTGCGAGTATTCCTTATGGCGATAAATTAGGTCATTTCTGCCTATTTGGTCTATTAAGTTTAGGGGCTAATTTTGCCTTTAAACTCAAAAGTTTTAAGTTGGTTTCGGTGGAAGTATATGCCGGTTCAGTGTTTGTTTTTTTGTTCGTTTTGATTGAAGAGTTAAGCCAATACTTCATACCCAGTCGCACCATGGATATCACAGATTTACTGGCCGATATATTTGGTATTATTGTGTTTGGTTTAGTCACAAAGCTTATCAGTACATATACCTAACAAGCTGTAAAACAAGTATGAATGCAGTTGACTGTGTTTTTCTTTAATAATATTTAACCTGTTACTTAGGCGTTATGCCTATATAGGATTTGTTCGATGCATAAAGTTTTTGTATTAATTGTTACTCTTGCTGTTACTTTTTCTGTAAGTGCTTTTGAAAATGAATTCAGTGGAACATGGACGCTTATTTCAGGAGAGTACCTAGATAATGAAGGTAAGCTTGTTGATTATAAAGATCTTGAGATGAGTTCAATTAAAGTTATTTCGGCAACACATTTTAGTTTTGTTTCAATGTCGGCAAGCAAGTTTTGGAGTTCAGGGGCCGGACGTTATCGTTTTACCGAAAGTGAGTATATTGAAAGTCCTATCCATACTTCTTATGGTACAACTGCCAATCAAGAATATATTTTTACCTACAAAATAGAAAACGATCTTTGGTATAACTCTCGCTGGAAAAACGGAAAACGTGTGGAGTATGAAATTTGGCAGAAAACCTTATGAATTTACACATAACCAGCTATTCAAGCGAGACAAAATACAGTGGCCATTGCTTAGCAGTAACAGATAATTCGGAGTATTAATGAAGATTGAAGTTTTACAAGAGCCTGAACAACAACTGCTCGATTATCTTGATAAAAAAATTGCTGATTTTAATTGGGCAAACTGGGAAGTGACTGAACGAACACCTTTGGCTGTGCAAATAAAAAATGATAATGGTGAGGTTATTGCTGGCGCGGCAGGTCGTACTTTTGGTGACTGGTTATTAATAGATACATTGTGGGTCTCAGACGAACTACGCGGTCAAAATATTGGTAGCCAAATTCTAAAAGAAATTGAATTTGCGGCTAAACAGAGAGGCTGTGTAAAGTGTCTTTTAGATACTCTTAATTTTCAAGCGATGCCTTTCTATGAAAAATATGGTTATAAAACCCAATGGGTCCAAAAGAATTACCCTAAAACAGGGTGTAAATATTTTATGCTCAAAGAGCTCGAATAGGTAAGTACTATGAATAAGGTATTCACGTAGAAAAAGTGCCACAGCTTGTTTTTACGCCATATAACTGGCTGTATTTAAACGCTTAATGTGGCGTTAGCTATTAAGTATAATCTTCAATTAGAGTGGATGAGTTTATCAATGAAAAAAATATTAGTCTGTTTATCTTTGCTGGTTCCTAGTGTCGGGTTTTGTTGCCCTACATTAGAAGGAACATGGTCATCTTCCTTAGAAAAGTTTGAGTCT
Source organism: Colwelliaceae bacterium BS250 (assembly GCA_040779355.1). GTDB lineage: Bacteria > Pseudomonadota > Gammaproteobacteria > Enterobacterales > Alteromonadaceae > Thalassotalea_A. The sequence continues at coordinate 201,450 of JBFONS010000004.1, read as the reverse complement.
TTTAATAAACGTTGGGCAAACGTTGAAGATAAGGCCTGGTCTTTTATGACTCAAACACAAGGTTATGAAGTCATTACCTATAAAGATAACAATGCAATGACCATCAGCTCCGCTGCCATGGAAATTAAAATAGGGGATAAAAAGATGCAACGCCCAGCGTCAAAAGAGCAGTTAGACTTTAATGTTTTAGGCTGTACAGCTAAAAGCATGGTTTTAAAATTTGAAAGGAATGGTAAAGAACAAATAGCACAACTGTTTTTTGAAAGTGCTGATACTTATTGGACCTATATGGGTACCGCTGAAGGTAGTGGCAATAGTCATATAAGAGAATATTATACAAAAAAGCAGTAGAGTTATAGCGAACAAGTAATTCAACAGCACACATACAGCTGACTGTGCGGGGAACTCGCTATGTTAGCCAACAAATTTTTGCTCTTTATTCAGGCGTTAGAAATACAAGGAGCTATTGATGAAAATTTACAGTTTTTTCGCGGGGTTACTTTTTTTTATAGTGAGCTTTTCGATTAATGCGTCTGTTGATAAAATAGAAAATATCCGAAATGCAGCCGTAAGTGCTTATAACGCCAAAGATATCGATACGTTAATGTCTTTCTGGCATTTAAAAGGCAAAATGCTGGGAGCAGAGACCATTGATGGTTTTAAGGACATTGAGGATAATTATAAAGCTGCCTTTGCAGACTCGCACTTTAATAGAATTTCTATGCAATCTGATGGCATTGGCGAGTTTTTCTATGGTAATGGCACAATGTCTATACTGGATGATGAGGGCGTAAAACTTATGACTGGCTGTTATGTTTTACTGTATGTAAAAAGCGGTGATAGTTTTAAAACTTGGAGAGAATGGTTTTATCCGGCATGCTCAAATACCAAACATCATGAGTAAGTGTTTCTAACAATGCCTTTTAACCGGACGGCTAACTGTTGGCTGTTTTCGGTCCGTAATATTTTAGCTAATTATTTTTGCCCATTTTTAGGGCGTTATATCTCAGGAGAAGGATCGTGCACAAGTTTTTAGTCTCAGTACTTATTTTATTACCATTTTTTATTTATGCAGATGAAACAGAAACATTAATAGTTGATCGCGTCATTGCAAACAATCTAGAACTGGCATTCCCCAATGATAAAAATATCAAACCAAAAGTTAGTGATTTTGAATTGATTAATTATGTGGTTATGAGTAATGATCTTGGCGAACGTTGGGCCGTTGTTACCCTAAATAATACCTCGACAGGTAGTCGAGTTTTTGTGAATGATCATTTAATGGCATTATTTGCTAATGGCAAGCGCAGAAGCCCTTTAGAGTTCAAGTTAAGCTTTGAAGCTCAAGAAACCCAATCTTTCACTGTTTCATTTGGCTACAACAAGTTTCCTATTTTATCTATAAGTACAGAAACTTAACTATAACAAGTCAATTAATAGCACACGCATAACCGTTGGCTGCGTTCATTATTGGCTAGTATAGCCAACTATTATCCGCCGTTTATTGAGGCGTTATACAGCAAGGAATTATCGTGCAGTCGGTCATATTTTTTATCGTTTACTTTTTTAGTTGTTTAAGCTTCGCAAACATCCCTTTTGAGATCCCTAGAAGTACAGTTATTGAGTTGAAGGAGCCTGCCACAGATAGGACTTACCCCTTATTTATAAAGCTTCCGCGTTCTTACTCTTCGAACCCCGATAGAAAATATCCGGTCATTTACTTAACTGATTCTTGGTACAGCTTTCAAACAGTGTCTGGTGCGACGCGATTCCCAATGAATAGTGGTGCCATGGAAGAAGCCATTATTGTCGCTATTTCATATTCGAAAGGATCTCAAGGGGCGTCTAGTCGTATTAGAGATTACACTCCAAGAAAGACCTCTGATTGGAAGATGGAAACTGGCAATGCGCCCGGTCATGCTAAATTTATTCGTGACCTGGTCTTTCCATACATAGAAACTAAGTTCCGAGCAGATCCATTACAACGTACTTTTATTGGTAATTCATTGGGCGGTTTGTTTGGCGCCTACATGCTGTTTAACAATCCTGATATGTTTAGTAGTTATATCATTGGTAGTCCATCAGTTTGGTTTAATGATGATTACATTTTGTCTGCAGCTGTTATTAAATCTGAGACCCCGATCAAAGTATATATATCTGTTGGCAGTTTAGAGAAACCTGAGTTTGGTGGACGCGAAGATATGGTTTCTGGTGCAAAAAAATTAGCTGTGAAAATTGCTGAACAGAGTGGTGCGAATATAAGCCTTAAATTCTCAATCATTGAGGGGGCTAGGCATGCTACATCGTTTCCAACGACCTCTATTCAGGGGTTGGATTGGATTTACGGCAAGTTATAAGTGATTTTACAGCGTTATGTACATAAGTTTATCTATTGAAAACTACTCATATGCTGTATATCTAAAAAAAATCAAAGTGAAACAAGCTTGTCCTTTTTATCGGGTAGCTTATATATAATGATGAAATTGTTGGATTTTTATCATTATAGGTTAACTAAAGTTACTTTCATTTTTGCCAAAAGACAAAATAAAAGACAGACAATTAATTCAACAGTCGACTATTCAGCGCTTTACGTTATACTAGCCGCGCTTAAACCAAGCATTTAATTACCGGAGAACATTATGCACGATCTGTATTACAAAGGGCGTATCCACACCAGAGTAAACCATGTAAAAACAGGTTATAATACTAAGCGTACGGTTAAGCTTGGCTCAGAAAAAAATCCACTAACGCTTGTGGTGAGCAGTGATGAAAGAAAACTAGAAGTACAAACGTTAGTTGCCGATAATGACCTGTTTGCGGATATTACCGTAAATAGCGACAGTGATGAAAATATCAATGAACTTAACGCCATATTAAACAAGCCAACCACCACTACCTTCGAAAAAATGCCGAATCGTAATGATCCTTGTTCATGTGGCAGTGGCAAAAAATATAAAAAGTGTTGCGCTTAATAGCATTTATTTCGCTGTAATTTATTTACCCTGATGCAGCGCTATGTTTTCTGATTAGCCTTGGTTAAGCCAATCGTTATTTTCACGAATTAATATCATCATTCGATTCAGCCCTGCCATTACATCCGCTAAACGCTGGCGAAGAGCCGTTAATGTTGAGCTAGCTAACGCTTATTATTGTTTGGATGTTGGCTCCCCCCGAAAAAACACGGCCAATAAAACACATCGTAAATTCCACTGATAAACCCGCTTTAGTTTAGACAAGTAAATCATTTTGATGGATTTTTTTATGCTTATTGTGGTTGCCGGTATGAAGTACAATCTCAAATTAAACACACATTGAATAGACTCAAAAGAATCGCTAACAAGTCATTGAAATTTGACTCTGAACAGTTGCCTAGCTCCCTCTTCGTTTCACCCTATAGCTAACTTTTATTGATCGTTTAATGCGGCGTTATGGATGATATTTTAGTTATTAAAAATCAGCTGTTTTTGTGAGCTGTATTCGTATAGAATCCGCTATATACGATTCGCTTAACAAATATGTACTTATTAAACTTTTCAAAACTGTAACGTTTAATTAGCGACACCTTCTTATCCCTTTCTAAGATGAAATGACACAAAACAAATGAATGATAAAACTATAGCAACTCATAACGGTAATTTTCATGCAGATGATGTTTTCAGTATCGCTGCACTTAAGATCGTTTTCCCTTCTTTTAACCTCATCCGTACCCGTAATTTAGAGGTTATCGCCAAAGCCGATATTGTGATTGATGTTGGCGGTGAATATGATCCAGATACAGGCCGTTTTGATCACCATCAACGTGGTGGTGCAGGTGAGCGCGAAAATGGTATTCCTTATTCATCATTTGGCTTAATTTGGCAAAAATATGGCTTAGAAATATGCCAGGGTAACCAAGACGTAGCAAATTCTGTTGATGCCGGTTTAGTATCAACGATTGATGCCATCGATTGTGGTCATGTTGAAGGTGTTTCTAAAGGTATTAGTCTTAGCCAAACTATTTCAATGTTTAACCCAACTTGGCAAGAAGATAGTCACTTTGATAGCTGTTTTGACGAAGCCGTTGATTTTGCCTTACGCGTTTTAACTCGATTCATCGCCTCTGCTAATGGGGGCATTAGCGCGAAAGAAATTGTGGCTAAAGCTATTGAGAATGCTCAAGACCCAAGAGTGATTGTGTTAGAAAAATATACTCCGTGGAAAAGAACGGTTCACGCCTTATCTGACGTGGCTTTATATATGATTTATCCGTCGCCGTCTGGCCAATGGAGAATTCAAACAGTACCCGTTGAACCTGGTTCATTTGAAGACAGAAAACCATTGCCTAAACAATGGGCCGGATTATCTGATAATGATCTTAAAGACGTGACCGGTATTGATGATGCAATGTTTTGCCATAATGGTTTATTTATTGCGGGTGCAGAATCATTTGCAAGCACCATGAAAATGGCTTCCATAGCACTTCAAGACTAATAAACATATTATCAAAAATATAAACGTTATAGTTTAAATTAATATCGACATTATGTTACGCCACGCGCCATAAAATAACTGTTATTTGGGGCGTAGGTGTTACACCAATTTATGAGTATTTGAAATGATTTCACGCAAACATCACAAAATGGTATTTTCTTTTTTTATGGCATTACTGATGTCATGCATTATGTCTTTTGTCATAAGTGTTTTTAACGTAGGTTTGGTACCTAATATCGTTACTATTTGGTTGCAGGCTTGGAGTTTTGCTTTTATCGTTGCATTTCCAACCATAATTATAGTCTCTCCAATTGTTCATAAACTCGTTAACCTTGTATTACATGAGCAAGAAAGTAACATTTAACCGATTGCCCTAAGCAGGCGTTATTTTTTTGAGAGTGTAAGTTATGGAATATGCATCGGGGTTAATTAAACTTAAACCTGAAACTGAAAATAAAGTTGAAGAGTGGAAGCATACAATATCTTCTCGACTCGATGAAGCTGCTGCTACTTTACAAGATGAAGACGTACAAATTGAATCTTGGTTTAAAGTTGAGATTGAAGGTAATAAATATCTTCTTTGGTATCTGCGGGCAAAATCTATTAAACGTGTATTTGAAGTTTCATTGCAGTTAAAGCATCCAATTGATAAATTTCATTATGAATTAATGGCTGAAATTACCGCAAGCAATGGCAATATATTAGCGGAACCGTTAATAGATATTGCCAGAGAAAAAACATAACAAAAATTTAAAATGAACTGCTAACCGTCTACTTGGTCTCGCTTCGCGACACCTCTTAGCAACATAAAACCCACAATCCTAGCTGATCTGCAACCTGCTTAAGCGTGAAAATAGATGGCTGAAAAATCGATAAGTTAAGTCCCAATCGTCAATATTAGTTGGTAACAGAGTAGAAATAATGCATTCAAAAATACAACTTAGCAAAGAAGAACTTAGAAAAAATAAGCCAACCCGAGATGAGTACTTAACTAAGCCAAAAATCCCTTTGATACTGGTATTAGACCATGTCACGAATAGCTATAACATTGGTGCTTTTATTCGCCTAGCGGATGCTTTTGCTATCGAAAAAATCATTATCTGCGGCGAGCTTACTATTTCAGACAAAAAGTTGAAAAAAGCCTCTAGAAATGAAGCTAAATGGGTTTGCATTGAATATAGCGACAGCACCACTTCAAGCTTACAAGCATTACTGGATAAGGGGTATGCTGTTTATAGTGTTGAGATGTGCCATGAGTCTGTTGATTATTGTGATGTCACATACCAATCTCCCTGCGTATTAGTATTGGGCAATGAACGAAAAGGCGTAAGTGAAGCTGCATTGCAATTAAGTCATCAACAAATACATATTCCTATGTTTGGCATGGGTAATTCTCTAAATGTTTCAACCGCTGGCGCTATTGTATTAGCCGAATGTGCTAATCAAATTCGCAAACAACTATAAATTTATCAGTAGCTAGCTAATCACTTTTCACATGAGCTTTAGAAATTATAGCTAGTTATATTTAGCCCTTCACCGGCGTAATAAAGCATAGAGAGTTTAATGGAAAACTTAAGCAGCAAGGTCGAAATAAACTTTCGATTTTTAGATTTGAATAAATTACAAGCCTATACGTTAGTACGAGAGGTACCGGACTCTTCGTATAGAGAGCAAGATGAACAAGGTTGTTATGTTGGTTTTGTGCTTTTAACGAAACTCAACATCGATGATATTAATGACTTTTATGTACGCCAAATGGTTGATATAAACGATTGTGATATTTGCGTTGCTGTAGAGTCAAAAATTAATAGCAACACTGTAGATGTACCACAGGTTGTCAATCGCATGCTTAAATACATTGACTGTAAGTTAACGTATTCATTTAAGCTTGTATAAATGCTACATAATAAATTGCGATTGTTATTATCATTACTAATAACCCTACTTTTAATTTCTTGTGCTACCCAAGGTCGGTTGGAGTACATCACCGCCGCAGGCGAACACAAGACTGCCTGTGAAACAGAATATACCTGGCAACCTTCGGTCGATAAATATGCTGTGCAGTATATTCTTAGCTACTGTGCTAGAAAGGCTAAACAGGAAGGCCATCAAGTGGTCGATGCATCATTATTAGAAATAGACACAAATATACCCCTACCGCCAAATGGTCAATTTTGGACTGTTGAATACGCACAACAATTACACCGATTAAATAAGCTCAGTGATAAACAATACGGTTACATTATTGGCTATACAGATTTAGGTTTAAATAAAAGCTAAATCTATTACTGAGGCGTTATGTTTTTGCTAAATTTTCTAATTCTTGTATTTGATTTGCTATTTGCTCTGCCTCAGCAGTAATCATTGCATAGGATTTAATATCCCCATTCCTTTGCGCATACATAGCTTTTTCAAGCTTAGCTTCATACAGTTTATTTAATTTTTTTATCGGGTTTTTGTTAAATATTGAGAACATGTTAATTGCTTTTCAGTTGGCTATTTACTTTTATACGTATATAAATAGATTATAGTTTTGTTATTCACTTTTTTTAATAAAAAAAGTCATTAAACTGCAGACCTAATGTTTGCTCGACTTTTTGCGTTTCAAAATTTAAGGACACTATTAACTGCCCCTTAATTGGGCGTTATGCAAATTAGGTATTCAATCAGAGATTAATAGATGAGTCGAATAGTTGTTGATCTGCATAACAGTAAATAAAGCAAAACTAATAACAACTGGCTATATTCTGCTTAGTAGAACATTTTTGCCAGTCATTATTTGCCTATTATTAAGGCGTTATCTCATTCAACATTGGAGTAATTCGTGGCTATTATTGAAATCCGTAAAGCAACTGCAGAAGACTGTTCGCTAATCCTTAAATTTATTACTGAACTTGCCATTTATGAAAAAGCAGAACATGAAGTTTTGGCTACTGAGTCTGATATTAAGGAATCGTTATTTGGCGAAGGTTCAAGCACCAATGCTCTTATTTGCAACCTTAATAATGAACCTGTAGGTTTCGCTGTGTATTTTTATAATTACTCAACATGGCTTGGTAAACATGGTCTTTACCTTGAAGATCTGTATGTTTCTGCTGAGCAAAGAGGTTCTGGTGCCGGTAAAGCATTATTGAAGCACTTAGCTAAAATTGCTGTTTCTAAAAACTGTGGACGCTTCGAATGGAGTGTACTTGACTGGAATGAGCCTGCCAGACAGTTCTATCAGTCAATCGGTGCCAAGCCTCAGGAAGAGTGGGTAAGTTACCGTTTAACCGGTGAGTCTCTAGAATCGTTTGCAAACTCCTAGAATTAATAGGGCCAGCGAATTTAACAGGACTGAAAACGGTGGGTTTGCAGTTTTGAACGTAGTTTAGGTCATAATTCTAGCCGGTGAATATGGACGTTATATATATTCAATACTGGATAATATATAACTACAATAGAGATCTAAGTGCCGATGTTTTAATCAAATGTGCTAGGGTTATTTCTTTAAGTATTTATCACTAAACTACTCAAAACTAATAAAAAAGGTACGACCATGCACAAAACACACTCCCCATTGATAGTTTTAACTGTTTTACTTTTCCAGTTTTCTTGCCACGCAAATGCGAATGTAGACTCAAACAAAATTGATGAAAATTTATTACCTAAAGTACAGGTTGTTGGTAAAAGCTATAAACCAAAAACTATTGAACAACGTATGGCTCATTACAAGGTACCAGGAATAAGCATTGCGGTTGTTAAAGATGGTCATGTAGCATGGGTTAAAGCTTACGGTATTGCTAACAGTAAGACTAAGCAGTTAGTCACCAAAGATACTTTATTTCAAGCGGGTTCAATTAGTAAACCAATAGCCGCACTCGCGGCATTAAAATTGGTAGAAGACAACAAAGTTAACCTAGATGATGATGTAAATGACTACTTAACATCTTGGAAAATCCCTAAATCTACATTTACCGAGCAACAGCCGGTCACACTTCGTCATTTGTTAACTCATACCGCAGGCACAACTGTGCATGGATTTCCGGGGTATAAGCAAGGGCAACAGTTGCCATCTGATGCGGACGTTTTAAATGGTAAAGGAAATACCCCTAAGGTGACCGTTGATAAACAACCCGGGAGTGCTTGGAGATATTCAGGTGGTGGTTATACCGTGATGGAACAATTAGTTGCCGATGTGACTAAGTTACCTTTTGATAAGTACTTAAATGACGCTGTTCTAAAACCTTTAAAGATGAACCACAGTACGTTTGAGCAGCCCCTAGCTAAATCTAAATGGTCTCTGGCGAGTGCCGCATTCGATCAACATGGTGAGCAAATTGAAGGTGATTGGAATAATTATCCAGAACAAGCTGCCGCAGGTTTATGGACAACTCCGAGTGATCTTGCCAAGTATATGATCGCGGTGCAAAGTGCTCGTAAAGAACAAGCACATAGCGCTCTTAATTCTGACATAGTAAATCAAATGCTAACGGTTCATTTAGGTGATTGGGGACTTGGTCCAACGTTAGCAATGCATGATCAAGGACTGGTATTTTCCCACGGCGGTAAAAATGCAGGTTTTACCAACGACTTCTTGGCTTATGCAGATAGTGGTAATGGTATTGTTATTATGGCCAATGGCGATAACGCCGGTGCATTAATTGACGAACTTAAAGTCGCAATATCTAAACGCAACGGCTGGGATTTAGCAACGGCGATATTGTTAGAACCGGCAAGCCTTTCGCCGGCGTTAAAATCAAAAATTAGTGGCACATATAATTTCGATAGAGATCCTGACTACAAGGTTTCAATTGTAATCGATGGCGGTCAAATTGAAGTGCATGACCATGCCCGAGATCAAAAGATACAATTTATTGCAACCAGTGAAAACATCATTACAAACTTAACCAGTGGTTCAGAAGTAGAGTTTAATACTGATAGTGACGGTAAACTTGTTGGTTTAACCTGGTCAGGAAGTTATAAATTTATAAAAGTGGCAGAATAAATAGCGTGGTCAGAGCATTTACAAAAGCCTTAAATTGATGTGTTTTTGTTATTTTCTACTGACCAAGTCTTTATACTCACTCATGACGGGTGGTTGTCGTCTTATTGTCTGTGAAGTGTCGTGGGATATTGATTCGCAAAAAAGGATACTGCTCCGTAGTGATTAACAACGGAGAAAATTTATGACTATATCTAACATACAAATAAACAACTTACGCAAAGATCGAGGCTGGTCTCAAGAAAAACTCGCTGCAATTAGTGGCTTGAGTGAGAGAACAATTCAAAGAGTCGAAAAGGATGGCACCTGCTCTTTAGATACAAAAATGGCACTTGCGACTGCCTTCGAACTTTCCCCTACAGAATTATTAGGTGGCGATGAAAAAGAACAGCAAGCAGCTGAGTTTAAAACTGATTGGGGGGGAGCATTTGGTCTGGCGATACTTGGTATGGCAATTCCGCTCATCATCCTATTAACTGGGACTAATGCTACTTGGGAAGTGATCAGTTTTAGCATTGTCATTGGCGGCGTAACACTTTTATCTATTATGACTTATGGTGCGGGCAATACTTATAAATTGTTTGATAAAACATCATGGATTGTGCGTTATCCATTGCAGGTTTCTGGTTTAAATAATTTAATTGTTCATGCTAAGTCCTTAATAAATAATGCTTATATCGTTGCCGTGATAGCCTCTTTAGTCGCAGGATTAACATTGGCTGTGCATAAACCAGAAATGCTAGATACCTATAAAGTGTTTATTCCGATAATATTGAAACCCATTTTATACGCCATATTGTTTGTTGAATTTTGGTTTAGGCCGTATAAACGTAAAATGGAAAGAATGTTAAGTAATCAACGGGATGACCAGTAAAATAACACTCGAATATAACTCGTTACGTAAACGGACGGCAAACAGTTGGCTGTCGTTCTTACTATTTTGGCCAACCATCTTACGCCGTGAATTAAGGCGTTAGCGATAAAGGAGAGTATCTTGGTAGGAGAAACTAATTTAAGCAAACTACTCGCGTCTATGTCACCGCATTTAATGCCGGGTGAATATGTATTTTGCTCTGTTCAAGGTGACTACAGTGATTTTAAGGACTTAGCCCCGCTTGCATTTTTTCGTGAAACTGAAGGCTTAACTTTAGTGATATCTAAAGACGCCGCTTTAGCTAATGAGTTATCATTTGAATCGGTATTTAGATGCATTACTTTAACCATACATTCTAGCCTCGATGCGGTTGGTTTAACTGCGGCTGTTGCCACTAAGCTAGCTGAAAAAGGCATCAGTGCAAATGTAATCGCGGCATATTATCACGATCATATATTTGTCCAAGCACAGAAAGCTGAATTAGCAATCAAAGCACTCGCTGAATTTAGTAGCGAATAAGCGGTTTAACAGTGACAAAATACAGTTGTTTTTTGTCAGTTATTTTTTAATTTTAGCCCGTTAATTGTAAGCAACTATTTTTAGTCAGTTCATAGGGCGTTATGTGTCAGGGTAATTCGTTGATGTTTGTAAATGTATTAAAAGCCATGCTGGTTTTATGTTGTCTTTCAGGCTGTGCTGAACGAGTAATAGATATTGTTGATAATGATGGAAAAGTTGTCGGTGGTTGTAATGCTGGTTATGACTGGCATTTATATGGGCTACAAGACTCTATTGATTATATGTTGTATCAGTGTGCGAAAGAGTCAATTGATAATGGCTACACCGTATCAGATACAAGGTTACTCGACATTGACTTTACGCTGCCCCTGCCACCTCAAGGTAAGTCATGGAATAAGAAATTAGCAATGCAGCAGTTCCATAACGGTAACATTAGCGAACGAAAACTAGGCTACATTCTTGCCGATATTGAGTATGAATATATGAAAATTGTTAGGGTAGCAGAAGATGATTTGGCCGATAGAAAAATAGCCGAGGCTGAATTCGAGCAACGAGTTAACGATGCCAAGCTTAATTGGCTTGGTGAATAAAACCATAACAAACATTTGCAACGGCACTGCTAACTGTTTTTTAGGCTTATCGGCATATTTTAGCAAACAATTGCCGGCCCTTTAAATGGGCGTTATACATTTTGGAACCGTCTGAATTAGAGTGAGTATAAATATGCGTTTATGGAAAATTATTTTATTAGGCCTATTATTTTTATCAGCAAATAGTTTTGCTGAAGTTCAGATCAGCGGTACTTGGAAACATAGTCAAAAACCTGCATGGCTTGAACTTGAATTTGAATCAGGTATTGGTTCACTGTCTGTTAAGCGTCATGAAAATAATGCAAAAGCCGCAGGGCTGAATGTTATTAAAGAGATTAAGCGAGATGTTAATCAATCATCTCGATGGGATGGTCAAATGTATTCTGCCGCAGAAAACGGATACGTGGCTGTTACTCTTATTTTAATTAATCCATCCACAATCGCGGTATATGAAAGTAGTGATGTAAATAAATCAGATGAGATCCTTCGTCTAATTAGAGAATGAACCGTGAATTGGCGCCACTTTACACGTAACCAAGGGCAACGTTTTATATGTTAAATAAATACTTATTTTTGCCATTTATTCTGATGTTGAGCTGTCCTGGGGTATATGCAACGACTGGGTGCGGAGCGGACGGATTGTGGTTACAGGTTTTGGGGTCTGGTGGTCCTGAACTTGACGACGGCCGAGCGTCGAGTGGTTATGTTATTTGGAACAAGGGCAAAGCACGAATTCTTATTGATATTGGCAGTGGCAGCATGTTTCGGTTTGAGCAAAGCGGAGCGTCGTTGAATGACCTAGATGCTATCCTGCTAAGTCACATGCATGTCGATCACAGTAATGATTTACCGGCTTTGATTAAAGCTTCTTTCTTTTCTGATCGAGATCGTGATTTGTATTTGTACGGTCCAAGTGGCAATACTTTTATGCCATCGGCAACCCAGTTTGTGCAGAATTTATTTGGTGCTGATGATGGTGCCTACCAATATTTAAGCAGTTATCTTAATGGTGATGATAGTTATCGTTTATTACCGCATGATGTTGAAGCGACAGGTAAAACAGAGAACGTTGTGTTGGCTGATGCTCGATATCGATTAACGGCTGTGCCAGTTCATCATGGGCCGATACCAGCGTTAGCATGGCGAGTAGAAATTGCCGGAAAGCGAATTGTATTTAGCGGTGATATGAACAATGATAATGCCACGCTTGCAATATTGGCAAAACAGGCTGATTTATTAGTGGCTCATCATGCCATTCCTGAAGGCGCTACAGGTGTCGCGCGTAATCTCCACATGACGCCTGCAATTATTGGTCAAATTGCCGCTAAGGCCGACGTTAAGCATTTGCTGATATCACATCGTATGAATCGCACGCTCGGCCAAGAAAAAATATCGACGGCTAAAATACGTCAGCAGTATAATGGGCCGATGAAATTTGCAGATGATTTACAATGTGTTAGGTTGTAATTGAGCACCTTGCTGATCACTAACTCTATGTTTAAATACATCCAAAATAGTTCGAATTGTGGCTTTGTGTATGACTCGGTCACCTAAATTAAACGTTAAGAGTATCAATGAAGCAAGCTATTGTTGGTTATCATAAAGATGAAGAAAATGACTGGCTAGCCGAATTGCGATGCGGACACGTTCAGCATGTCAGAGATAATCCGCCTTTTATTAATAGACCTTGGGTAACAACAGAGCAAGGTCGAAACTCTATGATAGGTCATCAATTAAATTGTAAAAAATGTGACTCAGCAGAGCCCCAAGATCTAATCTATGTACAACGTAAATGATATCTAATAAGCTGTTTAGATTGGACAAAGTGCAATTAGCGGTTTTCACTTCGATAACAATATGTTGTGTTTGCCGTGTGACATTCAAAAAATTAATTTAAGGATATTATTATTATGGATTGTAAAAAAGCGAAACAGCTGAATATCATTATTTCGGTACTATTTGCCTTAGCGATGCTTATTTCTTCATATTTTATTGCAGATAAGGGATTATCTCAAACCGTGGTTTTTATGCTTATAGCTCTGTGGTTAGTTCCGTTTCTTTATTTAAACAAGCGCATGAAGCAGAAATAAAAACATCATAAGTTGTTTAAACACTGCCGTAACGGTTGGCTCGAGCCTTAGGGATTTTAGTCAACAGTTTGTTCGCCTCTAGTAAGGCGTTAGATATTTTATCAAGGAAGATGTTAAATTGAAAAATTTACTAATTGTTATCGTTATTTGTTTAGGGGCTTGGCAATTCTATTTAAAAGACAATGCGATAGAAGAATCATTTAAAGCAAATGTGACCACTGAAATTGCGAACAGCGCCGCCATGAAAACATTGGCACAGGCTAAAGCAATAGCTGCACCTAAAGCTGTTTACAAATGTGATGGTAGACAACATTGCTCTCAAATGAGCTCATATGAAGAGGCAAAATACTTTATTCAACACTGTCCCAATACGAAAATGGATGGCGATAAAGATGGTATTCCGTGTGAGAGACAATTTAATCAGTAGAGGTTAGAGCGACGCATTAATACATGGATGTATGTAAGTACGACTGCATGGATGCAGAAGGTAGAGCGACGCAGGATGCCAAAGCCGAGAATAACGCAGGAGCAGTTATCGAGGATGCCAAAGCCGAGATCACTTAATTAGTGGAATTGGTATTATTAATCACTAACAAGCTATGTCACAGGATGGTGCATGAAATCTTTTATATTTATAATTTTACTGTTCATTGTTTTTGGTTGTAGTTCGCCAATAAAAGTTAATGCGAGTACAAAAACATTAACCAATAAACACCAATCCAGTATTACTAAATCGAATTGGAACCACGGTTCAGAAAATTGTAAAACCAATCAAGACCCAGTATTTGATGTGTATAAACATGATGCGAATAGCTTTATTCTTCGACAAAATAAATGCTTAACCTTTGAAGCGCCTTTTATTTACATTTTAGTTGGTGAACAAAAAATCTTAGTATTAGACACTGGCGCGTTAAGCAATAAGCCCGAGTTATCTTTATATACAGAATTAGAAAAATTAATAGGTAAAGAGCAGCTCACCGTAAAGCAAGTACTTGTTGTTCATTCTCACGGGCACAGCGACCATTACAAAGGAGATATGTACTTTGAGGAACGTTCTAACGTTAAATTAATTAAGACCTCAGCGGCAGATGTTAGACAGTTTTTTGGTTTTACTGACTGGCCTCAAGGGCAAACCACAATTGATTTGGGCGAAAGAAAAGTCACTGTGTTGCCGACACCAGGTCATCAAGAAGAGGCTATAAGCCTATACGATCACCAAACAAAATGGCTGATGACCGGAGACACACTGTATCCCGGTTATATTTATGTTAAAAACTGGCAAGCATACCGCAATAGTATTGCTCGATTGGCGACGTTTGCTAGTCACAATGACGTTACTGCCATATTGGGTGCCCACATAGAAAAGAAGAATCAAGCCGCGGAATTTTTCCCTATCGGTTCTACGTATCAGCCAAATGAAGCAAAGCTTGATTTAAGTGTTCAAAGTTTACAGATATTAAATACAAAACTCACAACCATGGATGAGTCAAATGAACTCATATTTGATGACTTTATTATAAAGCCGATGAGTAGCTTTCAAAAAATATTAAGTAATGCCGCACGATGGTTTACACAATAACCAACAACTAAATAAATGGGACACGTAACGTTGGCTGCGTTCTCTCGTTCACGATTTTAGCCAACATTACTGAGCCCGTATTTGGGCATTAGCTGTCTTGGAGCATTCCTAAGTGAATAGCATTGATCTATTTGTAAAAAACTGGGGGAGTAAACAATCTATGACCCCAATAGTTAGCGATGATATTGCAGAGCTTGAATCAAAGTTAAAGGCTTTTTTACCTGACTCATATAAATATTTAATCTCTAATTATGGTTTGGTTCACTCGCCAAATGTATTAACTAAAATTTGTGATTTAGGCGTCGATATTTCAGAAGTACAAGACTTTTTAAGTCTAGACGATGTGTTTTCACTATCACAGTTATATGAAATGGGTGGTATGCCAAAAGGGCATATTTTATTTGCATCGGACTGTAAGGGAAACATGTTTTGTTTCAGGCTTGCTGATTGTGCAAGTGAGCAAGAAGATATACCGGTATGGTTTTTTGACTATGATCTTTGCACCGTTAAAAAAGTATCTAATTCGTTCATCGCATGGCTTCAGCAGTTCAATGAACTTGATGACAACAAATACTAAGTTAATTAATCATAAAAAGAGAAACAGAATATGCCCAAAGTTCACATGCTGTTATTAGCAGCAGGGTTTTTAATGTCCATTTCTGCTCAAGTCGAGAGTAAAGAATTAACCTGGCCGGGTGGAAGACAGGTTGCGATAAGTCTATCTTACGATGATGCCTTAAACAGCCAACTGGACCATGCTATACCAGCACTTGATGTACATAATATAAAAGCCTCCTTTTATGTATTACCTAACTCACCGGCAATGAGTGAGCGCATGTTGGAGTGGAAGGCTGCGGCTAAACGCGGCCATGAGCTAGGTAATCACAGTATCTATCATCCTTGTCGAGCATCACTGCCAAATCGAGAATGGGTGCCCGCACACCATGATTTGGACAAATATAGTGTTGCCCAAATGGTTGAAGAAGTGACTACGGCTAACACTTTTCTTAAAGCGCTTGACGGAAAAACCGAACGTACATTTACTGTTCCATGTGGAGATACAATGAAAGGTGACGTTAATTATTTGAGTCAAGTAAAAGACCATTTTATTGCCATTAAAGGTCAAGGAATTGAAAAAGGTTATTCCGTTATATGGGCTCCCGCAGATGTCACCGGTAAGGAGTTGGTAGATTATATTAAAAATGTACCGAAAGAAATTTCACTCATAAATATTATTTTTCATGGTGTGGGTGGTGATTATTTATCGGTATCTGCAGAAGCGCATGCCAAGCTTCTTAGTTTCCTAGTAAACAACAATGAAACTTATTACGTTGATTCGTTTATTAATATCATGAAGTTTGCCAATACAGCTGAACATTAAAGGAATAACCGATGAACTTTGATACTGCAGATATAGAAATTCAACAAAAATATCGGCTTTTAAATGGCGGTGTAACACCAAGGCCAATTGCTTGGATTAGTACGCGTTCAAAGGCTGGCGTTGATAACCTTGCACCTTATTCCTTTTTTACCGTTGCCAGCTGCAATCCGCCAGTACTTCTCTATACCCAGGTAACGCAAAGAAGTGGTATAGATAAAGACACATTACAAAATTTAAAAGAAACCGGTGAATGTGTGGTCAATATAGTTAATAGCCACTTAATGGAAAAAATGAACCTAACCAGTGCTAGTGTTAACATTGATGAAAGTGAGTTTGACCTCGCCAAAGTCGAGCAGAGTCGTAGCGTTAAGGTAAGCCCATTTTCGGTTAAAGAGTCGCCAATTCGTTACGAATGTACATTAAGGGAAGTCATTGCTTTGAGTGATTTACCCGCTGGCGGAACCCTTGTGCTTTTAGATGTAAAGTCCATTTATGTCAGAGATGACCTCTACAGCGATAATGGCATAAACCAAGAGTTAATTGACTCAATTGGTAAAATGGGAGGAGATGGTTTTAGTCTTACTTCACACTATGTAGAGCTTAATCGACCTTAAATTTTATTGATGAAGAAGCTCCTGCGTCACTAAATCAAGGCACCCCGAGAAAACGTTCAAGCACAATGATACAGAGCGCTTAGCGCCTTAACGGTACAATTAAGTATAGGATCAAAATGAAATTTGAAGCGATCAATTTTAAAGATAAATTCACTAAATTTACAGAGCATTGGTCACCTCGTGTTATTGCTGAAATGAATGATTATCAATTCAAGTTAGTTAAAGTTGAGGGTGAGTTTGTTTGGCACGATCATCCTGATACGGATGAAGTATTTATCGTGATTGAAGGTTCTCTTAATATTGAATTTCGTGATGGCGTAGTTAAATTAGCACAGGGTGAAATGTTCGTTATTCCAAAAGGTGTTGAGCACAAGCCAACAGCTGACTCTGCATGTAAAATCATGATTGTTGAACCCAAAGGCGTTGTAAATACCGGTGACTCTGGTAGCGAACTCACCGCCAAAAATGATGTTTGGGTGTAATACCAGACAAGCAAACAAGCACAATATAGTGAGCTTTATTCACATCACTCAATATGATCTACTCTATTAAGTCCTTTAATGGATGCGACAGTGCAGTTCAAATCATGGAGTACAGTAAGGTGAAAACAATCGGCATGCTAAAGTACCACTGTACGACACAACTGAAATTCATGCTGCTCAAGCGGTTCAATTAGCAATATCCAGTGACGTAGCAATATAACAAGTCGCGCATTCTGGGTTGATACAATTGTCGTGGTTTTTGCTAAACAAACGAGCAAAAACAGCACTAACTTACACGCCGGTGAGCAAGGCGTCATGAGTATACAATTATGAAGATGGTTTATAGTAACGAAAATAGTTTTTTGGTTAACAATGTTAAAAATATCATTGCAGCACAAGACATAGACGTATTCTTGAAAAATGAATTCGCTCAGGGCGCTTTGGGAGAAACCTCAGCCATTGATACTTGGCCTGAGCTTTGGGTTTTAAATGACTCTGATTTTGATCGGGCAGTAGCCATAATGAAATCATCACAGAGTAGTGATAGTGCGGTAGATTGGATTTGTGGGAATTGTGCTGAAACAAATGATCCATCTTTTGAAATCTGCTGGAAATGTCAGCATGAAAAC
Organism: Colwelliaceae bacterium BS250; assembly: GCA_040779355.1. Lineage (GTDB taxonomy): Bacteria > Pseudomonadota > Gammaproteobacteria > Enterobacterales > Alteromonadaceae > Thalassotalea_A. Next base: position 183,238 of record JBFONS010000004.1, on the reverse strand, counting down.
CCATAACTGGCCGTTAATATAGGGCGACTAAGTGGTTTCGCCATACATTTTAGTAAACTATTATCAGTCCCTTATTGGGGCGTTATATTTATAAGGACGTTCGATGAAATATTTAAGTGTTTTTGCTATTTTGGCTCTTTCGTTTTTTTCAAATGCGAATAGCAGCGTACCTAATAACCGTCATATTTCGGTTGTTGGAACAGCCCAACTCAAAGCTAAACCCGATGTTGCAGTTGTTTACTTGGAAGTTAAAAGTTTACAAGCTAAAAGTGCGGATGCCAAAAAAGATGTTGATGATAGGGTTAACAACTTCCTCGACGGTTTAACTCAATTTAACATTGATGAAGACAACGTTTCTGCATCAAGTATTTCTACAGTGCCTCATTATTCCTACTCCAAAAATAATAAAGACGAAGTCGATGGTTATACCGCTAAGCGAAATTTAAAAGTTACGCTGAATGACATTAAACATTTAAATGCTTTTATGGATTTTGCGCTAAGCGTGAAAATTAATGAAATTAGAAACATTGAATTAAAATCTTCTAAAGCGGATTCATTAAAAGACGAAGTGAATGCTTTGGCAGTAAACAATGCAAAACAGCAAGGTAATTCACTCGCGAATGCCTTTGATGCAAAGCTAGGTAAAATTTATAGTATTAACTCAACCTCAAATCAAAGCCGCTATCGATATGGCGCGAATAGTGATGTTGAAAGAATTGAAATGACGGCTTCTAAAGTGAGTCAACCTTCGAGACCAGGTAAATACCTACAAGAAAATATTGTATTTTCAGCTTCAATTAGCGTTGTTTTTGATCTTGATGTAAAGTGATTATAATAATACCAAGTGGCATAAGCGAATAAAGTAGCATTTTAAGCCTTGGCGGAGTTCCATTTACTCCCTATTTTAGCCAATAATTATCCGTCTATTATTGACACGTTCGCCATATTTTAAGGATTGAAATGAATATAAAAAAATCGTTTTGGAAAATATCTACCCTTTTGGTGGTGGTATTTTTCCTACTTAAACCTGAATTCATTATGCTTGGTTTGTTTATTGACGGAATTGGCTTAGAATTATTTTTACTGTTATTAGAAGTTCAGTTTGTCGCCATTGCCCTGCAATATTTTAAACCAGTGCTGCAATCTATTTATCGATTCATTGCTAAAATTGATCCATACTTTTTTATACCCAGTAAGGCTGTAGTGGTTCGGTTTCCTGCAATGTTTTGTCATGCAATTCCTGGCTTTATGGTGATGTATTTCTTTGTCTTAGTGAATAAATTTGGCACTGGCGTCGAATATAGCTAACCCAGCATGATCAATATCAAATTTTTATTATTCATTAGTCTACTTTTTTCACCATTAGCGTTTTCTGGCGAAATTTATGAGCATTTTCCAGAGCAAATTAATGCCAATGAAAAGTATGTATTTTATTCTCATGGTTATATTGTTGAAGGCATAAATCCTACGCCTAAAAATGACAGGTGGGGAACTTATCAGTTTCCAGCGATAAAAGAGTCTTTGTCTGACCGTGAATATAATTTAATTGCTTACCATCGCCCCAAGGGAACCGATCCCTTTAAGCATGCTGAAACATTAGCTAATGATGTTCGAACGTTATTAAAAAATGGCGTGGATGGTAACCATATAACTATTATAGGCTTCTCTCGCGGAGCATTTATTACTAGCATTACATCTCATTATTTGGCAAAAACCCCGATTAAAACAGTTCTTCTTGCGGGTTGCGGTCGTATTGTTACCGCTAAGTACTCTGACATTAAAGCTAATGGCGCGCTTTTATCTGTATATGAAACATCGGATGGCGCCAGTACATGTAAAAAGCTTCAGCAAAGAAGTGTTAACCTTGAATCATTCGATGAAATTGTTATTTCTACAGGTAAGGAACACGGTGCTTTTTATCGACCAATGGACGAATGGGTTGTACCGGTTAAGCATTGGATAAAAGCAAACAGTAAATAATACCAAGTGACATAAACATCTTCTATCGAACAAAATAGCATTGGCGGTATTTCTTCATTAACCATTCTAGCCAACTATTTTAAGGCTGTTAATCGGGCGATAGCTGCTCAATGAGTGTCGAGATCCTAAATTGTCGGGTTAATGTCGGGGGCAATTCGTAACCGACACTGATAAAATTAAAGAATACTTGTGGTTCTTAAGTACAGAGGTAAGTGTAATGATTCTCAAAGAATTGCGTATTAGCCGTCATTTTTCGCAAGAGCAATTAGCTCAAATGTCTGGTTTAAATGTTAGGACCATTCAACGTATTGAAAGCGGTCATAATGCGAGCTTAGAGTCTCTTAAATGTCTTGCTGCTGCACTTGATGTTGATGTATCAACCTTGAATCAGGAGAAATTTATGATAGATAAAAATACCGATAACTGGAAGCAGTTACCTTTTGTGTTGAAATGCTGGTTTGTTTTTAATTTTTTGCAAGCTCGGCCCAGTAGGAAGTCAGCCTCTAGAATTGAACTTATAGGGCATATTAGTGGCTTTGGTTTTTGTTGTTTAGGTCTTATAAGTGAAGCCGCACTGGCCGGCGGGATACTCATGCTTGCGACTGCTTATTTATATCATGGGCTTATATGGCAAGGTGATCAGTATGGTATTTGGTATGATCATGAGTCAGTAAAAAACAGCTAACAGCATGCAAACGCAGTGAATACAGTTAATTGTATTCACTGCGCTGAACATTTATTTAGCCATTTAATGTGGCGTTAGGCAACCCGTAGAGGATTTTCATTGAAAGTAGCATTAGTGACAGGTGCAAGTAGAGGCATTGGCGCAGCAACTGCTCTAGAGCTTGCAGTAAATGGCTTTGATGTATGTATTAATTTTAAAAATGATGAAGCTGCTGCTTTAAATGTCGTTGCCAAAATTAAAGCTCTGGGTCGTAATGCTATTGCGGTACAGGCTGATGTTGCCAACGAAGCTGAGGTTGTCGATTTATTTCGAGAAATTGATAATAAATTAGGGGTTATTACTGCATTGGTCAATAATGCCGGTATATTATTACCGCAAAGTCGCGTTGTAGATTTAACGGCTGATCGCATCAATAAAATATTAACCACTAATGTAACGAGTTATTTTTTATGCTGCCGCGAAGCCATTAAACGTATGTCCTCAAAGTATCAAGGCATTGGCGGTTCTATTGTCAATGTTTCTTCCGCGGCCGCGCGTTTAGGTTCGCCAAATGAATACATTGATTATGCCGCATCAAAAGGTGCTATTGATACGCTCACCACGGGTCTTTCTCTTGAGTTAGCGAGCGAAAATATTAGAGTTAATGGTGTTCGCCCCGGTTTTATAAATACCACTATGCATGCTGATGGTGGTGAACCGGATAGAATTAATCGACTTAAAGAGTTTATTCCACTAAACCGTGGCGGTCAGCCTGGTGAAGTTGCATCTGCAATACATTATTTAATAAGCGATAAAGCGTCATATATTACCGGTTCATTTATAGATGTAGCCGGAGGGAAATAGTGACCTAATAGCGTTTGTGGTTGATAATTTAGCTGTTGTGTTTTTAAAGTGGCGAATGTTATATTAAATTTCGTAGTTTTCCTTAAGTTTTTGTATTTACAAATAAAATTCATCTATAGGTTACTACCATTGTCCGTTTAATAGGACGTTAAGTGTTTATCACATAGAGTGTTATCTAATTGTTTGGAGTGATTATGTTAATTTCAGTTGTTATTATTTCCATCTGGGCATTGCTGATGCTGCGTTCAGGTGTTGCTGAGTATAAATATTATCAATCAGTAAAAACACTTGAACCTGAAGTTTGGAAAGATTTGGGGTCACCAACATTTATAAAAATCCCATTGGTATTTGTATCTTCTAAAGGTTTAAAGCTTTTACGAGGAATTTCCAATAAAACAGTATGCCGGCTTGCCAGTAAAAACCGCCAAGCCGGCATTCAATTTTTGGCGTATGTTTTGTTGGTTTTAGTGGTTAGCATTGTGTATTTAAAAACTGCCTAATTTGGGCGTATATTCAAAAGGACTTGTAGTGACTATATCGAAATCATTTATTTTATTTTTATGCCTTTTTTTAGGTTCATGCTCGATTAATACAAACTTGGGACCCTATGCCCAAAAAAAAGCGAGCAAAGAAATTCGTAGTAGCGTTGTTGATGTTTATAGCCGAGATGAAATATGGCAATTAAAAGCAATTAATTTGGGCATTGTAGAAACTGATTATTGCCAAAACGACAGGTTTGGTACTTTACCTTCTGAAAAGGATTTAAATAAAGTGCTAAGATCTAAAACGCAACGCTTAGGTGGTAATGGCATCGTTTATGATCACTGCCAAAGTGGTCGTAATTACATGAACTGTAAATTATACATTAGGTGCAATGCAATGGCGTATGAAGTTACCTATTAAATTGCATAGCACAAACAAATTAACTAGGGATCATAACCATTGACTGGTTTCCTCTTCACATTTTAGCCCGTTATTTGGGCATTTTATTTTTTATGGATACCTATTATGAATTTAGATAAATCGACAAAACGTATAGCAAAGAGAGTTAAAAAGGGATTTCAAGGTTACCCGCAAATTTCACTGGCTTATTTTGGTGACTCAGACAGTTTTGCCACTGAAGTCGTTGTTGGCTTTATCTCGGAAGAAGGCGATGCTGCGCAAGAACAAAAATTTACGAGTAAAGGTGATGCTAGAAAAGACGAAACTATTCAAACCACATTATTGAAAGTTATCGAGCGATCAGAGGCAAAAACAGTGTTAGAAGTTGCAGGCGTTGCAATTATTAAATAATGCTTAAAAGCAATCAATATAACAAGCCGTATAAACGGCACAAAATGCAGTTGGCTTTTTGTTCACTGCGTTCACTTATTGTTAGCCAACAATATTTAGCCTTTAGGCGCACATGAAACAGAGGTGTTGGTGGATATTCGAATTGGTGAATTAAACAATAATGAGATCATTGCTCTTTTAAAGGAACATCATCAGGACATGCTTTTACATTCGCCACCAGAAAGTGTTCACGCTTTAGATCTTAAAGCGTTGGCATCAGCAGATGTTACTTTCTGGAGCTTATGGATTAATAATGAATTAGCCGGTTGTGGTGCATTAAAAGAACTAGATAAAAATCACGGCGAAATAAAGTCTATGCGTACATCAACACGCTATCTTCGAAATGGAGTTGCACGTAAGCTTTTGGTGCACATCATCAATCAAGCAAAAAGTCGTGGTTATAAAAAGTTGAGCCTTGAAACGGGCACCTTGGATGTTTTTATACCCGCTCATCAACTCTATAGACAATTTGGCTTTCACCTATGTGATCCGTTTGACCATTATGCAGAAGATCTGCACAGTCTTTTTATGTCAAAAATTATTGAGTAAAATGAGCCATTCTAAATAGGAGATAAGATGAAAAATCAATTGCACGGTGTTTTTCAAATCACTGGCTGGGATGAAACCCCGTATGTTGAAAACGCTGATGGTACTAGGCAAACTCACGCAAAGGTTGCTCAAACCTATAGCGGAGATATTGAAGGTGCAAGTGAACTTCAATACCTTATGTCATACTCACCTAATGGCGTGGCTATTTTTGTTGGCTTTGAAACCGTGACCGGCTCTATTGACGGAAATTCCGGTAGCTTCATTATTCAGCACAACGGTAAATTTGCAGATGGCGTAGCGAGTAGTGACTTTTTAATTGTCGTAAACTCAGGTACCGAAAAATTAGTCGGTATTTCTGGTACGGGTACCTTTAAATCTGGCGATAATGGTCAAGCAAATTACACCATTACAATTGCTGTCTAAAAAACTGTTAAACAAGGACAAACAACCGTTTGTTGTTTCAAATATAACCAATTATATTAAGTCGCGTAATGTGGCATTAGGTATCAGGAGCAATATCGAGTTATGTACTTAGGGAAATGTCTGTGTGGTGAAGTAGAAATAAAAATCATGGGTAAAATAAGTGATATTATTCATTGTCATTGCTCTTTATGTCGAAAAAATAGCGGTACAGCTTTTGCCACCAATGGTTTCATTAATGCAACAGACTTTGAAATATCATCTGGCAAAGATAGCTTAAGCATTTTTTCATTTAAACCGGGTCGAAATAGACATTTTTGCTCTTTTTGCGGTACCCCGGTATACAGTTCCAATGCACAAGATCCTGGCCGTTATAGAATAAGGTTAGGAATTATTGATACCGATATAGTCGAAAGACCTATTTCTCATAATTTCGTTTCGTCTAAAGCCAACTGGGAAGATCTTGATGTGCAATTACCCAAATATGATACCTTTGAGCCAGGTCGTAAATAGCATTCTATCAGATATGCAATCCGACAAAATACAGTTGCTTGTGTTCATCCGTCCAACCTAATAAGCAACGATATTTTACCTATTAATAGGTCGTTAAATACCACAAGGTAATCTAGTGTATAAATTAATTATCATAATGAGTTACTGAAACCTACGCCTAACCTATGCAGAGGATTAAATGAACCTCGAGAAAATGTCTCATATAGAGTATTCTGTTTGTAATTGAACCTAGTGAAATTATTTATGACCATTAAAGTAAAAAACATACCCGAGCCAGAAGTTACCTGTGCAAAATGCAAGGCGTGTTGTTGTCGTTTAGAGGTGATGATTATTTCCGATACAGGGGTTCCTGAAGAGCATATTGATATTGATGAGTGGGGACGTGAAAGAATGTTACGTTTAGATGATGGTTGGTGCTCGGCTGTCGATCGCGATACCTTAATGTGTTCAATTTATGAAAACCGACCATGGGTTTGTCGGGAGTTTGAAATGGGCTCGTATGAATGTTTAGACGAATTTGTCGCTTTGAAGCCAATCAAACCGAACGAATCCGCAACAGATTAAGTATTAAATAATAAGTAATAAAATTAATGAAACCAGTGTTAAATTCTCTGTCTGAGATTGTCGCGCAAGCAAATGATAATTTTTATAATAACCATAAAAGCATAAATATAATTATGGGCATTATGGATAAAAATCTGCGCAAGCAAGGCATGAACGCAGATGCCATTACAATAGATTGTGTCGCTAAAAATAAAAAAATTGTATTTTTGTTGCACGATAGTAAGCCAACTAAAGTGGATGTTGCACTAGGCAATAAAGAGGGCGACATTAGCTCCTCAGCAGAATATGATTTGGCCAGCATGACCGTAGCGAGTGTTGAAGCTATTTTTGCAACCACCTTTTTAAGCTAGGCTTGGTATAAAGCCATTATAACTTGGCTATTTTTGTTAAAATCTTGCTGATAATGATGAAAACACTCATAATTACGACACTTAAATATACTCGTTAGGAGCTTTTCTTTGTTAAGTTATCGCCATTCGTTTCATGCTGGAAATTTCGCCGATGTGCTCAAGCATATTGTACTGGTAGAAATTTTAGAACACTTTACTCAAAAAGATAAAAGCTTTGATTATATCGACACCCATTCTGGTGCAGGATTATTCAACTTTTCCTCTGAGCATGCCGCAAAATTACAAGAATATAGCAACGGTATTGGTAAACTAAATCAGCAAGATTGGCCTGAATTAGCAAGCTATTTTGCGGCCATTAATCAGCATAACACTACTGATAAATTAGAGTATTATCCTGGTTCACCCATTTTCGCAACGCACTTTTTGCGTGCACAAGACAGAGCTTGGTTGTATGAGCTACATCCAGCCGACTTTGAGTTGCTTAATGACAACGCCGCCAATGGTCGTAAAGTCAGAGTGAAGTGTGAAGATGGCTTTAAAGGTTTAATTGGTTTGCTACCACCTGCCTCACGCCGTAGTTTAGTGTTAATCGATCCACCCTACGAAATTAAAACTGATTACGACTTAGTGGTTAAAACCATTATTAAAGCGCACAAAACGTTTGCTACCGGCACCTATGCTATTTGGTATCCTGTGGTTGATCGCGCTCGTATTGACAAAATGGAACATGGCTTATTAAAAAGTGGTATTAAAAATATCCAACGATTCGAATTAGCATTAACGGCAGACACCGAAGAGCGAGGTATGACATCATCTGGCATGATAGTGATCAATCCGCCTTGGACCTTATTCGATAAAATGAATACTTTATTGCCTAAGTTAACTGCGGCCATTGGTGAAGACGCTAGTGCATTTTACAAATGTGACGTATTAGCTGCCGAATAGTGATACCAAGTTGATTAAATATCTGCTCATTTTTAATGGTTAAAACGAATAACTACTGCTTTATTAAATTGATAAGTAGAATAACTACTTACTAAATTTAATACATTGTATTTATCCATTTTTCCTCATGAAAAAGTAGACCACATACATAACCAAATTGGTATTAAGTAACCAGGATTAACCGTGACGCCAGCGATAAACTTAGCTAAAAAGCATAAAATCAGCCATCAAATACATGAATATGAACATGATGATAGTGCGCAATCGTATGGTTTAGAAGCGGCTGAAAAACTTGGTGTGGCTGCTCAACAAGTATTTAAAACCTTAGTGGTTGAATTAGATAATAAGCAACTTGCGGTTGCTATATTACCGGTATCAGCAACATTAAGTATGAAGTTAATGGCGAAAGGCGTTAAGGCTAAAAAAGCGATGATGGCTGATAAAGACATAGTACAGCGAACAACGGGTTATGTTCTTGGAGGGGTAAGCCCATTAGGACAAAAAAAACTGTTAGCCACTGTAATTGATAGCTCGGCTTTAAAGTTCAGCACTATTTTTGTCAGTGCCGGACGCAGAGGTTTAGAAATTGAATTAGCGGTTAATGATTTAAAAAACCTAACAAACGCTAAGCTTGTTGATATTTGTCTGCAATAATACCAAGTTGTTCAATTGAATAATAACAGCAGAGTACTCGAACATGAATAAAGTGGTAGGCATTTTTTGGCGATTTTTATTGCTAGGTATGGTAAGTTTTGGTGGTCCTGCTGCTCATATTGGTTATTTTCAGAAAACCTTTGTACAGCGTTTACATTGGTTAGATCAAACATCGTATGCAAAGTTAATTGCCTTAAGTCAGTTTTTGCCCGGTCCCGGTTCTAGTCAAATTGGTTTTGCATTAGGTTATCGTCAAGCTGGCCTAGGTGGTGCTATAGCTGCCTTTGTTGGCTTTACTCTGCCCTCTTTTTTACTATTGTATTTACTCGCAACATCTCTTGGCGTAACTGCTCATGATGAGTTGATCACGGCTATTGTTAAAGGCTTTAAATTATTGGCTGTTGTGGTTGTCGCCGATGCCGTAATAACAATGTTCAAATCGTTTTGCCAAAGCTCTTTAACGATATTTGTCGCGGCTTTTAGCGCTATTGTTTTAACCTTTCTACCTAGTTTGTTAACTCAAATGGCGGTATTGTTAATTGCGGCCGCAATAGGCAGTTATGTTGCTTATGCTAAACGTGCAGAGCAAATGCACAGCAACGATGAAAACTCTTCCAAGGCCATAGCTCAAACACCAAGTGCTCAGTTTTCTCGCCTACCCTTTGTTATTTTTGTCGCCTTGTTTATCGGTTTGCCTTTGGTTGCCAGTCACTCAGCATGGTTACAATTATTTAGTGATTTTTATACCAGTGGTAGTTTAGTTTTTGGTGGCGGGCATGTGGTGTTGCCACTACTACAACAAACTATAGGTGACAGTGTTACCACTGATCAGTTTTTAACGGGCTACGCGGCAGCGCAAGCTGTACCCGGACCTATGTTTACATTGGCTTCGTTCTTAGGCGCAACAGTCATGGTAGAACATAGCTTTTATGGTGCATTACTTGCTACTTTAGCCATATTTTTACCCGGATTTTTATTGATTTTAGCTCTACAAGGAAGCTGGGATCACTGGGCCAGTAAAGCCAAGGTTGCCGGTGCCGTCTCTGCTATTAATGCGGCTGTAGTCGGCTTGTTGCTAGCCGCCTTATATCAACCGGTTGCTATAAGTGCTATTACTTCAATGGTAGACGTTGTATTGGTTGGCATCGCCTTAGCGATATTACGTTTTACTAAGTTACACATCATATTTTTTGTTGTTGCATTTGCCCTATTGGGCTTGGTTTTATAAAGATTAGTTAGGATTTTATTGATGAAAAAATGTCGAGTTATAAAGTACTTCATTACCAGTTTTTGTTTGTTTTTCTCTATAAACACTTTGGCGGATAACAATAACTTAGCTGATCCACTTGCTGCCGGTTGGCAAGGAAAAAAGGTATGTGAGCTACTGCATGAAGATGCCAAACAACGCGTATTACGTTGTACTTTTCCAGTAGGGGTTGGTCATGAACGTCATTTTCATAAAGCGCATTTTGGCTATGCATTATCTGGCGGTAAAATGCGTTTAACAAGTAGTAAAGGCGTGCGTGAGGTTTCTTTGGCAACGGGTAGCAGTTATACCTCAACTGGTGTTGAGTGGCATGAGGTATTGAATATTGGTGAAACAAGCGTAATTTATTTGATTGTTGAACCAAAAAACTAATCTTTAAATTACCTCAATGCATTTTGCTATATTGTTTGGGCTTGATTGCTCGTTGTAATGCTAACTCGATTAGGAGTGGCGGTTTTTAAGATCAAAAGGTTTTTCCAGGAAAATGGGAAAATTTTATCGATACCTTTATTGCACAATAAGTTGAGACAACAGTGCGATGTTTTCAATCGCTGGTCGATTATTGCTCTTTGAGTAGATCACCTAACTCGATGGCGGCCTGGCGCAATACTGATTCAAAATCGAGTAATTCATTTAAACTTTTGCGGATCACGGGAGCATGGGTGAAAAGACATGCAAACATCTTACCATTCTGATCTTTAATGGGTACCGAGCAGGCAACCATACCATCGACAAATTCTTCGTTATCTGTTCCTAGCTCATTTGCCTGAACCTTTAACAGCTCACTTTCTAATGATTTGGGCTCAGTCAAGGTATTACGTGCCAATTTATCCAGTGACATGTTACCGATTATCCTGAGACGGCGCTCTTTGGGCAGAGAACTTAGGTAAAGTTTACCGCTGGCAGTACACCACACCGGCGTATGACTACCGACAGGTAAATGAATCCGCAACGGCCAATTGGTTTGAACACGATCGTAATAGATCATCTCAGTGCCATCGGGGATCGCGATACCGCAGGTTTCACCAATTGTTTCCGTCAGTTTTTTTAGGATGGCCTGACGTAAAGCTTTAAAGCGGCTACTATGGAGTACCCCTAAAGCGATACTATGCATTCGGTCACCAGGCACCAACAAGCCACGCATATTAATTTGCACATAATTATCCGCTTCAAGTTGTTGTAGTAAACGATGAATGCTGGGTTTAGGAATATCGAGTAAAAAGGCTAATTCAGCGGGTGACATAGGTCGCTCGGCACGAGAAATAGCCTCGATGATTTCGAGTACCCGGGTAATAGATGAGCCTTTTTCTCTTCGCTGAACTGTCATTTTATTTCCTGTCATAAATTTCGTGATCATTATAGGCAAGCCTGGCGCATATAGGCAAGCAACAACTGGCTCAAATACAGCTATCACTTAACTTAAATAAACAAAGGCTAGCCCATCAATTAGACCGGCTAGCCATCAGGCTTACAAGTGAGCGCAATCTTAATTATGCTCGGCTTAGCTTAACGTGGGCATTGAAAACTCTGCCCCCTCACGAACCCCGGCAGAAGGCCAACGCTGGGTGACCGTCTTACGCTTAGTGTAAAAGCGTACCGCATCTGGCCCGTAAGCATGTAAGTCACCAAACAGCGAACGTTTCCAACCACCAAAACTATGATAAGCAACAGGCACCGGCAGTGGCACGTTGATGCCAACCATACCGACTTGAATGTTATCAGAAAAATATCGCGCCGCTTCACCGTCACGGGTAAAGATACAAGTACCATTGCCATATTCATGAGCGTCAATTAAGTCCATCGCCTGTTGCATTGTTTGCACACGTACAACCTGCAATACGGGACCAAAAATTTCTTCTTTATAACTCACCATCTCAGGCGTGACGTTATCGATTAAAGTACCACCAACAAAGAAGCCATTTTTGTAACCTTCAACTTGCAGCTCGCGACCATCAACCACAATAGTTGCGCCTTGCTCCTGTGCATGATTAATATAACCCACTACCTTGTCACGATGCTGGCCAGTAATTACGGGGCCAAAATCATTGCTGCTATCGCTAAATGCACCGACTTTTAGGCCAGACATCGCCTTAGTCATTTTTTCAACTAAGGCATCACCGGCAACGTCGCCAACGGCAACGGCAACAGATAACGCCATGCAACGTTCACCCGAAGAGCCAAATGCGGCACCGAGTAACTGATTAACAGCATTGTCCATATCGGCATCTGGCATCACGATGGCATGATTTTTTGCGCCACCTAAAGCCTGGCAACGTTTGCCATTAGCGCTCGCTGTGGCATAAATATATTCAGCAATAGGCGTTGAACCAACAAAGCTAACCGCTTTAACACGTTGATCAGACAACAACACATCAACAGCAACCTTATCGCCATTAACCACATTCATTACGCCATCGGGTAGTCCAGCTTCTTTTAATAACTGAGCAATAAGCAAGGTTGAGCTTGGATCACGCTCTGATGGTTTTAAGATAAAACAGTTACCACAAGCAATAGCCATAGGAAACATCCACAGTGGCACCATTGCGGGGAAGTTAAATGGCGTGATACCGGCAACAACACCTAATGGTTGAAACTCGCTCCATGAATCAATGTTTGGTCCAACATTTTTACTGTGCTCGCCTTTTAATAATTCTGGTGCGCCGCAAGCGTATTCAACATTTTCGATACCGCGTTGTAATTCACCGGCTGCATCATGTGATATTTTGCCATGCTCTTCACCTATCATCTGGCAGATTTTATCGGCATTGGCTTCAAGTAATTCTTTAAAACGAAACATCACTCGCGCACGTTTGATCGGCGGTGTATTACGCCATGCCGGAAATGCGGCCTGAGCACAACTAATTGCATGCTCTACAGTTTCAACAGAAGCGAGTGCCACTTGTCGAATCGCCTGACCCGTTGCTGGGTTAAACACATCTTGAGTGCGAGCGGCGTCGGTGCTAATTTCACCGTTAATTAAGTGTCCGATAGTATTCATAAATAATTCCTAAATATATAAAAAATAATGTAAGTGGCAGAAGTTAATCCCACAGCCCTTGGTAGATAGCGACCATGTCGCTGATAGACGGTTCAATCGGGTTATTGCCTGGAGAGCCTGAGGCCAAAGCCTGCTCGGCCATGGTTTGACAAACCTCGAAGAAATCATCGCGCTTAATACCAAACTCCTGTGGCGTTGGTACCGCTAATTCATCATTTAATGCTCGAAGTTCGATTAATAGTTTTTGGTTAGCAACCTCATTGCTGTCTTGCTCAGTTGCTATACCCATAGCTCGTGCACAATCTGCATAGCGCTGTGGCGCGGCGGGGATCGAATAAGCCGTAACGCTTGGTAATAACATCGCATTTGAGAGACCATGAGGCACATGAAAAAACGCACCTATAGGGCGACTCATACCATGCACCAAGGCTACTGATGCGTTAGAGAATGCAACGCCAGCTAAGGTTGAACCAAGCATCATTGCTTCACGAGCACTTTGGTCTTCACCAAAGTGATAGGCTTTTCGCAAGTTTGGTCCAATCAGTTTAATCGCCGCAATTGCCTGGCTATCACTGTATGGATTAGCTTTTTTACTGACATAAGCCTCAATGGCATGGGTTAAGGCATCAATGCCCGTATCGGCGGTGATCCGTGGCGGCAAACTGATGGTCAACTTATAATCGACCAACGCCGCAATGGGCATAAAACCAATGCCAACACAAAGCATCTTCTCGTCACTGATTTCGTCAGTTATGATGGTAAATCTCGTTACTTCAGAACCAGTTCCCGCAGTAGTCGGTACGGCAATGACAGGCAAGCCTTGCTCTATAACCATGCGTGGAAAACGATAATCTTGCATCACGCCACCATGCTTGGCCAAAATCGAGATAGCCTTAGCACTATCTATTGGGCTACCTCCACCTAGGGCAATAATACAATCGTAATTACCCTCTCGCGCCTTCTCAACACCTGCTTGAATGGATTTAACCGTGGGCTCTGGCACGGTATCGTCAAAAACATCGGCACCAATATCATGGCCGCCTAAACACTCTTGAATACGACGGGCATACCCCAGTTGCACCATCATCTTGTCGGTAATGATCAGTGGACGATTGCAGCCGAGGCTCACTAATATGCTGGGTATTTGCAGACTAGCGTCTTCACCTACCTGCATAATACGCGGCAGAATAACTTGAGTAGACATATCAACTCCTATATATTTTTTTGAACATCTGGGTAGTGCCTTCTTCAATAGCAAAGACCTATACACTACCCATCGATTTAATTTTTTTAGCAATTTTTCTAACGATGACGGAAAACAGGTGCTCGCTTGGCAATAAACGCATGCATACCTTCTTTCTGCCCCTCTGTAGCGAAGGCTGCTTGGAATAAACGGCGCTCATGGCGCATGCCCTCAGTAAGACTGGTCTCAAAGGCTACATTTACCGCTTCTTTAGCCATACGTACGGCAGGACTGTTATACCCTGCAATGGTGTGTGCCGCCTCTAGCGTGGTTTGTAACAGGTCTTTACCTGGCACAACTCGCGCCACCAGGCCAGCAGCTTTTGCTTCATGAACATCGATTGTTCTACCGGTTAGGACAAGATCCATCGCCAGTGACTTACCGACGGCATTAGCCAAGCGCTGTGAACCACCGATGCCAGGCAAAATACCAAGCTTAATTTCCGGTTGTCCAAATTGAGCATCTTCAGAGGCAATGATAAAGTCACACATCAGGGCGAGCTCGCAGCCACCGCCTAGAGCATAACCACTCACTGCAGCAATGATCGGTTTGCTGATTGATCGCAATTCATCCCAAGGTGCAAAAATATCGTCACAATAAAACTCGGCGTAGCTCAGATTTGCCATTTCTTCAATATCTGCTCCCGCGGCAAATGCTCGAGCACTGCCGGTAATAACAATCGCACCAATATTGTCGTCCGCGTCGAAGACCTTTAAGGTGTCAACAACTTCTCTGGCAAGTTGTCGACTCAAGGCATTTAGGGTTTTAGGTCGATGAAGGGTGATCATACCTACCCGTTCACGGCGTTCGACCAATATGGTTTCCATTGCTGCTACCGATGGTTGCGCGTCAGCTACAGATTCGGCATTTTGTTTGATTTCTTTACTTTCGTGCTCAGTATCGACGGGCTTAAGTTTTACGCTGTCTTTGGTTTTCATAATTCGACTCTCTCTTCTGGGATATTAAGGGTTAAGTTGCAAAAATGACTTCGGCGTGGGTCTGTAGCTAAATATCATCCGAATTCTCCTGAGGGTGTGGTGTCGGCGCATACGCACCGTTGTTGGCCATCAATTCTTCTAAGATTGCCTCGCGATGCTCGTTAAGCGCTGGCGACTTGAGCGGTACTTCGGGGTCAATTTCTGATACTGAGCTCATCTTGATTGGGTTACCGGCCGTTCGTATTGCTCTGTCGTTTTCGCCTTTCACTTTAACGATCATGTTGCGGGCCAAAAGTTGTGGATGGGTAAATAATTTATCAATGGTGTTTATAGGGGAACAAGGTACTCCAGCTTCATTGAGGGCATCAATCCAATGTTGCATTGGCTCGATGAGTGTTATTTCCTCAACATCTTTAACCAATTGTTTACGATTTTGTACGCGTAAGTCGTTGGTTAAAAATCGTTCTTCTAAGGCCATTTGAGGAGAGCCTAAAGCATCCATCATTAGCAAGAATAACGTATCATTGCCGGCACAGATCACGAACTTTCCATCCTTTGCTGCAAAGGTTTCAAAGGGTGCAAGCGATGGATGATTGTCACCGGTACGTGTTGGCACAATCCCTTCCACGTCATAACGTGCTAGTGCAGTTTCCATCAATGCCGCCTGACAATCTAGCATCCCTATATCGACTCGAGTTCCTTGAGCATCACGTGTTCGACTATAGAGTGCCGACAAGATACCAATAACACCAAAGAGTGCCGCACCTAAGTCACCAAAACTGGTGCCAACCCGAGCTGGCTCTTCATCTGGCCAGCCAGTCAGGCTCATCACCCCGCCCATGGCCTGTACCACCATATCGTAGCCTGGCAATTCACTAAATGGGCCGCTGTGACCAAAACCTGAAATAGACGTGTAAATAATATGGGGATGCGTTTTTTCAAGGCGTTCCGGCCCATAACCAAGGCGTTCCATCACACCAGGTCGAAAATTCTCGACCACCACATCACAACTATCCAACAGGCGTTCTAGTAGTTCACGGTCGCGTGGTGATTTAATATCCAGAGAAATACTTTCTTTACCGCGATTGAAACACATGAAATAGGCTGAATCAACGCCAACGAAAGGCCCAAATGCACGCGTATCATCGCCAGTACCAAACCTTTCAACTTTAATAACCCGCGCACCAAGATCCGCCAAAACCATAGTGCAATAAGGTCCTGCCAGCACACGAGAGAAATCCAACACGGTAATTCCTGACAAAGGGCCTGGCTTTTCATCTGTTTCACTTATTTGATTCATAATTGCTAATCCGGTGGTTGGTTAAATTTCACGTTAATTACAAAATGAGACTAAACGTATCGAATTAGCTACACTACACATGCAGTTATAATGAGTCAATATGTATCGATATAGACTTTAGTAGGGGTGTTATCAATAAGGGATCTTAGCAATATGAAAAATTATAACGGTTAGGCATAGGAAGGTATGCGTTAGAATATAAGGATAAACGACTGCAATAGCACTGGATATATCTGACTGACGTTGGCTTGCGACTTTGTTCAAATGCAGTGGCGGATAGGATTCAGATCTTTATTTATGGGATCAGCTAGATAGTACTCGAAGTTGCTATGATAGGCATTAAACCTAATGTTCCAACCACTAATTTCCGTTAATTTTCGAACTATTAACTATAATATTAACTATTAGCCTAAAGTCTTATAACATTTTTGCAACAAAAGCCTTACAATGATTATGGAAATATAATATGGACGAAAAATATGTTTTTACCGGATAAAGTAATAATTGCAGATGACCACCCATTATTTAGGCAAGCGTTATTAGAAACGCTGAAAGAACGCATGCCTACTACGCAATGGTTGCAAGCAGAAACTGTTGAAGAACTTGATAAAGTTCTAATTAGCGATAGTGATGCCGATTTATTATTACTCGACTTGAATATTCCTGGGGCGCACGGCTTCAATACGCTTATTCACGTTCGTCAGCACTTTCCACAAATTCCCGTGGTTGTTGTTTCAGCTTATGAAGATATTGATACTATTACGCAAGCAATGACATACGGCGCAGCAGGTTTTATTCCTAAATCAACAGATGTTGCCAATATTTTCGCAGCCATAAATAAAGTACTTTCTGGTGAGTTGTGGACCCCAGAAGAATTTATTAAAGCGAATCAACAAGACAGTAAAGCTTTAGTTGCAAAGCGTATTGCTAGCCTTACCCAGCAGCAATATAAAATACTATTGATGTTTGCTGAAGGTTTACTAAATAAACAAATAGCCTACGATTTAAATGTATCAGAAGCAACAATCAAAGCGCATGCCACCGCTATCTTTAGAAAGTTAGATGTGCGCAATAGAACGCAAGCGGTGATTGTATTAGGCCAGTTAGACTTGAGCGCAACTGAGTTTTCTCAAGAGCTTAACCTTTAATCTAGAGCACATATTAATTCAGGCTTATTCTGACCATTATATTAATCCGTTTAAACTAAAAAACAGCAAATAATTGCTGTTTTTTTGTGTACAAATATTTAGCCCACCCTCAACTACTCTATTAAACTGTTATTGTGATGAGTAATTATCATGTAATGCCGGTGCTAATATTTAGCCCGTGTTCAAATACTCTCTTAAACTGTTACTTTGGAGAGTAATTATCATGCAATGACTCTGCTAGCATTGCACTCATCATAGCTCTTAGAGCCGCAGGTTTAACCATTTTCCGCATATAACCAACATTCGCGTTTCGCGCTTTATCTTCAATATCATGCTCTGTAGTGGCGGTAATTAATATCGCCGGGACTTGACGTTTAGCGAGTTGTCTTAACTGGGTGATTAATTGTAAGCCATTTTCATCATTATCCAATTGATAGTCGGCTAATATAATTTCAATGCTATTACCTTGGCGATTAAATACTGCTGTTGCTTCATCTATAGTGCGGGCGCTATAAACCTTGCACTGCCAGGCCGTTAATAATTGCACCATGCCTTCGAGCACTTGTGGTTCATTATCAATACACAATACTGATACACCTTGCAGCCCAACTTTAGGCGTCGATATTGGCGCTGATACAGCCTGTGGTTCAGCTTTAGGAACTGAGATAGAAAAATTACAACCGAGGTTTGGCTCCGATTGTAAATCTAATGGACAATCTAATATCTGAGCTAACGATTGCGTAATACTTAAACCTAAGCCCAATCCTTTTGCCGTTTGACTGTTACCGGTATGGAGCTGGGTAAACTGTTCAAATACCAGTTGTTGCTGCTCTGCTGGAATACCTGGGCCATTATCAACCACTTGAATTTTAAGTTTGTCATCGAATAATTTAGCGGCCAATAACACTCTACCTGGACTTGCATAGCGAAATGCATTGGTGAGTAAGTTTTGTAGTATACGGCGCAATAAATGCTTGTCTGTTGTGACCCAATGATGAGACGAAAACACCTTAAATTCAACTTGATGTTCATTTGCTGCTGCCGAAAATTCCTGCTCAAGTTGATGGAAAATATCGTTCAAACAAAACACCTCGATATTGGCTTTTATATTGCCACCTTCAATGCGGGCGATTTCGCTTAAATTAGACAATAAATCATTGGCTACCTTTAATGCTTGGTCAATATTGTCGACTTGTCGGCGTTGTTTTTCATTAAGCTTGTTTTCATCAGCAAGGGCCGATGTAAACAGGCGGGCAGCCTCTAAGGGTTGCATTAAATCGTGGCTACAAGCTTTTAAGTATTGGCTTTTTTTAGTGTTCGCTAACTCTGCTTTTTCGCGTGCTAAAGCCAGTTCGTTATTAACCAATTCTAACTTTTGCGTACGCTCTGCAACTAAACCTTCTAAGTCGAGGTTTTCCTCTTTAAGCACTTTTTCGGCTTGTTTAAATGTGGTTATATCTCTGAAGATCATTACAAACCCACCATCAGGTAATGGATTACCTTCAATACGAATGACTTGTCCGTTGATGTGTTGTTTCTCGGAGGCGTGCGGGGTTCCTATACGCAGGTGATTGAGACGTTTTTCTACTTCTCGTTCAATGTCGCCATCACCACAAAAACCTTGTTGGGCATTAAATCGAATTAAATTTTCAATCGGGCTACCAACATAAATCATATTATTAGGGTAGTTGAATAGTTGTAAATATTTTTTATTCCAAGCCACCAAGTTCAACTGGTTATCAATAATTGATATCCCCTCACTAGCGTTCTCGATGGCACTATTTAATATGTTTTGGTTAAATTGCTGATGTTGATATGAGGTTTCTTCAACTAATTGTGCTAATTCAGTTAGATTAATGTTACGGCCTTGCATGGCTGATTTTATAACGAGTTTAGCGGAGGATGAACCCATTATGGAGGCTAACGTTGCTTCACTGTGCTGAATTAATTTCTGATGATAAATGGTATCTTCAAAGTTGTTTTTTTGTGCCTCAATATCAAACTCTAAAAAGTTTTTTTTGGCTCTCGCCTCACCCACAAAGTTAGTTAATAGTAGTTGTAATTCTGAACGTTCTATCTTTTGTTTTTTCTGGGGTATGTGTTGTAAATCATTGGTGTCTTCAGAGAAAAATGCAGCCTGAACTCGCTCATGGACACTTTGGCGGCTCATTAATGATATGGCCCACATAACAATAATGTTAAAGCCTAAGCTTATGAGCGTTGAGCTGGTGTTCACCGATAAAGATATGTCACTTAGAGGTTGTGGGTATAAACCTAAATTAGGTAAGAAGTTAAGTAACAGCCATAATGAGAAGCCTGTTGCTATGCCACTATAAACACCGGTTAAACTTGCATGACGCCAGTAAAATGCAGCAATTAAGGCCGGTGTTAATTGTGCTATTGCGCCAAAGGCTATTTCACCTAATGATGAGAGTCTTTCAGGTGATACTAATAAAAATACGCCATAGCCTAATAGCATGATCAATAGCACTAATGTTTTTCTGATTGTTAATAGTTTAAAACGGAAACGCTCATAATTAGTGTGCTGTTTATTGCTGCTTTTAAAAATTAATGGAAATACAATTTCATTACTAAGCATGGTACTTAGCGCGATTGCCGATATGATCATCATTGAACTTGCTGCCGATATTGTGCCTAAAAAGGTCAGTAAGGTGATCCAGTATTGCTGACCTAAACCGGGTAGTAATAATACGTAAGAGTCGGCGGCAACGTCACCTTTAAATAAAACTTCACCCGCCAAACCAAGAGGAATTGCCAATAGCGCAAAAACCAATATATATAAGGGAAATATTTTACGGGAATACTTACTGTCTTGCTCATCTCTAGCTTCTACCACCATTACCTGGAACTGTCTTGGTAATGATAAAAAGGCTGCCATAGCGATGATGATCATACCTACCATGGCCGAAATGTTCGGCATTGATAGTTGCTCTGATAAATCAATATTGGCTTGTTGCCAAATATCGACAGGAGATTCAAACAATACAAAGCAAACAAATACGCCAACAACAATAAACGCCAAAACTTTAACTAAGGATTCAAAAGCAATAGCTAGCATCACACCCGGATGGCACTCATTTACATCGATGTTGCGAATACCAAAAACGATAGTAAATCCGGCGAGGGAAACAGAGGCGGCTAGGGCTAATTGCCAAGAGCTGAGAATACTCTCCATTTCTAACAGTTGAAATGAATAAACAATGGCTTTTAATTGTAATGCCATATAAGGCAAGGTGCCGATTAACGCAACAATGGTGACAAGAATGGCAAGATTGTGAGACTTACCAAAGCGGGCGGCAAGTAAATCGGCAATAGAGGTTAAATTAAGTTTTAAACTGACTCTAATAATGCGCTGAATAAAGGGCCAAGCAAATATAAACAGCAGGATTGGAGCTAAGTAAATAGGTAAGTGTGAAAATATATTGGTTGAAGCTTGGGCGGTGGTGCCCAAAAAGCTCCAGGACGTACAATATACACCTAAGGTGAGGGCATAAATGATCGCTTTGATATTGCCGTAAATCTTATGGCGATACTTGTCACCGATATAGGCGATTAAAAATAGTAAGCCTATGTAAAGTAAGCTGATAGTGACCAATTGCCAATGCTGAAACATCTATGCCGCGCTCATTATTTTAATTGTTATTATTCACTACTATAACTGTTAACCACCATTTTGGGTATAAAACTCACTGATGTATTGACCACCTTTTATTTTCAGTGCAAAGCGCATTTTATGAGTGTCACCTTGGGCGGTTATATTGTCTCTTAGTGGCGTTTCACTAAACCATACATATGGAGAGTCACTCATTTGTAATGGATAAGCGGTGGCTTGATCTGAAGAATCAACCAAAAACAAGGTGCCACTATCAAGTGGCCATGTCGATCTAATCGTTGTTTTTCCTTGTTCGTCATAAACGTTGGCTTTAAATTCACCGTTCGCTAGCACGCATTTGTTAGCCAATACATCGCAAGTAGTTTCGATACTCAGTTGTATAATTTTTGTTTGGTCGGCTTCGTGTGCCAAATAGAAATCAGACGCAATATAAGCACCAATTGCTAATACAGGGGCGATTAAAATAGCCATTTTAGTATGTTTGTTCATGATATTAGGTCCTTAATATCCATTGTTAAATCGAGAGTTAAAAATTGAAAATTGAAAATTGAACATTGAAATTTCATTGACTTATTATCGCGGTTATTTGCCTTAAGGCAATAGCAAGTCAATGGAATTGCTTGTTATTATAAAGTTACTAGCTTAACGAATAAAATAAAAAGACTCCCGTAGGAGTCTTTTATATTAAGTTACATGTTAGTGAGCGTGAGCTGAACCAACTTCACCTTTTGGACAACGCATGTTTTCAACTAAACGTTGAATATGCTCAGGAGCAGGACCAGTTGCTTTTGTTACTGCAAATGCAACAGCAAAGTTAACTATCGCACCTACCGCACCAAACGCGTTTGGTGAAATACCAAAGAACCAGTTTTGTTCCATGCCACCCATAAACGAAGTACCAGGAATAAACATAAGACCCTTATGTTGGAACACGTATAGCATAGTAATACCTATACCCGAACACATACCGGCAATAGCAGCTGTACCACTGATTTTCTTCGAGAATATACCCATCATTAACGCTGGGAATATTGACGATGCAGCCAAACCAAAGGCTAGCGCTACCGTTCCTGCGGCAAAGCCAGGCGGATTTAGCCCGAGATAACCAGAGACCAAAATTGATATTGTCATAACAATACGACTGGCTCGCAGTTCCGATTTCTCCGATAAGTCAGGCGTAAGTACGCCTTTCATTAAATCATGGGAAATTGAGGATGAAATTGCTAGCAATAAACCTGCGGCCGTTGACAGTGCTGCGGCCAAACCACCGGCTGCTACAAGTGCAATAACCCAGTTAGGTAAGTTAGCAATAGCAGGGTTAGCAAGTACCATAATGTCACGGTCAACTTTAACCATTTCATTGGTTGCTGCGTCTGCAGTGTATAAAACTTTACCGTCACCATTTTTATCTTCAAACTTTAATAGACCAGTTTTTTCCCAATCTTTAAACCACTGTGGACGTTCTTCATAAACCATATGTTGACCAGCTTCTGGCTCAATAGTGTTCATTAAGTTTAAACGTGCCATAGCGCCAACAGCTGGAGCGACAGTGTAAAGTAAAGCGATAAATACTAAGGCATAACCTGCTGACTGACGCGCTGCTTTAACAGAAGGCACAGTGAAGAAACGCATAATAACGTGAGGTAATCCAGCAGTACCAATCATTAGTGACAACGTATAAGCGAACATGTTTACTGTGCCGCCCATGTTGTCTGTGGTGTATTCGTTAAAGCCTAAATCAGTAACAACAAGATCTAATTTATCTAGTAAATAAACACCACTACCATCGGCAAGAGTTGAACCTAAACCAAGTTGTGGAATTGGGTTACCAGTAAGTTGCAATGAAATAAATACAGCAGGAATTGTGTAAGCAAAAATAAGTACACAATATTGAGCTATTTGCGTGTACGTAATACCTTTCATACCACCAAGTACTGCGTAAACCCATACAACGAACATACCGATGTAAAGACCTAAAGCATACTCAACTTCTAAGAAGCGAGAAAAGGCTACACCTACACCTTTCATTTGACCGATGATGTAAGTAAGAGACGCAATAATTAAACAAACGACGGCAACAATACGTGCTGTTTTTGAGTAATAACGATCGCTGATGAATTCTGGCACGGTAAACTTGCCATGCTTACGCATGTAGGGTGCAAGACAGGTTGCAAGTAGCACGTAACCACCCGTCCAACCCATTAAGAATACTGAACCACCATAGCCTAAAAAGGCAATAAGACCGGCCATTGAAATGAACGACGCTGCACTCATCCAATCGGCGCCAATCGCCATACCATTTTGCATTGGCGTAATACCACCACCAGCTACATAAAATTCACTCGTTGTACCCGCACGAGCCCACCAGGCTATGCCAAAATAAACGGCAAACGAGCCGAATACGGCAATGTAGGTATAAAGTTTTAACTCATCCATTATTATTCCTCTACATTATATTTTTTATCGAGTTTATTCATCTGTCTTGCATACCAGAAAACTAAACCTACGAATGTATAAATTGAACCCTGTTGTGCAAACCAGAATCCGAGTTTGTAGCCACCTACACGGAACTCGTTAAGGGGCTCCACTAATAGCAAGCCAAAACCAAATGATACAACAAACCAAATGGCTAAGCAGATGAGTATAAGGCGGATGTTTTCCTGCCAATAACTTGTTTCACTTTCCACAATGCTCTCCTCTTTGAAGATTTTTTATTATCGTTATTAATCTTTAATTGTAATAAATACTAATTGGGAAATAAGAGTTGCGTATGGTTTCAATGATTAGTGCTATTAAAAACATATTCATACGAATGAAAGCATATGCAAAATCTTTTTCTTATTGACACCCTATCAACGAACTTATATTAAAAGTATTGCACTTTAGTCTTACATGAAGTTTTTAATCGCGACAAATCGCTTTCTCAAAACTTTTTCAGACAGAAGCCTGGCGGCTTTAGTCAAACGATCAGATGAAGTTTTTCACCGCTACAAATAGCTTTCTCAAAACTTTTTCAGACAGAAGCCTAGCGGCTTTAGTCAAACGATCACATGAAGTTTTTCACAGCGACAAATAGCTTCAGAAAATACTTTTAAAAGCTAACTTGAGCTTAATGGTAAATATTAATTATCAGTTCATGTTTCATTCTTTAGTCTATGTTGGTGTTTATTCTCTTGAGTTAATTGCTCTACTGCATTACAAATAAAAAAGGGAATTTTTAGTGGCGGTGTAAAATGAGCAAAGAACTTGCAGATATCCATGACTTTATCAAGGTAATTGAGCCATTTAATCAATTATCACAAGAGTGTATAGAGCAAATTATTAATCAAATTAGTATTTGTTATGTACGCGCCGGCGAAGAATTACCGCCGCAAGGTATTGACCAACCCTGTTTATATTTTGTTCGTAAAGGTGCTTTAGCCTATTACAGTGGCGATGAGGAATTACTTGGCAAATATGGTGAAGGCGATGTTTGTACTGTCTTTTGCCGTGGCGATAACCAAGATAGTATCAAGGTGATTCCTGAAGAAGACACCTTGTTATGTGTGCTTGATTATCAGCAATTAAAAATTATTATCAAAGATTTCCCTGAGGTATTAGCTTTTTTTATGAATACTGCGGGGCAACGCTTACAGCATAAAGTTGCCAGTATTAATGAAGAAGCGATAATGTCTTCTACATTAATGAACACCTCAATAGGTGATTTTTATCATGCGCCGGCGGTAACTATTGAAGCAACTGATAGCATTCAACAAGCCGCTAAAAAAATGACTGAGTTGAGCTTCTCTTGTTTGGTTGTTGTTCAAGATGGTGGTGTTGCCGGTATTGTTACCGACAAAGACTTACGCCGTAGATGCATTGCTGAAGGCTTAAGCTTTAGCCAACCAGTTAGCGATATAATGACGTCTAATTTGTCCTTAATTGATATTAATTATAGTGCTTACGATGCGTTAATTAAGATGACCAGCCAACACATTCATCATCTACCAGTCACCAAAGATGGTCAGCTTGTGGGGATGATAACCGTCACCGATTTAATGAATCAAGAAGGTTTAAATGCGGTAAATATGGCCAGTATCATACGCAAAGCTAATACGGTTGTTGAGCTCGCTAAAATTGCTGAGTTATTGCCTAAGCTACAAATTCGTATGACTAAACTCGGCACTACCGCCGATAATGTTGGCAAAACTATTAGTGCCATTACTAATGCCTTTACTATGCGCTTAATCACCATGGCTGAACAACAATATGGCCCTGCTCCTGTGCCATATGCATGGCTGGCGGCAGGTTCACAAGCAAGACAAGAACAGTTTGCTCATTCTGATCAAGACAATGCTTTGATTATATCAAATGACATGCAGCCTGAAGATGATGCCTGGTTTGCTCGCCTAGCAAAGTTTGTGAGTGATGGTTTGGCAGCCTGTAATTTTATTTACTGTCCAGGCAATGTTATGGCGACTAATCAAAAGTGGCGACAACCAGCTAAAGTTTGGCAGCAATATTTTGATAAATGGATTAATAAACCTGAACCTCTAGCGTTGATGAACAGTAGTATTTTTTTCGATCTAAAGATTGTATGCGGTGATGCCTCGCTATTAACTGAGGTGCGAGTAAGTATGTTGCAAAAAACTCAAGCGAATACATTATTTATCGCGCATATGTCAGGTAACGCTTTGAAGTTACGTCCACCACTTGGTTTTTTCCGTGATTTTGTGCTTATTTCAAACGGTAAAAATAAAAAAACCTTAGACTTAAAACATAACGGCATTGCCCCTATTGTTGATTTAGCGCGTATTTATGCTTTATCTGAAGGCATTGAAGCGGTGAATACCATTGAACGATTACGCCTTGCAGCGGGTACTAAATCGTTGAGTAAAACCTCTGCTGCTAATTTAATTGATGCTTATGAATTTTTAGGTACGTTACGAGTAGAACATCAGGCTAGGCAATTATTAGATAGTGCTGAACCTGATAATTATTTAGCACCGAAAGAAATTTCAAGACTCGAGCGCGAGCATTTAAAAGATGTATTTAAAGTCATAAAGACTATGCAAAGTAGTCGTCAAACAACCTATAACTAATTAGAGAGAACTTGTGATAGAACATTTAATTGGTCAATTTTTTAGCTTAGAAGCGAAGCGCAAAAAACTGTTAAAAAAAGCGCCAGAAGGACCATTAAAAGAGTTTTTAAAAGTGCCTATGCCTGATATACAACAGGGCATCGGCGGGACTGAGATTTTAGCTCTAGATTTTGAAACCACCGGCTTAAATGCCAAACAAGATAAACTGTTAAGTGTCGGTTATGTAAATTTAAAAAGTGGCTTAATTAAGCTGGGACAAAGTCAGCACAGTATTATTTGTTGCCCAGGTAATATGGCAAAAGATAATGTTGCTATCCATCAAATCACTGACACTGAGAGAGAAAATGGTGGTGCACTAAAAGATGTGGTGGCGCAGTTGCTTAGCGATTTAGCGGGTAAGGTTATGTTGGTGCATTATGCCCATATTGAAAAAAGCTTTTTAACTCAAGCTTGTCTGCAGCTATATGGTATGGCGCCAGTATTTCCTATTATCGATACTCTAGTGCTTGCTAAAAAACAGCTCGACCGTGGTCAGCAACATTATGATCCATCACAACTGCGTTTGATTAACTTACGGGCTACATATGGACTCCCCGCTCATCATGAACATAATGCCTTAAATGACGCTGTTGCTACGGCTGAATTATTCTTGGCCCAAATGCGTAATTACCCACAAGGCTTTGCGACTCCTCTCAAGGATTTCTTGTTAAAATAAAGAAATTTAACGGATATTTTCGTCGAATCAGCCATGTATTAGACTAAAGTATACCTCCTTCCTCGCCCTTTTTAGACTTAGGTCTAATACCTAAAATTTACAATTCTCTTTACCTTTAATAACAAGAATATTTTCGGGCATCTTCAGTATAAATTTGCTGCCCAGACAAAGTTATGGAGAAAATGATGAAAGCCACCAATACACCTGAAGTATTTTATCCCTCACAAGAAGTAATCGATCAAGCCAATGTGAGCGATTACGAAGCCATGTATAAATACTCTGTTGAAGACCGCGAAGGTTTTTGGGCAGAGCAAGCCGACACGCTAGGTTGGTATAAGAAATGGGACAGCGTATTAGATGAATCTAATGCGCCACTTTATAAATGGTTTGATGGTGGCCAAATTAATATCGTACATAATGCTATTGATCGCCATCTAGAAAATGCTAATCGTAATAAAATGGCGATTATTTGGGAAGGTGAAAACGGTCAAAAACGTAATTTTTCTTATAACGGTTTAAATCGTGAAGTGTGCCAGTTTGCCAATGTACTAAAAAGCATGGGTGTAAATAAAGGCGATATCGTTACGATTTATATGCCGCAAATTCCTGAATTAGTATTTGCCATGCTTGCTTGTGCCAAAATTGGCGCGATACATTCTGTTGTATATGGTGGCTTTAGTACTGAAGCTTTAGCGTCTCGTATTGATGATGCACATTCACGCGTACTTATTACTGCCGATGGTGGCTGGCGTCGTGGTAAACAAATTGATTTAAAGTCAATTGCCGATGAAGCGATGAAACGCTCGCCAAGTATTGAAGTCTGTATTTGTGTTAAAAATAACGAACTTGATGTTGAAATGGAGCCAAGTCGAGATTTTTGGTTACATGATTTAAAGTCATTACCTATTGCCGGTTCAAGTTGCGAAACAGAAAAAACTGAAGCAGAAGACCCACTCTTTATTCTGTATACATCAGGCACCACAGGCCAGCCGAAAGGCATGGTACATACTCATGGTGGTTATGCTGTTTATACCTCAACAACTCATCGTATGGCATTTGATATTAAACCACAAGACAGATGGTGGTGTGCAGCCGATCCAGGTTGGATCACAGGTCACAGTTATATCGTTTATGGGCCACTCATTAATGGCGCAACCATTATGTTGTATGAAGGAGCGCCTAACTATCCTTACCCGAACCGTTGGTGGCAAATTGTTGAAAACTACGGCATCAATATTCTTTATACCTCACCAACAGCTATTCGCGGTTTAATGCGCTTTGGTGAGCGCTGGCCGCAGAAGCATGACTTATCAAGCTTACGACTGCTCGGGAGTGTGGGAGAGCCCATCAACCCTGAAGCATGGAAATGGTATCACCATGTGATTGGTAACGATAAATGTCCAATTATCGATACTTGGTGGCAAACTGAAACGGGTGGATTCATGATTTGTCCACTGCCAATCACACCTCTTAAGCCAGGTTCTGCTACTAAACCTTTCTTTGGTAACGAAATTACTATCGTTGATGACGAAGGTAAAGAAGTTGGTCCAAACGAAGAAGGTAAGTTGATGATCAACAACCCTTGGCCTGGTATGGCAAGAACCGTATTTAAAGATGAACAGCGTTATAAAGATTTATATTGGAGCAAGGTTGACGGCAAATGGTGTTACCTAGCCGGCGATAGTGCCAAAAAAGATGAAGACGGTTACATTTGGGTTATTGGTCGAATTGACGAAGTATTAAAAGTAAGTGGTTACCGCTTGGGTACTGCTGAAATTGAAAGTGCATTAGTGAGTCATCCATCAGTTACTGAAGCCGCTGCCATTGGTTTACCACATGAGCTCAAAGGTAACGCAATCCATACCTATGTAATGCTTAAAGAGGGCGTGGTTGGTGACAATAAATTAGCACTCGAGTTAAAAGCTCACGTTGGCGCCGAAATGGGCAAAATAGCCATGCCAGAGTCCGTTGAGTTTATTGAATCATTACCGAAAACACGCTCAGGAAAAATTATGCGCCGTGTTCTTAAAGCAAGAGCTTTAGGGGAAGACGAAGGTGATTTAAGTACACTCGAAGAGTAATGCTTAATTCATTGCAATAAAGGTAGCAATACCAGTCAGTTATGCTGGCTGGTATAAATTAAAGTAATAGAAAACCAACACCAAACTAAAATAATGGGGCATTAAGCCCTTACAATAAATATAAAATCGCTTGAAGGGATACTTGCAGTTCTACCTTGAAAGACGATGGGGAGCAGGAAAATGTTAAAACGAAATAAAATAGCTTTAGCAACCGGTTTAGCCTTATTAGCTGGTAGTGCACAAGCAGGTTATACCTTTAAGATTAACGAAACTGATAGCATCACTTTTGGTGGCTACATTAAAGTTGATGCACGCTATACCGATGGTGATGTGCCTTATCGTGACTTTTGGATTGGTAGCGGTGGCGGTAGCGAGGATAAATCGCAAATCAAATTATTTGCTAATGAATCACGTATCAATACAAAATTTGTTCATGGTGATGTAACCGGCTTTATCGAAATGGACTTTTATGGCGGTGGTGGTAACGAAGTTATCTCTAATTCGTCAAACCCTCGTATGCGTCATGCATTTATTAAATATGAAAAGTTTACGTTTGGTCAAACATGGACCACATTTATGAACACCAGTTCATTAGCGGAAACAGCAGATTTTGGTGGCCCTCAAGTTGCTGAAGCTTTCGTTCGTAATACCTTAATTCGTTATACCAACGGTGGCTTAGAATTAGCAATCGAAAATCCTGAGACCTGGGGTAGTGAGGACAATCCAGAACTAACACCTGATCCAGCAAATGATGATTTTCCGGACTTAATCGCAAAATATAGCTTTAAAGGTGACTGGGGTAATGTGTCAGTAGCGGGTTTAGCACGGGTGCTTAATGTTATAGATGCCACCGGTGATGAAGATACAGAGTCTGCAGTAGGTATATCGGTTGCGGGTAAGATTAACGTTTTTGCAAAAGATGACATCCGTTTCTCTGTTAGCACGGGTAATTTAGGGCGTTATGTCGGTATTACTGCTGCGACTGATTTATATAATGGCGAAGTGGAAGAGTCTACTTCAGTAATGGCAGCGTATCGTCATTTTTGGACTGAAACGGTGAGAACATCAGTATTCTTTGGTAATACAACTACCGAAGAAAGCGATCGAGACCGTAGCCATTATGGTGTCAATATATTCAAAAACTACACCAAAGAATTATCGTATGGCTTTGAAGTGGGTAACTATGTCGTTGATGATCAAGATTCTGAGTCTTTATACGCACAGTTTTCAGCAAAATACGTTTTATAGTTTTTAGATTTAAGATTTAAGATTTTAGATTTTCCCTCGTTTTATTCGCCTACAACGAGGTTTTTTTAGGGAGAGCAATAGCTCTCCCTTTTTTTACCTTCAGGGATGAAGGTATGTCGATTTGCCATGGATGGCAAAAAATCGACGGCCGACAGGACCACTCTTACTCATCTCGACAACTGCTCCTGCGTTGTTCTAATTCAGCACATCCTTGTACTTCCATGAGATCGTGGCATTAATGCATCCATGCATGTCATGTCGGTATGCAAATTTGGTCATGGACCACTCTTTCTCATCTCGACAACTGCTCCTGCGTTGTTCTAATTCAGCACATCCTTGTACTTCCATGTGATCGTGGCATTAATGCATCCATGCATGTCATGACGTTAAATTTGTAGTGAAGGGATGGTCGCTCATTCACATCTCGATAGTTGCTTCAGTATTATTCAACCTTCAATATTGTGGGACCTAATGAATTGATAGACCGATCACTACATCCAATTACGCTTACTAGACTCCACTTCATATAAACAGCTATCAATTAATCCTAAGCCATCTTGTTCGGTTAAATATGGAATATCTATAGAGCCAGCGGCAAGTACAAATTGAATTGAACACAGTTGTTTACGTTGCAAAAACCAACTTTGTTTAAAGGCCGTTTGTTGGATTTTATATCTTGGAAAACAATAATAATCGACACCCATACAGCCCTTGCGCACGTAAATAAAATTATCGTCTTGAGCAAAGCCCCAACGTAAATAACTCATCAACATTAATAGGCCTAAAATGCTGCTGCCGACCACAACTAAAATTAATGCTGTATTATGTTGGTGTGCATTTACTAACCAACCAACGACTAGAGAAACAGGTAATAAAAATAATAGTAGGTTACGTATTAGCAAACGAATGCTTACCCGTTGATAAACGACGTTACTGACATTATTGTCAGGATAAGCATCATTAATTAACGTTTGGCATTCTTTTTTAGTGACCGAAGGCACGATAATTTTATTTGATAATTGCCCTGGCTGGTTTTGTTTAACGTTGGCGTTACTTTGCTCAAACTTTAGGTTTATTCTGCCAAGTATTACATCTAACCAATCTTGCTGGCGTACAATCATTTGTAGTCTTGATAAACGCATGGTTACTTCGGTGCGAGTGAATAAACCGCTGCGGCGAATATAGCGATCGCCAGACCTGCTTAGAGTGAAGTTATGAAACGCAATGATAGAGCCAATGATTGAAAATATGGTCATAGGGATCATTACCATTAATGTTAAAGAAAGCGCTGTACTCGCTATCTGCCAACCTGATTTACCTTCAAATTCAAAATATTGTTCAACATTAAAGCCAAATATCAGCAACCACTGGCCGAGCTTATCGGTAACTTGATCAACAAAAGGCGCTAAACCGCCAATAAAAATCCATATTCTGTTATTGGTTAAGCCGTGGATCACCAAATCATCAAGATTGCGAGTGTCGATTACTACTTCGTTCTCGGTATTATCATCTATCGGAGTGCTATCTAATGATGCATGACCTATTGTTGATTTCGTTGTAGGGGGAACTGGCGTTTGTTGAACATGTGCCGCTAAAATTTCAGCCTTTAGTTGCTCGGCAAATGTTTTGTTTAAAGCCACTATCTTAGCTTCTTGTTTAGCCGATCCTGCTGTGTCTAGTTGCATGCAGGTATAGTTAAATGGTCGATAATATAATGGTTCAGTTAACTCGACATTTTGGATGCGAGAAAAAGGTAAGTTAATATGTTTTTTAGAAAAAACGCCGGAACGGATTTCAATTTGCTGATTTGATAGTCGATATTGAAAAAAGTAAAAACTCAGTAATGCCGATAAGCTAATAATGCCCGCGATACCATAAACTACCGGCCACCAAAAACTTGGGTCTTCACTGATTTTGTTATAAAAAATCAGCAACGCCGGTGCTATATAAATAATATTGCCAAAGATATTTTTAATGAAAAACAACACAAAGTAGATTAACGCTATAGGTGAAACACGTTGCCACTGATGGGTACTACTCACGTCTACATTACTATCTGCTGTGGTCGCGCGACTGTCGCTATTACTGTTGTTTAGGGTATCAGCGAGTTCTGCATTCAGATTTTCTGCTGCTGGTTGCTTAGCCATGCTGATTTAAATCCTTGTGCGACAATATAAACTGTCTGATAGTTTCAGCATTTTGATACTCAAGTCCCGGAATTTCAAATGTATGCATAGCTCCGCCAGCGCTAAATACTTGTAAGCTTGCTAAGCCCACTTTACGCTCAATAGGTCCTCGTTTTAATTCTACATGCTGTACTCTGAGAATTGGTTGGCTCACCGTTTTACTAAAAATTAATCCACATTGATAACTGATATCTTGCTCGCGCAGCGCATAGGTTTTTTTGGGATCGGCAAAATAACAATACAAATATCTTAGTAAGCCAATGGTGCCAACACTCCATAAGGCCACATCTAATACTTTTATTAACTCGCTAGGTAGAGACCAAAAAGGTTGTTTCAATATAAATAATAGAATCAACATCAGTGAGGTTGTAACACAGAGCGACACTAAACGATGCGTAATAGCATAGTTAGTCGCTAATGGTGCAAACGTTAGCTCTGATAATTTGGGTATCGTCTGACTCTGCAGGGCTTCATTAGTGAAATTCTCTGAAGGCATTATTACGTCATTCCTAGCTAAGTTTTAAAGAAATTATTGTGAATGTAACGTTAGCATAATTCAATTCTATTTAGTGCCTTAGCTTTCAATATCCTTATATATATTAATATTATTGCCTTGAATACGGTATGCATTAATAACTTTCAGTTGTGCAGATGCTGTTTAGATGTTGCTAATAGACTATCCATAAACAATGAATGCCGATATTAATGCTAATGAAATGCAATTTGCATACGTATGCAGGGCTTTTTTGCTATGCATACGTATGTAGAAGTTTGCACAAAAACGTCAAGTTAACGTAACTTTATATACATTAATTCACAATGCCGTTTTTTATACAGTCAATATTGCTTTAGGCATTCATCCCAAGAGCATGGCAATAGTAATACAGTAAATACAAATACTGATTAACGACTGAATGTTTACCCGACTATAGGGTATTAGACTAATTAACCGAGAGCCGAATAATATGGTAACAGCAATGAAAAAGCCGTTAACAGCAGCGCAGTTTAAAAAGAAAGTATTACAGCATTTAAATTTCACCTCATCACAAGATGACTTTAGCGAAAACCCTACTGCAGTATTAAGAGCCGTGTGCCTTACTGTTAATGAAGTAGTGTATGAAAAATTAACAGCAACCAATACCTACCATAAAGAACATAAAACCCGCTCCATTAATTACCTATCGTTAGAGTATTTAATGGGACGTATGCTTTCAAATAATCTGCATAATTTAGATTTGTTTACTGTTGCCCAAAAAGCAGTAGCAAGCCTAGGTTTAGAGCTTGAAGATATTTTTGAAGAAGGTCATGACTTAGCATTAGGTAATGGCGGCTTAGGTCGTTTAGCCGCCTGCTTTTTAGATTCTTTAGCCACCATGGATTTTAATGCGGTGGGTTATGGCATTCATTATGAACATGGTTTATTTAAACAACAGTTCCACCAAGGTCGTCAAATTGAAACGCCTGATGAATGGCGTGAATATGGCAACCCTTGGGAAGTCTGTCGCCCTGAAGCAGTACAAGAAATCCCACTGTTTGGTCGTGTAGAAAGTATTGCTAATAGCGATGGCACAGCTAAAAAGGTTTGGCATGCTGGGCAAATAATTAAAGGCGTGCCTTGGGATGTGCCTATTGTTGGCTATAACTCTAAAACGGTAAATGTATTACGTTTATGGGAGTCGCGTGCGTCGAGTCATTTTGATTGGGATCAGTTTAACGCTGGTGATTATCAAGATGCACACAGTGCGCAAAACCAAGCCGAAACTATCAGTAAAGTGTTGTACCCAAATGATGAAACAGACGCCGGTAAAGAACTGCGCTTTATTCAACAGTACTTCTTTTGTGCGTGTTCAATTAAAGACATTATTATGCGCTATCAACAGCAATACGCTGATGACTGGTCACACTTTACCGAGCAAGTGGTTATCCAATTAAACGATACCCATCCTACCATCGCTATTTTAGAGTTAATGCGCACCTTAATTGATGACTATAACTTTAGCTGGACTGATGCGTTTGCTATGTGTCGTAAGATTTTTGCTTACACCAACCATACTTTATTGCCAGAAGCTCTAGAGAAATGGGCTGTGGCGATGTTTGAACGCGTATTGCCTCGTCACATAGAAATATTATTTGAAATTAATGAATTTTTCTTAGATGAAGAAGTAAGCGTCCAGTGGCCTGGCGATCATCAAATGCGTGGCCGTTTATCTATTATTGAAGAAGGTCCACAAAAAATGGTGCGTATGGCACATTTATGTGTGGTTACTGCCTTTAAAGTGAATGGTGTTGCACAAATTCATTCTGATTTAGTGAAAAGCGACTTATTTCCTGAATTTCATGCCTTGTACCCTGGTAAATTAACTAATGTGACCAATGGTGTAACGCCTCGTCGTTGGTTAAAAGCATGTAACCCTGAGTTATCAAAACTACTTGATAGCAAAGTGAAAACTGACTGGGCAAAAGATTTATCAAGCTTGAGTGATGTTGCTAAATTTGCTGACGATGAAAAATTCCAGCAACAATTTATGCAAATTAAATTCAATAATAAAGTTAAATTAGCGGCAGAGATTTTAGAGTCTACGGGTGTTGAAGTAAGCCCTGATGCAATTTTTGATGTGCAAATTAAACGTTTACACGAATACAAACGCCAACATTTAAGCTTCTTACATATTTTAGCGTTATACCGTCGTTTATTAGACAACCCAGATTACGATATGCACCCTCGTGTCTATATCTTTGGCGCGAAAGCGGCCCCTGGGTATTATTTAGCGAAAGAAATTATTTACGCCATTAATATGGTTGCTGAAAAAATTAATAATGATGACAGTATCCAAGGTAAGCTTAAAGTTGTGTTTATGCCGAACTATCGGGTAACACTTGCTGAAAAAATAATCCCAGCAGCAGATGTTTCAGAGCAAATATCTACCGCAGGTAAAGAAGCTTCGGGTACAGGTAACATGAAGTTAGCGCTTAATGGTGCTGTAACCATAGGTACCTTAGATGGCGCTAATGTTGAAATAGCCGAGGAAGTAGGTGATGACAATATCTTTATCTTTGGGAATACCGTTGATGATCTTAAAGCACTAGACGCTAAAGGTTATAACCCATATGAGTACTATTCAAATAACGAAGAAATTAAAGCGTGTTTAGATTGGCTACATACTGACTACTTTACGCCGGGTAAGCCGGGCGAGTTAGCCGCGATATCCCGCAGCTTACTTGAAGGTGGCGACCCGTATCGCTTATTGGCCGATTATGCAGCTTATGCCAAGGCGAATATCGAATTAGATAAAGCCTATAAAGATAAAGCTCGTTGGGCACGTATGGCCATTATTAATACCGCCAAAATGGGCAAGTTTACTTCCGATAGATCGATACAAGATTACGTCGATAATATTTGGAAATTGACGCCGATTAAAGCCGACTAAGTACCTTAAGCCAAGTAGTTAATAACTACTTGGCTTTATAGGTTTTAACTGACTCTAGATTTATAGACATATTACAGAACAATTTTAGGAATAAGCATGCAAGTAGATATTCAAGCCATTAACAACGCCAACCACTCGGATCCATTTGGATTTTTAGGGATGCAGGTGAGTGCCAATGGCTATCTGCAAATTAATACCTTGCAACCATCAGCAACCACCGTTGAGTTGCTCGATGCGAAAGGTAAGCTTATTGCTGCATTAGATAAAGTTGATGAACAAGGTTTATTCAGTAAAGTAACCCGTCGTAAAAAAGCCTTTAACTATCAGTTGCGCATTAATGGTGTGCATGGTGAACGTATTATTGTTGACCCGTTTAGCTGCTCACCGGTGTTGGGTGATTTAGATATTTACTTATTTAATGAAGGTAAACATAAAAAACCTTATCAAAAACTTGGCGCTCATTGTATTGAACATGATGGTGTTAAAGGGGTGTCATTTATTGTCTGGGCGCCTAATGCTAGCCACGTCAGCGTGGTCGGTGATTTTAATGATTGGGATGGCCGCTTACATCCAATGCGTAAACGCTTAGAGTGCGGCATGTGGGAAATATTCATTCCTGAAAACTCAGCTTACACAACTGTTGGCGCTGGATGTCATTATAAGTTTGAAATAAAAGACAGCCATGGCAGTTTATTAACATTAAAAGCCGACCCGTTTGGTGTGCAAGCACAATATCGCCCAGAAACATCGTCAACTGTTAGTAGTGAACCAAGCTATGATTGGACTGATCAACAATGGCTCAGTGAGCGAGAATTACGTAACTCTCGCAACAGTGCTATTAGCATTTATGAAGTGCATTTAGGCTCTTGGCAACGAGATCAACATAATGAGTTTTTAAATTATCGCGACATCGCCGAACGTTTAATCCCTTATGTATTAGACATGGGCTTTACTCATATTCAATTAATGCCGGTAAGTGAATTTCCATACGATGGCTCTTGGGGCTATCAACCGGTGGGTTTATTTGCACCGACTGCACGTTTTGGCAGCGCAGAAGATTTTAAATATTTTGTTGAGGCTTGTCATAATGCCGGCATAGGCTTACTCATTGATTGGGTGCCAGGTCATTTCCCGGAAGATGAACATGGTTTAGCTAAGTTTGACGGCACTTGTTTATATGAACATGAAGACCTGCGTAAAGGTTTTCACCCTGATTGGAATACCTTAATTTACAATTATGGTCGCACCGAAGTTTCTAACTTTTTACGCGCCAGTGCCATGCATTGGTTAGATACATACCATGTTGATGGTATCCGCGTTGATGCCGTAGCCTCAATGCTTTACTTAGACTACAGCCGTAATGAGGGGGAGTGGGAGCCTAATGAATTTGGCGGTAATGAAAACTTAGAAGCGGTAGCCTTTTTAAAAGAATTTAATGAAGAGCTTTATGCCGATTATCCTGGTGCATTTTCAGTTGCTGAAGAATCTACCTCATGGCCAGGTGTTTCAAGACCTACTAGTGAAGGCGGTTTAGGATTTGGTTATAAGTGGAATATGGGCTGGATGAACGACAGTCTTGACTATATGAAGCGCGATCCTATTCATCGTCAACATCACCATAATGAATTGAGCTTTGGCTTAGTCTATGCCTTTGATGAAAATTTTGTATTGCCACTGAGTCACGATGAAGTGGTGCATGGTAAAGGCTCCATTTTAACGCGTATGCCGGGTGATGAATGGCAACAATTTGCTAATTTACGTGCCTATTACAGCTTTATGTGGACCCATCCAGGTAAAAAGTTAATGTTTATGGGCTGTGAGTTTGGTCAACGCGCAGAATGGAATTATGAGCAAGGTCTAGATTGGTGGTCTTTAGAGCAAGCGAACCATCAAGGCGTTGCTACTCTGATCAAAGATTTAAATGCACTGTATAAAAACACGCCTGCATTGCACCAATTAGATTGTCAAAAAGACGGTTTTGCTTGGCTTGATTATGACAATGCCGCGCAGTCGGTTTATAGCTTTGTACGTTACCCGCAAGATGGCAGTAACCCCGTTTTAGTGGTATGTAACTTTACGCCTAATGTGCATCATGGTTTTCGCGTTGCAACCCCAAAAGCGGGCTTTCATAAAGAAATATTCAACTCTGACGCGGCTATTTATGGTGGCAGCAATGTCGGTAATATTCACGGTGTCACTGCGCAAGATATTGCTTGGCAAGGTCATTCTCAGTCGATTGAAATTAGCGTGCCGCCGCTTGCAACTCTCGTCTTTGAGTTACAGGGTTAAATGATCATATGACCAGTAAGCTAAGCACAAATACGGGCATCAATATAAACAATGCATTACCGGGCAAAAACTATCCTTTAGGGGCTGTTTTTGACGGTTCAGGTACTAATTTTGCGTTGTTTTCTGCCCATGCCACAAAAGTGGAACTGTGCTTTTTTGATAAGGTTACTGAATCTGAGCTTAAGCGTATTGAGCTGGTTGAATATACCGATGAAGTTTGGCATATCTATTTACCCGATATTAGCGCCGGCACTTTCTACGGTTATCGAGTGTATGGTCCGTATGAACCGCATTTAGGCCATCGTTTTAATCCAGCCAAATTATTACTCGACCCATATGCTAAGCAACTTAATAAGAGCTTTACTTGGTCGGCAAGCCATTACGGCTTTGATATCAATTCAAATCAGCAAGATTTGCTCATTGACCATACTGACAATGCGAGTTGTATGCCTAAGTGTATCGTCAGTGAACAACTGCAAGGCTTAGATAATCGTGTTGATATTGCCGACAACGAAACCATTATTTATGAAGCGCATGTTAAAGGTTTCACCAAATTAAACCCTGAAGTACCGGTAGAAATGCGTGGTACTTTTAAAGGTTTATCACACCCTAGTGTGATTAAATATTTCCAAGATTTAGGTGTCACCAGTGTTGAATTATTGCCTGTGCATGGTTTATTTGATGAATCATTTGCTCTAGAAAAAGGCCTGACAAATTACTGGGGTTACAACTCAATCGCATTTTTTGCGCCAGAGCCTAGGTATTGTCAGCAACAAGATTTACGAGAATTTCAACAAATGGTTGATGC
This sequence comes from Colwelliaceae bacterium BS250, assembly GCA_040779355.1. Taxonomy (GTDB): domain Bacteria; phylum Pseudomonadota; class Gammaproteobacteria; order Enterobacterales; family Alteromonadaceae; genus Thalassotalea_A. The sequence goes on along the minus strand of JBFONS010000004.1, from coordinate 144,039 downwards.
ATTCCACCAAGCGGGTTTGCAGGTACTTTTAGATGTGGTTTATAACCATACGGCTGAAGGCAACCATATGGGACCTACTTATAGTTTTAAAGGCATTGATAACGCCAGTTATTATCGTTTAGAGCAAGAAGACAAGCGTTTTTATATCAATCATTCGGGCTGTGGTAACACCTTAAATTTAGCTCATCCGCGCGTGCTACAACTTGTTATGGATAGCCTGCGCTACTGGGTTGAAGTTATGGGCATTGACGGTTTCCGCTTTGATTTAGCACCTATATTAGGACGCCAAGATCAACAAGGTAATGATAATTTTTATGGCCACTCCAGCTTTTTTGCAGCACTTCGTCAAGATCCTGTTTTAGCACAGGTTAAACTTATTGCTGAACCTTGGGATATTGGTCATGGTGGCTATCAGCTCGGTCAATTTCCCGGTAACTGGCTTGAATGGAACGACAGATATCGTGATGCCGTACGTCGTTTTTGGCGTGGTGATGACAATATGGCGCCAGAGCTTGCTCGTCGTTTACATGGCAGCGCTGATATTTTTGAACATGACGGCAGACGCCCGTTTGCCAGTGTCAATGTGGTGACTACTCACGACGGTTATACCTTGCATGATTTGGTCACCTTTGAGCAACGTCATAATATCGCCAATGGTGAACAAAATAGAGATGGCCATGGCAGCAACTTTAGCTGTAATTACGGCATTGAGGGTGAAACTAACGACACCGCTATTAACCAAGTTCGCCACCAACAAAAGCGCAATATCTTAGCAACCTTATTTTTCTCACAAGGTACGCCTATGCTGCTTGCTGGTGATGAACGCAATAACAGTCAATACGGTAATAATAATGCTTATTGCCAAGACAACGAAATCACTTGGCTTAATTGGCATAAGGAAGACGAAGAGCAAGTGCGCTTTGTTCAGCAGTTAATTAAGTTACGTAAACAACACCCATTATTAAACCGTTTGCATTATCAACATGGTCGCCAGGTTTCAGCAAAAACTGGCCTGAAAGATTTAAGTTGGTTTAATTGCAAAGGCGAAACCATGGATGAAGATAATTGGCATAACAAAGCATTGAAATGTTTTGCCATGATGCTCGCTGAAACCGAGCACTTAAGCAGTGACGATAACAGCCAAAATTATAATGATGATGCATTATTGATTGTTTTTAATGCGCACGATATGGCCACTCAATTTCAATTACCGCACTTAGCAGGTGATTGGACACAAATAATAAATACCGCCGATAGCCACACCGAAGTAACAGCTAAAACAATAAAAGACTCGCTGTTAACTATGTCAGCCTTCAGTTGTTCGGTTTTAACTTATAGTCAAAAAGATACTCAGGGAATTTCAATATGACTCCAATTCAACAACTTGCCGAACAGGTAGGTTTTCACTCTAGTTACATCGATTGCTACGGCAATAATGTTAGTGCTAATCCACAAGCACTACATGGTTTATTAACCGCCATGGAATATAATTTAGAGAGTGATGAAGCTATTTTAGCGAGTGCAGCGCAGCTGCAAAATTCATCTTGGTTATCGTTATTACCACCGATGCAAATGGTTAAATCGGAAAGTGCTACTCATAGTGCATGGTTAAGTGTGCAACAAGACCAATTAGGTAATCAACTGCAATGGAATATTACACTTGAGTCTGGTGATATTTTAACCGGCGAGACAGCATTAGCTGACCTTACGATACTCGATCAGCAAACTGTTGCGGGTTCAGTTCATCAAAAATTAAGCCTCACATTGCCAACATTGGTTGAAGGTTACCATTCATTAGCCATTTCAGTGGCTAATGAAACTGCCAGTTGTCACTTAATTGTGGCGCCACAAAAATGTTTAAGCCCTAATGAAGCAAGCGACTATCGTATGTGGGGCTTGGCTGCACAGCTATATTCAGTTAAATCTGATAATAGTTGGGGCATGGGCGATTTTGGCGATCTTAAACATTTAGTTACTGAGTCGGCTAAGCGCGGCATAACGGCTATTGGTCTAAATCCATTGCATCCACTGTACCCAAATAATCCGGCTCATATAAGTCCGTACTCACCTACCAGTCGTTGTTTTCTAAACACCTTGTATATTGATGTGACTAGCGTTGCCAATTTTAGCGATTGCGCGGCAGTACAAACATTAGTAAATACTGCTGATTTTAAGTTGCAGGTTAGTACAGCCAACAATCAAGAGTTTATTGATTACCCACATGCTGCACACTTAAAGTTTCAGGCATTAGAGTTATTGTATAAAGATTTTATTAGTAAACATTTAGCCAAGAACACTGATTTTGCGCAACAGTATTTAAGTTTTGTGGATGAAATGGGTGATGATTTATTTGAATTAGCCACGTTTGATGCTTTGTATGAACATTTCCGTAAATTAGATGAAAATGCTTATGGCTGGAAAGCCTGGCCAACAGAATTCCAAGACCCACATAGCGATGCTGTTGAACAGTTTAAAGTTAAACAGGTAGAACGAATTGGCTATTTCCAATTTTTACAATTTATTGCCGATAAGCAATTAGGTGCTGCCGCAAGCCAAGCTAAAAGTGATGATATGCCTATTGGCTTGTATCTCGATTTAGCCGTGGGCTGTGATGGCAGTGGCGCAGAAGTGTGGGCCGATAAACACAGCTATGTTTCAGGTGCTGCCGTGGGCGCGCCGCCAGATGCAATGAACACTTTAGGACAAGATTGGGGACTTACGCCAATTAATCCTGTGGCGCTGCAAGAAAAAGGCTATATGCCACTTGTCAAAGCATTAAGAAGTAATATGCGTCACGCTGGCGCATTGCGTATCGACCACGTATTGGGCCTTATGCGTCAATATTGGGTTGCGCCAGGTATGGCTGCTGATCAAGGTATTTATATCACCTTCCCTCTGGATGATATCTTTCGTATTATCGCGTTAGAATCACGCCGTAATAACTGCGTGGTTATTGGTGAAGATTTAGGTAATGTGCCGAATGGCTTTGGCGACATTATGGCTGAGTCAGGATTATTATCATATAAGGTGCTATTTTTTGAACGTTGGGAAAACGGTTTATATTATCGCCCTGAAAGATATCCAGAGCAGTCGATGGTTACGGTATCAACGCATGATTTATCAACCATTGCCGGTTGGTGGACGGGCAATGACTTAAAGTGGCGCCAAGAGCTAAATTTATACCCGAACGAGCAAATGGGTATTGAGGAACGTGCTGATCGTATTACTGATCGTGAGCAATTATTGGATGCATTAGTATATGAAGGAGTATTGGCAGCGGAAAATTTCCCGCCGATGCAACCCGCACAAATGAATTCTCAATTAGCCAAAGCGGTGCAAGCCTTTTTAGCTAAAGCACCGAGCCGGGTATTACTAGTGCCATTAGAAGATGCGCTAGGTTTACATGAACAAGTGAATATCCCAGGTACGATTGACCAGCACCCAAATTGGCGTCGTCGCTTACCATTCACCATAAATGAATTTTGGCAACATACCGATATGACTAACTTAGTTACTGTGATGAATAAGGAGCGTCCTAAGGGTTAATCCTTAGGCATATACTGATGAATAAATATAACAAATTAGCTTTTATTAGCCTGGGTAGTTTAATTTTATGGGCTTGTGGACCAAGTGATGAACGTTCAGCTGCGCAAGTGGATGCAAGGTTAGCACAACCTAATGTCGCTAAAATTAGCGAGCAATTACCACCTTATTTAACACGTGATATTCGCGATGAAGTGTTTTACTTTGTGATGCCCGATCGCTTTATCAATGGTGATAAAAGTAATGATAATGGCTCAAAAACCCTTGTTGAATCGCAAGGCGGTTTCGATCCAAGCAGTAAGAGTCATTACCATGGTGGCGATATTATTGGCTTAAAAGAAAAGTTACCTTATTTACAGGAAATGGGCATCACATCTATTTGGATGACACCCATTATGCGTAACCAGGCAATGCAAGGTGATAGCTCTGGCTATCATGGTTATTGGGTATTAGATTTTACGGCCATTGACCCGCATTTAGGCTCTGCTCAAGACCTCAAGGATTTAATCGATGCTGCGCATGCGTTAAATATGAAAGTATTTTTCGATATCATCGCCAATCACAGCGCCGATGTAATTAAGTTTAAAGAATGTCATGGCGAAGACGGCAAACAGTGGTTAGGTGAAACCGAAGGTTTATGTGATTATAAAACCTTAGAACAAGTTGCCAATGGCGATACTTATAGCACGTTTGTATCACCTGGTAGTGAAGATATTAAAACACCACAATGGCTAAATGACCCTAAATTTTACCATAACCAAGGCGACAGTACTTGGGAAGGCGAAAGTGCGATATACGGTGATTTTGCCGGTCTTGATGACATTGATACAGACAACCCCGAAGTCGTTAAGGGCTTAATCGATGTATTCAAAGGTGTCGTCTCAGAATTTAAACCCGATGGCTTTCGTATTGATACGGTAAAACATGTCAATATGGAATTTTGGAGTGAGTTTTCACCGGCTATTGTTGAGCACGCGAAATCGTTAGGTATTCCTCAATTCTTTATGTTTGGCGAAGTGTATGACTTTACCCCTGAAGTGTTAAGTCAGTTCACCACCACAGGCAATATGCAATCAATATTAGATTTCGGTTTTCAAAGCGCGGTTTTCCAAACGTTAGTTGAACGTAAAGGTACAGATGTATTGGCAATGTTGTTTGCCGGTGACCACCATTATAAAGATGCGGATAGCGACGCGAGTCAACTTGTCACTTTTACCGGCAATCATGATATGGGCCGTTTCGCTCACTTGTTAGATGTTGCTAAATTTGACATGGACGAAGCCGAAAAACTCGCGCGGGTTAAACTATCGAACGCATTAATGTACTTTTCTCGCGGTATTCCAGTCGTTTACTATGGCGATGAACAAGGTTTTGTCGGCGATGGCCATGACAAAGATTCACGTCAAGATATGATGCCATCGCTCGTTGCTTCATTTAATGATGATGACTTACTTGGCACAGATAAAACTACTGCTGACAGTAACTTTGATCAAAGCCATGAATTGTACCAAGATTTAGTGACATTAGCGCAGCTTTACCTCGACCATCCAGCGCTGCGAAATGGCCAGCAAGCACAAGTTTATGCTCAATCAACACCAGGCTTATACGCATTTACACGTACTCTAGATAATAAGCAGTACTTAATTGTTGCGAACACCGCAACCACTGATCAAAGCCAAACGTTTACCTTGAGTTACCAAGGCTATGAACCAGTAGTATTAGCGAAAGATAAAACCGAACAAGACGGGGTAGTAACAATAAACCTAGCGCCATTAAGTTATGCGATTTATAAAGCGAAAAAATAGTGTTTTAGTAAAAGATAGAAATAAAAAGTCGAACTAAGTTCGACTTTTTTGTTTGGCAATGAGTATCGGGAGCTATATTGAAATTGCTTATCGCATCAATCATTTACTTGGCAAACATAAACTCTAATGGAATATGCAAACGCTTCGCCCAAGATTTCTCGCTATGATTTTCGTCCTTGAAAAACTTACTTTGCCATAAACTTTGAGGGTATTGTTGTTTAAAAATAGCATCAATTTGTATTTGTAAGTCGGGGTACATAGCATCTAAGGTTTTATCGCCGTGATCAAAGTATAATTTTTGGGTGCTCAGATCTGGTAAATGTTGGGCGATATAGTCTTTAAATGCATTGAAAGCCTGCTGATCATCTGAAAACGTGCCCGGCCAATGAGTCGACATGCAAATGGCACCAGCAAATTCGTTGGGATATTGCATTAAGCCATACCAGGAAATTAATCCGCCCATACTCGAACCGGCCAAATATCGGTGCTCACCACCAACATTCACCGAATAATTTGCTTCAATATAAGGGATAATTTCGCTAACGATAAATTTTAGGTAGTTGTCGGAATACACCTTGCTGTTAAATAACTTTACGTTTTCGCTCTTGTCTAATTGGTACATTGCCGTTTGTGTCGCTTTATCAAAGCTTTCAAATGGGCTCTGAGGGAAAAATTCGCTGTGACGATCGACACCTGCATTCGGTATTGCCACAACAATAAAGGGCCGAACTTTGTTTTGTTCAATTAATGTGCCTGCTACCTCATCAACTTGCCATTCCTGCTGATTCCAAGTGGTGTTAGCATCAAATAACATACGGCCATCATGCATATATAACACATCGTACTTTTGCTTGTTGGAATAGCCCGGTGGTAACCACACATCGAGATAACGTGATGTAACCAGTGTTGAATTAAATGGCTTAATGCGTTCAATTTTGCCTTTTGCAACAACTGGAAGTGCATCAAAAGCGCTAACTTGTGATGACAAGGCTGCGAGAGCCAAGGTTAAAAGTATTATTTTCATATGCCCCTTATTACGTTACGTTCTATGCTCTTTTACACGGCTCCAGCAGATTGCTGAGATGGTTAGGGCGATACCGCATAGGTAGAAAATAGCGCTTTTGTCATCGGTTTGGGAGATAAATAAACCGATACCTAAACTGACTAATAGTTGTGGCACCACAACCGACAGGTTGAATAGACCCATGTACATGCCCATTTGATTTTGGTCGATTTTTTCGGTCATTATGGCAAACACTAGACTGATCACGGCAGACCAACCAATGCCAAGTAAAGCCATAAGCACATACAGAACGTATTCACTTTGTCCGATTAATGCGACCGCAAAATAACCTACTGCCATTGTTGCTATCGCTACAGTATGAACTTTTACTCTGCCATGTTTTTTCGCCATAGGCTCTAATAATAATGCCGGTAAAATGGCTGAAACGGCACTGAGTATTAAAAAGCTAATCGAGATTATTTTACCGAGCTCTGCATCATCAATACCGACCATTTTGTCTTGTAAAAATGCGAAAATAAAGACGAACATGGTTTGAATACCAATCCAGCTAAATGAGTGTGCGGCGAGTATTTTACGAAAGCCAATTAAGCCGGCTTGTTGCTCGCTTTTATCATCTTCTTTAACGCTCATTGTTTGCCAAACCAGTATTAAGGTCAGCACTGCACAGGCTAATTCAATATAGTAATTGTTTACTTCAATGCCACTTAATTGCCGGCCCATGGCGTAGATATCATAAACAATAAATCCCCAAAGAGGTTTGATGTTAATGAGGATATCTTGCAGTGATAAAGACTCTTCCGGCTGGTTGTTTTCACTCTGAGTCAGTTCTTTTGGTTCGGTAATAAAGAATATAGGAAATATCGATAACACCAGTACAAGTGCGGCGCCAAAGTAGATGAGCACATAGTTGCCCCAAATAGCACCTATAGCATAGGCTAGCACCCCAAATGAACCTGAAATTGTTTGCATCCAAGTGTAACCTAGAGTGCGTTGTTCGCCCTCTGGTGTCACGTCAGCAATAATTGAACGTGTTGGGTTAAAGCTAATGTTTATTGATAAATCTAACGTTAATGCAATGGCAATAGCGACGGCTAATATGCCCTCAATACCTAAGCTTGTTGAAACAATATCTATATTGGGTAAAGCCAGCAGCATTAAACCGGCGAGTATGCCGCCGATTAAAATAAATGGACGACGACGACCATTCCAAAACCACACTTTGTCGGAAATAATGCCGATGACCACTTGTCCTAAAATACCGGCAATAGGTCCTGCCGCCCAAACTAGGCCAACTTCATGAATATCTAAACCGTATTGTGTGGTTAAAATCCAACTTAATGCTGAGATCTGAACTGATAAGGCAAAGCCCATCGCAGTTGAGGGTAAGCTTAACAAAGCATAAAACCGCTTAGATAAATTTTGTTGTATTGCTAGCATGTTGTTTTCTCTTTCAAAGGTTTACTTATTTGCAAGGTACTGTTGTTATTATGTATTGCACCTCTACTTTTGTGGTCATTGCGGATTAAGGCACAGCTTGACCATTACGTGCTTCTAATAAGCGGTACCAGTCTTCTCTTGTATAATTGATATCTAAGGCCTTAGTTGCTGCTTGGATGCGCTGTGGATTGGTTGTACCGACAATTGGGCAAATATTGGCAGGGTGTTTTAATAGCCAAGCAAAGGCTATCAGCCATTTTTCGACATTATATAGTTGTGCTTGGCGCTCGAATTCTTGGTGAATACGTTCAACATCTTGTTGACTAAAAGTGTTACCCCAAGCTTCGTAAACTACTGTAGCAATAGGACACCAAGCCATAGGTGTAATGTTATGTTGTAAACATTGGTCAAGAGTACCGTCATTAAATGAGTTAATGTTATGAATGTTTATTTCCACTTGGTTGACATTGATTTTTTCAGTCGTTGCAGACTGTAATAAATTGAGTTGTGATGGACTAAAGTTACTCACCCCAAAATGCTTTACCTTACCTTGGCGTTTTAATTGCTCAAATGTTTCAGCAACGATTTGCGGATCAAATAAATAATCTGGACGATGCAATAAAAACAAATCTAAGGCGTCAACATTTAGACGTGTTAAAGACCCTTCAACTTGGCCAAGAATATACTCTTTAGAAAAATCGTAACGACCTACATCACCTTGGTTTGGTGTATTGGCAAAACGAATGCCGGCCTTTGAGGTGATAATTAACTGGTCTCGTAATTCAGGGCTTTCTTTGAGCACTTCGCCAAAAATTGATTCACATACACCGCCGCCGTAAATATCGGCATGGTCAAAGTGATTATAGCCAGCTTCGATTGCTGCACGGATAGCACTTTTACCCTGTGCAAATGCTGCACTAGAGTTGTCACCATTAATACGCATACAGCCATAAACTAAACGTGAAGAAGGGAGTGTTAAATTGCCTATTTGTGTTGTTTGCATGTGATGTCCTATGTTATTTTTTGCAAAAATTGTTCATGTGATGGCATTTTTGCGCAGGTATTTTTATAAATATTACTGAGATCTGTCAAAAATCCATTGAGTTGTTGGTCGCTTAATTGATCTGCTACTGGGTGATAGCTTGTTGGCGTTAAATTTTGTCCAAGCATAACCTGCAACCAGGCCACTTCACTGAATAAATCATGTTGTTCTTTAAATAAATGGCCATTAGCGGCAAATAAATCAATTTTCTTTTGTAAGCTATCAGGTATGGCCATTTTTTGGCTGTGCTGCCATAGCGGTGAACTTTGCTTTTGGTTTAAGCGATAATGCAAAATAATAAAGTCACGAATTTGCAAATATTCGCTGTCGCCTTGACGATTAAATTCATCGATATTAGTTTGTTCAAAATCGAGATTTGGAAATAACTTAACCAGTCTGACTATACTCGACTGAATTAAATGGATTGCTGTTGATTCAAGAGGTTCAAGAAATCCAGATGATAAACCAATAGCAATACAGTTTTTATGCCATAGTTTTTCACGCTTGCCGGTTTTAAATTTAACCAGTTTAGGCTCAGCAATCGCTTCACTGTCTAAATTGTCGAGCAATAATTGTTTTGCGCTATCATCATCCATGTATTTCGAACAATATACTAAGCCATTGCCCGTGCGGTGTTGCAGTGGGATTTGCCACTGCCAGCCAGATTCGTGAGCAATTGAGCGGGTATAAGGTTTGATTGGTGTTGTACTTTTACTTGGCACTGCCCAGGCACGATCCATTGGTAGTAATTCTGACCAATCTTGATAACCAATGTTAAGCGCATCTTTAATTAATAATGCCTTAAATCCCGAGCAATCAATAAATAGATCAGCTGAAATTTTATTGCCATTTTCTAACGTTACTGAGTCAATAAAACCATTATTAGCATTAAGTTGAGTCGTTAAAATTTTCCCTTCAATGCGTCTGACGCCAAGGTTTTCACTGTACTGACGTAAATACTTAGCGTATAAGCCAGCATCGAAGTGATATGCATGGCGAATGCCGGATAAAGGCGTATTTGCAATGTTTTCAATATGGGCAAATTTTTGTGCAATAATTGCTTGATGATTTAGGGAAAAATTAGACAGTTGTAAATTTTTATTTGCTTGTTTCGCGCGTAAATAATAATGATGAAATGGCGTCATGCCTAAATCTTTGCCTATATCGCCAAAGGCATGAGAATAACAATCACCTGGTAAGCCCCAGTTTTCAAATTGAATACCCAGTTTAAAGGTGGCTTTGGTGTGTTTTATAAAATCGGCTTCGTTAATGCCTAAGACTTTGTTAAAGGTTGCTATTGGCGGGATCGTGGCTTCGCCAACGCCAATTGTGCCAATTTGATCTGATTCAATTAACGTTATGTTAAGTTGTTTACCAAGTAACTTTGCTAGCAGTGAAGCACTCATCCACCCGGCAGTACCGCCACCGACAATCACCACTTGTTTTATTTGCTTACTCATAACACGTCCCTCAAACCAATTATTGAATTGATTATACAAAAAAACCCTGTGATATTATTCACAGGGTTTGTATTGTTACAACTTATTTAGAATGTGTAGTTCATTCCTAACATAAAGTTGCGACCGTAAATCTGATGATCTTTTGGTTTAGATGCATCATTTTCATAGGTTGTGAAAGGTTCGTCAGTTAAGTTACTCACTTGCAATAATACCGATAAACCATCTAAAGATTTAATATCTGATTGCGAGAAGTCATAACCAATTTGAGCATCTACAATTAACTCTTGAGCAACGTATCTATTCACACGTTCAAAAGTGAAGCTATTTGTTTCACCTAAGAACTCAGAACGGTAACGTGAACTAACACGAGCAGAGAAACCGTAATCTTCAAAGTAAAGAGTTGTGCTTAGCACTTTCTTTGAAAGGCCAGGTAAATCGATAGTATCGCTACCTTTAGTTTCTTGAACTTCAGACTCTGTAATTGAACCACTCACGATAACACCAAAACCACTTAAAGCATCGGCTAACAATGCACCAGAAAGTGAGAATGTTGCTTCGATACCACTGATATCGCCGCCTTCACCGTTTGCTGGAGCTGTAATGTAACCTTCATTTAATGCTGGTTGCTGGCCTTCTACTGGGATGTCAGAGAAGTCATATAATACTTGTTCATCGTAAACGTAGTTTTCTAATTCTTTATAGAAACCAGCTACAGAGAAGTAGCCTTTATCATCCATGTAGAATTCGTAACTAAGATCTAATTGGTTTGCCATCCAAGGGTCTAATTGAACATTACCACCATTACCAGACCAAGGAGATTGTTGGAGGTCAGTATTGTCTGCTTTTGAAGGGTCGTAATTAGTTCCTGCAGAAGCATTCATTTGGTCCATACGAGCGCGAGCTAAAGTACGAGCTGCACCGAAACGTAAAATTTGATTTTCAGCAACTTCTAAGCTTAAGTTAATGCTTGGTAATACTTCAGTGTAATCATAGCTTTCTGAAGTAGGTTGTACACAAAAGCCATTTATACAATTAGAATCCGCTGGATCTGAACTTGAGTAATTTGCAGAGCCTGTAGATGATTGGTCAGTATTTACTACTTGTAAACCAAAGTTACCCGATAATGGTAAATCAGCTACTTCCATATCTAAGTTTGCTTGTACGTAAACTGTTGCTACTTCTTCTTTAACTGTCCAGCTATTTACAAATTTGGTCGACTGTCGTTGTTCAAATTCGTTATAAGCGCCAGACTTGTATAAGCCGTATGAGTCATAAGAAACCATATCACCCATACCGATAAAGTCTAATGATGTCGGTGACTTTAAGAATTCTTCAGGAATGTCAGTAAGCTCAGGGTAATCTTTTAAGGTTAAATAAATGCCCGTATCAGCTTTTGATTTTTCACGTTCTGAGTAATTGAAGCCGGCTTCAATAGATGAAATAACACCGCTATCGAAAGAATATTCTGCACCTAAACGGATTGCAGATAATTCATCTTCGATTTCAGGAGCATTAATGAAACCATCTTGTCCGTCACCAGGAGTATCTACGCCATTACCCCATGTACGGGCTGCACCAAGTTTAAATTGGTCAGTATCTGAGTAATCTAGAGTAGGAGTAAATGTTGCACCCGTTGTGCCATCCATTACGAAATCAATAGAATCTCGCATACCGTTATCATCGCCACGGCCGTTAGTCGCATAAGACTCAAGAGAGAAATCTTCACGTTCTGCTTTTGAGTAACTTACATCTGCCATTAACGTTAAGTTGCTTGAGTATAAGTATTCAGTATTCCAACCAAGCGCTACAACTTCTGAATCACGACGAGTGTAATCATTACGAACGATTGCTTTAACACCCTCGTATGTACCGCTTGTTACTAAACCATTTTCAACCGTAGGGTTTACTAATGCAGCGCCACCCCAAGATAGTGGTAATTCAATACCGCGCAATACTTGCTCTTCTTCAAATTCAGAGTAGTACAAATCAAAAGATGTGTTGAAATCGTCAGTTGGTTGGAATTCAATTACAGCCATAACACCGGTACGAGCAAGTTCTGCTGAACGAACGTAAGGCTTAGCACCACCTAAAACTTCAGCGCCAGCAACTGGACCGCCGTCGTAACCCCATGCTTCCCAACGCTCTTCTTGGTTTGGAGAAGTCATATCAGCTATACCAATTGCTATACCAATAGTGTCATTAGCAAATTGATCTATGTATGAAAAGCTTAAACGATGGCCAGTATCTTCAGTGCCAGAGTTTAATGCACCTAAATCATTTTCTTCGTAGCGAGCACCAATTGAAAAGGTTTGCTTACCGTGTGATAAAGGACGGATAGTTTGCATGTCGATAGTACCACCAATAGCTTGTGATATTAGACTTGCATCTGGTGTTTTATAAACCACAACACCGCTTAATAATTCTGATGGATATTGGTCAAACTCAACAGCGCGGTTATCGCTTGTTGATGCTTGCTCTCGGCCATTTAATGTTGCCGTTGTGAAGTCAGGAGATAAACCACGAATTGAGATTACATTTGCACGACCATTTAAACGTTGCGCGGCAACACCTGGTAAGCGAGCGATTGACTCTGCAATTGAAACATCTGGTAATTTACCAATATCTTCAGCACTTACTGCTTCAACAATAGAGCTGTTAGTCATTTTTAATGCTTGTGATGCTGCTAAGCTACGACGAATACCCGTTACTTCAATAACTTCGATTTCTTGTTCGGCTTGTGCATCAACAATTGCTTCTTCAGCAGCTAAGGCTACTGAGCTCATTGACATCAAACCACTTGATAGTAGTGCAATAGTCAATTTGTTCGGTTTAAAGTTAAACATTTTGTATTTCCCCATGACGTCCATGATTTTAATTTTGTCTGATCATCCTAACCAGGTATAAATAATTATAGTTCGTTTAAAAAACAACCCATATTTTTTGATTGTCGTAATAGTAATTACAATTGATTACAAAGAGAATCATTTGCATACGTATTCATGAAATTGGTCATAAATTAATGACAATATTAATACTTAGTTGGTTTTTAAGGTGTTTATTGTTATAAAACATACCGTTAGCGTTGATTTTGAGTAAATGTCGACCACCTGAAAATTACTGAATACGTATGCAATTGATTATTGCTCACGCTTATATCATGCTTGTGCAAAGCAATGTTGATTGCATATTTATTTTCAATTACAGGTTGGTTACATGTTTAAGTTAGGCAGTATTATTACATTGATGTTTACTTTAGTGGCTTGCCTCGATAAAGATAATGCATCGACAACGCAACACTTACCTGCAGCAAATGTAAGTGAAGCAACGGCTAGTCGGTCAGCTCACTGGCTAGCACGAGATTTATTTATTTTGATGAATAGTGTCGCCACAAATGAGCAACATTATTTACTTGCTCGTAGCTCTAAATCGGCCGAAACAAAAAAACCAATATCACTTGAAATTAAAGAACTTAGCGATGAAATGGCGGTTAAATATAGTTATTTGTCGGTTAAGTCGCAAGTTCTTAGCTTTTCAAAACCGTTAACTGATGCGCAAATACAGTCTTTATTAAAGCAGCAATTAATGATTGTAAGTGTGGATCAAAACACCGGGAAACAGCGTATTACCGGAGTCCAAACTGGCGATGTGATTGATGATTTTTTCGCTGAATTTGCAATGCAAGAAACTGAATTTGGCGCCATTATTAACAATGACGTTAGTCAATTTAAACTGTGGGCACCCACTGCTTTGTCAGTGCAAGTATTGTTATTTAATGAGGATAAATCACCCTATCAAATACAATCCCTACTATTAACCGAACAACCTAAGTCGGGAATTTGGCAAGGTGAGCTACCGCAAAACCTTGCATCGAAATATTATCAATATAAAGTGCAAGTGTTTCACCCTGCAACACAAAATATTGAGACCATAGTGACTACCGACCCCTATTCTTTAAGTCTTTCCGTTAATAGTGAATATTCACAAATAGTTAATTTGAACAATCAAAATAGCAAACCTACAGACTGGGATGAGCAAGTAGTACCTACCATTGGACATTATGAAGACAACGTTTTTTATGAATTGCATATTGGTGATTTTAGCGCGAACGATAATTCTATAGAAACTGCTGATGTAAAAGGTAAATACCAGGCATTTAGTGAACAAAAAAGCGCAGGTATTAGCCACTTAAAACGCTTAAAATCGGCGGGTTTAAATAATATCCACTTATTACCCACGTTCGATTTAGGCACCATTAATGAAGAGGTCAGTCAGCGTTTAGCCCTTACCGATACAGTTACTAAGTTATGCAGCATTGATGCTAAGCATGCTTTGTGTCAAACGCCTGAGAATTTAACTAAAACATTAATCGAAATACTACAAAGCTATGACCCTAAAAGTGCCAACGCGCAGCAATTAGTGAGTCAAATACGTGAATATGATGATTATAACTGGGGTTACGACCCGTTTCATTACACTGTACCTGAGGGCAGTTATGCACAAAACCCTGAGGGCTTGGCGCGTATTGTTGAGTTTCGCCGTATGGTGCAAAGCCTTCACAACTTAGGCTTTCGAGTGATTATGGATGTTGTCTATAACCATACTCATCAGGCCGGTTTAAATCGTACTTCAGTTTTAGATAAAATTGTCCCTGGCTATTATCAGCGCCTCAATCCTATTACCGGTTTAATTGAACAATCAACTTGCTGTGACAATACCGCGACTGAACGGGTGATGATGGCTAAACTGATGACCGATTCGTTAGTGGTTTGGGCTAGGGATTATAAAATAGATGGCTTTCGTTTTGATTTAATGGCGCATCAACCGAAAGCACTCATGTTGACCGCACGCGAAGCTGTTAGAGAGGTTGATGCTGATACCTATTTTTATGGTGAAGGTTGGAATTTTGGTGAAGTGGCAAATAATCAACGCTTTGTACAAGCCAGTCAATTAGAGTTGGGTGGAACAGAAATCGGTACTTTTACCGATCGCTTACGAGATGCTGTGCGCGGTGGTGGTATGACAGAGTCTGGTGATGAGATCAGAAAGTTGCAAGGCATTGGTAACGGTTTATATACCATGCCAAATGAATTGCGTAGTAAAGCTGACAGCCAAGAACAATACCTATTACTGGCAGATATTCTCAGGGTAGGATTAGCTGGGAACTTGGCAAACTTTCCTTTAACTAATGCTCATAATAAACAAGTAACGGGTAAAGATATTCCTTATGGCGACCAACCAGCCGGTTATGCCCTAGACCCTGCGGATACCATTAATTATGTGTCTAAACATGATAACCAAACACTATGGGATAATAATCAATACCGCAATGATTTTGATTTGAGTATTGATGACAGGGTTCGTATGCAAATACTTAGCCTGTCGTATTCTTTATTGGCGCAAGGTATTCCTTTTTTGCATATGGGCTCTGAATTATTACGCTCAAAATCGTACTTACGTGACAGCTATGATTATGGTCATTGGTATAACAAAGTCGACTTTTCCCAGCAAAGCAATAACTACAATGTGGGTTTACCACCGGCAGAAAAAGATCAACAAAATTGGCCAGTGATCCGCAAAATATTAATTAACAACGCCGGTAAAGATACGCCATCCAAAGCCCATATAGGTTTTAGCAAAGATCGCTTTCTAGAGTTTTTAACGATTAGAATGAGCTCGCCTTTATTTCGTTTAACCACAGCCGAAGCAATTAATGAACAAGTTAAATTTCATAATACCGGCAGTGACCAACAGATGGGCTTAATTGTTATGAGCCTCACTGATAATCATAAAATTGATAATAATCACCAACAAATCGTCGTAATTTTTAACAGTTCTGCAGAACAACAAACGTTCAGATTCGCAAATGCTGAAAAATTTAAATTACATCCAGTACAAGCGGCAAGTTCAGACCCTTTAATAACAACCGCTTTAGCCAATGAACGTGGCTTTACCGTTAATAAATTTAGCACCACAGTTTTTGTGAAATAAATATCATAGTAATAGGATTTCCAATGAAAGCATTATTTAAAGTAGTTACCTTAATCGCAATATTTTCCAGCCAAGCCCTTATGGCTAAAGAGGCTAGTGTTACGTCACCAGATGGCAAGCTTGTATTTACTCTGTTAGATAATGACAAAGTTGTGCAATATAAAGTGTCGTTTAATGGTGAAGAGATTATTGATCCATCAAAACTTGGTTTGGTGTTTAAAGATGGTCCTTATTTAGACGCAGGTTTTGCTATTCAAGAGAGTAACATCACTTCAGTAAATTCAACTTGGCAACAGCCTTGGGGGGAGCAGCAAAATATCACCGATCATCATAATGAGCTGGCTGTTACTTTACTCGCCGCTAGAGCTAAAGTTAATACTTATAAGGTCAGGGTACGAGTATATAACGATGGTATAGGCTTTCGTTACGAAGTGCCTGCGCAGAATGGTTTAGATAAAGTTGATATCACTAATGAATTAACTGAATTTGCCATTAAAGACTTCAAAAAATCTACCGCTTATTGGATCCCTTCGCGTGAATTTAACCGCTATGAATATGTTTACAATACCACTGAATTTGAGCAGGTGGGTATTGCCCATACACCATTCACCTTTACTTTAAGCTCTGGCGTACATATTAGTATTCATGAGGCGGCATTAGTCGATTACTCTGGCATGTCGCTAAATCAGCGCCGACCGGGTGTACTAAAGGCTGATTTGGCTCCTTGGTCAGATGGTATTCTTGTTAAAACTAAAGCAAATTTTAAAACGCCTTGGCGTACCATTCAAATCAGTAAAGATGCCGTTGGACTGTTGAATTCTAACTTGATTTTAAATCTAAACGAGCCCAACAAAATCGGTGATGTTAGCTGGGTTAAACCGGGCAAATATGTAGGTATCTGGTGGGGCATGCATGTAAAAGAAACAACCTGGGGCAGTGGTGAAATGCACGGCGCAACCACATCTGAAGTGAAACGTTATATGGACTTTGCCGCTAAGTATGGCTTTAAAGGCGTGTTAGTAGAAGGTTGGAATGTTGGCTGGGATGGTGATTGGTTCTTTAATGGCGATGTGTTTAATTTTACCAAACCTTATGATGATTTTGATATGAATGAAATTAGCCAGTATGGTAAAAATGTTGGCGTCGAATTAATCGGTCATCATGAAACGTCTGGCAACGTCACTAACTATCGCAATCAAATGGGCGCCGCTTTAGATTTATATAAAAAGCATGGCGTTACTCAGGTGAAAACCGGTTATGTAGCCGATGGCGGCAACATAAAGCGTATTGATGAAAATGGCATTGCCCGTCATGAGTGGCATGATGGTCAGTTTATGGTTAATGAGTATCTTTACAATATAACTGAAGCAGCAAAACGACAAATTAGCATCAATACCCACGAGCCGATAAAAGATACTGGTTTACGCCGTACTTACCCTAACTGGATTGCTCGTGAAGGTGCTAGAGGCCAAGAGTTTAATGCTTGGGGTACACCGCCGAACCCACCAGAACATGCGGCAATGTTGCCGTTTACTCGTATGTTAGCTGGACCAATGGATTTTACTCCGGGCATATTTAATATGGGCTTTAATGGTTTAGGTGCAGACACTAATAGGCCGCAAACAACGCTGGCTAAGCAATTAGCCTTGTATGTTGTATTGTATAGCCCTATTCAAATGGCTGCAGATTTACCAAGAAATTACGAAGCTAACTTACCTGCATTTCAATTTATATTAGATGTTCCAACCGATTGGGCTAACTCGGTCGCTGTTGCCGGAGCTGTTGCTGATTATGTTGCATTTGCTCGTAAAGATAAACATAGTGAAGATTGGTATTTAGGCGCATTAACTGATGAAGAAAGTCGTACAATAGCCGTTAAATTAGACTTTTTGTCGGCTAATACCCGCTATATTGCCGAAATTTATCGTGATGGCAAAAATGCCAACTGGATTGATAATCCTTATGAAATGATCATTGAACAAAAAAATGTAACACAAGCAGATACCTTAACTCTACTGTTAGCGACTAGTGGTGGTGTTGCCATTCGTTTTAAAGCAATTAAATAAATAAGAAACAATTATGAGCAATCAAAAACCACAATTATCGTTTTGGCAAATATGGAATATGTGCTTCGGCTTTTTAGGTATTCAGTTCGGCTTTGCCCTACAAAATGCCAATGTAAGTCGAATCTTTCAAACGCTTGGCGCTGAAATTGACGACATACCTATTCTTTGGATCGCGGGTCCAATTACCGGCTTAATCGTTCAACCTATCGTTGGTTACTTAAGTGACAATACTTGGAATAAATTCGGTCGTCGTCGACCATTCTTTTTCGCGGGGGCCATTTTAACGACCTTAGCATTATTTGTGATGCCAAATTCTTCCGCGCTTTGGATTGCTGCTGGTACATTGTGGATTTTAGATGCATCAATAAATATCACCATGGAACCATTTCGCGCTTTTGTTGGCGATAATTTACCTCATGAGCAGCGCACCAAGGGTTTTGCTATGCAAAGCTTCTTTATTGGTACTGGTGCTATTGTAGCTTCTGCTATGCCATATATGTTGGCGAACTGGTTTGGCGTAAATAACGTTGCCCCTGCAGGTGAAATTGCCGAGTCAGTAAAATACTCATTTTATTTTGGTGGTTTAGTATTACTTGCGTCGGTGTTATGGACTGTTTATTCATCAAAAGAATATAGCCCTAAACAATTAGCCGAGTTTGAAGCTGCAGAATTAACGGATGACGACAGCACATCACAACCTGCTGAAAGTAGATCGAAAGTAAACTACCAGAAAAAAGGTCTGGTTTATTTAACCGTTGGTGCAATATCGACTTTTTTCATCATCCAGTTCGCGCTTGATAAGCAATTGTTCATTCTATCGATAGGCTTTATGGTGTTTGCTTTGGTGCAATTTATTGTCGCTAGTATGCAATCATCAGGAAAAACCGGTAATGGTTTTTATGAAGTCATCGATGATTTATATCATATGCCTGAAACCATGAAAAAATTAGCGGTAACGCAATTTTTCTCATGGTTTGGTTTATTTGCAATGTGGATATACACCACGTCTGCGGTAACAAGCGTTCATTTTGGCTCTAACGACCCAACGTCAGCAGCGTATAATGCCGGCGCCGATTGGGTTGGTGTTTTATTTGCTGCCTATAATGGCTTTGCGGCACTTGCGGCGTTTCTAATTCCGGTGTTAGCGGCAAAATATTCTCGACAATGGGCACATTTCATCTGTTTGTTTTGTGGCGCTGCGGGGTTAATTTCTATGGTATTTATTGATAATCCCGATTTTTTACTGTTTTCAATGATTGGTGTTGGTATCGCTTGGGCATCTATTTTATCGGTTCCGTATTCATTGTTATCAAGTTCATTACCGGCTAAGAAAATGGGTGTATACATGGGGATTTTTAACTTCTTCATTGTTATCCCACAAATATTAGCGGCTAGCGTCTTGGGACTACTTGTTCGAGAGCTGTTTGCTGGACAAAGTGTTTATGCATTGGTACTTGGTGGTGCATTTATGATTATTGCTGCGGTATCGGTGTTGCGCGTTAAAGATTAACCTTTGTTGTACCATTGGCTATCAGTGAGTCATTAATCCTTAGTCGTTATGCCAAACTTTACACTAGGTATAACGACTAAATTTTGTTAAAACTTCCCTTTAGTAACGGCTTACGTTACTATTTTTATCAATGTTAAGCCAAATAGTTGTATTAAGTGAAAGCAACATCTTTTGATATTGCCTATCGAGCTGGTGTTTCTCAGTCGACGGTATCTCGTGCCTTACGAAATAGCCCCTTGGTTAATGAAGAAACACGTCTAAAAGTTCAAGCCATTGCGAAAGAGTTAAATTATAAGGTAGATAAAAATGCCCGTAATTTACGCTCCCAACAAAGTAACACCATAGCGCTGTTATTATTTGAAGACCCAACCAGTGATGACTCACAAATAAACCCGTTTTTTATGTCTATGCTCGGCAGTATTACTCGAGCCTGTGCACTAGAAGGTTACGATTTACTGGTCTCTTTTCAAGAAATGGCCAATGATTGGCACGCTGAATACGATGATACCAATAAAGCTGATGGCATAATTTTACTTGGTTATGGTGATTACCTTGCCTATAAAGAAAAGTTGGTTCATTTAAATGAACAAGGCACCCACTTTATCCGTTGGGGCGCTGAAGTAAAAGATATGCAGGTGTCGACCATTGGCTGTGATAATTATACCGGTGGCTACCAGTTAACTCAGCATTTGCTCGAACAAGGTCGCAAGCAATGTGCATTTGTTGGCACTTCATCGCATCATGCACCTGAATTTAGAGATAGATACCGCGGTTATTGCCAGTCATTAGAGCAAGCCGGCATTGAGGTTGACGCTAATCTGCAAATTGATGCGTTATACACGGAAGAAGCGGGTTATATAGCAACCAAAGATTTATTAACTCGAGGCGTTAAATTCGATGCACTATTTGGCGCCTGTGATTTGATTTCTATTGGCGCAATGCGTGCGTTACAAGAACATGGCCTGGCTATTCCTAAAGATGTTGCCGTGGTTGGTTTTGATGATATACCTATGGCAAACTTTACGAATCCGGCGTTGACCACAGCTAAGCAAGATACATTGCTTGCCGGTCAATTATTAGTGGCCAATTTAATTAAGATCATTAATGGGGATGCGCCTAGTACGTTTTTAATTCCAGCAAAAATTATTGAGCGCCAATCATCAATGTAAATTAAGCATTCAGAAAATTTATATTAATATTATAAAGGGCATTAATAATGTCCTTTTTTGCTCTCAAACTCTGATGATGTAGTTAAAATATTATTGCCACACCCCTAAGCTACTGCTAAGTTAGATGATAACTTTTTGACTTATAAGTAGTATTCATGAATAAGCAGTACCATAACTATTTTATCTACCTTTTAGCGTTTACCAGTGGCTTTTCGATCATGGGCATTGAATTACTAGGTGGCCGTATTTTAGCGCCATACTTTGGTTCTAGTGTGCATGTATGGGGCAGTATCATTACTGTGTTTATGTTGTCATTATCGCTGGGTTATTTATTTGGCGGCAAACTCTCACTGCATCATCCATCCTTAAAACGTTATGGCTGTATTTTCTTATTTGCGGGTCTTGCTCTATTACCACTGGCCTATTTTGCTACGCCTATTTTAGAATTGGTATTTGATAACATTGAAGATAATCGTTATGGATCTTTAGCCGCGTCGATGGGGCTATTCTTTATCCCAACCATTATTTTGGGCATGATATCGCCTTATTCAGTCCGTTTATTAGTGACCAATGAAGCAGAAAGTGGTCATGTTGCCGGAATTTTATATTTCATTTCAACCTTAGGTAGTGCGATTGGCACCTTGGCAACCTCATTTTATTTAGTGCTGTGGTTTAATGTCGATAGCATTATTTTAAGTTTTTGTTTGTTACTAATAACACTTGGAATAGCGGCTGTTGTAGTAAATAAGCTGGAGATAAAAGATGCAAAATAACAGAGTAATGATTAAGTCTGGCGGTTGTTTACTGGTATCCTTGATGATGCTTAATATGTCGTTTAGCGCCAGTGTACAAGCTAAAGTGATAAAGGAAGAACGCTCTCTTTATCGTAATATATTTGTTGAAGATACCGGCGATAAACGCTGTTTAAAATTTTCAGTGAAACGTAAAACATCAAGCCAGTCTTGTATTTATAAATCTAAGCCTAATGAATTGGTGTTTGATTATGCTAAGTATGTAATGACATCTTTAGTGTTCAATGCCGCCCCAAAAAATGTACTCATTATTGGTTTAGGTGGTGGTACATTATCGAATAATTTATTAGTCATGTACCCTGACATTGCCATTGATAATGTTGAAATAGACCCGGCGGTTGTTCGAGTCGCCATCGATTACTTTGATTTTAAACAAACCGATAAAGTGGTCAGCCATGTCCAAGATGGGCGAATTTTTATTAAACGCGCTTTGCGTAAAAAACAGCAATATGACTTAATTATTCTGGATGCTTTTAATGGTGAATATATACCTGAACATTTACTGACGAAAGAATTTTTAGAAGAAACTAAGGCCTTGTTAAGTGAACAGGGCGTGTTGGTGGCAAATACTTTTTCAAGCAGTAAATTACTACATCATGAGTCAGCCACGTATCATGCCGTTTTTGGCGACTTTTATAGCATCAAAAAATCCAGTAACAGTGGTAACCGAGTGTTAGTGATGCCTAATACGACACTTACAGATAAAGCATTACAAGAGCGAGCGCAGTTATTAAGCAAGCCACTTGCCGAGTTTAATGTTGAGTTAACGTCGATGTTGGAATTAATTCAGTTAGAAAAGGACGAGAAAACCGACTATCGGATTTTAACCGACCAATACTCTCCGGCGAATTTACTATAGAAAAATATTAAGAATATAGAGGCACAAGCCATATACCCTTAGTGTTTCTGTTGAAAACTTAAATATTCTTAATTTTGAGTGATTCACTTATGAGCAATGCCTTATTATCAAATGCCTTATAAATTTTGATGTCGCCTCAAAGCAAACCGAAATGAAACAATGGGAAACTCTTGCTAAAGGTGGGAGTGATGATTTCTTATGTGCTAAAAACACGTCCTGCGATTCTATTTTCACCGTTAGTAAATATTAGGAGTTAGTTATGGTGATTATTCGCCCCGTAGAACATGATGATATCGATGGCTTATATCAATTAGCCAAAAAAGCTGGACCGGGTATGACCACTTTTCCGCCAGACAGAAAAGTGCTTATGCAAAAGATTATCGCCTCAAATAACTCATTCAGCTTAGATTTTGATAAAGATACAGAGGGGGCCTTTTTAATGGTTCTCGTCGATGATGAGACAAATTTAATTATGGGTACCGCGGGTATTTATAGCAATATTGGCAAAGAAACGCCTTTTTACAGCTTTAAAATCCTCACTCGTAACAAACACTCATATAAGCTCGATAGCAAAGTATTGTCTAAAACTCTACATTTAGTAAACGAATATACAGGAGAGACTGAAGTAGGTACGTTAATACTTGATCCTGATTACCGAGGGGGTGGTTATGGTAAATTGCTCTCAAAGTGTCGTTATTTACTTATTGCGCAATTTCGACAACTATTTGGTGCACGGCTTATTGCGGAACTGCGTGGTTGGTCTGATGATAAGTCTATTTCTCCTTTTTGGGAAAGTGTTGGCAAGCATTTTTTTGAAGGCATGCAATATGAACATGCAGATTATTTAAGTGCAACAACTAACAACCAATTTATTGCCGATTTAATGCCAGAATATCCAATTTATATTGATTTATTACCTGAAACAGCCAAAGACGTGATAGGTAAACCGCACATCCTCGGTGAACCTGCTCTGAATATGCTATTCAAAGAAGGTTTTCATTATGAAAATTATGTTGATATTTTTGATGCGGGCCCAACGGTACATGCATATGTAGAAAATGTTGAAACCATTAAACACTCACAACAAACAATATTGAGTAATAGTGCATTTAATGAGGCTGATGCAGTTGAATGTTTAGTATGTAATTCTTCAATAGTTGATTTTCGTGTTTGTCAGGCAAAGGTTAATTTTATTGATGATGGTAGCATTGCTTTAGCAACTAACGTTGTTGCAGCACTTAACATTAAGTGTGCAAGTCCTTTGAGAGTTTATAAGCTCAAGTAATAAAACTCTCACATATAATGATATATAGAAAAATACTGATTGTTGACTTCATCAAAGCAGGAATTATTAGGTGACAAATGAATAAGTTTGAAATGATGCTGAATGAAATAGTAGCGTTTGTTTGGGGGCTACCCTTAGTCATATTACTCGTCGGTGGAGGTGTGTTTTTCATACTTAATTCACGATTTGTGGCCTACAGGCATTTAACTTTAGCGTTTAAAATTGCTTTTGGAAAACAAGATAAAACCCCGCATTCTAAAAACGATTTAGGGCATTTTCAAGCGTTAATGTTGGCACTTTCGGGGACCTTAGGTTTGGGCAATATTTCTGGTGTTGCTGTGGCGATAACCTTGGGTGGAGCAGGGGCGATTTTTTGGATGTGGGTAACTGCATTAGTCGGTATTACAACTAAATTTTATACTGCTACATTAGCCGTTAAATATCGTGGACTGGATCGCTCAGGAGTTATGCAGGGTGGCCCAATGTATGTCATCCGTGAAGGATTAGGAAAACGCTGGTTACCATTAGCTTGGATATTTTGTATAGCGTGCATGATGGGTGCTTTGCCAATCTATCAGATTAACCAATTAGTTCAAGTGCTTAGAGAGTTTGTTGCTATTCCTGTGGGGGTTGCCACTTTTCAAGAACATTTTTACTTTGATCTAAGCATAGGTGTTGTTCTTTGTATTTTGATCACTTGGATTGTTCTGGGAAAATTAACCCGTTTAGCGGCTATTACCAGTCGAATAGTGCCCTTTATGGTGATTTTGTATTTTGCAATGACCTTTATACTTTTGGTTGTTAATATCGAGGAAATCCCGCAAGTTATCAGCAGCATATTTATAAGCGCATTTTCTTCAGACTCTATTATCGGCGGTACTGTAGGAACAATCATCTTAATTGGTGTTCAGCGAGGTGCATTTTCAAATGAGGCGGGTATTGGCACCGAATCAATGGCGCACGGAGCTTCAAATACCAATGAGCCAGTTAGGGAAGGGTTAGTTGCGTCTATTGGTCCTGTGATAGATACCTTAGTTGTATGCACATTTACAGCCATTGCCATTTTAGCAACGGGTGTTTTGGATTCAGGATTAACCGGCGTAAGCTTAACTGCGCAGGCATTTGAAGTCTCTTTTCCTGGTGTTGGTGGACTATTAGTGGTGCTCATTGTCTTTTTCTTAAGCACAAGTACCGTACTAGCTTTTTCTTATTATGGTAAAAAATGTGCGGAGTTTATTGGTGGACCAAAACTAGAAAAGGCCTATGGATGTTTTTATTTACTGTTGATTATTTTTGGGGCGGTATCATCGCTAAGCGTTGTTATTAATATTATTGACATAATGTATGCCATCATGGCATTTCCAACCATGATCTCTACGTTGTTACTTGCCAATAAAGTCAAACAAGAAGCTAATTGCTATTTCAAATATAAGTAAGTTAATACCTACCTATTCAATTAAGCTTTTCGCTATTTATATAAATGAACAGTACTGCACTGTTCATGTAAATTTCCATAGAGAAATATTATGACAGATACACATTCTAGCACTCAGTTAAGAAAAGAAATCCATAAAAATCCTGAGTTATCAAATTTCGAAGTTGATACGGCCAAACGGATTAAATCTTATTTTTTAGATTTAAACCCGAGTAATATTATTGAAAATATTGCAGGTACAGGCATAGCTTTTGAATATGTAGGTTCGCAATACTGTCCAACAAAAAAGGCTAACGCGCAAGAGCAACCAACATTAATGTTACGCTGTGAATTAGATGCTCTGCCCATTCAAGAAATTAATGATTTTGAATACAAGTCAGTTAATGATCATGTTTCCCATAAGTGTGGTCATGATGGGCATATGGCTATTATTAGCGAAGTCGGTAGGTTTTTGTCTAACAACGAATTACTAAATGGTCGTGTTATTCTTCTATTTCAACCAGCAGAAGAAATTGGTACCGGAGCACTGGAGGTGGTTAAAGACCCTCTTTTCAAAAGTATTGTACCTGATTTTGCTTTTGCACTACATAATTTGCCCGGCAAACCTCTCGGCGAAGTTTATGTAAAACCCGGTGTTTTTAATTTTGCTTCGCAAGGGATCATTATTAATCTAGAAGGTGTTGAATCCCATGCTGCCCATCCCGAGGATGGCGTTAGTCCTGCGCTTGCATTGTGTAAAATAATTCAATGTTTAAATGACTTACCGCAAACACTCGGCAACGTAGATGATGAATATGTATCAGTTACGATTATTTCTGCGCAAATGGGAGGAGCTAATTTTGGCACATCACCTGGTAGCGCTAAAGTTATGGCAACACTGAGAACGAGTAGTAATGAACTTATGGCGCGAATGTATACAAAGGCCAAGCTAATAATTAATGAGATAGCCAATGCTGAGAAAATAAAAAGTGATATTTCTACAACGGATGTTTTTTCAACCTGTACCAATACCGATGTAGGTTATGATTTGGTGACAGCAGCATGCAAAAACGTAAAGGTTAAGTGCACTACTATCAACCAGCCTTATCGTTGGTCCGAGGATTTTGGTCGACTTTTAGAATCAGCTAAAGACGGCGCCATGTTCACAATAGGTGCAGGTGTTAATAGCCCCCAATTGCATAATCCAGATTATGACTTTCCGGATGAATTAACCTCTATTGCGAGTTCTGTTTTTATAGAACTCATTAGAAAAATAAATCAATTCAAATAACCGTCATAACTACAGCATATTGAGTATGCAGTATATATCTAAATGCGATAACTAGAATTGTAGTGTACGGTATTTTTGATTACATCCTAGATGTTTTTGTGTCAGTGTTTAGACTATAAAAGTAGTTTATATAGTTGCGTTATTATATCTAAATAATTAATGACGTGGCTGTTGTTGACGTCACAACTGCCCACGGGTTACTTTCGCAGAATGCTCATTCAGCGACGGGAAATATGGATAGCTTGATATAGACCGGCATTATTTTGAACTTAAAAGCGAATAGTGCCACCTATGCTATACACTGTATATTGTTCACCATTGAGCTCAATAATTTGATATTCAGTCTTAACGATTAGAGATTTCCAGTCATATTTGAAACCAATCCCGTAAAATATATCCGTGCCAACGCTTGAGTCTGAATTGATATTTGCTTGATAAGCTGTGTTATTTGCTGATGTCGACAGTGCATTTAACTGCTCATCATTAATTTCCCAAGCATTAATGCCTATTTTGGCAAATAAAGCACTACTCTGATCGAAATCAAAGGTGCCAATAATGTTAACAAATACAGCTGCCGCATCGTCATTTTTATGGTATTGAGTTGCAGATACATTATGACCCATAGCCTCTTCTCCAATCTGGCTAGAGTTTAAATTAGCATAAGCTGCTTCCACACCTAAGTAAGGGTTAAATTTAAGCACATCTAAGTTGTGTTCAGTCGTTTGCTGATGTTGATAACTGAAAATATTACTCTGGGCACTCTGATGATATTGATAAAAAGCCGTGACTTGTGGCTTTGTTGTCACGCTTTTAACATCTTTAGCTACGGAAATGCCAGGCTGCCAACTCGATGTTTGTTGTTCTAGCTGTGTGCTTTTAGGTTGTATCAATACAGCTTTGCCCGGAAGTGTTGGTGTGATGATTTTATTATCATCATCATCAGTACTTTCGGTGACCGGGGCATTACTCTGTTTATTAACCACTTTAACTGCAGTAACGTCTGTAGTCGATAGTTGTAGGTATAGTATGGTGGCAATTACCGCCAGCATTAGTAGCGTTATAATAGCTAATGATTTGTTACTTTTATGAGATATTGGCTGCATCAACTACCTCTTATATATAAGTGTAAATGAATGGAACTTTGATAAGTATAAAAGTTAAGGCAATAAAAAGTAGCAGTAATTTGTATTTAATTGTTAATGTATTGTAATTGGCGACTATCGTTTTGGTTGTTACAAGTTGCGGTATATGGTTTATTTACAGCAGACTTTACTGTACCTGCAACATCTTTATTTAATCATGTAAGGACATATTTTGAATAATAATAAGATCAACAAAATAGCTTGTGATGAATCACTTGTTGTTGCTGCAAAGCTTGCCTATGAAAGGGCTTATGCCCCATACAGTAAGTTTCATGTTGGCGCAGCTGCATTGACGGCTAAAGGCAATATTATCAGTGGCTGTAACGTAGAAAATGCTTCATATGGTTTAACCGTTTGTGCTGAACGCAATTGCATTGCCCAAGGTGTGATACAAGGAGAGCAAAAATTTAGCACGCTCGTTATCTACACTGAAATCGATAAATTGACGCCTCCTTGTGGTGCTTGTCGTCAAGTCATTGCCGAATTTTTTGCACAAGATGCAATCATCACGGCAGTAAATCATTTAGGCAAAAGCATTAGCTGGCAAGTCCAAGAGTTATTACCCAATGCATTCTTGCCAAGCGATCTTATTTAGAGGTTTATAACATCATGATCCCACAAGAAATTATACGTTGTAAAAGCCTTGGTCAAGCATTAAGTAATGACCAAGTACAAGAATTTGTCACGGGTTTGGTCACCGGTGAATTTAATGACGCTCAAGTTGGCGCTATGGCGATGGCTGTTTTTCAGCAAGGTATGAATACCTCAGAAACGGTAGCATTAACACAAGGCATGAGAGATTCTGGTTTGGTGCTCAATTGGAGCGAGTTAGACGG
The DNA here is from genome assembly GCA_040779355.1 of Colwelliaceae bacterium BS250. Classification (GTDB taxonomy): domain Bacteria; phylum Pseudomonadota; class Gammaproteobacteria; order Enterobacterales; family Alteromonadaceae; genus Thalassotalea_A. The sequence continues at coordinate 115,356 of JBFONS010000004.1, read as the reverse complement.
CCCTATTGTTGATAAACACTCAACGGGTGGGGTCGGCGATAAAGTCAGCTTTATGCTTGCTGCTATTGTTGCCGCCAATGGCGCGTTTGTACCGATGATTGCAGGACGCGGTTTAGGTCATACTGGTGGTACTGTTGATAAATTGGAAAGCATCACAGGTTTCAATGTACAGCCCAGCATTGATAAATTTAAACACGTAGTGAAAAATGTCGGTATGGCAATCATTGCCCAAACCAGTGATTTAGCACCTGCTGATAAACGGTTATATGGTATTCGGGATATTACCGCAACAGTTAACTCTATTCCTCTGATCACTGCCTCTATTTTATCGAAGAAGCTTGCCGCGGGTTTAGATAGTTTGGTTATGGATGTAAAAGTGGGTAATGGCGCCGTGATGCAAGACTTAAATCATGCGCGAGAATTAGCACAAAGTATTGTTAATGTTGCTAATGGTGCTGGCGTTAAAACCCAAGCGATTATTACCGATATGAACCAAGTATTAGGTACTAGCGCTGGTAATGCGATTGAGATCATTGAGGTGCTTGATTATTTAACTGGAACCCATCGAGAGCAGCGCTTACACCAAGTCGTGTGTGCACTTGCGCAAGCGATGTTAGTCAATGCAAAAATTGCTGATAGCGAACAACATGCCCAGCAATTAATTACCCAGTGTTTGGATAATGGTCAGGCCGCAGAAGTATTTGCTAAGATGATCCATGCGTTAGGTGGGCCGAGTAATTTATTTGATAAACCATGGCAATATATGCCACAAGCGACAGTGATTAAGGACATTGTGGTAACAGCTAATGGCTTTATTGGTGCGATGCAAACTCGTGACATTGGCATGACTGTGGTGAGTCTTGGTGGTGGCCGTATCGATAATGACCAAGCCGTAAATCATAGTGTTGGCTTTGATCAGATTTTACCCGTTGGCACTAAAGTCCAAGCAGGAGACATTATTGCTCGCGTACATGCAGACACTGAGTCTACGGCCGATTTAGGCAAACGACAATACCTACAAGCGGTTGTTATTACTGCTGAGCAAGCAGCAGAGCAGCAAGTTATTTATGAAACTGTCTGTTAGTCCTTTTGCGATTAAACCGGCTTAGTTAATTAGAGCTTAACAAGCCGACTTTAATCATTATTGACTAAATATTGGCTAACCTTTCGGAACTAGTTTCGCCGCATGAAGAAGTAATTCAGGTGCTAAGCGAGTTTTGTAATTAGGGTTTACGTATTGAAAATGTACCAAACCATTACCATCAATTACGTAAATACCGGGTGCAGGCAATACTAAACGGTCTTGCCCTGCAGCATTTTTTTGTAATGGATTTTGTAAGTTCATTTTCGCTAAATAGCGGTCGGTCACTTTTTGTGATGCGAAAAAGGCTAAACCAAATGCCTGGCTCACCACTGAATTATAATCCGATAGCAATGTGTAGCTTAAACTTTTATCTGAGATACTTTTTTGTAAGTCTTTAGGTGCATCAGTCGAAATACCCACTAATTGAAATCCTGCCGCTTTTAAATCACCTGCAATCGCTTGTAATTGCCCCATTTGTACATTGCAAAATGGGCACCAACCGCCACGATAGAAAAATAGTATGGTCGGTTTATTGTTAAGTAGCTGTGCAAGTTCAACACTATTACCGTCGATTGTTGTCGTTTGCACTTGTGGTATTTGTTGTCCAACCAATAAAGGGGCAATTAGGTTGGCTGATTCAGCGATGGCTTTTGTTGGCTCTTGCGCGGCCAAACTATTAAAGCTGAGCAGTATAAATGTAAAAAAAAGTACTGTGCGTTTCATTTTGATTTCCTGATTAATATTTTTATCACCTTACTAGACCTTCAATATCAACAAAACATTGCACTAGATCAAAAAAAGCTTAATTTAATTGAAAATCTAAATGATAATGGTTTGCATTTAGATTTGAGTTGTTTTAAACTTGCTCGCAATAACAACTTAATACTAAATAGATTGAACTTTCCAGGAATATTATGAAACGCACACTTATCGCTTCTGCTTTACTTAGCTTATTTGCTACACAAACGTTTGCAGCACAAGCAACAGCTAATGAAACTGAAGAATTACGCGCTATTATCAAGCAGCAAAATGAAGTGCTTAAAGATCTTGAGCGTCGTTTAGACGCAACTGACCAACGTGTTGAAGCAACAGCTGATGCAGTTGATAGTGCATCTACAGCATCAAATGCTGCAACAATAGGCGGTTACGGTGAATTGCACTATAACAACATAACTAATAATGAGACCGGTGAGACTGATAAAGAGGTCGACTTCCATCGCTTCGTTTTATTCTTTGGTAAAGAGTTTAACTCGACTACACGTTTCTTCTCTGAATTTGAATTAGAGCATGCGTTATCTGGTGATGGTGAAGACGGCGAAGTTGAATTAGAGCAAGCTTATATCGAACATGATATTTCTGACATTGTTACCACTCAAATCGGGGTGTTTTTAATACCGGTTGGTTTAATGAATGAAACGCATGAGCCACCAACATTCTATGGTGTAGAGCGTAACTCAGTAGAGAAAAATATTTTACCAACAACTTGGTGGGAAGCGGGTGTAAACTTTAATTTCAAACCGGCAGCTGGTTGGTCAATTGACACCGCGGCTCACTCTGGTTTAGACATTAGTGCTAAAGGTTCATATAAACCTCGTGATGGTCGCCAAAAAGTATCCAAAGCTGAAGCAGAAGCATTAGCTTATACTGGTCGTGTACGTTACACCGGCATTACCGGTTTAGAATTAGCCGCCTCTGCTCAGTACCAAGAAGATATCACTCAAGGTGGCGTTCTTGAGACTGGTGAAGTTGTTGATGAAGCATCAGCAACATTATTTACAGCCCATGCTGTATACCAAATGAATAAGTTCACTGTTAAAGCATTATATGCCACTTGGAACATAGAAGGTGATGAAGCCGATGCTATGGGTCGTGATGAGCAAACAGGTTACTACATCGAACCGTCTTACCGTTTTAATGATCAAGTAGGTGTATTTGCTCGTTACAATGTTTGGGATAATAATGCTGGTAATGATTTAGATACAGAAACAGAGCAAGTATCGTTTGGTGTTAATTACTACCTGCATGAAAACGTGGTATTAAAAGCTGATTATGAAATGTCTTCGGGTGATACCGCTACAAAAGATGGTTTTGGATCTCAAAAAGTAGATAGCGATGGCTTTAACTTAGGCATGGGTTACCAGTTCTAATTTAGAGAAATAACTAGGAAATATTAACCTTTATCAATAAATTTAATGGTGAAGGTAGTTATAATCTGTTGCCACTTTAAGTGAACGCCGTATAGAGACTTTAGGTTTTTATGTAACGTTCACTTTTGTGGTTTTAATAAACCGATAATTTTGAGGTGCTTTGTGACGAGATTGTTATTTTTAATCATTCTATTTAGTTGTTTTTCAGTGATGGCTGAAAATGTCTATCAAAGCCCTGAAAAATTTGTTCAGCAAAGCTATGATGGCAACGCACCAAAGCCTAAAACCTTATGGTTAAATAAAGATCAAAAGTTAGTTATTGCTGATATTTTACAACACAACTATAATCGCTTGCGTATTCGTTATTGGCCACAAGGTAATACTAGCGTTTGGGTGTTAGAGGAAATTGGTAAAGAGTCTCCTATCACCGTTGGTTTAGTGGTTACGCAGCAACAATTAAAACAAATAAAAGTATTGGTTTATCGGGAAAGTCGTGGTGATGAAGTGACCCAAGAGTTTTTCACCCAACAATTTGTTAATGCCAAATTAACCGCAGATAATCAATTAGATAAACATATTGATGGCATTACTGGCGCAACTTTATCGGTGCGAGCATTAAGTAAACTTGCACGTTTAGCATTATGGTTAGATCAGCAACTAGATATTAAGAAATAATTTAAGTTAGGACGAAATGGTCATATTTAAGCGTAAACGCAAAATACATGTTCGATTAATTAAGCACTTGCGTGATATTCATCGCCAGCTTGGCATGGCATTGGCTTTTTTCATTATCTTTTTAGCGATTACGGGCATGCTTATTAACCATGGCAATAGCTTGCAGCTTGATAAAACTAAAGTTTCCCTTAATTGGCTGCACGATCATTATAATATTTCTGCCCCTGAACATTTTGACAAATACGTTATTACGCCTAAATCAGACATCGTTGTTGCCGGTAAGCAAGTTTGGTTAGACGAGCAACTATTATTTATAAGCCAAGATAAGATCATCAGTGCCGGTACCTGGTTGCAATTTATTATAGTGACTACTGAGAATTCGATGCAGTTATATAATAGCGCTGGTGAGTTAGTTGATGTTATGGATGCATCTGCAGGTTTACCGCAAGGTATTCAAAAGCTAGCGGTACAAAATAGCCAAGTAATTTTGCATACTCAAAACGGCTTATATCAAAGTAATGATGAACTTTATAGCTGGCAATTAACAACAAATGCAGACGCTACAGCGGCCCTATATCCTAAAAATAATTGGTTTAAGGCTATCGCAGTAACCGATCTTGAAAACCAATTTTATAGCCACCAATATCGATCTCAAATTTTAACTTGGGAGCGCGTTATATTGGATATTCATAGCGGACGTTTCTTTGCTGGCATCGGGGTACTCTTTATGGACTTAGTCGCTATATTCTTAATTTTATTATCTTTAACAGGTATTTATATTTGGGTAAGACAAGCACGGGCAAGACGATAACCTTTATCGTACCGGCTATATCAGCGTGTTAAGAACCAAGCTACAAAAACAATAATTAATACGCCATTTTTAGGGTAGAATACCCTGTAATGTTTCAATTATGGATAGCCCAATGAGTGACCTTACTTCTGGTATTATTTTTCTCAGCGCTGCTGTTATTGCAGTTCCCATCTTCACGCGTTTTAAATTAGGTGCCATTCTCGGTTATTTAGTTGCGGGGGTCATTATTGGCCCGTCGGTATTATCATTAATTAGCGATCCAGACCAAATTATGCATTTTGCTGAATTAGGTGTGGTGTTTTTATTGTTTATAATTGGCTTAGAACTCGACCCAGATAAGTTATTACGGATGCGTAATAAAATTTTATTCATTGGTGGTGGGCAGCTTGTTATAACCAGTGTGGTGATTATTGGCATCATGTTATTGCTTAATTTTGATTGGCGATCTGCTGTTATTATTGGTTTAGCTTTGGCTTTGTCGTCAACTGCATTTGCCATAGGTTTGTTAAATGAAAAGCAATTATTAAACACTCCGCTTGGGCAAAAAGGTTTTTCAATCTTATTGATGCAAGATTTAGCCGTTATTCCTATTTTATTACTCGTCACCGCATTGTCCGGTTCGGTTGATCCTAATGCACCTGCGTGGTGGGTATCGATACTAGCCGTTATCATAGTGCTTATTTTTGGCCGCTATTTAGTGAATCCTCTGCTGCGTCTTATGTCGCATTATGGTAGTTCAGAAGTAATGACTGCCGCGGCGTTGTTAATTGTTATCGCCACCGCTCAAGCTATGGCATTAGCTGGTTTGTCTATGGGCTTAGGGGCATTTTTAGCTGGAATATTACTTGCCAACTCAAGCTTTAGGCATCAACTAGAAGTCGAAATATCACCATTTAAAGGCTTATTATTAGGCTTGTTTTTTATTGCTGTGGGGATGAAGCTTGATTTACAATTATTAGTCGAGCAACCAGTGACCATGTTATTGGGCTGTATAATATTAATTGCCGTTAAAGCCATTATCATTACTGCACTATTAAATTACCGAAAAAAAGCAGGATCTGAACCAATAAAAGTTGCATTAATGCTTGCGCAAGGCGGTGAATTTGCTTTTGTGATCTTTGCTCTCGCAGCAAAAGATGGCTTACTTTCTGTCGAGGTAAATGACAAATTTACTCTGATTGTTGGCTTATCGATGGCACTTACATCGCCGTTAGTTATTTTGTACGAATACTTAGCGAAGCGAACGATTAATGAGCCTGAGTATGATCAGCATTCGCAAGTAACCGAACCTGAAGTAGTCATTGCTGGTTTTGGTCGTTTTGGCCAAATTACCGGCCGTATCTTAACGGCTAACCACATTCCATTTACAGCCCTAGATAGTAATGCTGAGCATATTGAATTTATTAAGCAGTTTGGCAACAAAGTGTTTTTTGGCGACGCAACTAACCTAAAACTACTTAGAGCCGCAGGACTTGAACATGCGCGCATTCTGTTTATTGCCGCTGATTCAGACAAGCATGGTTTTGATATTGCCCGAACAGTAAAAGAGTACTTCCCACATATTAAAATTATCGCCCGCGCTAAAAGCCGTTTAAGTGTCCTTAAATATCGTGATATTGGTGTCTATGCTAATGTCCGAGAAATGTTTGATGGTAGCTTACTTGCTGCGCAGCTCGTGTTGCAAGAGTATGGCTTTGACCATGCTAGAGCTGAGCATATGGTTAATGTCTTTAAAGCGCATGATGAAGAATTGTTGGATCAAGCCTATGCCACCGAAAATAAATTTGATATGAAAGAAATGATCAAGCTCAGCCATGCCGGACGAGCTGATTTAGAAGCATTGTTTAAAGATGATAAGCTCAAATAGTTATCAGCATACGTGTTGCTCATTTAATTCAATAGGGACTGTGCTTTGCTAGAAAAAATCTTGATCAGTAGCTGCTTTTTAGGCAATAAAGTCCGTTACGACGGTAAATCTAAAGCAATACCACACCCGCAAATAGCAACATGGTCGCAGCAACAACGCTTGGTGGTTATTTGTCCTGAAATGGCCGGTGGTTTAGCTGTGCCACGGCCCAAAGCCGAAATTAAAGCTGGCCAAGTTCTTACCGAAGATGGCGAGAATGTAAGCAAAGCTTTTACCGATGGCGCAACCCAAGCATTGGCTTTGTGTCGCCAGCATAACATTCGTTATGCATTGCTAAAGGATTACAGCCCATCATGTGGTTCAACCGCCATATATAATGGTGATTTTTCATCGGTTAAAATTGCCGAACAAGGAATTACCACACAAATGCTATCTGCAAATCATATAACAGTTTATAGTGAAGTTAATCTTGCTCTGTTAGTAAAAATTATCAATGAACTTGATGCTAATTAGACCAATCAAATTTGTATAAGTCCCAATTTTTATAGGTAAAAAATGTTTAAAACAATATCTAAAATATTCATTCTGGTGTTATTTGTTGGCGCTTGTAGCCAAACTGTCGAGCAGAGTCAAAGCGTATCTGCAGATCAGCTGTTACAACAGATAATTGCTGACGAAAAATTATATCAAGACAGCTTAGACCCGTATAAAGCTGAAAATAATATTCTTATGTATGACGCTTCGCCAGAAGCTTTAGCAGCATATCATCAACAAGTCTCACAACTTTATAAGCGTTTACAGCAAATAAGTAGCGTTGAATTGAGTGGTGATAATGTTATTAACTGGACTATTTTAAGTTATAAGTTAAAAAACGATATCGACTCCTATAATAATTTTGATCACTACATACCACTTACCGCAGAAGCGGGATTTCATGCCTACATTAGTTATATGTCTTCACGATCATCTTTTAAGAATATTGCTGATTACCAATTGTATTTACGCCGTTTAAAAGCATTAGACACATACTTTGAACAGCAAACCTATTGGTTAAAGCAAGGTTTAGCGTCAGGCATTACCCAGCCGAAAGTAGTATTGACCGGTTTTGAAGATAGCATTTCAGCCTTCATTGTTACTGATGCAGTCTTAAGTGATTATTATCAGCCATTTAAGAATATGCCAAGCCATATCAGTGCTGAACAGCAGCAAGCTTTACAGGCAGAAGCGCAGCAGGTTATTTTACAAAAAATAAACCCTATGTATCAGCGCTTTTATGACTTCATGGTGACGACTTATATTCCGAATGCTCGTCAATCTATTGCTGCTAGCGATTTACCAAATGGTGCAGAATTTTATCAAAATCGCATTGAGCACTACACTACTTTGGCTATGACCGCAGATGAAGTTCATAATATTGGCTTAACTGAAGTCGCTCGTATTCGAGGCCAAATGGAAGCGATAATTGAGCAAGTTGGCTTTAAAGGCAGCTTTGCTGAATTTGTCGACTTTTTACGTACCGACCCACAATTTTATGCAACCACGCCCGAGCAATTATTAAAAGAAGCTTCTTTTATCGCTAAAAAAATGGATGCGCAATTACCGAAACTATTTAAAACCTTACCAAGAACACCTTACGGCGTTATTGCCGTACCCGCGAGTATTGCCCCTAAATACACTACTGGTCGATATTCAGGTCCAAGTCGTGACGATCAACCGGGTAATTATTGGGTGAATACCTACGCACTCGACAGACGTCCTTTGTATGTATTAGAAGCGCTTACTCTACATGAAGCCGTACCCGGTCATCATTTACAGGGCAGTATTGCTCGAGAAATGGAAGGTGTACCTGAGTTTCGTAATGAAGTTTATATTTCAGCATTTGGTGAAGGTTGGGGATTGTATTCGGAGTATTTAGGTATAGAAGCTGGCTTTTATCAAGACCCTTATTCAGATTTTGGTCGTTTAACCTATGAGATGTGGCGTGCTGTGCGTCTTGTGGTTGATACCGGGATGCATACTAAAGGCTGGACTAGACAGCAAGCCATGGACTATTTAGCCAATAATTCAGCGTTGTCTTTACATAACGTGCAAACTGAAATTGACCGTTATATTTCTTGGCCAGCACAAGCGTTATCATACAAGCTTGGTGAAATTACCATTAAACGTTTACGCATTGAAGCTGAGCAAGCATTAGGTGAAAACTTTGATGTGCGTGAATTTCATGATCAAATATTAAAAAATGGCTCAATTCCATTATCATTACTTGAAGATATTATTCATGACTACATTGATACTAAGCAAGCTGAACTGAGCAATTAAAACAGCTTAAATTTTAGATTATATGAATGCGCAGAGCAAGGATGCTTTGTGAGTTTTAAAAAGTGTAGTTTGGTTCGAAATTGAAGGGATAAGACAAGGCACGCAAAGAAAACAGTCACGGTATTGCAGAATAAAAAAGCCCCCGCTGTTCTTAGTCGGCAGTTCCGCTGTCATTGATTGCTTTTCAATATAATCCTAACTTTCGCTAAAACTAAACTTAAAAGTAACCTTTAGACCGGTAACTTTGCGTCCCTAACTTTCGTTAGGTTTGCCTTGGACGAGCTAAATAGCCCTACCTGTGATTATAGCCAAACTATTCCATCTGTAAACCTTTTCGAGTAATTAGTTAAAATAATTACGTTAAAACAGCTAATTAACAACCAAATTTGCGATTAACACTGTAATATATCAACACATTTTATGGATTAAGACGTGTGCCCATGAACAACGTATTAACAGAATTACTTGGATTACTAAAGCTAGAGCCTTTAGATGACAACTTATTTTTAGGACAAAGCCAGGATTTAGGCTTTCCTGCTGTATTTGGCGGACAAGTTATTGGTCAAGCAATGTCCGCGGCGCAGCAAACCGTGCCAATCGATAGGCATGTGCATTCATTTCATTGTTATTTTTTACGTCCTGGTGATGCTACCAAAGCAATTACCTATTTAGTGACTAAAACTCGTGACGGTAAAAGTTTCAGTACTCGCGCAGTACAAGCGATGCAAAACGGTAAAACGATTTTTAATCTGATGTCTTCGTTTCAAGTGTCAGAATCTGGTTTTGAGCATCAAGATGTTATGCCAGACGTACCAGGCCCTGAAGGGCTCATCAGCATGCTTGAGTTACAACTACAGCATAAAGATAAAATCCCCAAAGCGATGCACGATACTATCTTTGCACAGCGTCCTATTGAGTTTCGTCCAGTAAAAGAATATGACTGGTTGCACCCTAAAAAAACAGCCGCAAAAAATCAAGTGTGGATGCGCGCGAAAGGTACTATGCCTGATGATTTAGGCATTAATAAATACGTACTTGGTTATGCCTCTGATTATAATTTTTTACCAACCGCTGTGCATCCACATGGTAAAAGCATTTGGTCACGAAACTTTCAAATTGCGACCATAGATCATGCTATGTGGTTTCATCGCCCGTTTAGTCTGAATGATTGGTTGCTGTACGATATAGACAGTCCATCAGCATCGGGTGGCCGTGGTTTAGTGCGCGGTAAAATATTTAATCGGGCAGGCGAATTAGTCGCTTCGACCGCCCAAGAAGGCGTGATGAGACAATATTAATCACCCCCGTTTATGGTTAATCACAGGCATAAAGGTTTATGCCTGTCGGTTTTGCCAATCATAGCCACTTGGGGTTTGGAATATTCTTAATTCAAACTGTGGGGCTATCGATAACAAATGGTCAAAAATGTCTGCTTGAATGGTTTCATAATTTACCCAGTTAATATCATTACTGAAAAAATAAAGCTCTAAAGCAACGCCTTTATCCGTGGGCTCAAGTTGACGCACCATGCAGGTCATTGTTTGGTGAACTTTGGGGTGATCATGTAAATATGCGGTTATATAGGCTCTAAATGTACCAATATTGGTTAATTTTCTAGAATTAACATCGTCGTCATTACTCATGCCTTTTTGCTTGTTTTCAGCAATTATTTCAGCACTCTTTTCGTTTAAGTAATCCTTCAGTAAATCTATTTTTTGTAATTTCGCCTGTAACTCGGCATCACAAAAGTGAATGCTAGCTAAATCAATACTGAGGCTCCGTTTAATGCGGCGACCTCCTGAGCTAGACATACCACGCCAGTTTTTAAATGATTCACTAATTAACGCATAGGTTGGAATAGTGGTTAAGGTGTTGTCAAAATTTTGGATTTTAACCGTGTTTAAGGCTATTTCCACCACATCACCATCGGCGCCATATTGTGGCATCGAAATCCAATCGCCAGGCGCGACCATTTTATTTGCTGAAATTTGAATACTCGCTACTAAGCCCTTAATAGTATCTTGAAAAACTAAGAACAACACCGCAGTTAATGCACCTAAACCGCTTAAAAGGTAAATAGGTGAGCGATCAATTAGAATCGAAATAGCCATTATGCTGGCGACGATATATATCGCCAATTTTAGTAATTGAATTGTCGCATTTAACGGTAAATATCGTTCTTTACTGGTTTCTTGGAAAGCCGCATTAGTGACATTTAAGAATGCACTCAAGCTACGAGCGACTTGTAATGACAAGGCTACTTTAGCTAGCATAGTAAAAACAGTAATTAGGATCGGGTTTTCACTAATAAATATCGGCATTAATGCGAGTACCAGTACCATAGGTACAAGCCAAGAAAGGCGTGAGAATACTTTATGCTCGATCATCAAATCATCAAAGGTATTATTGCTACGGTTAACTATTTTATGGACAATGTTGAGGACCACATACCTTGCCACATAAAAACTTAACCAACTTATTAGTAATAATAATGTTGTACCGATCACTGCCGATACTAGCTGCATGTATTGGCTACTTAAACCATATTCGGTTAGCCAATTTTTAAGTATTTCAGACATATTTAACTCTATTAATGTACATTTTTATTTAGCATAGCACTAACCATGTAACTTGTTGAAATAGTTATTAATGGCTTTTATAAAAGCGCAAAGCAGAATTTTTTTATGTGGCTCATCACTTTAATTAAATAATATATAAAACGATCTAGTTTATGCTTAAATGATAGGTGCAACTTACCGTGAATTAAGGATTTATAAGGGTAAAAGTAGTATCATCCTAAAGATAAAATAAATAATATGTGTAGAAAATAGGCAGGGAAATGAATTTTAAGCGGGTAGTAATAAAAGTTGGTAGTGCATTGGTGGCACCAGAAGGTGAAGGCTGTAGCGGTAAATATGTACTTGCTATTGCACGCTTTATTAGCCAATGCCATGAACAAGGTAAAGAAGTGGTATTAGTCTCTTCGGGCAGTGTTGCTGCCGGTCGGCAATTAATTACACATGGCTCTGCAAACCCTTCTATTGCCAGTAAACAAGCGATGGCCTCAGTTGGGCAAATGCAGATGATGGCCAATTGGCAGCGTTTTTTTGATGTACCTTGTTCGCAATTATTAGTGACGCATGATGATTTACAAGACCGTCGCCGTTATATCAATATTAAAAATACCCTGCGTAAATTACTTGAAAATAATGTCCTGCCAGTGGTCAATGAAAACGATACCGTTGCCACACAAGAGTTAAAGGTTGGTGATAATGACAACTTAGCGGCTATGGTGGCTATGGCATGTGATGCCGATGGATTAATTATTTTAAGTGATGTTGATGGGGTGTTCGATCAAGACCCGCGCAATAATCCCGATGCTAAACTATTGCCAGAAATTACCAAGATAGACGAGTCTATTTATGCCATGGCCGGCGGCACCACTAATAAACTTGCGACTGGCGGCATGAAAACTAAAATTGAAGCCGCCGAAAAAGCCTGTGAACACGGTATTGAAACCTATATTTTAAATGGCAGTCGTAGTGAAGTGTTTGATGCGCTTTTAATTGGTGACAATCCTGGGACTAAATTTACGGCTCAAACTAGCCCGCAAACAGCTAAAAAATATTGGTTAAAACATACTTTAAAAAGTAACGGCTCAATTGTTATTGACGAAGGCGCTATTAACGCAGTAGTAAATAAAGGCGCTTCGTTATTAGCAACCGGTATTATTGCAATATATGGCGATTTCGAGAAAGGTGATTCGGTTAATATCACGGCGCACTGTGGCACTCGAGTACTCGCTAAAGGCATTTGCCAATACAGTAGGCAAGACCTTGATAAATTACAGGGTAAAAACAGTAATGACATTGAACGAATTTTAGGTTTTTGCCCAAGTAAAGAAATTATTCACCGCAACGATTTAGTTTTAATCTGTGAAAAACATTAATTTAAAGTAAAGAGAACATCATGAGTAGTATTGTGCAAACCACGAGTAGTTCGACATTTGATATCGCTGATTTAGCTAAAAAAGCGAGGGCTGCGTCTTTGCAAGCGGCGCAATTAGATACCAGTACTAAAAATAATTTATTAACGGCTATGGCTAAAAACATTAAAGCTGGGCAAGAGCAAATCCTTGCTGAAAATGCTAAAGATATTGATGCCGGTAAAGCGCAAGGTTTATCAACGGCAATGTTAGATAGACTATTACTTAATAGCGCCCGCATTGATGGTATTGCCTCGGCAATGATGGATATTGTGAGTTTAGCCGACCCTGTTGGTAGTGTGTCGGCAACAACTAAACGACCTGTGGGTATTGAAGTGGCAAAAATGCGCATCCCACTAGGCGTGATAGCGATGATTTATGAAGCGCGTCCAAATGTAACCGCCGAAGCTGCTGCTCTGTGTTTAAAATCAGGTAATGGCGTTATTTTACGTGGTGGTAAAGAAGCGCTGCATAGTAACCTAGCCATCGCCAATATTTTACATCAAACATTACTTGAATTTGGCTTATTGCCTGAAGTGATTTCGGTTGTGCCAGACCCTGACAGAGCCGTAATTGCGAAGTTATTAACCTTAAATCAAGACATAGATTTAGTGATCCCTCGTGGCGGCGAAGGTCTAATTCGTTACGTCAGTGATAATTCTCGTATTCCAGTCATACAGCACTTTAAAGGTGTGTGTCATTTATTCGTTGATAAATATGCCGACTTAGATAAAGCCATTAATATTTTAGTGAATGGTAAAACTCAGCGCCCTAGTGCCTGTAATTCATTAGAAACAGTATTAGTACATCAAGATGTTGCCAGTGAATTTTTCACTCGTGCAGCAATTGCACTAAACGAATTTAAGGTCAAAATTCATGCCTGCCCGCAAAGTATTAAATACTTTGACGGTGCAACGTTAGCAACGAATGATGACTATGACGCTGAATACTTAGCGCAAGAAATTGCCGTAAAACAAGTGGCAACGTATAACGATGCTATTGCTCATATTCAACAATACAGTTCAGATCATACCGAAGTTATTGTGACGCAAGATTACAGTCGTTCACGTGAATTTGTGCGCCGTATTAACTCCTCTGTAGTTATGGTAAATGCCTCATCTCGGTTTTCGGATGGTGGTGAACTAGGACTTGGCTCAGAAATTGGTATTTCTACTAGTAAACTTCATGCTTACGGCCCGATGGGATTAGAAGCACTCACCACTGAAAAGTTTGTCGTGTTTGGTGACGGTGAAGTAAGAGCTTAAGCTAAGAGTAATATTTAATATTTAATATTTAATATTTAATATTTAACGGATAAGATGACGTGAGTAAAATGCCAACAACTATCGAACCTACGATTTGCCCTTTATGCAAAGCGAACAATGCTTGTGTGAATGTAACTTGCGGTGGCTCTTCTGAAAAGTGTTGGTGTAGCGATGCTAACATATCGTTTCCAGCAAGTTTGCTAGAACAATTGCCTAGTAATGTTCAGGGTAAAGCGTGTATTTGTAAAGCTTGCGCCTTAGCTCATAAAAAGTAGCGGATACGCTATTCTCTAATAATTTGCTAGTCATGAATCTCCCTTTATTAACAGAAACAAAAAAGGGGCTGTGAAATCACAGCCCCTTGTATTTATGCTTTCTAAAGCGATATAGCTAAAGCTTAACTCGCTTCAACAATACGTTTCATGTCGGTCATGTAACCGCGTAATTTCTTACCAACCACTTCAACGCCGTGGCTACGAATTGCTTCGTTCACTTCGATTAAACGTACGTTATCAACACCGTTTGATGAAGATTGAATCCCTTCACCTAACTGCTCTAATGTTAACTTACTTGCGTAGTCGGCTAATAATGGTACCGCGGCATGAGTGAATAAATAGTTACCGTACTCAGCAGTATCAGAGATCACAACGTTCATTTCGTATAATTTGTTACGAGCGATACAGTTAGCGATTAATGGCGTTTCATGTAAAGACTCATAGTATGCAGACTCTTCAATAATACCCGCAGCAACCATAGCTTCAAATGCTAGCTCAACACCGGCTTTGATCATCGCAACAACGAAAATGCCTTTGTCGTAGTATTCTTGTTCAGTGATTTCAGTGTCACAATCAGCTGCTTGTTCAAACGTTGAATCAGCCGTCTCTGCACGCCATGTTAATAAGTTAACGTCATCATTTTTCCAATCGGCCATCATCGTTTCTGAGAAACGACCTTCGATGATGTCATCCATGTGCTTTTCAAATAAAGGACGTAAGATAACTTTTAATTCTTCAGACATATCAAACGCTTTAACTTTTGCAGGGTTTGATAAACGGTCCATCATGTTGGTGATGCCGCCGTGCTTTAAGCCTTCAGTCGTTGTTTCTAAGCCGTATTGTAGTAATTTACGAGCGTAAGCTGCGTCCATACCTTGAGCAAGTAATTGCTTGTGACCTAACACTGCAGCCGTTTGTAACATACCACAAAGGATAGTTTGCTCGCCCATTAAGTCAGACTTAACCTCAGCGATGAATGATGATTCAAGTACACCAGCACGATCACCACCAGTTGCAGAAGCGTAGGCTTTAGCAATGGCAAGGCCGTCGCCTTTAGGATCGTTTTCAGGGTGAACAGCGATTAGTGTTGGTACACCGAAACCACGTTTATATTCTTCACGTACTTCAGTACCTGGACATTTAGGTGCAACCATAACAACCGTGATGTCTTTACGAATTTGCATACCTTCTTCAACAATGTTGAAACCATGTGAGTAAGCTAATGTCGAACCTTCTTTCATAAGCGGCATAACAGCTGTAACCGCTGAAGTATGTTGTTTATCAGGTGTAAGGTTTAACACTAAATCTGCTTGTGGAATTAATTCAGCGTAGTTACCAACAATAAAGCCGTTTTCAGAGGCCCACTGCCATGATTGACGCTTTTCGCTGATTGCGGCATCACGTAATGCGTAAGAAATATTAAGGCCAGAGTCGCGCATGTTTAAACCTTGGTTCAAACCTTGAGCACCACAACCAACGATTACAATGTTCCAACCTTTAAGGAAGTTACAGCCATCGCTGAATTCTTCGCGTTGCATAAAACGACATTTGCCTAACTGGCCTAATTTTTCGCGTAAGCTTAAAGTGTTAAAGTAATTTGACATGTGGAACTCCATAAATTGCTATTTGATATATTTGTATCAGTGTTTAGGTGTCTTTCGACTTATGACTGCAGGTTACCTTATTTGTAGCGTTGCTTAAAATGATATATTTGCATCATTACGTTTCATAATGTGAAACAATACAGACACGACGAGGCTTTGCCAGTCATTATTTTTAGAAGGTGCGTAATATGGATCTTAAATCACTGCAGATATTCACCCATTTAGCACAAAGCTTACATTTTGGCCAAACCGCCCATGCTCACCATGTTAGTCCATCTACACTATCTCGCATTGTGCAACGTATTGAAGATGAAGTGGGCTGTGCATTACTGCAACGTGATAATCGCAGTGTGGCGTTAACCGTTGCTGGCGCTCGCTTTGTGCAATATGCGGATCAGCAGCTGAGCCAATGGCAAGATTTACAGGGAGAGTTGCAAGCAGAGCAGCCGCAACTACAAGGTAAACTTAGTATCTATTGTTCAGTCACTGCGGCCTATTCGCATTTACCGCAATTACTCGATGGCTTTCGCCGTAAATATCCGCACATTGAAATTATGCTCGAAACCGGTAATGCGGCAAATGCGGTTGAGCAAATACAATCAAAGCAAGTGGATTTTTCGATTGCCGCGTACCCAGAAAAACTCGCATCTAGCTGTCATTTTTACTCGATTGCACAAATACCCTTGTCGATTATAGCGCCAACCATCGATTGTCAGGTACAACAGCAGCTAAATGCTCGGCAAGTCGATTGGTCGTCAGTGCCAATAATTTTGCCTGATCACGGCAGTGCGCGAAAACGCTTTGAACATTGGTACAGGCAAAAAGGTCAGGGTAAGCCTAATATTTACGCCACGGTTTCTGGGCATGAAGCTTTGGTGTCTATGGTGGCCTTAGGCTGTGGAATTGGTATTGCGCCAGAAGTGGTGATTGAAAATAGTCCGGTAAAAGAACGTATAAAACGTTTAACCACGCCTAATACCTTAAAGCCATTTGAACTAGGTGTTTGTTGCTTAAAAAAACGTATGCTCGAGCCGGTGATAAAAGCATTTTTAGCGACGATTAGTGAGCCGTAAACTTTTGTTAACCCGTTAAACTCGAGGTTAAGTATTGAATTAATCTATCCATGGCACGATACGATAATGCTTCAATTAGATGTGCTCGTTGAATATGCTCACTTGCTTGCATGTCGGATACGGTGCGAGCAATCTTTAATAGTTTATGATGCGCACGAGTCGACAAACCGAGCTTCTCTACCGCTAATTCTAAAAACTCACAATCATCGTCTTCTAGGTGGCAGTGTATTTTTAACTCTGGGCTGGTTAAGTGGGCATTAGCCTTACCTTGTCGGTTTAATTGTAAAGTTCGACAAGCTTTTACTCGGTTGCGAATAATGGCGCTGGTTTCATTATCTTGATCGGGTGCATTCCATAAGCCTTTGGGTAATCTCGATACCTCTAGTTGAATATCAATACGGTCTAGAAACGGCCCGGAGAGTTTGTTTAAATAGCGTAATATCTGTTCTGGAGTCGAACGGTTGTCGTTATAAAAACCGGTAGGTGAAGGGTTCATTGCCGCCACTAATTGAAATCTTGCCGGGTAAGTGGTTTTATGTAAAACCCTTGAAATAGTGACTTCGCCAGATTCCATTGGCTCACGCAATACATCTAACACTTTTCTATCGTACTCTGGCAATTCATCCAAGAATAATACGCCATTATGAGCAAGTGATATTTCGCCAGGGTTAGGATGTGTGCCGCCGCCAACCAATGCCGCCGAAGATGCGGTGTGATGTGGTGCTCGAAAAGGGCGCTTTAGCCAATGTTGGTAATCGAGCTCTGTCTTGCAAATAGAATGAATCGCCGCTGTTTGTAACGACTCTTCCGGAGTCATTGGTGGTAATATTCCAGGCAATCGACTGGCAAGCATGGTTTTTCCTGTCCCTGGGGGGCCGACAAAAAGTAAATTATGTGATCCACTTGCGGCAAGCTCTAACGCTCGCTTGGCTAGAGGTTGGCCCATTACATCGCTCATATCTTCTGTGGTAATTGTACCGGTGTCGTCTGTTTCTGCAGGGTTAATATTTGCCACTAATGGTAATTCTTGTTGGTGGGCAAAATGGGCAAACAATTGTTGTAGGTGCTGTAATGCCACAATTGCGGCGTCGTTAACCCAGCAGGCTTGTTTAGCATTTTGTTCGGGTAGCATAAGCGTGCGCTGATCATCTCGACTCGCTATGGCTAATGGTATTTCACCAATAATAGCGCGTAATTCTCCTGATAACGCCAGCTCGCCAGCAAATTCATAGTTGGCCAAATCGGTAGTGGGAATTTGTCCTGAGGCGGCTAAGATGCCAATCGCTATCGGTAAGTCAAACCGGCCACCTTCTTTGGGTAAGTCGGCGGGCGCTAGATTGACGATAATTTTTTCAGACGGAAACGAATAACCACAATTGATTAAGGCACTGCGAACTCGGTCTTTTGATTCTTTGACGGATGTTTCGGCTAAACCAACAATACTAAAACCAGGTAAGCCACATGATAAGTGGACTTCAATAGTCACTAGAGGTGATTCTAAGCCAATACGGGCACGAGAGTAGATACAGGCTAAGGCCATAAAAAATCCATTTTTTAAACTAATCCATTAGAGTGGTTAAGTTTAGGTGAGGAATAAAAAACCTGCCAGTGTGAATTTTTATTCACCTTTTATAAATAAAGATTTACTAAAATAATTGTATAAAAAGCTTGTGACAAAATTAGAGCTATGATACTAATAAGCTATCGAAAGCATAGAAATGCTACTTATAACTAAAATGAATAAGTGAAACTGATGCAAAACTTAACCCTAATTCTGATTATACGAGTGGTCGTAGTGATTATTAAATCACCGCGGGTTTGGTGTTGAGTTAGTTTTAAGTAACCATATTTCAACCCCCCGCTTCGAGAGAGTCGGGGGGTTTTTTATTTAAGAGCAAAGATTGAGACAAATAATGACTGGCGCAGAATTATTACTAGACGTATTAGAGCAACATGGTGTTGATAAGGTATTTGGTTATCCAGGTGGCGCCATCATGCCTATTTACGATGCTATTTATGACAGTCCTATAAAGCATTACTTATGTCGTCATGAACAAGGCGCAGCATTTTCTGCTGTTGGTTATGCCAGAGCGAGTAAAAAAATTGGAGTTTGCCTAGCAACTTCAGGCCCCGGCGCGACTAACCTGATCACCGGTTTAGCGGATGCCATGAGTGACTCTGTCCCTGTCGTCGCTATCACTGGGCAAGTGTCCACCAAAGCTATGGGCAGTGATGCATTTCAAGAAGTTGACATTATCGGCCTATCACTTGCGGTAACCAAACATTGTGTGCAAATTCGTTGTGTTGAAGAGATACCTGCGGCAATAGAGCGAGCGATAGAAATTGCCTTGTCTGGTCGTATGGGTCCTGTGCTAATTGATATTCCAAAAGATATTCAATTAGCAAGTACAGATATAATATATAAGCGCGACGTTTGTGCAGATGTTCATGCTATCGATCCGCCAAGTGCTTATATGCAGCAAGCTAAGGTACTTTTAGCGAATGCTCAAAAACCAATGCTTTATGTTGGCGGCGGTGTAGGTATGGCAAATGCTGTACCTGAGTTGCGTGAGTTCATTACTCAAACTAGTATTCCCAGTGTATCAACCTTAAAAGGCTTAGGTGCTATTGACCCAACGGATCCGAATTACTTGGGCATGTTAGGTATGCATGGCACTAAATCAGCTAATTTAGCTGTACAGCAATGCGATTTATTAATTGCGTGTGGCGCACGTTTTGATGACCGAGTTACCGGCAAGCTTACCGAGTTTGCTAGCAATGCTAAGGTGATCCATTTTGATATCGATGATGCTGAAATAGATAAAGTGAGAGTTGCCGATGTTGCTTTGCTAGGTGACTTATCAAGTAACCTTAATTGCTTGGCTCAGTTACTTGCTGAACAAGATTTAGCTATTGCGCCGTGGCAACAACATTGTCAACAAATGGCGAGTGATTTTGCTTGGCGATACGACCACCCAGGTGACAATATTTTTGCCCCTGCGTTGTTGAATAAACTGAGTGAATTGTTGCCAAATGATGCTGTGGTTACCACTGATGTTGGTCAACATCAGATGTGGACTGCGCAGCATATGAGCTTTCATCAGCCGGAAAATTTTTTAACGAGTGGCGGTCAAGGTGCTATGGGTTTTGGTTTGCCAGCAGCAATTGGCGCGCAAGTTTCTCGCCCTAACGATACGGTAGTAGCTATTTCTGGTGATGGTTCATTTATGATGAATGTACAAGAGCTTGGCACCATTAAACGCTTTAATTTACCGGTAAAGGTAGTGTTAGTTGATAACAGTCGCTTAGGAATGGTGCGCCAATGGCAGCAGTTATTCTTTGAAGAGCGATACAGCGAAACCGACCTTAGTGATAATCCTGATTTTGTTATGTTGGCTCAGTCTTTTAATATTAAGGCGAAACTAATTACAGTTAAAAGCGAGCTTGATGAGGCGCTTGCAGAGATGCTCGCCCATAATGGACCATACTTATTACAGGTAAAAATAGATGAGTTGGATAATGTCTGGCCTTTAGTACCACCAGAAACCGCTAATGAAGCGATGATTGAATCAATTAAGTAGTTTTGTCACCTGAAAGCCCACAAAGGAAAATGTTTTATGCAACAATATAGATTAACAATTATTGCCCAGCAGCAACCTGTGCTGATGGAGCGCATTTTACAAGTGGTGCGTTATCGTGGCTTTTCAGCTAAATCTTTGAGTATGCTACCGGCAAAAGACAACAAAGTTGTGATTGAAGTGTCAGTAGAAGGTGACAAATCGGTCGATAATTTACAAAAGCAATTGTTGAAAATAATCGACATTGAACAAATAAAAGCTGAAGATCAGCTCAAGCAAAAAATTACAGCTTAATGGGCTGGTGAATCTACACCAGTATCAGCGACAGATTAATGAAATTAGGAATTGAAAATGGCTAAAGTAAACGCAGAACAAATTTGGTTTAACGGTGAATTAATGCCTTGGGCAAACGCTACAGTACACGTAATGAGCCATGCTTTGCATTATGGTTCTTCGGTATTTGAAGGCATCCGTGCGTATGATACTCATAAAGGTACTTGTATCTTTCGTTTAGAAGAGCACATTGACCGTTTGTTTGATTCGGCAAAAATTTACCGTATGAACATTCCTTTTACTCGTGAAGAAGTAATGCAAGCGTGTCGCGACTCTGTTGCACAAAACGGTTTAGCGTCTGCTTATTTACGCCCTTTAGCCTTTTTAGGCGATATTGGCATGGGCTTACGTCCAAGCGACGACGCTAAAGCTGATCTTATGGTTGCCGCATTTAGTTGGGAAGCTTACCTTGGTGCTGATGCCATGGAAAATGGCGTTGATGTTGGTGTTTCTTCATGGAATCGTATAGCGCCAAATACAATTCCTACAGCGGCAAAAGCGGGTGGTAATTATTTATCATCGCAACTAATTTCTCGTGAAGCTGCGCGTCATGGTTATACCGAAGGCATCGCCTTAGATGTTCACAATTATGTAAGTGAAGGCGCAGGTCAAAACTTATTCTTAATTCGTAAAGGCATTCTTTATACACCTCCTGGTTCATGTTCAATTTTACCCGGCTTAACTCGTGACACAGTTATTACACTGGCCAAAGAAATGGGCTTTGAGGTTCGTGAAGAGCTTATTGCACGTGAAGCGCTATACCTTGCTGATGAATTTTTTATGTGTGGCACAGCCACTGAGATTGTACCGGTAAGTACTGTTGATGGCATTCAAGTGGGTTGTGGCAAACGTGGTGTCATTACTAAACAAATCCAAGATGCATTCTTTGGTATGTTCGATGGAACAACTAAGGTTGCAGATAACTGGTTAGATCCAGTTAAGTAACCTGAACTAGGGATAAGCAGCACTTACTCATTATCCCAAGCTCAGGTTAAATAACCATTTAAATTTAACAAAATAAGAGAACCAAGGAAATACAATGCCAAAATTGAAGTCAGCAACATCCACCCAAGGTCGTAACATGGCCGGCGCTCGCGCATTATGGCGCGCAACTGGCATGACTGATGACGATTTTGGTAAACCAATCATTGCCGTAGTGAACTCTTTTACGCAATTTGTACCGGGTCATGTCCATTTAAAAGACATGGGTCAACTTGTTGGCGGCGCCATTGAAAAAGCAGGCGGCGTAGCAAAAGAATTTAACACTATTGCGGTTGATGACGGTATTGCCATGGGTCACAGCGGTATGCTTTATAGCTTACCATCGCGTGACCTTATTGCTGATTCAGTTGAGTATATGATTAATGCTCATTGTGTTGATGCCATGGTCTGTATTTCTAACTGTGACAAAATTACTCCGGGTATGATGATGGCGGCAATGCGCTTAAATATCCCGGTAATCTTTGTCTCAGGTGGTCCAATGGAAGCAGGCAAAACTAAGCTTTCTGATCAAATAATTAAACTTGATTTAGTTGATGCCATGATCCAAGGCGCTGACCCGACAGTATCTGATGCACAAAGTGACCAAGTTGAACGTTCAGCTTGCCCTACCTGTGGTTCATGTTCAGGCATGTTTACGGCTAATTCAATGAACTGCTTAGCTGAAGCACTAGGCTTAGCCTTACCGGGTAACGGTTCGATGTTGGCTACCCATGCTGATAGAGAACAATTATTTTTAGATGCTGGTACCCAAATCGTTAAATTAACGAAACGTTATTACCAAGATAACGATGAGTCTGCTTTACCACGTAACATAGCCAGTAAAGAAGCTTTACACAATGCCATGTGCTTAGATATCGCCATGGGTGGTTCAACCAATACCATCTTGCATTTACTCGCGACTGCACAAGAAGCTGAAATAGATTACACCATGGAAGACATGGATAAATTATCACGCATCGTTCCTCAGCTATGTAAAGTTGCACCATCTACCCCTGAGTATCATATGGAAGATGTACATCGCGCCGGTGGTGTAATCGCTATTTTAGGTGAGTTAGCACGTGCCAACTTATTAAACACTGACGTGCCTAATGTTTTAGGTACCACGTTAGCTGATGTCATCGCTAAATATGACATTACCTTGACGGATGATGAAGACGTTAAAAAATTCTACCGTGCGGGCCCTGCAGGTATTCGTACTACCAAAGCGTTTAGTCAAGATTGTCGTTGGGATACATTAGACGATGACCGAGCTAATGGTTGTATCCGAAATCTTGAAAATGCTTTTTCAACAGAAGGTGGTTTAGCCGTACTTTCAGGTAATATTGCTTTAGATGGTTGTGTTGTTAAAACAGCTGGCGTAAGTGATGATAACCTAGTATTTACCGGTCCTGCGCATGTTTTTGAAAGCCAAGATGATGCAGTTGCAGCGATCTTAAGCAAAAAAGTAGTAGCTGGCGAAGTGGTTGTTATTCGTTACGAAGGCCCTAAAGGCGGTCCGGGTATGCAAGAAATGCTTTATCCTACTACCTACTTAAAATCGATGGGCTTAGGTAAAGCATGTGCACTATTAACTGATGGCCGCTTCTCTGGCGGTACGTCTGGTTTATCAATTGGTCACGTTTCTCCTGAAGCTGGCAGCGGTGGCACTATTGCTTTAGTTGAGCAAGGCGACATTATCCATATTGATATTCCTAATCGTCTTATTGAACTTCAAGTGTCTGATGAAGAGTTAGCATCGCGCCGAGAAGCCATGGATGCTAAAGGCGAGCAAGCTTGGAAACCAGTAGACAGAGTTCGTCCTATTAGCTATGCATTGAAAAACTATGCAATGTTAGCAACCAGTGCCGATAAAGGTGCTATTCGCAACAGAGAAATGCTTGACGCATTAGGTTATTAAAATCTAGTTATTGATGTTGATTATTGACAATGTTTGGCTAATTAGACATTTGATATAGTCAACTTGAGCTAGCACAGTTACCGCCAGTTTGGATTAAGTTTAATGAGAGTAAGTAAGAAAACTCTAGAGGCAAACAATATGCAAGACCTTAATAACGAAGCCCCCTGTATAAAAGATATTGGGCTTGATTATTTACGCCGCATTTTAATGGCGCCTGTGTATGAAGTTGCCAAAGAAACTGAACTTACTGAACTGACTAAGCTTTCGACCAAGTTAGGTAATCATATTTATCTAAAGCGTGAAGACCAGCAGCCAGTGCATTCTTTTAAATTGCGCGGAGCCTTTAATAAACTTTCACAGTTAACCAAAGAACAATGCCAATATGGTGTGATTGCAGCCTCTGCAGGTAATCATGCACAAGGTTTAGCGCTAGCCGCCGATAAACTTGGTATTAAAGCCACCATAGTAATGCCTATTACTACGCCAGATATTAAGGTGGATAATGTCCGCCGCTTTGGCGCTGAAGTGCGTTTAATTGGTAAAAGTTTTAATGAAGCACAAACCGCTGCAATGCAATTTGCTAAAGCCGAGCATAAAACCGTAGTGCATCCATTTGATGATCCCGATGTCATTGCCGGTCAAGGTACTGTTGCGAAAGAGCTACTGCAGCAATTGCCTAACAGTGATGTGGTCTTTATACCTGTTGGCGGTGGTGGTTTACTTGCTGGCATGTCGGTGTATTTGAAACAATTGTCTCCTAATACTAAAATTATTGGTGTTGAAGCTGAAGATTCAGCATGTTTGGCTGCCGCTATGCAAGCGGGCGAGCCTGTTGATTTAGACAGCGTCGGTTTGTTTGCTGATGGTGTTGCGGTTAAGCGCATTGGTGAACACACGTTCTCGTTAATAAAACATTATTGTGATGAGGTGATCACAGTGACTAGCGATGAAATCTGCGCTAGCATCAAAGATATCTTTGAGCAAACCCGTGTCATTGCTGAACCTGCTGGGGCATTATCGTTAGCCGGTTTACATAAATATTGTCAAAGTAGTAAAGGTAATGAAAAATTAGTGGCGATTTTATCAGGCGCTAATATGAATTTTCACTCCTTACGTTACGTATCTGAGCGTTGTGAATTAGGTGAGCAAAAAGAAGCTGTTTTAGCGGTAACCATTCCCGAAGAAAAAGGCAGTTTCCGTAAATTTTGTCAAAATCTTGGTGGCCGAGTTATCACCGAATTTAACTACCGTTATGCCGGTAGTGCCAGTGCGCAGATATTTGTTGGCGTACGTTTAACCGAAGGTAAAGAAGAGTTAGCCGCATTAATTGATGAGCTTACTGCCAATGGTTACCAGGTATCTGACTTTACCGATAACGAGCTGGCTAAATTACATGTTCGCTATATGATTGGCGGGCAAGCACAAACGCCTAAACATGAACGTTTGTTTAGCTTTGAATTCCCAGAGTACCCGGGCGCATTAGAAAAGTTTTTAGATACTTTGGGCGAGTTATACAATATTTCATTATTTCATTACCGCAACCACGGCGCAGCATTTGGTCAGGTACTTGCTGGTATTGAAGTCAATGATGACGAGCAACTGGATTTTTTCAGACACCTAAAAGACTTAGGTTATGATTGTAGCGAAGAAACAAACAACCCCGCATATAAAGCTTTCTTAGCGAAATAAAAACCAAGGGGTCAGAGTGCTTGATTTGAAATCAAGCACTCTGACCCCTTGATAAGTTTTATGCGTTATCGTCTAGTTTAGCTTCTAGTTCAGCGATTTTAGCCGACATTTCATCTAGTTTTGCGCGCGTTTTAATTAACACTTGTGTTTGCACATCAAACTCCTCACGACTTACTACGTCTAATTGGGCAAGTTTACTTTGTAAAATTTGCTTGGCTTTGTTTTCAAAATCAGTCGCAACATTCTTTACACTTGGTGGGATAGAGTCGGTAATTTGCTTGGCAATATCTTCAATTTTTTTAGCGTTAATCATCTTGGTCACTTTTTATAAAAGGGTCATATGGGTTTATTGTAAACAAAAATTGAGCACTAGGCAGTTTATTTTTTGTTACAACTTATGCTGTGCCTATATGATGATCGGTGAAAATTAGGTAAAATCGCGCATTGACAGTTTATAGTAATACCAATTCCACTAATTAAGTGATCTACTTTTTCATGAGGAAAAAGGGATAAATACAAGGCATAAAATTTAGTAAGTAGTTATTCTACTTATAAATTTTATAACGCAGTAGTTATTCATTTTAACCATTAAAAATAAGCAGTTAATTAATGGACTTGGTATAAAATTAAAGATACCTAGATAAATACAAATGAAATTAAACCCTGGACAAAATGAAGCTAAAAAATTCGTCAGCGGCCCTTGCTTGGTGCTTGCTGGCGCAGGCAGTGGTAAAACAGGGGTTATTTGTCAAAAAATATCATACCTTATTCAAGAGTGTGATTATAAAGCGCGTAATATTGCTGCTGTAACGTTTACCAATAAAGCTGCTAGAGAAATGAAAGATCGTGTTGGTAAACTGCTTGGCAAAGACTTAACACGTGGCTTAATGGTATCTACTTTTCACTCGTTAGGTTTAGACATTGTCCGT
This sequence comes from Colwelliaceae bacterium BS250, assembly GCA_040779355.1. Taxonomy (GTDB): domain Bacteria; phylum Pseudomonadota; class Gammaproteobacteria; order Enterobacterales; family Alteromonadaceae; genus Thalassotalea_A. The sequence goes on along the minus strand of JBFONS010000004.1, from coordinate 88,823 downwards.
AAAGAAATTAAAACTCTTGGTTTTAAACCCGGCTTTACTTTGTTTGATGATCAAGATTCATTAGCCCTATTAAAAGAGTTAAGCCTAGAAGAGTTAGATGGTGACAAGGAGTTATTGTCGAAAGCTCAGTCGATGATTTCAAATTGGAAAAATGATTTACATTTACCTGATGCCGCATTAAAGCTTGCGACAGGTGGTGGCGATGAAGTACTTTTTGCTGAAATATACCAAAGTTACCATAAACATATGCGTGCTTATAACGCGTTAGACTTTGATGATTTAATCCTTATTCCCACGTTATTGTTGCGCAACTATGACGATGTCCGTGCTCGTTGGCAGAAAAAAATTCAGTATTTGTTGGTGGATGAGTATCAAGATACCAATGCTAGTCAATATGAAATGGTTAAGCTTATTGCCGGTGAACGTGCTCGTTTGACTGTGGTTGGTGATGATGATCAATCAATATATTCATGGCGTGGCGCTAAGCCGCAAAACCTAGTCTTACTCGGTAAAGATTTCCCGCAGTTAAAGCTGATCAAGCTTGAGCAAAATTATCGTTCATCGGGACGAATATTAAATTGCGCTAATATTCTCATTGCCAATAACCCGCATGTCTATGATAAACGTTTATTCAGTGAATTGAGCTATGGTCCTGAGCTGCGCGTGATTAAAACCAAAAATGAAGATCATGAAGCGGAACGTGTTGCCGGTGAACTACTCGGTCATCGTTTTTTAAACAAGAGTAAATTTAAACATTATGCCATTTTATACCGAGGAAATTTTCAATCTCGAGTGATTGAAAAGGTATTTATGCAAAACCGTATCCCGTATAAAATTAATGGTGGCACATCATTTTTCTCGCGTTCTGAAATCAAAGACATTATGGCGTTTTTGCGTTTAATTGTGAATCCAGATGATGATAATGCGTTTTTACGTATTGTTAATGTACCACGTCGTGAAATAGGCCCTGCGACCTTAGAAAAACTGGGCACCTATGCCAACATCCGCAAAATAAGTATGTTTGCTGCTAGCTTTGAACTTGGTTTAGAGCAGCATTTAACTGGGCGAGGTTTAGAGCATGTACAGCGATTTACCCGCTTGATTGTTGAAACTGAAGACAATGCCTCTCGAGGTGAAACCGCTGCAGTGCTTAGGGGCTTTATACAAAGCATCAATTATGAAGATTGGTTGTACGACACATCACCAAGTGCAAAAGCTGCAGAAATGCGTATGAAGAACGTTACGCAACTCTTTAGTTGGGTAACAGATATGTTGGCCGGTACTGATGAAGAAGCACCAATGACTCTGCCTGAAATCGTTTCGCGCCTAACGTTACGTGACATGATGGAGCGCGGCGAAGAAGATGAAGACACCGATCAAGTGCAGTTAATGACATTGCATGCTTCTAAAGGTTTGGAATTCCCGTATGTCTTCCTTATTGGTATGGAAGAAGGGATGTTGCCTCATCAAACCAGCATTGATGAAGAAAATGTTGAAGAGGAACGCCGCTTAGCTTATGTAGGTGTGACCCGTGCGCAGCGTGAAATGATTTTTACTTATGCGCAAGAGCGTCGTCAATATGGTGAAGTTATTCGCACTGAACCATCGCGCTTCTTATATGAAATGCCACAAGATGATTTAACGTGGGAGCAAGGTGGTGAACGTCGTCATACTGCCGAAGAAAAACAACAAAAGGGTAAAGCTGGTGTGGCTAACTTGCGCGCTATGCTAAATGCTAAAAAAAGCTGATTGGGTTTATACTCATTTGATTATATAGCTTTTTTATACTCTTCAACGCGTCCTTTACCTTGCCACTTGGCTCGTTGCAGGGCGGCGTCAGCATGCGATATTAATAGATGAATGTTGTCACTAGCACTACTGCCGCAACTTATGCCCATACTTGCGGTGCAATAACATGCTTCATCACATGTGAGTATCGGTTCGATACTAAGTGCGGTTGCTAATTTATTCGCTACCTTTCTCGCTTCTGATATGGTTTTTTCGGGCATAGCGATAATAAATTCTTGGCCGCCAAGTCTTGCTAGAATATCGTCGCTAGTACACAACTCAGCCATGCTTTTAGCAACATGCTTGATATAAATATCTCCTGCTAAATAACCACAACGATTATTAACATCCCTAAAGTTATCTAAATCTATAAGGATTAATGAAAAGGGTCTGTTGTGATGAGTTGCAAGTTGTAGTGCAGTGCCAGCCACTTCAAAAAAGTAGTTGCGGTTAGCAAATTCAGTCAATGGATCTGTGGTTGCTTGTTTTATTAAGTTGGCTTCATTATTTGCTATTTGTTTGCTAAATAAGGTTAAAACAACCAGTACTTCAACCATAATAAAAAAAATAACAGATTGATATAACCTATGATTTAGCTCGGCGGTAAGGTCAATTAGAGGAGTTTCATTTAGGGTGTTTTCACAGTAAAACAATAAAATAATAGCCGCCGTCGAGAGTGCAAATTTTTCTTTGATTTCTGATAATTCAAATAATAAAAATGCCCCTGTAGGTACTAAAAAATAAAACAAATGAAAGCCTGATGCATTTGTTAGGTAAATATTTGTGCAGAACCAAAGCTGTAGCATCAAGACACAAAAAAACCACAGTTTTGCGCCTCTAATTGCTCCAGTTGCCATTATTAATAAACTTGCCGCATAGCTAAGTGTTATTGCTAAATTGATTGCGGCGACCACAGGTGCATTGAGAACAAAAAAATAAAATACTGTATAGAGAGCAGAAATCAGCACAGTAAAAAGTACCACTACATTGGTGATTTTTATTTTATTCGCAACAGCAAAGGGCTGGAGCTGTGTACCAAGATTGATAATAGTTGTTGAATTCATGGTTACTGTGCTATGAGTATTCTGTTTTTAAGCATAGCTAGTTTGAGTCTAATTGGCTAAGTTTTTTAAAGCATAAATGATCATTTTTTTATGCACAATGGCTACCATTACCTTCATGATCAGTTAAATTTGCATCTTGCAGATATAGCTCTGGTTTGCCAATAAAAAAACCTTGTCCATATTCACAACCTGCGGCAATGGCAGACGTTAATTGTTTTTGTGTCTCTATGCCTTCAGCAACAATACGAAAACCAAATTGCTCACCTAGCTGCACTAAACTTTGTGCCAGCACTAGGTTTTTTTCATTTCTGTTGAATGAGTGAATAAAGCTTTGTGCAAATTTAATAAATTCAAATGGTAAAGTGTTTAAATAGGCAAGAGATGACAACCCTGAGCCATAATTATCTAAAGCCAGTTTTACGCCGGTTTTCTTTAATCGCGTTAATTGTTTTAAAGTAACTTCAACATTGTTGTTTAGTGCTTGTTCGTTTAATTCAAGCACGAGTCTTTGTGGTTGTGCGAAATTATTTTCAATACATTTCGCTAGTTGTTGCAGCGACTTAGTGTGACTGAGATGCTTGCCTGATAAATTAATGCTGACAAAATAATTTTTAAAATGTGGCTGAGTATCCCATGTTACTAATTGCTTACTTACAGCCTCTATCACCCAATATTCTATGTCTGTAATTAACCCGGTTTCTTCTGCCATCGCAATAAAATCAGCCGGTAATAGCAACCCTCGTGTAGGATGCTGCCAGCGCAATAATGCTTCAAAGCCAATAGTTCTAGTATGATTTAAGTCGTTTATTTTCTGAAAGTGCAATACAAATTGTTGGTTCGTTACCGCCAATCGTAAATCTTTCTCTAAACTCAGGTTTGCTAGTAATTCAGCGCGCATAGCTTCATCGAAAAACACTAATCGTCCGCGCCCCATAGCTTTCGCTTGGTACATTGCCGCATCGGCATCTCGGAGGATTTCGGTGGCGCTGTTATAACTACGCTCACAAATAGTTATACCAACACTGACACTCGTATGGACTTCTTGACCATCAATACTGAACGATTGATTGATAGTATCGATAACCCGGAGCGCAATTTCTTCAGCATCATCATCATGTCCTAACGAATCTAATAAAATGACAAATTCATCACCGCCCAAGCGCGCCAGAATATCGTTACCGCGCACGCAATCAGCAAGTCGATTAGATATCTCAATAAGTAATTGATCGCCAACATGATGACCGAGTGTATCGTTGACCACTTTAAAGCGGTCTAAATCTACGAATAGTACGGCAAATCTATGATTAGGATGGCGCTTTAAGTGGCATAATGATTGCTCTAAACGTTCGATAAACATTGAACGGTTAGGTAATTTTGTGAGCGTGTCATGATGTGCTGCATGATATAGCTGTTGCTCTACATGTCTGCGTTCTTCAGCTTGCTTACGTAAATGTATGTTATTCTTTTGCAAATGTTCAGTGCGGGCAAATATTACATCTTCAATCTCATCGTTATAAGATTGCAATTGTTCGTGGATCCGATTGCGTAAAATAGCTGAGGAAATATGGGCGGCAATAAATTGGATAAGTTCTAAATCATGAACAATACTTTTATTATCGCTAATAAAGCCCTTTATGCCGACCAAGCCAATAGTGATGTTTTCAATAATTAACGGCGCGACAAGCCATACATTGACTAATTTTGTATGATCATCACGGATTGGAAAAGGTCGCCGAACAATTTGTTGCTGATCACGAAAAGTGACATGATCATGGTTGATTAAAATAGGTTTGCCAATGGCGCTAATAAATTCAACTAAGTCTTTATTAAGCTGTTGGCCGATTGGTGAGCAGTTTAATTCATCAACGTAAAAGTATTCAGCCATACGGTTGTTCGGTTGGGTAAATAATTGGATATACAGATTGTCAGCGGGAAAGTAGCGTCTAATGACGTGTTGTAATTGCTGATAAAAATTAGCCAAATCAGTAACCGAGCTGGTCAGTTCTGATAACCGCAATAAGCCCGTTTGAATTTTTTTAGTTGTCTTATAGCGCATTAACAACGCTTTAAGGTTAGCTACCTGAGTGTGTTTATTGCCTAGCATATTATCCTCTGTTCCATCAAGGGATTAGGTCTGATTGTGTAAATCGGCAAATTTTTATTTTGAATTTATAGTGTAGTAAAGATTCCAGTATTCGCGAATTTTAGAGGCCTGCGAGGCGATTTTTGCTGTATTTAATGACGTGTTTTGAACATGTAATCGTTAATAAATTTGCTAATTAGATGGGCATAAAAAAACCAGAATAAATTCTGGTCTTCATTAAGTAATTAATTTAATTATAAATTAATGCTCGGCAATGCCACCTTTTAATTTATTTAGAGCATTTTTTTCAAGCTGACGTACACGTTCTGCTGAAATTTGATATTTATTAGCTAAATCTTGTAATGTAGATTTATTTTCAGTTAACCAACGAGATTTAACAATATCTTGGCTACGCTCATCTAACGCCGTCATAGCTCGCATTAATTGACCGTTTACGTGGTTGTCCCAATTGCTACTTTCCACTTCACTTGATAAATCAGATTGCTTATCTTCTAGAAATTGTGCGGGTGAAAAACTACCACTATAACTGCCAGAGTCGTCATCACCATCGGTAATATCGAACGCTTGGTCAGAGCTACTCATCCTAGATTCCATTTCTAGTACATCTTTAGTGGTTACACCAAGAGTCTCGGCTACTGTATTTACTTCGTCTTGGGTGAACCAACCTAAGCGTTTTTTATTTTTACGTAAATTGAAAAACAACTTACGTTGTGCTTTAGTCGTGGCAATTTTAACCATGCGCCAGTTCTTAAGAACAAATTCATGAATTTCAGCTTTTATCCAATGCACTGCAAATGATACTAAACGTACGCCAACATCTGGGTTAAAACGTTTAACAGCTTTCATTAAGCCGACATTGCCTTCTTGGATCAAATCCGCTTGTGGTAAGCCGTAACCTGAATAACCTTTAGCAATGTGAATAACGAAGCGTAAATGAGACATGATCAAGTCTTGCGCAGCACTTAAATCATCTTGATGAAATAGTCGAACCGCTAATGCATGTTCTTGTTCAGCAGTCAGCATTGGAATGCTATATGCAGATTGCATATACGCTTCAATACTACCACTGTGTGGGACTGTTAGACCCATAGATTGTACATTACTAGTCATCAAAAACCTCTCTTTGCATCGGAAAAAACAAGCCCTTGAAACGGCTTGGACTTTGGATATTAGCATAGCTTATTTGATATCGCCAATTTAAAAAATTGGTTAGTATAATCGAAAAAACTCATGTCACCCTTAAACTATATAACCATCTGATTATTATAAATTAAGTTAGTTCAAAATAAGCTGTTAACAATTGTAACTAAGCATGTAACCGCTACCAGTTGCATGGTTAGTTAATGATAAACAACCTTACTCGGCGCTAGGTTCAATGCTACTGATATGTTGGCGTACTGAAATATAGCTGCCCAGTAAGCCTAAACCAATTGCCGTTAATATAAGTAACATAATTTCAGAGAAGTCTAGACCGTCTAAGGCAAATTGACTTTGGTATAGCTCGGCCAAATCAACAATGGCGTAATCTAAATAGCTCGCTAGAATAGCAACGGTTATTGCCGCTAAAATTCCGCCAAATATGCCATACCACATACCCGTATATAAATATGGACGCTGGATAAATGCGTCCGTTGCACCCACCATTTTCATTACCGCAATGGCATCTTTTTGATTAAGAATGGCTAAACGTATGGTATTACCGATAATGAGTACGACCGATAAGCTCAATAATAATGCTAAGGCAGTGACTATGTCCTGAATGAGCATCATTATAGCTTCAAGTCGTGATAACCATTCTAAATCGAGCTTGCCTTGGCCAACTTCACGCTCGCTTTCTAATTTTTCTAGTAGCGCTTTGGCCGCGGTTGGCTGGCTATAACGTTTAGTCGGAGTAACCAATACTGTCGCGGGTAATGGATTATCGTCTAAATACGTTAATGCTTTGCCAAACCCTGACAGTTTTTTAAATTCGATTAAGGCATCATCGGCAGATATATAACGCACACTTTTTACTTCAGGATATAGCTGAATGCGTTTTACTAAATTTTGGGCACTTCGGTCATTGACTGAAAGTTTTAAAAACACACTAATTTCAGCCGCAGAATTCCATTGGCTACTAATCTGTTGAGCATTTTTAGTGAACAGATGTAACGTTGCGGGCAAGGTTAAACTAATGCCGAGCACTAAGATGGTCATCATTGATGCTAGAGGTGTACGCCAGAGGTCGCCTAAACTTCCTGTAGCTTGTTGCAAATGACGAATGGGTAGCATAACTAAAGCGCTTAATGAAAAGCCCTGCTTATTTCGTAATGCAGTTTTCTTACGGTTTGTCATTAGCTGATCACCTCGCTATTTTCGACTAAACCATCGGTGATCATAGTGCCTTGTTTTAAGGTTAGAGTACGGTACTTCATCCGTGCGATTAGCCCTAAGTCATGAGTGGCAATAAGTACGCACACACCAACCGAGTTAAATTCTTCAAATAGGCGAATAATATCTAATGATAATTTAGGGTCAAGATTACCGGTTGGTTCATCGGCTAAGATAATTGGCGGCTTGTTTACAATGGCTCTGGCGATACCAACGCGCTGTTGTTCACCACCAGAGAGCATATAAGGAAAACAGCGAGTTTTACTGGTTAATCCTACTTTCTCTAAAGCCGCATCGACTCTTTTGCGTGTTTCCTTTAAGCCGACGCCTTCAATGATCAAAGGTAGAGCGACATTGTCAAAAACTGTTCGGTCTTTTAATAAATTGTGGTTTTGAAAAATCATCCCTATGTTGCGGCGCATATAAGGTATTTGGTTATACTTTATGGTCGAAACATCCATGCCATTAATCGAAACTTTACCTGATGTGGGTTTTTCCATTACGCTGATTAATTTTAATAAAGTACTCTTGCCCGCCCCTGAATGGCCCGTTAGAAACGCCATTTCACCAGCATCTAAATTGAAGCTAATATTCTTTAAGGCATTAAATCCGCCGGGGTAAGTTTTATTTACCGCATCAAAACTGATCATTAGTAGTCACTTTATTATTATTTTATATCAGGTTAAATAACCATTTATATTAGGTTACCTTTGAATAATACTCTGCATCTGATGTACTAAGTTAATTTACTCTTTTTCGAAAATAGCATCAATAAAATCTGCACCATTAAATTCACGTAAATCATCGATACCTTCGCCAACACCTAAATATTGGATTGGCACATTGAATTTATCGGCTACAGCAAATACTACGCCACCTTTGGCTGTACCATCAAGCTTAGTTATGATTAACCCGGTTAAACCTACGGCCTCATTAAATAATTTTGTTTGGCTTAATGCATTTTGTCCGGTACCGGCATCTATTGTTAGCAATACTTCATGTGGGGCTTGTGGGTCAATTTTTTTCATTACCCGAACTACTTTTATTAACTCTTCCATTAAGTGCGCTTTGTTTTGTAAACGACCGGCCGTATCGGCAATTAATATATCTACGCCTTTACTTTTTGCTGAGTTAATCGCATCAAATATCACTGAAGCGCTGTCTGCGCCAGTATGTTGTGCCACTACCGGAATGTTATTACGCTCGCCCCACACTTGTAATTGCTCAACGGCTGCGGCTCTGAACGTATCACCTGCCGCTAACATTACCGATTTACCTTGCGCTTGAAATTGCTTAGTCAGCTTACCAATGGAGGTGGTTTTACCCACACCATTAACACCAACCATAAGGATTACTTTAGGTCCTGTGATGGTTTTCGGCTCAGCAGGAGTAATGCTATTGAGAATTTTTTGTAATTCTATTTTGAGCAGATCGTATAACGCTTCTGCATCTTTTAATTGTTTACGTGAAGCCGATTCTATTAATGAATCAATAATTTTAGTGGTCGTATCAACGCCAACATCAGCAAGCAATAGCTGAGTTTCTAACTCTTCAAATAACTCATCATCAATTTTTTTACCACTAAACAAATCTGCAATGCCGCCACCAAGATTTTGTCTTGTTTTTGATAAGCTTTGTTTTAAACGGCTAAAAAAACCTGATTTAGGTTTGTCTTGTTCGATAATTTTTGTATCATTATCTGCTTCTGCTTCTGCTTCTGCTTCTGCTTCTGCTTCTGCTTCTGCTTCTGCTTCAGGTAATGCAATGCTTATTTCTTCAGGTTCTAGTGCGGTTTCAACAATATCTTCACTAGTATTAACCTCTTCTGTAGTCGCGTCATCTTCAACGACTGCAGTATCGCTATCATCAATAATTTCTGCATTTTCAGTTGCTGAAGTAATTTCGGCATTGTCAGTAACACTGTCGTTACTAACCGCGTCGTTACTAACCGTGTCATCGACACTTTCTTGCTCAGCATTTTCATTTTTTGGGGTTTCTTTGTTAAACCAAGAAAACAGGCCTTTTTTCTTTGACATAATAAATAGATTCACTAATTGCGTTGGTAAACGTGACAAACAAGGGTAAAATTTGGTTTATACTATCACTTTAGCTAGTTGTGAAAAACTAAAGTGTTCAAAAAATCGATAAGCAAGATAAATTAATGGCAAAAAATTATTCAAATAAAAGTAAAAATAGCACGGCTAACCAGAAAACCGGTAGTGTTCGTATAATTGCTGGTAAGTATCGTGGGAGAAAATTGCCTGTGCTAATGGCTGATGGTTTAAGACCAACAACCGATAGAGTTAAAGAAACCGTATTTAACTGGTTAATGCCTTATGTAGTCGATGCTCATTGCCTTGATTGTTTTGCCGGCTCGGGTAGTTTGGGGTTTGAAGCGCTATCACGCGGTGCAACAACTGCGCATTTTTACGAATTAAATAAACATGCCAGTAAGCAAATCGCTGATAATATTAAATTACTCAATGCTGATAATGCCAATGTTAGCCACGGTAGTTGTTTGCAGTTACTGACAAAACCTGAACAAGCATACAACTTAGTGTTTATCGACCCACCGTTTAGACAAAATTTGGTGACGCAAGTAGCTGATATACTAGAAACACAAAACTGCTTAGCCGATGACGCCATAATATACGTAGAATCTGAAAGCGAGCTTACTAATATAGCGATCCCTTCAGATTGGCATTTGCTTAAAGAAAAAGTAGCCGGGCAAGTAGCTTATCGACTTTACCAAAGACAGTAAAAGCTTGCTGAAATAGAACTAAGCTTTTACTATTCAGTTCGCTGTATTGTATGCGCAGACCTGCTTTAATGTTTACTTACATTAGGTTAGCTATATTGCAAGCGGAAACCTACCTTAATGGTTACCTGGTAATGTGCCACTTTGTTATCAACAATGTGGCCCCGGGTTTCAATAACTTCAAACCAATTCATATTGTTCACTGTTTTAGCACATTCAGCTAAGGCATTTTCTACTGCAGCTTCTATGCTTTCGGTTGATGAACCAACAACCTCTAATTTTTTATATGTGTGATGATCAGACATGGCTATTCCTAAAGTATTTAATTTATTACTTTAAGAGTAGCTGAAATTTTATTATTAGGGGCATTGCAGGTAAACGGGGCTTAAATTTCGATACCCAAGTTAGACATACCTTCACTTAAAGCAAGTTGCTTTAATAACTGGCAAGTGTCAGGATTTTCTTTTGCAGCAGTTAGCGCATTAAATAGCTCTAGTTGAGTGGCAATTTCCCACTGCATTAGAGGGTGATCTTCAATGTCTTGTTCTTGAATAACAATATTGTCTTGATCAGGATGTTCTTGAGCAAGTAATAGGCCTAAATAATAGCTAACGCTACTTGTCGATAATAAGCTGACATTACTGATAGTTTCGCTGTCTTTATCTTGAATACCTTGTAATAAAGAGCCTAATGCCATGCAGGTATCTAACGCTGGATGAACACCGAAAAAATCAAAGTCGTCTACATCGGGTATTTCTAATTCTAATTTTTCAAGTTGCACAGCAAAATTAATTTTAACTTGGCCTTGTGCTAAACGTTGCCAAATGAGGTCTAGTTGATTGCGTAATAGTTGTGGGTCACCAAATTCGGCTGCTTGCGCGAACATTTGGTAATTAGGGATCATGCGCTCTAATAATGCCGCTGCAAATGCGGTTTGTTGCCAAAGGGTAAGGTCTTGAAGTTTTAAGCTGTTAGGCACGATAGTTTCCTATAAAACAAAGAATTGCGTTTATTATAACGCAATTTATTCATAACATTATTAACTTAATGCAATTTGTTTTTGCGCATACTCAAATTTTAAGCGATATTCAGTTAAATTATTTTCTAGTTCAGATATTTCATCTTTGAGGCGCAATTTAAGTTGCTGATTTTCATCTCTAAGCTCTTTTAATGCAGTGCGAATTTGATCGTCACTACTTTCATTTCTAGATTTTAATTGTGCATTTTTATGTGTAAATTCTGCTGTACGTTCGCGCTCTTGTTGAAGTTGCTGTGCTAATTTTTCTATTTGTGAATCTTCGCTTTGAGTACTTTGCTCTAGTGATAACACGTTTGCTTTTAAATCGGATTTATCATTATTTAATTTGGCAATAATTTGATCTGTTTGCTCTTTATGTACCTCAAGAGATTCTTGTTGTGCCTCTAATAAAACCGTTAATTCAGTGATTTGGCTTTGTTGATTTTGCTCTGTTTTATGAGATTCAGCCGTTAAGTCTACTAGCGTTTGCTTTTGCTGCTTCTCTGCAGAACTAATTTGTTGCTCATTTTTACTTCGTATGCTGCTCAATTGGGTATTTAATTTAGAGTTTGAGCTAGAAACATCACTAATTTTTTCATCTGCTCTTACTAATTTATCTTTCAGCGCACTATTTTGCATTGCCAGACTTTTTTGTTTTTTCTCTGTTTGTTCTAACCGCTCTTCCATAGTGACTATTTGCTGATCCAACTGACTCGTCGCTGCAGTTAAATCTTGATTGAACTTATTTTCTAAATCAACTTGTTGTTTTTGTTCAACACTTAATGATTGCGATTGCTTTTTAAGTTGCTCAGTTAATTCTTCAACTTGCTGTTCTGCGTTAACCAATGCTTTGTTTGACGCTTTTTGAGCACCATTGTGTTCATTATTAATTTCATCTAAATGAATTACATGAGTATTCTTTAAGGCGTCTATTTCGGCGTTTAAAGAGGTGATGTTGTTATTGGCTGAACTAATTTTTTGGGCATTATCATGCTCATTTTTATTGGCATCTTGTGCTTCGAGTTGCTGTGTTTTGAGTTGTTGATCATAATTTGTTTGCTGTTTTTTTAGGGCTTTGCGTTGAGAATCTTGTTGATTATCAATTTGAAAATTTAACTCTGTAATATCGCTATTTAATTGCTTGATTTGTTTTTTGTATATGGTTATTTCTACTTTTTGAGATTGTTCAGCCAACGATGATTTTTGCTGACTAGCAATAAGCTTATCAATTTCTTTTTGTTTGTTTGTTAATGACTTATCATTGTTACTTTGTTCATCTTTAACTATTTTATGCTGACTTTTCAGATCCGCCAACACCGTCTTATTGTCTTTTTTGAGTTGTTCTAGTTGCTTGTTTAAGGCTTTGTTGTCGTCTAATAGTTGCTGGTTATTAGCTTTTGCGTTAGTAATTTGTTGTTCAAAACTTTTGACTAACTCACCTTGCGAACCACTATTTTTTTCATAGCTAGCAATGCGTTCTTTATGCGTGGCAATTAATTTATCAAAATCAGCTTTATGGGTTTGAGTAAGCGTTTTAATTTCACTATTTGCTGCTTTATTATTATCTTCAGCAATGGCTAATTTTTTTTCTAGGGCAATAAAGTCAGCATTGAGTGTTTTATGATTTTGTTGTGATTTTTGTTGGGCTTTTTGGTCATCAGTGATACTCGCCGATAACTGTGCTAGTTCATGCTCGCTTGATTTTTGCAGCTGTGTTAATTGTTTCTCTAATGATGCTAAGTCTTGCGTTAACTGTTCTTTTTCTTTATTTAATGTTTGATTTTTTTGATTAAGTGGCTCAAGTTGGCTTTGTACTAACTCGCGATTTTCTTTGGTTAAGCGCACTTCATGTAATAGCTTTTCTTCCGTACTTATTTTTGCTTTTAAGTCATTGTCAGCTTTGGTGAGTTTGTCTTTTAAAGAATCATACTTAGCTTCATAACGTAAAATTTTATGCCTTAATTGCTCCATCTCACTGTATTTTAAGTTAACAGTGTCATGTTTAGATTGACTTAATTTCTCATGAATAATATTGAATTTATGTTCTAAATCATTTTTTTGCTGAGCTAATGCTTGTTGCTTATCTTGTTCTGCATTGTTATTTATTTTTAGCGCTAATTGATTGAAACGGTCTTCTAATTGGATAAAAATATCGCCAGCAAGAAGTTGTAATTGTTCATCAATTTCATTATTTAGTTCAAGCTTAGTAGACATACAACGCTCTTTTTATTGTTATTCGTAAAGTGTTTAAATGAGCACTTAAATATGTGCTTAAATAATCAGCAAGTACCTAGATAGTATATTATTTTGCTTGCTTAGAATAGCAGATTATTAAATCTAGCATTACAAATATTTAACATCTAAAAGTGGAAACAATAAGCGATGAAACCAATAGTTAGTTACAATGTACATTCTTATTCATCAGTTAAATTTAAGTTGTAAACAAACACTATGTGGCAGTTAATTTTAGTCTCTATCATTTGGGCATTTTCATTCGGTTTAATTAAAGGTCAGTTAACGGGAATTGATCCGGCAATTGTTGCCAGCATTCGCTTATTATTATGTTTTGTCTGTTTCTTACCTTTCATCTTATTCAGCAGAAATAAACAACCCAATATAAAGTTAATTGTTTTAGGCTCGGTGCAGTTTGGCTTAATGTATTTATTGTATATTAGTTCATACCAGTATTTGCCAGGTTATTTAGTGGCAGTATTTACCATCTTTACGCCACTTTATGTGCTGCTCATAAATAGTGTTATCGCAAAAAAATTCACTCTAAAATTATTATATCCTGTGCTGTTATCAATTGTGGGCGCGGCCATTATTGTTTTTAAAGATGTTGGCCAACAAGGTTATTTGCTTGGTTTTATATTATTGCAGCTTGCCAATATTGCATTTGCGACAGGTCAGGTGGGTTATAAATATATAGCAACTGATCAACCTGATAGAGAAAATATGGTGTGGATGTATTTAGGTGCGGCACTTTTAGCCAGCAGCTATAGTACGGCGACAGTAGACTTTTCCGCGCTGGTAATTACCAGTAAGCAATGGTTAGCACTATTATATCTTGGCGTGATTTCATCGGCTTTATGTTTTTATTTATGGAATAAAGGCGCGCGTTTAGTTAATGCCGCTACGTTAGCTGTAATGAATAATGGTTATGTGCCGTTGGCGGTGATTTTTTCAGTCATTATATTTTCTGAAACAGCTGATTTAACTCGGTTATTTATTGGCGGTACATTTATTGGCTTAAGTGTATATTTAGCACAACGGTTACAGCGTACTTAAGTGTATATTTAGCACAACGGTTACAGCGTACTTAAGTTCATAAAGCTTTAAGCAAAATAAAAGCGCCTACTTTTATATTACTTGGGCGCTTTTATATGTTCGCTGTTTTGTATGCCAGCAGCTAGACTATTTAGCTTTTTGGTACTTTTTGATCATTAAAAATAGTTCATCTTTATGGTGTAAACGACGTTTTTTAAGTTCTGCTAAATAATCATCAGAAGTATTCTCTACACCTTCTTCAATACGGATCACTTCGTGATCTAACTCGTGATATTGTTTGAAAATTTTAGCAAAGTGATTGTTATTCATTTTCAAATCGTGAATGTCATCATGATACTCTGGAAATTCATGGTGTAAATCGTGTTTTTGAATATTCATAATATAGCCTTAAAGTTGTTGATTTATTTTGTTTGATCTATTTAGTCAGCGCAGTTTATGCATAAATTTGTGGCAGGCATTACAATTAAACGTTGCTCGGTAATCGCTTCACCACATTGTTGGCAAATACCGTATTGTTCGGTATTAAGTAACGCTAAAGTGTCATTTATTTTAGCGATTTCAGTAATGGTTTGTTGATGAATGCCATCTAATACTTGGTCGTTTTCACATTCAGAACCTTGTTCTGCAAAGTCTTGTGAACGACCTTTTTTAAAATCTGCTTCAATTGCTTGTAATCGCTGACTAAGTTCAGCTTTTTTAGTTTCTAATGAGTTTTTCAGTTGGGCGACAATCATAGTGTTCTCCTTATGTTTTTAGCATAAGGAGTTATAAGAATTATTATTTGATCTGGCGCAAAAAGTTAAAAGGTTTTTAATAATTAGTGGCTGGTATGTGTCTTTTTTATGTCTGGGTTATTTAGATTTTGGCAAAGGAGTGAAACTACCTTGTTTAACAAAGTCATACATCGGTAGTAGATCATTGTAATCGAGCTGCGCCGATAATTGGTATTGCACGGCTTTTTCAGGATGCTTTAATATAGCTTTTAATACTTTAAAACTGCTGAACAATTTAGCCGTGCCACGCAAGCTTACTTGTTGATGTTGAAGTTTTGTTAGACTCGGTATATCGCTATTTTTACCCGTAAATAGCTGTTGATCTTGTACCATTAATTGATAAGACAATTGTGCCAATTCAATGTCATAGTCATTCGGGTTATAAACGTCGAGAGTGATTTTAAACTCTGGATTCATACCACGTAGAGGCAGTAGTTCAATTGTGACTAAGGTAACTTCTGGCTCTTTTAACTCGGCGTGCATCAATGAGCAGGATGTTAACAGCATTAAGCACAGTAATGATGAGAATGATTTAACTAATGTCATGAATAGTCGTCCAGTTGCGTGTTAGAGCATTACTTTTTACGACTAAATCTACCGCTAAGTTAGGCGTGTTGATCACTTTTAGCTGAGTCTGAAGTAGGGCATCATCTCGAAAGTAATGACAGTCTAGCATGCTATTTTCTGGCATATGTTGGAGCAATTTGATGATCGTTTTATCCGTTATCTTGATATTATCTAAAGCAATCATAATATCATTAACACACAGGCCTGCTTGTTCTGCAGGAGAGTTTTCTTCAATAACGGTTACCGTTAAACCTTGTGTATTGGCTTGGTAAAAAGCGCCAATGTATGGCTTATAATCTGAATTATTCGCACTTTTAAGGCTGTTCAGGGTTTTATAACCACAGGGTGTAAAATCTATACCGACATTTTCAAGTAGGGTATTTAATTCAACTCGTTGTGGACTGTCGAGTAACTGTTTAAAGGTTGCACTAATATCGCTATTACATAATTGATTAACAATAGCGATAAAGTCACTTTCTTTGGTACCAATACCTGTTTTGCCAAAATTTTGCCATAACTTGCGCATCAAATTATCTAAGCTGGCTTTACCGGCACTTTTTTCTCGAATAGTTAAATCTAGCCATAGCGCAATTAATGAACCTTTAGTGTAATAGCTAACAATATTGTTAACGGCATCTGCACCTTGTTGGTAAAACTTGCTCCAAGTATCGAAACTAGACTGATTAACCGACTGCTTTAATTCGCCTTGGCCACGATAAACCCGAGTCATGGTTTTTGCTAATAGTTGTAAATAGTCGTTAAAGTCGATGATACCAGCACGAAATAATGAGAAGTCGTCATAATATGAGGTTATGCCCTCATAAGCCCATAGTTGCGTAGTGTGTACTTCTTTACTTAAATCGTACGGCACAAACTCTTCTGGTTTAATTCGGCAAATGTTCCAAGCATGGAAGTATTCATGTGAGCAAAGGCTTAAAAATGTTTTGTAATTATCGCTTAACTCTTGTGGTTTATTTGGGTTAGGTAAGTCAAAGCGACTGGCCACTAAAACCGTTGAATTTTTATGTTCTAAACCACCAAAACCATCACCAAGTAAATTTGTAATAAACCAATATTCAGTAAATGGTGCTTCGCCAAATATATCAATATGATGCTGACACAGCTTAGCAATATCATTTTTTAAACGTTCTCGGTCACCAAAATGTCGCCCAGCAAATACTAAGTAATGAGGTACGTTAGCCACTTTAAATTCGATAACATCAAAATCACCGAGCTCGACCGGGCAGTCGATTAAATGCTGATAGTTATCGGCATGATAGTCGCCAAATTGATATATATCAGTGTTTTTAGCTCTAGGTAATCCTGTTGCTACTCGCCAATTTTTTAACGTTTCGGGTTTGTTTATTTGCAGAGTACAAGGTAGGTGACTGAGCTCTTTAACTTCTAAAAAGGTTGAACTGCCATTAAAAAACCCACGCTGATTATCTAAATAAGCAGTACGTACCGATAAATCAAATGCATATACTTGATATTCAATGCAACACGCTTGACCATTACTGAGTAGTTGCCAAGTTTGTTTATTAGTTTTGGTTAATGTTAACTCATTATTGCTGCTGTCATGGGCGCTACAAGTAATAATGTTTTTAGCAAAATCACGGATCATATATGAGCCAGGTAACCAAGCGGGTAAGCTTAACGTTAATTGCGACTCATCATGCTCGGGGATGGCAATGGTTACGGTAAATATGTGGGCATTTGGATTTGTGGCGCTAATGCAATAATTGATGACAGACATAAAATCTCTTAATAAGTTAATGGCATTTGAATAAAAATATTAGCTACTCTTTGGACCTTGAGGGCGCATAGGTAATTTATCAAAGCTAGTATGCCAATTCGGTATTTCACTGCAAAAAATATTTTGGCTAGGCATTAAATTTAATTCATCATCTAAGGTGCCTACCGGTAAAACGTATATTTGTGCGGTTTTAGTTAACCAAGGCATTGTTGAACCACAGTTTTTGCAAAAACTGGTCGCAAAATACTTGGTCTCGGGGACCTCAAAGCGACCTAATAATTCCTCTCCCTTAAGCCATTTGAATTGCTCGATTGGTACAAAAACATTAGGAGCAAAGCCACTACCGGTAACCTTACGACAGCGTGAGCAATGACAATATTGGAAAATCTTTAGCGGTTCAGCAATTTGATAATGTATCTGACCACATAAACAACTACCTTGATAAGTTTTTTCTGTCATTACCGTGTCCTAGATAATCAATTGGGGTTAATCAGCGTCGTCATTAGACGTGATTTGATGCTTGTATTTAATATATAACTGTTCAACCTTTTCACGCGCCCAAGGGGTTTTACGGAGAAATTTCAAGCTTGATTTAATGCTTGGATCTTGGGTGAAACACTTTATTTTTATCATCTTACCTAGCTCTTCAAAGCCAAAGTGAGCTTCTAAGCTAGTGAGTACATTTGCTAATGTTACTCCGTGCAAGGGGTTATAAGGTTGTTTATCCATAATCATCTTTACTCATTAATAATAAATAGATGATAGCACTTATGGCCATAGCGATTAAAGCTAACTTTAAAAGTTACTAATCATGGGGTCAGAGTGCTTGATTTTAGAGTAATATCAAGTACTCTGACCCCTTGATTTATTAGGTGGTTAGTTGTTTAATTTTTGTTTTCGAAAACAATGGGTATAAACATGGCAGTACCACTAACGTTAATAGAGTTGCGGTGAGTAAACCGCCGACAATTACTGTGGCCAACGGTCGTTGTATTTCGCTACCGACTCCTGTTGCAAGTAGCATAGGGATTAACCCTAAAGCAGACGTTAATGCGGTCATCAGTACTGGCCTTAATCTTGAAATAGCACCAAATTTTATTGCCGAGTTTATCACTTCTCGTTTGGCGATTCGTTGATTAATGCTTTCGACCATTACCACGCCGTTCAATACTGCCACTCCAAACAAAGTGATAAAACCAATAGAACTAGGCACTGATAAATATTGACCGGTAAAATACAGCGCGTAAATACCACCAATAAGCGCTAGAGGCACATTAATTAAAATTAACAATGCTTGTGAAAAGCTATTGAACGCTAAAAATAATAATAAACCAATAAGTACAATGGCTACCGGTACCACAATGGCTAAGCGTTTTTGGGCGCGTAATTGGTTTTCATATTGGCCACCAATTTCGACACTAAAACCATCGGGCAATTGGATTTCTGCTTTGATTTTTGCATTAATTTCCGCCACCACAGAGCCCATATCCCGACCGCTCACATTCGCTTGAATAACCACGCGGCGCTGCACGTTGTCGCGGCGAATTTGCGGTGGTCCTGATTCATAATCAATGCTGGCGACATCACCTAAACGCACGATAACACCTTGCTCAGTTTTCAGTCTAAGATTTTCAATGTCGGTAATGTTGCTGCGTTTATCTTTGGCTAAACGCACATAAATATCGTAGCGCTCGTTGCCATTGATAATTTGCCCGGCAGAGCCGCCGCCAATGCCTTTTTCAACCAATTTCATCACATCGTCGATTGCTAAGCCATAACGTGATAATTGTAATCTGTTAGGTCTAACCACTAACTGTGCTTCACCACTTATTTGCTCAAGCGATACGCCCGTTGTACCTTGAATAGTACTAACCAGGTTATTAATTTCTTCGCCTTTGCTAGCAAGTAAGGCTAAATCATTACCGAATAGCTTTATTGCTAATTGCGCTTTAACACCTGAGAGTAACTCATCAACTCGGGTGGCTATAGGTTGTGAGAAGGTAAACAATAATCCTGGGAATTGTTCAAGTTGCTTAAGCATTTGTTGCTGTAACTCTATTCTGTTTTGCGCACCTTGCCATTGCGATACCGGCTTCAATCCTAGGTAAATTTCAAGATTCGATACCGGCTCAGGATCGCCGCCAAGCTCAGGTCGTCCTATACGACTAAGGGCATAGGTCACTTGGTCAAATTGCATCAATATGTTTTCAATTTTTGGGGCCACGCTTAATGCCGTATTTAAACTGGCTGAAGGCGCTAAGGTGACTCGAACATTTATGGTGCCTTCTTCGAGTTCAGGGACAAATTCAGTGCCTAGTTTAGGTAATAAAGCCAATGCGGATATAAACAAAGCTAAGGCTAAAAAAATAATTAACTTTGGTTTATTAAAGCTGATATTGAGCAGTCTTTGATAACCTCGCTCAAGGCTCTTTAACGCAGGGTTAGCCTTTGCGACGAACTTGCCTTTAAATAAATACGTTGCTAATGCAGGTACCACAATAAGGGCAACGATTAATGCACTCATAATTGCTAGCATGATACTAATTGCCATTGGTTTAAAGAGCTTAGCTTCAACACCTTCAAGACTATAAAGAGGTGCAAACACCACTAAAATTATCATCGAAGCAAAAAATATCGGTTTTGCAACGCTTTGTGCGGCTACTTTAATTAAATCACTGGTGGCGTGGGCATTGTTTGATGTGTCGATTGGTTGTTGTTCTAACTTCGACAAAATGCTTTCAACAATCACAACAGAGCCATCAACGAGCATACCTATAGCAACGGCTAAACCACCTAAAGACATTAAGTTGGCCGACATCTGATAATAATTCATCACCAATAGTGCTAAGGCAATTGATAACGGAATAGAGACCAACACTAATAGCGTTGCCCGTAAATTTAATAGAAATAGCGCTAACACAATTAAGATAAAAACGAACGCCATCAGTAAAGCATCGACCACTGTCGTGACGGCTTGTTCGATTAAGGTCGATTGGTCGTAAAATGGCGTAAAAGTCACACCTGGCGGTAGGGCTTGTTGAATGACGGCTATGCGCTCATTAATGCCATCTATGGTTGCTTTGGTATTTGCGCCTAGGCGCTTTAATACAACCCCGGCAACCACTTCGCCATGTTGTTTTATATTACCTTGCTCATCTTTACTGGTATATGACACCGCGCCTTGGCGAATTTCGCCGCCGAAACTGACGCTGGCGATATCACTTACTCGTACTACTTTACTGTCTATGGTTTTGAGTGGAATGGCATCAATACTGTCGAGCCCTTGTTGGCCAGGTTTTATCCAACCAACACCACGGATCACAACTTGCTCTTGGCCACGATCTAAGTACCAACCACCGACGTTATTGTTGTTTGCGCCAATCGATTTATAGACATCATCTAAAGACAGATCAAAAGCCAGTAATTTTGACGGGTTTACGTTCACTTGATATTGCTTAACTTCGCCACCAAAAGATAATACATCGGTAACGCCATCTATGGGCATGAGCAGTAATTTTACGATCCAATCGTTTAAGCTACGAAGCTGCATTAGATCCATGTTGCTGTTCTCGTCGGTAGCAAGCATGTACTGATATATTTGCCCTAAACCTGAGGTGTTCGGTCCCATTTCAGGCAATGCGATGCCATCGGGTAGCATTTCTTTGGCGTCACTTAAACGCTCAAACACCAACTGCCGAGCAAAATAAATATCGACATCATCATTAAATACTACCGTTACTAATGACAAGCCTGTTTTTGATACCGATCGCACTTCACTAACATTGGGCAAGGCATACATTACCGACTCAACAGGAAAGGTGATCAGTTGTTCAACTTCTTCTGCGCCGAGGCCTGGGGCTTCGGTATTAATGGACACTTGTACATTGGTGACATCTGGAAATGCATCAAGGTTTAGTTTCTGTAAGTTAATGCTCGCAACTACAATTAATACTAGAACTGCAAACAGCACTAACATACGGTTATCAACCGCTTTTTTAATGATTACATTAAACATAGTAAGCCTTTAGTGGTTATGGATATCGAAGCCAGATTTTTGCTGTTCAGACGCTATGAAGAAAGCGCCCCAGGTGACTATATTGAGCTTGTCAGCAAGTCCATTAACTAAGCGGTAGTTGGCTATAGTGGTGACTACATTAACCTCCACTTGTTTAAAGTGACCGGCTTGCTGCTCAACATAAACGGCCCAGTCGCCATCGGACGTATTCACTAAAGCTGATTCGGGAATTTGCAGTAAAGGCTGTTTACTTTTTTGCTTGAAATACACATCGGCAAATTGGCCGGTATGTAATAAATGGTCTGGATTATCTATGGTTAATCGCACCAAGCGAGTTCGGCTTTGGCTATCTATGCTATGCCCTGTTTGTGACACTGTGGCGGTAAAACTATGCTCCCCAACAACTACATTGGCGGTTACGCCTTGGCTTACATTAATATTACTCATTGGTGGTAATTGTGCCTCAACCCATAGGCTGTGTTCATCGCTTATTTCGAACAAATTAGTGCCTGCGGCTAACCATTGGCCTTGGCGAAAATTGTCGGTAATAATTAACCCGTTCGTTTCCGCGTGTAGCTGATATTGTCCAAGCCGCGTTGTCGTTAGCTGATTTTTTATTAAGTTATTGATGCTCTTAGCGCTCATGCCGTTGCTGAGCAAGGTGGCGTACTGCTGTTTATAAGCAATTTCAATTTCTTTATTTTGCTTTTCTGACAAGGTATTAGAGTCTAGGCCTTTGGTGCGCTGCCAATCATTATAAGCATTGATAAACATTGCTTGTTTTTGCGCCATTTGTTCCGAAAATAATGTCACTAGCAGATCGCCTTGTTGCACTTCATCACCCAACGCAGCGTGGCGCTTAAGTACTTGTGACTCCAAACGGTTACTGATCAATTGAACTTTATAAGCGTTAGATATAATTTCTGCCGGCGCATAAAAGGTATAATCTTGATTTTGATAGTTAAAGCGCTCAACTTTAATTTCGGCAAGGGCTATTTGTTGTTTATTGAGCTCAACAATGCCTTCTTCTTCATCTTCGGTATGTGCATCGACAGCACCCGCTGTATTAGCCTTGGTGGTATCACTTGTCGCTGTTTTTGTAGGCAGAGTGCTAATTTCTTCATCATGGTTTGGCTTAGCAACTGCAATAGTGCAGGCAAGGCAGATGACAACTGCTGCCAGTAGAATGTTGTGGGTAAATTTATTCATGGTAAAAACCTAATTTCAATACCAATTCCACTAATTAAGTGATCTACTTTTTCATGAGGAAAAAGGGATAAATACAAGGCATAAAATTTAGTAAGTAGTTATTCTCCTTATAAATTTTATAACGCCGTAGTTATTCATTTTAACCATTAAAAATGAGCAGTAAATTAATGGACTTGGTATAAGCAAATGGGTAAACGCATGCTTTAAAACCGATTTGGTTTTGGCAATGCATTAATAACCAAACAGAAAAATCTATTTGATTGATTTGTGACTTAATAAACAGTTTTTACGCGATTGGCGGACGATATAACGAGGTGATTCGTTTTTGGATTGCGTGCTGGCGAGCAATTAATACATCGCCGTCATTAATTATCGGACTAAATGTCGTTAACTCGATAAGCATGGTTGGATGAAAGTGAAAGTGTGCATGGCAAGACTCATGTTCGTCTTGATGCGGAACATCAGTATTCAGGTTGCCATTAATGGTGGCTGAATTAATATCTACTTGTTGACTCGCATTGCCATTTACTTGTTGGTGACTTTGCGCATGCAGTTGATGAGTATTTATATGGTGAGAAGCCTCTTTAATATTTTCACTACTCTCTACTGCCGCAAAAACACTTTGCACAGTAAACAGGCATAACATGAAAAAGTAACAAGAGCTTTTAAACATATATTGGGCGGTTAATTATAATGGCCATTATTATATCTGTTTTAGTTTATAGGGCAATAGCCATAAATATTATGTAACACTTATAAAAAAGCCCCAAACGGATGTTTGAGGCTTACAGTGCTTAATTAATAGGTCTTAAGCAAACTAAATTGGTGCGAGCATTTTTAGTTTAGGTGTCAGTCTAAATATTAGTCTAAATATTAGTTTTGTAAAAATTTAGTTAATGTTTCACTGTCGCCAATGTGGTTATTGTCGATATAAATTTGTGGCACAGTATCACTGCCAGTAATTGCTTTAAGCGACGTTAATGTTACGTCTTTACCTAATACTATTTCTTCAAAGTCATAACCATGTTCTGTTAGTTGTGCTTTTGCTGTTGCGCAGAAAGGACAACCTGGTTTAGTGAAAACACTTACCGCTTGTGGTTTTTTAGCTGTTGGGTTGATGTATGCAAGCATAGTGTCAGCATCTGATACTTCAAACGGGTCGCCAGGAACATCAGGTTCAATAAACATTTTCTCTACAACGCCATCTTTAACTAGCATTGAGTATCTCCAACTACGCTTACCAAAGCCAATATCTGATTTGTCTACTAACATGCCCATGCCGTCAGTAAATTGACCGTTACCGTCAGGGATAAGAGTTACATTGTCACTTTCTTGATCCGCAGCCCATGCATTCATAACAAAGGTATCGTTTACTGAAAAACAAACAATGTCATCCACGCCATTTTCTTTAAAGGTTTTTGCTAACTCGTTGTAGCGTGGTAAATGAGTTGATGAACATGTAGGAGTGAAAGCACCCGGTAATGAAAATACTACGACAGTTTTACCTTTAAAAAGGTCATCAGTAGACACGTTTTTCCATTCGTTATTTGCACGAGTCGGAAAAGTTACGCTTGGAATTGTTTGACCTTCTTTGTTTGCTAACATATGAGCACTCCGTTTAAAAAATAAATAAGTTATAACCTAGCTAGCCTTAAAGTGTAGACGCTACTTTAAATGACTGCTTAAGTTATTTGATGGAGTGAGTATAGACGTAAGTTTTAATTATATAAAATGATTAAAATCGATTATATTGATTATAAAAATTGATTGGGATAAATAAAGCTGACTACCAAACGTAGCCAACACTAATTATTCATCTGTTAGTCAATTGCAATTATATGCAGCTACTATTGTTTGCAATTAATCAGGGCGCAAAATCGAATTTTGTTTTTACGTCTTTAATTGATTCTTTAACTTCACCATATTGCCATTGTTTTAATGCAGTTACTGAGGCTGAATCGAATACCCCCTCAGGGATCGATTCTAAAACCACAATGTCTGATATTGAGCCATTAAGGTTAATTGTGAATGACATGGTCACACTACCGCTTTGTTTATCTGCAAAAGCTTGTTTCGGAAAAATAGGCTCTACATGATGCAGCAAGGTTCTATCGCGTGTTTGTATTCTCGCTTTCAATGCTTCTACTTGCTCGGTTTCAGCTAAAGCAAATGCCGAATTTAGCGAACAGATAAAGGTTAACGTATAAATAATCGTTGCTAGTTTGGACATAATAAATGGATCCCTTAAAGTTTATAGCGTCCTATTATAGGACGATAATAATGTTGACTGAAATGATGGTTTAAATATTAGTTTTTACTCTTATGCTTTTACAGACTTGTGGTAAAATATCTTCGTTAAGGCCTGCGGGCAGGTTCTTTAATTTGTGGGTGGCGAGTTTCTGTTGAGTAAGTGGATCGGCTGCCATTATTTGTGATATCCAAGTTTGGAAAAACGAAACTCGACTATACATTTCACTAATACCATAAACGCCTATGGCTGAAAATACGCCTTCAGGACGCGAGCTAATCCCCAATAATTGCAAACTATTATTGCTTTCTAGGTAAGCCGGGCCACCACTATCACCGCCACCAGATACCCCTTCTAATGGCAAGGCATCCTCGCCTTGGTTAAAAACAAATCCTAATAAAGGCCCTTCAGCCATTATTACGGTGTTTTGTGCCTTTCTTAATACGCCATTATTTTCAGCATTGTCTGTCGTTTCCCCCATTAGGCCGTTACCCGTTCCACCAATACCTATAAACCATATATTTTTATTGAGTTCATTGCTTGCTGTGAATATTGATACCGGTTTGATATCTAAAACCGGCTCGCTTAGTTCAACCAGTGCAATGTCATGGCTTTTTCCTGGTGTGTAATCAGCGTGTACATAGAGTTGTTTAATTGATCTTGCCCTACCATTGATCATGACAGAACTATTAGGTGCTACGCAGAAGGTTGCATGTGCTGCGGTTATTACCCAATTTGGAGCAATTAATGTACCGTGTGCACCATCGACATAAAATGTTGCCAGTGCTGGAAAGTCAGTTGCCTTGGCAATGTAGTTTGTATCAGCCACATCATGACGAATGACAATAGCGTTAGTCGATATTGAGACAATATAAAAAGATATAAATATTAGCGCGTACTTCATAACAGCCTTATTTGTTTATTTTTTGATTAGATCCTTTATCATATAAAAATGGAGTCAGTACTAGGGCTAGTCGCTTAAATATTGATATCTTTAATGTACCCTAAATATACCCAGTATAATTGGTTGAAAATAAAGAACTTTATGTCAGAAAATGAAATCACTAAAAAACTAACTTGCAGTCAATTAATGGCAACTCCATTTAGTATTGCAGAGGTGAAGGTAAATTTTAGCCAGAATAGTATTACTCGAGCCGGCGAAACTTATGTATTACAGCCTAAGGTTTTAGAGTTATTAGTGCTGCTATGCTACGCTCAAGGGGAAACATTAAGTAAGCAAGCATTAGCCGATGCGTTGTGGCCAGATACTGTTGTTGGCCCAGACTCTCTTGCCAATACTATGGCACGTCTGCGCAAGGCGCTTAATGATGATGCTAAAAACCCTAAATTCATCCAAACAGTTCAGCGCAAGGGCTATCGTTTGTTGCAGCCGGTTGTGCTAACAGTAGAGCAGCCCAGTCACTTTTTAACATCCAAGCTAGTCATTTCATCGCTTGTAGTTTTTCTTTGTGCATTAACTGTCTTTGTTTTACAAACACCAAGTAAAGAAACAGTGTCGAACCAATTTCTATTTCCAGATCTTACAATTAAGAAGTTAGAAGGCGGTGGCTATGAAATTCAAGCAGGTATAGACGGAGAGCTAACCGAAGAAAAGAAAGCCGCAATGTTAGCAGAAATTAAGCGGATCACCGGTGAGGAGCATACCGATATGGTTTTTACTGTCGACCCCATAAAGTCCAGTTGCGATAAAAAACATAAAAATAAAGCAGCGGTAGAGTGTATTGAACAAGATGCTGAACAGCAGTAGATCTCTTACAATAATTAATGACGCTCTAATTAATATTTTCCTTTGATTTGTTTGATAATTTTCCTCATAGTTAGGAAAGTTTATATTCATATGTTGGCTGATAAATGATGTACAGTGCAAAAATAAGCTCATCTAATAAAAAATATGTTCAATCCAATCTAGGTTTTACCTTGATAGAAGTAGTGATTGTCGTTGTTATTTTGGCAATTGTGGCAGTGGTTGCATTACCTAAATTTATTGATATTTCCAAAGATGCTGAGCAATCGGTGATGAAAGCGCAAATGGCGAGCATCAAAAGCGCCAGTGAGCAAATTAATATACAAGTGGTTTTGCATCCAGAAAATTTAAATAATAATAAAAACAGGTACACATTAAGCAACGGCCAAAGAATTAGAATTCGTGCCGGTTATCCTGATGGACGCTGGAATAATACCTTCAGATATATTGTTGATTTAAGTAATACCGAACAAGTGGTTACTGATTTTTGTGATGATGCTGATTTAGATTATTGTGTTCGACAAAAAAATAGTGGTTGGTTTCGAACTCGAGGATATGCCGATCCAGCATCTAGAGGGCGTGGGTTTATTGTTTTCCCAAATGGCTATGATGTAGGCGATCAAAAATGTTACAGCTACTATTATAATCCTAATCAAAATGCCACCCCAGCAACACCAGAAACTCCCGTAACAGGTGTTGATTTTAGCGAGTGTTAAATGAACTAAATTTACTTACTGTCCTTTTAAGTTTTTCAATATTGCGCACTCGCTAATAATATCGTTAGAACATGATGTCGCTAAAGCGTGCAGTGATGTTTCTAACAACAGCATTTCTCTTATGGTGTTACGTACTTTTTCCAATTGCTGCTCTATCAATAGATCGACTTCACTACAGGATGATGTTTTGTCTGCTTGTACTTGTATTAATTGCTTTATTTGATCAATAGGTATTTGTAATTCTCGGCAACGTCGAATAAAAATCAAACGTTCTACATCGCCAGACCCATATTCACGATAACCATTGCTATTGCGAGCAGCTTTAGGCAGTAAACCAATATCTTCATAATATCGAATAGTTTTACTTATCACCTTGGTTAATTTTGAAAGCTGATTTATTTTCACTAAACTTGACCTTACACCTACAGTAAGGTTTATGATAAATCAAATACAGACAGTATTCAATAATGAACAAGCGTATGTTGTCTAAGTTTCAAAGTAGTTTGAACGACGTCTTAATAATTTTTAGAGCGAATTAAGTGAGCAAACAATTAAAAATAGCCCGTTATGTAATGATTGTATTAATTTTAATGCAATCTGGCTTCGTTATGGCTGATAGTTTTACTTCAAATCAAAGTCGTACAATTTCTACGATACAATCTTATCAGTTCGAAACCCTAAGTACTGACATGATCTCTGCTCACAAACCGACATCAGAAGAAGCAACAACTGGGGACGAGTGTCTTGATTGTAATTCCCTATGCTGCCCTTGCTGTGCAACGCTATCGTTGACCTTTGTGACCGTACATAATGAGATGAAAATCGACCAACTTCACTTATATAGTATTAACTCGGCAAGGTTAGAAGTACTTTATTATTCATTTCTTCGTCCTCCAATAGTTTAAAATTCATATTTTTATTCCCATGGTGATTTATAAAACACCACCAATAACGTCATCAAAAATACAGGAAACACAGATGCATTATTTTAATAATATGTCGATGAAACACTCCAAAAAATATGGGGTGCTTTCAAAAGGATTGATCTATTTTCAATTGTTCACTCTGGCTTTATGGGCATTTAGTCCTTTAGCCAAAAATATGAATGCACAAAAAATTAGTGAGAAAAAAACTTTAACGCTATCTTCAGCGATTAAAAGAACACTCGAACATAATCCTCAACTTAAAGTGTTTGATTTTCGCCAAGTAGCACTTTCAGGTGAGCAACAAACCGGGGCTTTACGGCCGGTTTATGAGATGGGCTTTGAAATGGAAAATTTCAGTGGTACTGGTGATGTTGGTACATTTGAGACTACAGAATATACACTTTCCCTTTCTTCTATTTTAGAGATGGGAGATAAAAGAGACGCTCGTTTAAGTGTGGTTAAAGGCCGCAAATCTCAACTAAATGCAAAGCGTAAAGTTGCCGCATTGAACTTACTCAGTGAAGTTACTCGCCGATATATCGATGTTATTGCCGCACAAGAAAGGTTATCACTAGCTAAACAAGCAAGCGTACTCGCTGAAGATACACTTGCGGAAGTTGAAAAAAGAGCAAAAGCAGGAGTAGCACCAGAAGCCGAGGTAAAACGAGCACTTGCCGCCTTAGGCAATGCAAGATTAATCGCTTCATCTGAGCTGCAACAGTTTCAATACACAAAAATAGCACTGGCCATGATGTGGAATGAAACAACACCATCATTTGCTCAAGTTGAGGGGGATTTATATCAATTTTCAGCAGATATTGAGTTTGAAACGTTATATGCCAAGGTAAAACAAAACCCTGAGATATTAATCTATGCCGCTGAAGAGCGATTAAGAGATGCCCAACTTCGTTTAGCTCGAACGGAGTCTAGTGCAAATATAAAATGGTCTGTGGGTATCAAACAAATACAAGATATTAATGATACGGCTCTTACCGCTGGTTTTAGCATGCCATTATTCTCTTCCAAGAGAAATACTGGTGCGATAATTTCAGCGCAAGCTAAACGTGATGAAATTGTTGTTAAAAGAGCCGCGACAATGTTGCATCTACATAATCAATTATATCGAGCTTATGCTAATCGAAAACAAGCGATTTTTACGGCGAATAGTTTGAAAGACAGCATTATCCCGACACTAAAAGATGCACTAAATGAAATCCAAATCGCCTATCAACGAGGGCTTTATAGCTATTTAGATTATTTAAGCGTTCGCCAAGAACTACTGTTTGCACAACGGGCAATGATTGAAGCCGCATCTTCCGCTTTACGTTACGGTACGGAAATAGAGCAATTAATCGCTGAACCTTTACCTGCCTCTCAATACGGTTTAACCCCAGTATTCAACGAACAATTAAACCAAGAATTAAATGAAACATTTTAAGGACACCATGATGAAAAATTCACACTCAGCAATAAGAAGCAGCCGCTTATTTTTAGCCATGCTAGTTACGCTAAGCAGTGTTGTAATGAGTAACAATGTCATCGCGACTAATGACAATGAGAAAACCGAACACCATAAAGATGAACATAAAGATGAACATAAAGATGAGCATGACGATAAAAAAAATGACGGTCATAAAGATGAACATGAAGAAGAAGAAGGTCATGTTGAAATCACCACTATTAATGCTCAAAAAGCAGGGATAATAAACTCCACAGCAAATAGTGGTCAAATAAATAAAAGCCTAACTGTATATGGGCGATCGGTCATCAGCCAAAACGCAATCAGTCAAGTTAGTGCTCGGTTTCCTGGTTTGATCACAAAATTAACGCCAAATGTTGGTGACATAGTTAAAGCGGGTGAAAATATTGCACAAGTAGAATCAAGTAATAGCTTTAAGCATTATAATATTACCGCGCCTATTTCAGGTGTCGTAACACAGCGTTTTGCTAACCCCGGTGAATTAGCAAATCAACAACCGCTATTAACACTAGAGAATTACGATCAGCTATGGGGTGAATTCAAAATATTCCCAAGTCAACGTCCGGCTATAATCGCAGGCCAACAAGTCATGGTTTCATCATCACTTGGTAAAATACAGTCAAATATTACCCATCTAATGGCGAATAAAAATCAACCTTTTATCACCGCTAGAGTGCCATTAGATAATACCAACGGACGATGGACACCAGGGCAATTACTCACGGGTAGCATAGTGACTAATCAAATTGATGTTGACTTAGTTATCGATAATCGTGCCTTTCAAGAAGTAGAAGGAAAACGTGTTATTTTCGTGACCAATAAAGGTGGCTACGAAACTCGAGAAGTACAAATTGGTCAATCTGATGGCCAATTTAGCCAAGTGCTCTCAGGGTTAACCGTGGGCGAAAATTATGCGGTAATCAATAGCTACTTACTAAAAGCAGATCTAGGTAAAGCTGGCGCATCTCACGCCCATTAAGGAGAAGAACTATGATTGAATCAATTCTGCGCTTCTCTATAGCGCGACGATGGCTAATGATGAGTATGATATTAGCCTTGCTCGGTTTGGGCTATTGGAGCTATGAAAAGCTTCCTATTGATGCCGTCCCCGATATTACAAATGTACAAGTACAAATTAATACGCGTGCTCCAGGATATTCTCCGCTTGAATCAGAGCAAAGGATCACTTTCCCAATTGAAACTGCACTTACCGGCATTCCTAATTTATCTTACACGCGATCTATTTCGCGCTATGGATTATCGCAGGTAACAGCTGTTTTCAATGAAGGTACAAATTTATATTTTGCCCGAAATTTGATCAACGAAAAACTGGGTGCCATTAAAAATACAATCCCTATGGGCTTAGAGCCTGAAATGGGCCCTACTTCAACGGGGCTTGGTGAAATATTCATGTACAGCGTTGAAGCATTACCCAGTGCATTAAAAGCTGATGGTTTAGCGTATAACGCAACCGATCTCCGTGAAATCCAAGACTGGATCATTAAGCCTCAGTTAGCACTCGTTTCTGGTGTTACTGAAATTAACACCATAGGTGGTTATGACAAGCAATATCACATCACCCCTCTAACCGAAAAAATGCTCGAATTTGGTATCTTATTTAAAGACATTAATCGTGCATTAACCCTTAATAACAGCAATCAGGGTGCAGGTTATATTGAACAAAATGGTCAACAACTAACGGTGAGATCGCCAGGTCAATTAGCTAACATTAGCGACATAGAACAGGTAATTGTTAAAGTCATTGACGATATCCCTATTAAAATAGCTGATATTGCTCAAGTTGCCATAGGTAAATCATTGCGAACGGGAGCCGCGACACGTGATGGCAAAGAAACAGTATTAGGCAGTGCGATGATGCTAGTGGGTGAAAATTCACGTGTTGTTGCTTTAGCTGTCGCAAAAAAATTAGAGCAAATAAAACTGTCTCTTCCTGAAGGGGTAATTGTTGAGTCTGTATACGACCGAACCACGCTTGTTGATAAGGCTATGTACACAGTTCAAAAAAATCTAGTTGAAGGAGCTTTACTGGTTATCGCTGTACTCTTTCTTTTACTTGGCAATATGCGAGCAGCATTAATTACCGCAGCAGTTATTCCGTTAGTGATGTTGGCTACAATTACAGGCATGGTAAAGGCGGGCGTTTCAGCTAACTTAATGAGCCTTGGCGCCCTAGATTTTGGTTTAATCGTCGATGGTGCGGTTATCATCGTTGAAAATTCTATTCGGCGATTAAGCAACGCGCAAAAAATTCAAGGCGGTATACTTTCTCAAAAAGAACGCTTGAAAGTCGTTTATTCAGCGACCAATGAAGTTATCAGACCCAGTTTATTTGGTGTCTTTATCATTACCATTGTCTATATTCCATTATTTAGCTTAACAGGCGTTGAAGGCAAAATGTTCCATCCCATGGCTGCGACTGTAGTAATGGCTTTAGTTGCGGCACTTATCTTGTCGCTAACTTTGGTACCTGCCGCTGTTGCCATATTTATGAAAGGTAAAATCAGTGAAAAAGAAAGCCCTGTCATCACTGCGGCTAAATCTGTATATAAACCGCTACTGCTTATTTCGATGAAGTTACGCTGGTTAGTTTTAACAATTTGCGCTGCTTTAATTGGTTTTTCAATTTGGCTAGCAACCACATTAGGCTCTGAATTCATTCCACAACTCAATGAAGAAGACTTATTGTTACAAGCGATACGAATTCCGGGTACTAGCCTTAGCCAATCCGTTGCAATGCAAAAAGCACTGGAATTAAAAATACAAGAATTTGCTCAGGTTAAAAATGTATTTTCTAGAATTGGCACCCCAGAGGTTGCTAATGATCCTATGCCACCTAATATTGCAGATACTTATGTCATGTTGTTACCACGAGACCAATGGCCTGACCCAAAACTAAGCCATGGCGAATTAGCGGCACAAATTGTCGAATCAGTTTCAGGTCAACCGGGTAATAACTTTGAGTTAACCCAACCGATTGAAATGCGTTTTAATGAGCTTATCTCTGGTGTTAGAGCTGACTTAGGGATAAAAATAATTGGTGATGATTTAGACCAACTGCTCAATTCGGCTAATGCTATAAGAGAAGTGATTGAAACAATCGATGGGGCTAGCGATATTCAGGTTGAACAAGTCACCGGTTTGCCAATGCTATCAATACACCCTAAACGTATTGAATTAGCACGTTATGGACTTAATGTTTCACAACTACAAAATGTGCTGTCTACTGCTATTGGTGGTGAAAAAGCCGGGGTAATTTATGAAGGTGACCGACGTTTTAATATGGTGGTTAGATTACCTGAAGACGTTCGCCGAAATGTTAACAAATTAAGCGAATTCCCTATCACCTTACCTAATGGTAAATATGTACCTTTATCGGAGGTGGCGGAACTTAAGTTAGCACCAGCCCCTAATCAGATAAGTCGCGAAAACGGAAAGCGACGCATCGTGGTGACCGTTAATGTACGTGGCAGAGATTTAGGCTCATTTGTCAAAGATGCTCAAGATAAAATACAGACAACTGTTGATATTCCTGCTGGCTACTGGCTCGAATACGGTGGCGCATTTGAACAACTTGAATCTGCAAGTAAGCGGCTAACTTTAGTCGTTCCTTTGACCTTAGCGTTAATCTTAGGGCTACTGGTCATGGCTTTTGGTAACTTCAAAGATGCTTTAATTATATTTTCAGGAATACCGTTAGCGCTTACTGGTGGTGTTATCGCTTTATGGCTTCGAGGTATGCCATTATCAATATCCGCCGGCGTGGGTTTTGTTGCGCTTTCGGGGATTGCTGTACTCAATGGCTTGGTGATGCTCGCCTTTATTCGTGATTTATGTAAAGAAAAAGGTGAACTTATTTCAGGCATTATTGATGGCGCAATGATCAGGCTTAGACCTGTACTCATGACAGCTTTAGTTGCCGGGCTTGGTTTTGTGCCTATGGCATTAAATATTGGCACAGGAGCTGAGGTACAACGACCTTTAGCAACCGTGGTTATTGGCGGGATTATTTCATCTACGCTGTTAACATTGCTGGTGTTGCCTATTCTATATCGAATTTCACATGAGCGATCGTTTAAAAAGGCTTAACATAGATTTGACCAATAACAGCTCAGTTAACTGAGCTGTTATTGGTCTTTATCACTATATTTTAAAACTTTTTAATTATTAAAGAACAAAAAAGCGACCACTCAATAGAGTAAGTCGCTTTAATTCACACTGAGGTGGTTCCAGCTTTATTTAGAACCCACAAATAGGTTTAATCAAATAGGTTTAATCAAATAGGTTTTATTCAACCGTAACCGATTTTGCTAAGTTACGTGGTTGGTCAACATCGGTACCTTTGATTATCGCCACATAATAAGATAATAATTGCAGTGGTAAGGTATAAACGATCGGCGCAATAGCTTCATCACAATGCGGTACGTTTATCACTTTCATGGTGTCGTCACTGGCAAATTTTGCATCAACGTCGGCAAATACATACATTAAACCACCACGTGCACGTACTTCTTCAACGTTTGATTTTAGCTTTTCAATTAAATCATTACGTGGTGCAACAACAATAACTGGCATATCAGCATCAATAAGCGCTAAGGGACCATGTTTTAACTCGCCTGCAGCATAGGCTTCGGCGTGAATGTATGAAATCTCTTTCAGCTTTAACGCACCTTCCATAGCGATTGGATATTGATCACCGCGGCCTAAAAATAGCGAATGCTGTTTATCGGCAAAATCTTCGGCCAAGGCTTCAATTTCGCTCGCTAAGCCTAATACTTCTTCTAATTTATTCGGTAAGCTCATTAATGATGCTACTAAGGCCTTTTGCTCAGTATCAGTCATGGTTTTATGTTGACCAATAGCGATAGTCATCATCATTAAACCAACTAACTGAGTGGTAAATGCTTTGGTTGAAGCAACCCCAATTTCAGCACCAGCTTTGGTCATAAAGGCTAAGTCTGATTCACGTACTAATGATGAGCCGGGCACGTTACAAATACTTAAACTGGCGCGGTAACCTAAATTTTTTGCTAGGCGCAATGCCGCTAATGTATCGGCAGTTTCACCCGATTGGGAAATGGTCACGATTAAGGCATTTTTCGGTACAAATGACTTGCGGTATCTGAACTCACTGGCGATTTCTATATTACAAGAAACACCTGCATGCTGCTCTAGCCAATAGCGGGCAACCATACCTGAGTGATAACTGGTACCACAGGCAATGATTTGTACGTGCTCGATGTCTTTGAATATTTGATCAGCATTAGGACCGAACGCATCGCTATTGATTTTACCATCGCTAAAGCGACCTTCTAAGGTATTGCGAATTGCGGTTGGTTGCTCATAGGTTTCTTTAAGCATGAAATGACGATATTCGCCTTTATCACCCGCATCATGACTGACATTCGCTTCGGTTATTTCGCGTTCGACGCTGTTACCGTCTTTATCGAAGATGTTCACCTCAAAACGCGTAATTTCAGCAACATCACCTTCTTCTAAAAAAGCAAAACGACGAGTTACGGGTAATAATGCCATCATATCTGAGGCAAGAAAATTTTCCCCTAAGCCGTAACCAATAACCAATGGCGAGCCAGAACGGGCGACAACCACTCTGTCTTTATCATTGGTATCCATAATTACGGTGCCGTATGCACCCTCAAATTGTTTGCTGGCGTTTTGTACTGCCTGCAATAAATTGGCACTGGTTTTTAATTCGTGATGCACTAAATGGCCAATGACTTCGGTATCAGTTTCAGAAACAAATACATAACCTAAGGCTTGTAATTGTGCTCTAAGCTCTTGGTGATTCTCAATAATACCGTTATGTACTACGGCAATATTGTGACTCGAAACATGTGGATGCGCGTTGACTTCACTCGGCGCGCCATGCGTTGCCCAGCGAGTGTGAGCGATGCCGGTGCCGCCACTGATTGGTGTTTCAGTTAAAGCATTTGCAAGTTCTTGCACCTTACCCAATCGACGTATTCGTTGCAGCTTGTTATTGTCATCAATAACCGCAACACCTGCTGAATCATAACCACGGTATTCAAGGCGACGTAGGCCTTCTACTAAGATGTCTGCTACATCACGTTGTGCTACTGCACCAACTATTCCACACATAATAAAACCTTTCTTGTTTGTTTTAGCGATAGCTATCGCTTTAAAATTTAGATTGTTAGTTACACTGCGCACAAATCAATTTAATGCCTTGGGCGCTTATTTTGTTTTTTAATTCGGTTGATAAACCATCATCGGTGATCAAAGTATCGATGCCATTCCAAGGCAGCTCAAGGTTTGGAATTTTACGGCCTATTTTTTCTGATTCCACCACAACTATGACTTCACGAGCCACTTCACTCATTACTTGCGAAAGACCGATTAATTCATTAAAGGTAGTCGTTCCTCGCTCAATATCAATACCATCGGCACCAATAAATAGCTGATCAAAATCGTATGATCTTAAAACTAATTCAGCTACTTTGCCTTGGAAAGCTTCTGAGCTTGGATCCCAAGTGCCACCGGTCATCAATAATGTTGGTTCATTCTCTAGTTCATTGATGTTGTCAGCAATAGATAAGGAGTTGGTCATCACAACTAAGCCTTTTTTCTGTTTTAGCTGTGGGATTATTGCTGCTGTGGTACGGCCGCTATCGATAATAATTCTATTGTGATCTCGCACCTGCTTAGCGGCTTCTATAGCAATGGCGAGTTTTTGTGCCGATGCTTTTTCAATATGGCCGGAGGCAATAATTTCTACCGGTAAAGGAATCGCGCCGCCATAACGACGTAATAACAGGCCACTTTTTTCTAAGGCGGATAAATCTTTACGAATGGTCACTTCAGAGGTTTCAAATTGAATAGCCAATTTGTCGACAGTCACTTCGCCGAGATCAGTAAGTTGACTGAGAATATTATGGCGACGTTGCTGGGTATTTCGTTTTGACATAAGTTTCGTTTGGTGACTTTAAGTTTCGTTTCGAAAGATACGCAATTAAAACAAAACTTCAGCGTAAATGCAAATCTAAAAGTATAATCAAGCTTATTAAATTGAAATGCTTTGCCTCTAGTAGTTGAAGGTGTTAAATTAGCGTATATTAAATTTGTATATACAACTTGCCTCATTGACTAAAATACTTAGTTTGTAGGTAGTAAGGATTTCAATGTCAGATTCATCGTACACGCTAATAAAAGGTAGTATTCCATTACTTATCAGCATGCCGCACAATGGTGTTGATATTCCCCAAGACATTAAAGCAGTGATGACTCCTACTGGCTTGTCAGTGCAAGATACTGACTGGTATATGGATAAGCTTTACGATTTTGCTAATGGATTAGGGGCTTATATCTTAATGCCTAGGTATAGCCGTTATGTGATTGACTTAAATCGTGACCCAAGTGGTATTAATTTATACCCTGGCAGTGACACCACCGAGTTATGTCCTACCACCAGTTTTGACTCTGAGCCTTTATACCTTGAAGGTCAAAAACCTGATGATGCTGAAAATAAACGTCGAGTTGAGCTTTATTGGCAACCCTATCATCAAGCCATCGCGTCGACTTTAGCTGAGATAAAACAACAATTTTCTAAAGCAGTATTGTTAGAAGCCCATTCTATCGCCTCAATAGTGCCACGATTTTTTAGCGGGCAATTGCCTGATTTCAACTTTGGCACTAATGACGGTATCAGTTGCGCGAGTGCCTTAATTACCGCGGTTGATAACTTAGATTATTCACCCTATACACAAGTCACCAATGGCCGCTTTAAAGGGGGCTATATTACCCGTGCTTACGCCGATGTTGATGCCAACGTGCATTCATTACAATTAGAGTTATCACAAGCAACTTATCTCGACGAAGCTAGCCTTAGCTATAATGATGACAAAGCTGATTTAGTCAAAATCAAATTACAACAACTTGTTGCCACCATGGCGCAGTTTGCTCTAGATAAATAACAGGTTACTTATGATGAAACTTTTCGCACAAAATATTCTCTTGCACGATGGCTGGCAGCAAGATAAAACCCTGCACCTAGAAAATGGCGTTATCACTAGTATTACTAGCGGTCAAGATGCGGATGCCTATGTTGCCGATGGCGCGGTTATTCCGGGCATGATTAATTGTCATTCACATGCATTTCAGCGTGGCTTTGCTGGTTTTTCCGAGCAGGGTAGTAGCACTCAAGACAGCTTTTGGACCTGGCGCAAGGTGATGTATCAGTTTTTAGATAATATCTCTGTTGAGCAAGCGGGTATTATTGCCTCACAACTCTATATTGAAATGTTAAAAGCGGGTTATACCCGAGTGGCTGAGTTTCATTATTTACATCATGATAAAAATGGTGAAAATCACTCGCAACTTGCCACCATGGCGCAGGCTATATTTAGTGCTGCAAAGGATGCTGGTATTGGCATTACTATGTTACCAGTGATGTATCGTTTCAGTGGCTTTGGCGCTCAGCAACCCAATGATGGCCAAAAACGATTTATCAATTCAATCAGCCAGTTTAATCAATTGGTCAGTGATTGTTTTAGCATCGCTAAGCAACAACCTAATGCCAATGTAGGTATCGCACCGCATTCCTTGCGTGCAGTAGACAAAGAATCATTAACTGCGGCTGTTGCCCATGTGCGAAGTTTAGACAGTAAAGCGCCGGTTCATATTCATATTAGCGAACAACAAAAAGAAGTCGATGATTGCTTGGCGCATTATAATAAAAGGCCTGTGCAGTGGTTATTAGATAATGCTGACTTAGATGAAAATTGGTGTTTAATTCATGCCACTCATTTAGACGAACAAGAAATAGCGGGTATTGTTGCCAGTAAAGCTGTGGCGGGTATTTGCCCAACTACTGAAGCGAACTTAGGTGATGGTATATTTCCGACCACCGAGTTTATGGCGCATGGTGGTCAGTTGGCCATAGGCTCTGACAGCCACATTAGTGTCTCTGCTATTGAAGAATTACGACTACTCGAGTACGCACAGCGCTTAAGCAAGCAACAACGAGCGATATTAGCGACCGATGAAGTTGCTTCAGTCGGTCAAAATTTATGGCAACACAGTGCTCGAGCTGGCGCGTTAACAACCAATAGTAATACTGGTGAGCTAGCGATAGGTAAGCAAGCAGATTTATTAGTGTTAGACAGTAAACAAACCCGTCTATTTGCCAATAGTAATAAATGTTTACTCGATAGTATGATATTTGCGAGTCAGCAAAACCCAATCAAAGATGTGATGGTGAATGGTCATTGGGTTGTGGTTGGTGGTCAACATCAGCAACAAGATAATATTGCTGAGCAATTTGCGGAAATTTTACGGTTACTCGCTGGTAATCAGTAAGCCAACATTAAACGGCAATAGGTGTTTTCAAACAGCTATTGCCTATATTTTTCTGTTGTTATTTTCTGACCTTTAGCAAAATGGCATTATAAGATGCGATATTGTTCTAATTTAGTACAGACAATGAGTTGGTAATCGCGACGCAAACGCATGTTATCTTTACCTGTCTCGCAATAATCCTTATGAAATGTTCTTAAGCTATCACGCGATTGAGCCAATTCTTTCACATAAGCCACTTCATTTTTAGAAAACTTTTTAAAGTCTTGTCGTAATTCATTAATGAGTTTGCTCGGGGCAACACGTGCCTTAGTATCAGAGATATCTGCAAACTGGGTGGTGGCACTTTCTTTAGTCGTATTATACCAATTGGTTAATGCTTCATTGGGATAAAAGTGTAAATATACCGCTATTGCGACAATTATTATTAATATGTTTTTAAACATTTGTATCAATCCTTTGCTTACCTCCATGTCATACGGAGATAACTTAGTTATCTAGTAATCATAACTCTTTTTTGGCAAATGATAAAAATATTAATCTAAATCATATTATTACTAACGCTAAAGAGTATAATTATTATGTAATAATCCTGATGCGCTAATTTATAGGAAAGCAAAAATGGCAGAACATAAGCCAAAAGTAGAGCATACCCAAACCATACCGGTTAAAAATATCAAGGTTCATAAACCTAAAGATAGTTCTGTAGAGCATTATAAACCTCGCGATCAAATTTATGTCCGTAAAGTAAAAGGCTTTTACCAGAGCATTCGACGCAAAATGAATTTTGTATTTTTAGCCGGATTTGCCTTATTACCTTGGCTGCAGTTTAATGGCCATCAGGCTGTTTTATTTGATTTGTCAGAGCAACGATTCAATATTTTTGGCCTAACTTTATGGCCACAAGATCTAACCTTATTGGCTTGGATCTCTATTATTGCAGCATTCTTATTATTCTTTGTTACCACTTTTATCGGACGAGTTTGGTGTGGCTATTTATGCCCGCAAACGGTATGGACGTTTATCTTTATATGGTTTGAAGATAAATTAGAAGGTACCGCTAATCAACGTAAAAAGCTTGATCAACAAGCGATGGACTTTAATAAATTTTGGCGTAAGGCGGCAAAGCATAGTTGCTGGCTAGCATTTTCGACGTTAACGGCGCTAACCTTTATTGGTTATTTTATTCCGATGCGCGAGCTGACAATAGATTTCTTTACGTTTAATGCTTCAATTGCAGCCACCGCTTGGATTTTGTTTTTTGCTTTTTGTACTTACGGTAACGCCGGTTGGATGCGTGAAGTCATGTGTTTACACATGTGTCCATACGCACGTTTTCAGTCAGCTATGTTTGACCAAGATACGGTAACTGTTTCTTATGACACCAAGCGCGGTGAAAATCGTGGACGTAGGCCTAAAAAGGCCGATCTAAAAGAGTTAAATTTAGGCGACTGTATCGACTGTAGCTTGTGTGTGCAGGTGTGCCCAACAGGCATAGATATTCGTAACGGCTTACAATATGAGTGTATTAACTGTGGCGCTTGTGTTGATGCTTGTGATGATGTAATGGACAAAATGGGCTATCGTAAAGGCCTTATCCGTTATACCACCGAAACAGCGTTAACAGGTAAAACTGTGCATTTACTGCGTCCTAAATTATTTATGTATGCCGTGGTGTTAGTCGTTATGGTCGGATTTTTCGTCACCAATTTAGCCACTCGGGTACCACTACAGTTAGACATTATTCGTGACCGAAATACCCTAGCTCGAGAAAATATTGACGGTTTTGTCGAAAATGTTTATACCTTAAAAATTCTCAATAAATCACAAATACAAAGCACCTATAAAATTCATGTTGAAGGCTTAAAAGATTATACTTGGCAGGGTGAGCAAGAAATTACCGTTGCGGGTGCTCAA
Source organism: Colwelliaceae bacterium BS250 (assembly GCA_040779355.1). Taxonomy (GTDB): domain Bacteria; phylum Pseudomonadota; class Gammaproteobacteria; order Enterobacterales; family Alteromonadaceae; genus Thalassotalea_A. Next base: position 47,710 of record JBFONS010000004.1, on the reverse strand, counting down.
ATTAGTACCCTAGCGATTAGTATTGCTGTTGACCCTTATGATTTGGAGACCTATATGACAGATATCTCATTTGTTATTCATCAAATAAAACCTAACGATAGCGATATTATTTTGAAACAAAACAGTGTGTTCTTTAATAAACGCTAATGAGTGATTTTAGCTTTGCGAGTTTATCGCCAGAAACCATTATTGATGGTTTAGAAAGTGCCGGCTTTTCAGTGGGTAGTGGCTTACTTGCGCTGAATAGTTATGAGAATCGGGTTTATCAGTTTCATGATGATGACAAGATAAAGTACGTAACCAAATTTTATCGGCCGAACCGTTGGTCGTTAGCGCAAATTCACGAAGAACATGACTTTGCTCTTGAGCTTGCCGCAGAAGAATTACCTTTAGTGGCACCTTTGGTGCGCGATGGGCAAAGTTTATTTCATTATAATGGCTTTGATTTTGCGGTATTTCCTTGTCGTGGCGGGCGAATTTTTGAAGTCGATAATTTAGACCATTTAGAATGGATGGGACGATTCATCGGTCGTATTCACGCGATTGGCAATAAGTCGTCATTTCAACATCGGCCAATGATCAGCACTGATGAAAGTTTGCTACAAGCTCGCGATATTTTAATGAATACCCCTGATATGGTCACTCGTGGCTTGCAAGTGTCATTCTTTACCATACTCGATCAAGTGATTGAATTGACCCTTAATCAATATAAACCGAACAAGCAAATACGTTTGCATGGTGACTGCCATGCGGGCAATATTCTTTGGACGGATGCAGGCCCTCACTTTGTCGATCTTGATGATTGTCGAACTGGACCTGCCATTCAGGACTTGTGGATGATGTTATCCGGTGACCGACAACAACAATTGTTACAATTGGACACCCTGCTAACGGGCTATGAAGAGTTCTTTTCATTTGAACATAGCCAGCTTTCACTGATAGAATCACTACGCTCGATGAGAATGATCAATTATATGGCGTGGTTAACTAAACGTTGGCAAGATCCTGCATTCCCAAGAAATTTCCCTTGGTTTAATACCGAAAAATATTGGGAGCAGCAAATATTAATGCTGAAAGAGCAATTTGCAATTTTAAACGAACCCGCGTTAAGCTTAAACCAAAGTTGGTAAGTTACCTTTCATTGAGATAAAGTAAACCTACTGAAATTGGTATAATACCAATTCCACTAATTAAGTGATCTACTTTTTCATGAGGAAAAAGGGATAAATACAAGGCATAAAATTTAGTAAGTAGTTATTCTACTTATAAATTTTATAACGCCGTAGTTATTCATTTTAACCATTAAAAATGAGCAGTTAATTAATGGACTTGGTATATAATCACCACAAAAAACAACACGACAAGTTAGAAAGGACTTAGAGTTAATGAAAAAATTTATCAGCATGATTGTTATGGCCGTAATGTTGCCATTTGCCGCAAACGCCGCGAACTATGAAGAAGGCAAGCAGTATACTGTTGTCAACGATACTATTACATCAACACCTGAAGTTCGTGAATACTTCTCTTTTTATTGCCCACACTGTTTGCAGTTCGAACCGTTTATGAAAGATTTAGCTAAATCTTTACCGGCAGGCGCTAAATTTGAAAAAAACCACGTAGATTTTTTACGTGCAGCTAGCCCTGAAGTGCAATTTGGTATTACTAAAGCGTTAGTTGTTGCTGAGCAATTACCGCAGAAAGAGCAGCTAGTAGCAGCCCTTTTTGACGCTATTCAAGTACAACGTAAAGCGTTATCAACAACGGCTGACTTACGTAAGCTATTTGAAGCGAATGGTGTAGACGGTGATGAATTTGAAAAACTAATGAAAAGCTTTGGTGTTAATTCAAAAGCCAAACAAATGAAAAAGTTTCAAGATGAAATGACCGCTAAACGTGCGTTAACTGGTGTGCCAACAATTATTGTTAATGGCAAATATAAAGTTGATTCAAAAGGCTTAAATCGTAGCGATTTTTTAAATGATTATAAAAATGTTGTGTTGTACCTACTTACTCTAAAGTAAAAGCTAGTTAATACACATGTTTAAGGCGCTCATTGAGCGCCTTTTTTATATGTCATTTGTACCTGCAATATTTTTAACACCTCTGGTTAAGTCACCGACAATGTCTATTTAGTGGCACAATAAATTTTGACAAAGTAATGATTCAGTTGAAGAAAATAAAATATCAGGACATGTGATTTTCATCCATTATATAATGAATAAGTCGTGCATGTGCACGACTTATTCATTACTGTAATAGGGTAATGGAAAATGATATAGATATAGATAAAGATTAAAAAACGTGTCAGAAAATTAAATTAAGGCTAGCTAATGAAAGTGTATGTTATTTTATTCTCCATTTTAACAGTTATATTAAGTCTGTCACTTAAGCCTGTTATGGCTAAATCTTTTTCTTTCCAACAGGCATGGCACACAGTACTTAAAGGCAGTGATGCTTTAGCCGCAGAACAACAAAATATTGAACGCTCTCTATATTTACAAGATGCAGCGAGTGATTTATTTCTCCCTAGTGTTTCATTAAATGCAAACTACACGCGCTTAGATCATGCGGTAAAAATTAGACCTTCAGAGGTTATTGAAAGTATGCCTATTAATGAGATCAATGAAGCGTTTGGTGTAGCAACAACCGATTTAGATAGCATATTTACGTCCACCTTAACTGAGCGTGATGTTTTTACCAGTTCAATACGGGCATTATGGCCTATATATACAGGGGGCAGGGTAAGTGCGGTTCAAGATATGGCTAAGGCACAACATGATGAAGCTAGTTTTTTACTGATGATGAAGAAGTCAGAGAAGTTTGAAGACCTAGTTAAATACTATTTTGCAGTGGTATTATCAGAACAAGTACTACAAACAAGAATCGATGTAGAGCAAGGTTTAAATCAACATTATCAAAAAGCTCTAAAGCTAGAACAACAAGGCCAAATAAATAAACTAGAGCGCTTGCAAGCCCAGGTTTCCTTAAATAAATCGCAAGTGGAGCTCAAAAAGGCATTTAGAGACTCAGAAATAGCTCAAGTAGCATTAGCAAGTTTGCTAAAAACTAACGAAAAGGCAGTGCCAACAACCACTTTATTTATCAATGAAAAATTACCTGAAATGTCTTATTTTATAGATAAAACATTATCTAATTTTCCGGTTTTAAAAATTCTTGATGCTAAAAAAGAACAAGCAAATGGTCTAATCAAAGTCGAGGAAGGAAAATATTACCCTGAAGTTTATCTTTACGGTAATTATAATTTATATGAAGAGGACAATTTAGCCTCTCAAATTGCTCCTGATTGGGAAATTGGTATTGGCGTAAGCATTCCCATATTTGATACCACGGGGCGCTCTGGAAAAACCAAAGCAGCTTATAGTTCAGTGTTGCAAGTTCAATATCTTAAAGCACAAGCCATACAAGATTTATCTGTACTTGTTGAAAAAACTTACCGTGAAGCGAATCAATCACTAGAAGAATATCAAGGTCTTAAGTCTAGCTTAGAATTATCTGATGAAAATTTACAGTTACGACGTAAAGCTTTTACACAAGGTATTTCAACATCTATTGATGTTGTTGATGCACAACTGTTTGTTGCCAGTATAAAAACTCAACGGTTTGTCGCTGCTTATCAATATATGATATCCCTTTCAAAATTACTTTCATTAAGCGTAGAAATTGATACTTTCAAGCATTATCAATCTTATCAAGGCATAGAGGTTAAATAGTTATGACCAATTCACCCTATAAAATTTGGCCAATAGCTTTGGTTATTACCGTTTTAGTTATGTGGCTAGCTTATTCTTTTTATCAGGCTTATCAGCCACTACCAGAAAGAATACAAGGCCAAATTGAAGCGCAACATTACAGCATATCCTCAAAAGTGCCGGGACGAATTGAACAAGTGCTAGTAAGAAAAGGCGATAACATTGCAAAAGGGCAGATGATTTTTACTTTGCTTAGCCCTGAAATACAAGCAAAGCTTCAACAAGCACAAGCGGGAAAGAACGCGGCTGGCGCTTTAGCGGAACAAGCAGACAATGGCGCAAGAGTTCAAGAAATAGCGGCAGTTAAAACTCAGTGGGAAAAAGCCAAAGTGGCTGAGCAGTTAATGGAAAAAACCTATAAGAGAGTCGATAATCTTTTTAAAGATGGCATTGTCGCTGAACAAAAACGTGATGAAGTTTACACCCAATGGCAAGCTGCAAAATACAATCAGAGTTCAGCTTACCAGCTTTATACAATGGCTAAAGAAGGTGCTCGTGATGAAGTAAAAAGAGCGGCCAAAGAGAATGAAAATATGGCGGCAGGTGCGGTAGCTGAAGTTGAAGCATATATTGCCGATACTAAAATTGAGAGTTGGCACAATGGCGAGGTTAGCCAAGTATTACTGCAAGAAGGTGAATTAGCACCACAGGGCTTTCCTGTTGTTACCATAGTCGATATAAATGATGCATGGGCAATATTTCATATTAGAGAAGATACATTAAAAGACTTTCCTAAAGGCCAAAAAATTGAAGTTAACATTCCTGCATTGGGAGCAGATAACTTTATCTTTGAGATCTCACATATTTCTGTGATGGGTGATTTTGCTACCTGGCGTTCAACCGACAGTAGCCAAGGGTTTGATATGAGGACTTTTGAAGTTGAAGCGCGACCATTGCAGCCAGTGCCATTATTAAGAGTCGGCATGACTGTATTACTTACTCGTATTATAAAATAAAAACGTGAACTTTTTACAAACGATAAAGGCTGAATGGCAATTAATTATCCATGATGCTTGGTTAAAGGCATTACTCTTTTGGCTACCCGTGTTGCTTGCGGCGATGATCTGGGGAATATTCTCAGTGGGTATTGCCAGAGATTTACCTATTGGGGTTGTAGATAACGACAATAGTTCAGTATCTAGAGCGCTAATACGAAATTATAATGCAAGCCCTAGTTTAGCGGTTGTAAACCACTTTAGTTCGATGGACCATGCCAGTACTGCGTTTAAAGAAGGGTCTATTTATGCGTTAGTGATTATTCCTCATGCGTTAGAAAAAGATGCCTTATTAGGGAAATCTCCTCAAGTTACTGCTTTTTACAACAGTCAGTTCATCTTAGTGGGTAAGTTAGTAAACTCAGCACTGTTGAGTGCTCATGGTACCTATGTAGCTCAAATGGAAACATTTAAAGACTTAGTAAATACTCATGGTGTGATAGAGCAGGCAATAGCTGAAGCATTACCTATCTCTTCGCAAATTTCGCCATTATTTAATTCTAATACTCACTATGGTCAATTTTTGGTTGTTGGTGTTATCCCCGCGATGTGGCAAATTCTTATTCTTGCAACAATTTTACTTGTTATAGCAATACCTTTACGAACTTGTTCACAAGAAATGTGGCTTGCTAACCTTAATTTTACCGATGTGCTGATAAGGTTAATCCCTTATATGTTAGTTTTTTGGGTACAAGGTATTGTCTTTATTAGTGTGTTTTATGGAACATTGCATTGGCCCATGCATGGCAGTTGGCTTTTACTTATATTGGCTCAACTGCTTTTAGTCATAGCATGCACGGGTGTTGCTACTTTATTCTTTTTTCTTACTTTTGATGTAACACGTTCGATGAGTTTAGTCGCGGGATTTGCTGCGCCAGCGTTTGCTTTTATGGGCGTTACTTTCCCAACAACTGATATGCCATTTTTAGCTCAATTATGGCGAGCATTAATACCAATAAGTCATTATATCAATATACAAATAGAACAAGTAAATTACGGCACTTCATTTATTAATAGTATTGACAATTTTCTCGCCATAGTGACTTTTTTTAGCGCATTTTATATTGCTAAGCTATTACTAGATAAGCGTAAAGGTGCAAATAAATTAAAACTTAAAAATGAACAAAACCATGAAAAAACCTATGAAGAAGGTTGTAATTAATGACGTGGAAAAAGTTAATAAACAGTGAGCTTTTTGCCATTTTTACTAATATTCCTCTATTGGTGACCGTCTTCGGCGGCGTAATGATTTATTCTCTGCTCTACCCTTTGCCTTATACTAATCAAATACCAAAGGAACAAAGCATAGCGGTAGTTAATCTGGACAATAGCCAATTAAGTCGAACCATTGAACGCATGGCAAATGCCACCCCTCAAATTAAAATCACTCATCAAGTTCATAATATTGATGCAGCTAAAAGCCTACTGATTAATGGTGACATCACTGGTTTTTTACTTATTCCTGAAAATTTCTATCGTGATTTACTGTTAGAAAAAAGCCCACATTTAATTTTTGCGGGTAATGCATCATACTTTTTAGTTTATGGCACCGTAATTGAGGGATTAGTCCGTTCTTCATCTACTGTAGCTGCTGAAGTAAAAGTCAGTCGTATGGTGATGAGAGGGGAAAATATTGCGCTAGCTTCTTCACAATATACTCAAATTGGTTTGAATCTAAAACCCACATTTAACCCCGGTTTAGGTTATTTAAATTATGTGGTTCCTGCTGTCTTTGTGTTAATTTTACATCAGACCTTATTGATTGCTATGGGGTTAGTCACTGCGGGGCAATACGAAGATAAAATAAAGCTCAAACCCGCTGCAGAATTGCAATCAAGCTATTGGTTAACTTACCCTGTTTGGAAAATTTTAGTGGTTCGTTCATGCGTGATGTTCGTTATCTATTTAGCATTACTTAGCTATTATTTTGGTTACAGCTTTGAATACTATGGTGTTAGCCGTTTAGCTTCGATTGCTGATTTAATGTCACTTGTTGTGCCCTTTCTATTGTCAGTGATTTTTTTAGGGACAGTGATCGGTTTGTTAATTCCAAGAAAAGAATTAGCGACTGTTATCGTGATATTAAGCTCTCTGCCTTTAGTTTTTTCAGCCGGATTTATATGGCCTACATCAAACATACCAACAGTAATAAACGTAATTGCTCAATTTTCTCCGTCTACCCCCGCAATTAATGGTTTATTAAGATTAAATCAAATGGGCGATAGTATTGAGAATTTGGTCCAAATTAGAATGCAGTTATGGTTGTTAGTATGCGTTTATGCCATGACTTCTTATGTGTTAATGACTTTAAAACAACAAAAATTTAATACTTTAATAAGGCCTATTTAAGTGCAACTGTCTTAACGGAGTATTTATATTATAGAAAACTGTTCTTGTTAGTCTATGTGGCACAGTGATCTTGCCCTATAAAAATGGCCAGTAACCGCTCAAAATCACACCGCCTCTAAAGATACCAAAACTGAGGTTTCAGATATTCGCTTTTATGACTTCTCTGTGGCAAAAGCTAGTCTTAGAAATCATTTAAAGCACATCTTAAAATCGATAATCTGGGTCAGTACAAGGTGTGCCTCATATCACTGATTTTACTAAGACAAAGTAGTGGCTTACTTTATCAAAGGCAGTTAAGTTAGCTCTATCGGAGATAGCTGCAACATATCAAGAATCTCAAGCGGAACAATATATAAAGAAATGAAAATATTTTTACTTACCCATGAACGTGAACTGCATAGAGCAACCAATACCGGCTCTCTTGCTACAGAAGACTCTAATATAATTGTTGAACGTATACTTTGGGAAAGAGTAAACCCTAATAAAGACCTTATGAGACTAATAGAAAATAATGAGGCGTTATTATTATATTCCAAGGGAGAATCATCATCGGCAATAATTGAAGAATATGAAAATATCATTATTATTGATGGCACATGGCAGGAATCACAGAAAATCTTTAACCAGAGCCCTTATTTAAAAAAGGCACCACAATTCACTTTGAATAGTCCCAATGATTCGTCATACAAACTTAGGGCTAATCAACCTAAAGGTGGGCTATGCACCATCGAATGTATAATCGAAGTATTAAGAATGAAAGGGCAAAGTAAAATGGCATCAGAATTAGCATTAAAATTTGACCAATTTAATGGCTAAATATTTTAAAAGACAAGCAATTGACTCATAAAGTCTGCGGGGTCAGGCTCTACATTCTGACATTTAGCGGTACGTTATAAAAACAGCTGTATTTCATTAAATGAAATATCAGTTTTGTAATTCTGTTTTATATTGCTTATGCAGCATAACTCTTCACTCGTACCTAGTTACTAATAACTCTTTTTTTATATGAAATAAACCCTAGTATACAAGCGTACAAGGATTGTTGGTCATCAGATTATTCACTCCAATTACTATGCAATTATTTTAAAATAAAATTTAAAAGTAATGACATAAATTTTCAATGATATTAGTCATTAGAAATAGGGGACAGACCACGTTTATTGGAATAAAACGTGGTCTGTCCTCTATTTCAATTTCACGTCGACGACGTTGTTGATTATTGTAGAATTACCCGAGCATTAATTGGCTGTGTTGGGCGATTGGTATCAGTACCCATTACTTGATGAAATTTATCAATCTGTGCTTGTGATGCTTCGATAGTGTCTTTTAAAACAAACCATCTAACGCCTTCAGTACAGGGTGGAGTGGTTAATGAACCATTAAATCGGTAATACGATTTTTTTTCTGGTAATAACTTAACAGTAGATAATGCTTTAACTAAATCTTTGTTAGTGTGATTCGCCGTTGGCATGTCTTCCCACATTTGTGCGAGTTGTGGATTACTTTTTCCGACTCTAAACATCACTCCAATAACGGCTAAACGACCATCTTGATCAGCATGAACCAAATGTGCCTCTAACGGAAATGACTTACCATCAATAGTATTTTCACTCGGTGAATGAAAATGAAATTGTAATAAATTAAAAGTACCCGAATCGTTAGTGAAGGTATTATTACCTTTAATATTTGCTTGAATGGTATGGCCATTATTGACCTCTTCAATATCACTCACTTGATAATTAATAATAAGCGGTGGTAAGTCAGCTTCGATTACAGACCCGGTAACAATATTTATCGGAGATTGGTTTACGCCGCTGCTGCATAACGCATATTTACTCGATATTTCACCCCAGTGATCTACACCATTTTCACCTGTATATTCCCAGTGGCCATCACCCGCCATGGCAGTAAATGGCATGCCGACTAAAATAAGATGTGCTAATTTGAGTTTCATTTTTTCTCCAAAATATAACGTAGATAAATAGGGCTGTAATATGCCTATTAGAATATTACTTACTGTTGACATATTATGTCAATGGTCGATGTATCACTAAATCGTTACAAATGAATAAATGTTCAATCTGTAATAACAAGAGATCCAAATGTATTAGTTATTGTTTAGGGTAATAGTGGTGAAAAAGCAAGTGGTTAGCATTAAATCGAGTAATAAACCTATTCAAGCGGGGATATATAAAAATGCCTTGCGACAAGTTTTCAAGCAACCACTTTGTAATGGTCAACTGTTTTTGGCCACAGTGTTATATTCAAGCCATGAACGCTTTAGTGAGATGGTAAATATTTAACGGAATGCTGGTAAATTAGGTGCGGAATATACATTTATAAACGAAACTACAACCGTCCCTTAATAGCTGTGACCCGACACATAAGGTCTCGCCGGCACCTTCTCCATTTTGGTATAGAGCTATTAAATCAGGTGTTTAGCTAACGTCCGCTTTATAAGTATCTACAATATTTTACTCTCCAACAATAAAGCTTTTTTTAGGGCTATATTTCATTAAGTGAAATATCATCCCTTAAGTTCAGTCTTATATTGCTTATACAAACGATAACTGAGTAAGCATGCAACAACACTTAACACCGCACTTGCCCCTATTTGCCAATAACTCACCAATTGAATGCCACTGCCAGCAAAGGCGAATATCGCCATTTGTGGAAAGAAACCTAGATAGGACCCACTGATAAACTTAAATGCATTTATCTGTGCCACACCCGAGCATAAATTCAATAAAAAGTTATTACCCGCGGGGATCAGGCGAATGATGAAGGTTTTTTCAAAGGTGTCTTTTTGTAGGAAGTTATTGAAAATATCGACTTTGTCGCTAAAACGTTTTAGCACTAATGGACGGGCAATAAACCTTGCCGTATAGAACGTGATAGAACAACCAATTGCGGCGGCTAACGTGGCTATGAGCGTGCCGTAAACAGTACCAAACGCATAACCTGCGGCAAAGGCAGCCGCCTGTCTTGGCAAGCCTAAGCTTGTTGCTAGGGCAATGAGCACAATAAAATAAAGGATGCCATTAGCGCCTTGCTGGCGAATGTATTGATCTACCCATGCTTTATTAAAATGCTCTGTTATACCCAATAGGTGAAACAGTAAAGCCAGAGAAGCCCCCACCCCTAAAAACAACAGCAGTAACTTTATTTGCGGCCAAAAGCGCTTTATATATTGGGCTATCAATTTGGGGATATAATATTCATGAGCTAAAGATTAACACCAACTACGACGTTTACCGCCATCGTATATATAGCCATGACCGTTACTAATTAATAAATCCGCTAAGTTTTCACCATCGACATACACATCGGCAAGTAGGCGAAAATATTTGCCACGCTCGATATTTTTCAATTCAATGGTTTTCGCTTGCTCAAGAGAGTGCTGGGTGAATTGTTTAGCTTGTTGGGCAAGCGTTTTTTCAGCGCTGCACTGGGCTCGTAATTCAGGGGTATCAACCCCTTTGATACGAATAGAGGTGTTTTCACCAATAATACTTGGCCAGTCATCAATATTTACTTTGAAGGTGTCGCCATCATACACGCTGGCGATATCGTAAACGGTAACATTGCCATACTCGCGGGCATAGCAGTTTGTGGCAAAGCACAAGCTTATTAAGAGAAAAACATATTTCATGAGACAACTTATCTTCATTACAGCAAATATAAAATATTGCCAATTAATTGGCGATAAAAGCAGAGCTAAGGATTAGCTAGTTGGACAAATAATAACCTTTTTAGCATCGATGAACTGTTGTTTTTTGTTATTACTCACATAGCTCACGCTCCCCTCTATAAGTAACTGCTCATTAGCTTGTGCTTTGCTGGCGAAGTATTCAGCACTTCTGCCCCATAAATGCACTAAACGCTCTATTTTTTGGCCTTTGAAATTTTTATCTGATTCGGTAAAGCCTGGTTCATTAATGGTTACGGAGAACTCGGCTAAACTAGTGTTATTTTCGGTTTTAACAAGTTTTACCGGAGAGATTAATGTGGCGTTACAAATAACTTGGTTAACACCGATATGAATGCCTTTACCTAATACGGATAATGATTCGACTTGTACAAAATCTTTACTGGTGCGTTTGCTAGTAGCTAAAGCACCATGGAGCATTATTAATTGGCCTTTATCAGCAAAGAGGAAATGCTCTTCTACATTATGGCCTTCGAAATGACATTGATGATAACTGGTCCAGTCTTTAAATGAATTTGATTGTTTATCAAACCAAGAATGGTTAGTCGCGATTACAAATTCGGCAACGGGCACTACCGGATTTGCACGGTAGCGTATTTCTGGTTTAGCAACCAAGTTACCAGCAAATACTACGTGGCAATGCTGTTTTTTTTCTTTAGCTGTTAAGTCTGGTCGACGTTTTTCGGTCATGATCAATTAATTAGTATCTTCAGTTATCCATATCATAGGGAAATTAATCTAATTAGAAAACAATTCGAGCAATATTTATTTGAATTAAATAGCAAAAGTGATGAATAAGTTAAATATAGGGTCGATTTTTGACGTGTGGTCCACCCGACAGGAGTCGAACCTGTGACCTCGCCATCCGGAGGGTACACCTGTGAAAAGTGGTTAAGTGTTCTTATTTACCTTTATTGGTAACTGATTGTTTTTATTTGTATATTCATGTTTTTGTTTTTACCGATTAGTATCTATTTAAAGGATTTTACCCTGACACGTCACAGAATATGCTTAGAGTAAGTGCCGCTTTTCGGCATGAAAAAAAGCGGACTTTACAAAACCATGAATATTTATGTCGCTGTGTAGCATGTAAATAGACCTTTATTAACTTGATAGAATAGCGGTTTATTGTATTCTAAATTACTTCGTTAATATAATTTGGGCTGAATATATCTCATGTGTACTGACTGTGGTCTGATCAAAAGGCCGTAAAGTTCGATGTTATCAAGCCAAGTAAATTATCACAAAACATTTACATTGAATGGTAACGTACAATTCGCTGCTTTTGAGTATTACTTTACCGGGATTAAAGCGTTTACCCAAGTGCCTTTACATTCCTAGTGATTAACGCATATTCGCCTCATCGGTGAACATGCGTTAACCCTATTAGTGTCAGGTATATATGACGGTGAAGTTATGCAAGTTACATGGATCGGAGGTGAAAATATCATTATTCACGTGAAGGAAGTGAGGTTAATTCAGGCAAGTGGGCAGAATTAGGTGGCTTGGATTAGATTGAAAAGGTACTTGGTTTCTCCATAAGTCAATTGTAGCTTACTTATGGATGGCCCAATAACTTTATTACTCTATAAGTAACCTGAAGTTTACTTATAGGTGCCGCGATAGCCTTACCACTCTATAAGTAAAGTATTCTTGACTTATAGAGTGGTAGTTGCTACTTTTGTTTTAAAAGTAAACTAGAGTTGACTTATGGTGGAAACCAAAACCAAAACCAAATACATTATTAGCGGTCGCAAGGTTAAAAGTACCCAAATGCCCGACTTGAGTAATGACTTTACTCCAGAACAATTGGCTAAAGCAATTACCGCAAAGCGTACCGGAATGAAATTGAAACTTGCAGATGTATCTACAGCACTTTCTATATCCAAACCTACGCTGATTAAAATTGAAAAGGGTGATACTAAAGTGAGTTTTGGTTATATCCTGAAGGTGATGAAGTACCTCGGATTATCGTTCTCTATTATTTCAGACGACTTGAATAATACAGGAGGATCTGATGGCAACTGGTTCTAATGGGAATAACACCCTAACCATTCATCTTGGTCATGAACTGAAAATCGCCTCGATTAGTATTCCTGTGGGCTCAGATACAGAAATTTCTTTAGTATATGAACCTAAGTGGGTAAAAGAAGGGTTTGCAATTTCACCTCACCTACCATTAGATGGAAGTTTCGACCATCGAGCCGTTAGGAACTTCTTACAAAACCTATTACCTGAAGGTACGGGCCTAGAAGAAATAACAACGAACACTACTATATCTAAAAACAATACTTTTGGACTAATACGCGTTATCGGCGATGAAACATCCGGAGCATTGTCTTTCAGAGCTTTTGGTTCCGAGCCTAAGGAAACATTGTTGCGAGAAGTGACCCCATTCGAGTTAGGGGAACGATTAATGCGTTTTAACAATGGTGGTGAGTCGATCACGTATTGGGATGGTAAAACACGATTATCGGTGGCTGGAGTTCAAGATAAACTCAATTTACTTGAAATAGATGGAAAGCTTGGCTTCGGTGAAGGTCATCTCTGTTCAAACAAAATCTTTAAGTTTGAAACGGGACGGGTTCCATTTATCGCCGTAAATGAATTGTTCACCATGCTACTCGCAAAAGAAGTTGGTATCGATGTCCCTCCGGTTGAACTGCGCTCCTACGGTGGGGTTAGAACCTTTGTAATCGACCGGTTCGACAGACGAGTTATGCCTGAACAAAACAAAGTAATGCGCCAGCACGTTATTGATGGATGTCAGGCGACTAATCTACCACCATCTTTTAAGTATGAACGTCAATTTGGCGACGGTAAAGACGTAGCTAATGTTCGAGATGGGGTTTCATTTCCGAAACTTTTCGAGGTCAACACAGCAAACACCGAAGCATATCATGCACAGTTAATTCGTTGGATGACGTTTAATATTCTAGTCCGAAACTATGATGCTCACGGGAAGAATATTAGTTTCTTTGTAGGAGATAAAGGACTAAGGCTTACGCCATTTTACGATTTAGTTAATATAGAAGCCATCATTCGTGAAATAGCGAGCCGTAAAGACGGAGGTGCTAACGACTTCAATTCTTCAAACTACTACGCTATGTCTATCGGTGAGTATGAGGCTGGGGATTCTGGCAACTTTAACACGCCATTTACAGCCTATATGATTGCCGACTTTGCCGATGAGTTTGGCATATCTTTAGCCCGTATTGAATTGCTAATGACTCAAACAATCAATTCAGTCCTAGGGTCAGTTGAATTAGCTTTGAATAATGCACTTACGCAAACCTTATCAGAGGAAGAAATTAACCACATTGATTTATGTATTGAAATCATTAGGGAAGCGTGTGATGAGTTAACTCAGCAGGTAAGCGAACTTACTGAATTAGAAGGGATCTTTTGATAAAATCGCCTATTAAGATTGAGTAAGTAGGCATATTTTTATATTTTGTGACAATAAAAAGATACGTTCAGGATTTTAATGGTTTGGTATCAAATAGTATGTAACGAACAGGGAGCAAAAAATAGGTTGAAAAGCTAGTAATGGCGCGCCATGCAGGAGTCGAACCTGCGACCTTTGCCTCCGGAGGGCAACGCTCTATCCAGCTGAGCTAATGGCGCATATCACTATTTTTGACTGTAACCCTCTGTGACAGTTTCGTTATGACCGCATCCTCCGGAGGGGCGCGCTCTATCCAGCTGAGCTACGGGTGGTTGTAAAAGAGGGTTAAATAATTGAGCCTTGCAGACGCCATTTTATACGTCAGATAGTTACTGTCAACCAATGAGTTAAACTATGAACTTGTTTGTTGAAATAATGAACGTTTTTTGAGGTTTTATGCCGTTTAGCAATAAGCAAAATGGATATTATCAACTACCCTTAACAAATAGCTGATTTAAAAAGAATAACAACGAGTTGGTGATGGGTTTATTATGACTAATAGTCTCTGTAGAACATGAAAAACGGCAAATATGAGTAAAACACTGAATTATTGGGCATCACTAGGCCGACATTATACAATTTGGTTGAGCAACTCGGTTTACCATTTATTGATGTGTCTAAGCCATTGCTTACGCGAAAGCATATTTACCGTCTATTGCTCTTTCTGTTTGTTTGATTTTATCATCACGGATAAAGAGCAAATTATTATGGTGAACACCAAGTGATAGTTCGATGGCAGTGTGTTCTTTTGGGAAATTTTAAACAAATTATAGGGTAATGCAGACATTGAATTTATCGGTAACTCATTTAGTGTCAAGTTTAAACTGTGGCGGTGCCGAGCGCTTTGTCATTGATTTAAGTCAGCAGCAAAAAGACGATGGTATCAATGCTAAGATTATCTCATTTGGCACTGACACCGATTCGTTATTGGCGGAGTGTAAAAAAAATCAGTTGCAAGTGCTGACCATTAATGCGATTAAATTAGTGGCGCATTATCGACTCTATAAAGCGCTAAAGGCTGTTGATGTGGTCCATATTCATTCACCGCATGTGTTAAAATTTTTGCTTCCAATCTTGCCTTTGTTGATAAATAAAAAAATAATCTACACGCGCCATGGTGCCCATCCTTTTAATCAACGCTTGTGGTTAATAGTGCATCGTTTTTGTCAAAAGTATATTGACCACATTACCTTTGTTTCCGAAGAAGGTAAGCAAATATTCACTGCCAACCATGGTTGGCATAGTAAAAATAAAAGTGTCATTGATAATGCGGTAAAACTTCCTAACATCAGTAAACGACAGCGAAATAGTAAGCAAATAAGCTTGGGGTCAGTTGGGCGGATGGTCGATTTAAAAAATCAAATTTGTTTATTACAGGCACTCACTAAACTTAATAAAGATGAGCTACAAGATATTAGTGTACATTTCTTTGGTGATGGCCCATGCATGGGTAAATTAAAGGATTATCAGCAGCAATATTTACCTAACAGTAATATTTTTTTTCATGGCTTAGTCATTGATCGGCAGAAAATTTACAGTACATTCGAGGTGTTAATTGTTACCTCTGAAACAGAAGGGTTGTCGTTAGTAATAATCGAAGCTATGGCCTCTGAATGTTGTGTTATAGCATCAAATGTCGGCGGTAACCCTCAGTTAGTGAGCGACAATGAAACGGGTTGGTTATTTGAGTACAACGATAGCACTACATTAGCTAGCTTAATTAAATCTTGTCTACAAGATAAAAACCAAATGGCGGCATTTGCGCAAAAATCAAAACAAAAAATTTGTGAGCAATTTTCATTAACTAAATGTGCGCAAGCATATCAAAAAATATATGTTGATTAGCGCACCTATCGCGTTTTTCTGCTGATATTTTGCAAATGGTTAACTACTACTTTAGTTTAGCGCTCTCAAATTCAGCAGCAAGCTCGGTTAAAACCCAAGGCATACTTCCGGTAGTACCAAACCACCAATTGAATTTTCTTATTGGTGTTACCTGCCATTGCGTTCGGTGTTTATCGTTCACCTTTAGACTATGTTGGCATGATAACAGCAGATTATCGACCAGATGGACTAGCTGAGTAATATCTTCACCGTCTAGTTTTGATAAATGTGCAGATAAACTGACCATCCCTGCTACATCACAAGCGTGTTGTATATCTGACCATTGCTTATTGTCTTCCAATTTAGAGCTTCGCAGGAAAATTAAATATTTAGGTACTATTTTTCCTTTAATATGCCCGTCTGTCGCAGTATAAGTGCCATTACTTAGTACCGACTTGCCCAGCGATTTAATAATTTCCTTACTTTTGTCATTGCCGGTTAATTGAAATAAACGCCAAAACTGATAACTTGCTAACGCACTCATCCAAGGGGAGCAGACCAAGTCAGCCGCCTTTCCTCCTTCATGGACGCCATGGGGATGGGCGATACAACCATGAGTATTAGCGTTGAACGAATACAATGCGGCAGAGGTACCATCAACCAAGTCATCAATGCGAGCTAACGCGGTAGTACTTTGATCCAACTCCCATTGAGTAATAGCCGCTGCTAGGGCGACCGCTAAGTTACGCTCGGTCCAAAACCCTATCTTTTGTGTATACTGACTCGGCCAACGTAAGGTATTGATAAATAATTTGTTAATGGTTTTTTTTGTAGGTAGCCTTGGGTAAAACATATAATCAATTAACAATCCGGTGTTCAATAAATACTTAACATCTTCAGCTTCCTTTAAGCCAAAGTAGCCATGTTCGGTAATGTTTTGTTGATAAAATATCGCCGCCTCATGAGCCTTATGTTTGATTGTTATATCCCCTGTTTTTAAATAAAGTTGATATAAAACGTATACCCGATCATATAACCAAGGTGCTGGGTCAGTTAATTTATTGTGGATTTTTTTATGCTCTATAATCGCTTTATTATCAGTAATAAAATCAGAATAATTTAGATAAGCTTGATCGAACCAGTAAAAATCATCATTTAACGCCGTAAATAATGGGGCATATAAAATGTTACTAAGCCAAGCTAATGGAAATTTAGCATCAAGCGTTTTTGTGATGTGGTCATCATAAGGGACGATTTGTTTACCTAGCTCGGACTGCCAAGTTAATTTGTAAATATCGCCTTTACGGACACCACCAAGCGGTGTTATTAACAAACTGCGCAGATAATGTTTATGGTTATTTTTTGACGGCCAAATGAGTGAGTAATGGGCAGCAAATTTAACGGCTTTACCATTAACGCTTAATTGCAATTTTTCGGTTAAATCCAAGACGTTATTTTTGAACGGAACGACAATAGAAGCATGCTCAGAAAGTGAATTTAATGCTTGAAAATGAACAAAATCATCAGAAAATGACAATTCATTACTGGCATAAGCGTGTGGACTCACCATAACTGTCAGTAGCAATAACAGCACCATAGCATTTAATGCTTTGCCGTTTTTTGAATGTTTTTCCAGATTAATAACAGCAACCATATCGTTAACCTTTGCCTACAACTTAAGATAACTGTAGTGCAGAAAGGTATTTTTTATTAATTTTTTTTGTATCAAAGTGTCATCTTTATCAATCTGAGCTAAGGTTAAAATAAAATAAAGTAACGATCTATTTCACTATTTTGTTTGTAAAATCAAAAAATAATTGGGATAACTACTGATGCAGCAAAGAACAGACGAAACCCTCGGAGATTCTAATTTAGGCTTCTTCTTTTTATTTTTATACAGCATTGTCATATTTTTAAGACCACAAGAATGGTCATATACTCCCGAGCCCATAGCACTGGCTCGATATTTCATAATTATCGCATTTATCGCTTATTTAGTATTCCAGAAAAATAAACTTTGGGGCTATCAAAGCTGGTGTTTATTGGGGCTGTTTTTAATTATTCCATTGTCAGGATTAAAGAATGGCTGGCTTGGTGGTGGGGTGGCCCAAGCCATTGATTTTTTCATTTACGGGTTATTACCGTTTTTATTATATTCTTCATTAATAAACAGTAGAAAAAAACAGAACATGATATTTTTAGTGTTCACAGCCGCTTGTATTGTCATGCTCCATCACGGTATTTCACAATTAAGATCTCCCGATGGTATTGGTTGGTCTGGCAAGGCGTTATCTGTCGGGTCACGCATTACCTTTCTCGGTTTTTTCAAGGATCCAAATGATCTCAGTATGTTTTTTTTAATGAATATACCCGTGATGTTCTATTTGAAGCATAACGCCACTAATGTTTTTATTAAGCTGTTCTTTTTATTGATGGTTATTGCTTTATTGGTGGGGATATATTTAGCGAATTCTCGAGGCACATTAGTGGGCTTAATCGCACTCGTGTTAATGTATTGTTATTTACATTTTGGCAAATTAAAGACATTTTTTTTCGTGCTGCTTTCTCTTCCTATTTTCGTGGTTATCATGTCACAATTTCGAACCATTGACTTGAATGAGTCGAGTGCAGATGGTCGAATTGTGGCATGGTATCAAGCAATAAAAATGTTTAAATCAAGCCCTTTGCTTGGCGTGGGTAAATCAAATTTTGATCATCACCATGTAAGGACTGCCCATAACTCGTTTCTGCTTATCATTGCTGAACTTGGTGCTATAGGTTATATGTTATGGTTTTTCACTCTAGCCTTGACTATGTGGATGTTATATAAAGCATTCAACCTTAATCCAGAAAAACATAAAGATATCCTTGCCGATGTGGAAGTAAAACAAGACATTTTTCTTGCCAAAACTTTGTTTTTCTCAATGCTGGCCTATTTATTCACTGCATTCTTTTTAAGTCGCAGTTACATTGTATTTTTATATGTTTTCCTGGGCTTGTCTTATGCAGTATTTATCCGCTTGGCCAGACAAATTCCGGAACTGCAAGAAGCCACTGCGCCAACAATTTTATGGCGCATATTGATGGCTGGCCCATTGAGTATGATCCTATTATATTTGATAGTTAAAATATTATTATGATGGTGCTGCTGTTATAAATATTTATCTTTTAATGTTTACGCCATAAATTTTGGGTAGGGGTGAAGTAGTACTTCCATGCTGCTAGCAAAGCGGCGTAATTTAAACTGCAAAAACTCACGCAAATTGCGCTTAGAGGTAAGTGAATATTTTTTTTAATCAAAGCCAGTGACAACAAACTATAACTGTAAAATAATACCTGTATGAAGAAAATGATTGTGCCCTCAAAATGCGGGCTAAACATCGAAGTGAATAGTAAACAAATAAGGGCGTATGGCACAACTAACCTCATCACTTTATGTGATATAAACTGAAAGAAAACAGGGTTTTTAAAGGGATTCATTAACCAGGGTAATTGATGCATTAATTGAAAATTTCCTGCAAGGGTACGGACTTTTCGGGTAAATTCTTCTTTTACTGAGGGTGAACTTTTATCGTAGGCAATAGCGTGGCCAATAAATTTAACATTATAGCCATTTTTAATGATGGTTAGCGGAATATACATATCATCAAGTAAAGAGTCATTAGGAAGGCTCGGTATTAGGGATTTTCTCGCCATATAGATTGCTCCGGTAACACCGACTAAAGAAAAGGCAGCACTTTCATTTCGTCTGATCCATTTTTCATAAAGCCAATAGAGTCCCGGTTCAGATTCGTTATTTTCATCATCGCCAATAATATGCAGATTACCACTGACTGCACCTATCTTTTTGTTAGAAAACTGAGCTTGCAGTGCAGTTAATGCTTGTTTATTAAAAGACTGTCGCACATCTGCAAAAGCGACTAAATCAGTATCTACGTTTTGCATAGCAATATTCAAAGCGTATGATTTACCTTGATTTTGCACATACTCGATGAATTTTATATTAAGTAAATTATGGTAAAGGTTGATAACTTCTTCGGGATGATCGGTTGAGCCATCGGATACTATTATTAACGTTAATTTTTCCAGGGGATAATCTGAATTTAAGATGTTATCTAGCCGACTCACTAACAAACTACGGCTATTGTATATACATAATACCATGGTTATTTCGGGTAAATCACAGTCTACACTTTCGACATTTTGCAAGGTCTTGATTTTTGCAATTAAGGCGATTAATAACGGATAACCGATATAAGTATATAGAATAATTAATATACTCAGATAAAAAATAGATTCCATGGCAATATTATCTTTATGAAAATTTATAAGTAGATGACTGATATTTAGAACGCTAAATCAATATACTACTTTAGTCATCCGCCAATAAGATACAAAGTTCATACTCAACTTATTGATATTAATCAATAAGAGTGGGGCGATTGCTGATCTTCGAATCTATGTGGCTAGCTAGAATATTTGTAATACTTGAACTAATTCTATGCTAATAATCAGAATAAGAAAGTTTTGCAAAACTTAATTCAATCATAAAGCTGGCTTAAGCCTAATCATAATCAGTTAAGCAAATGAGCGGTTGATAGCATAAACCATATTACCCCCGTAGCCGAGCGCAACGTATTAGTCCATAAAATTAGCCGTAGGGTAACTGTTGGCTCGCTACATGGACGAGCAGTTTTTAGTTTGTGCCCAAGGTTAGAATTAATCTGGCTTGTTATCATGGCGTGGTTGCAGCAAACACCCGAGCACCGCCCATAGGATGGGATCCCGTCAATTCGTCGTTAGTGGCTATTTTTCCTCTCCATAAACAGGTGAAAGTCAGACGATCGTCGAGCCTTACTCAATTGTTTTCAAAAATTCAAAGTAAAAGTAAGTGCCGGCGCTGTTGGCTAAAGCAGCGGTTAATATTGCTTTTATTTGTCTTCATTTCTAGAAAAGTCCATTTTTAGGACTATATTTACAATGGTGAGCATCAATTTCCCAACTCTGTATGGTCAAAGCGATTAACAATCCGAGGTTATAGACTTTTGGGGTAGCAATTATTACGCAAACGAGAGGTTGTTATTTGTTGCCGGCAATAGCGCTCAAAATGCTAATAACGAGTAAAAAAATTTTAATGTTACGGCGTAAAATAAAAGTATTAACCATAGTGTGCTATTTAAAAATGAAATAATGACTGAAGGATTAAACGTTGAATTATAGAAGTGATATTGATGGTTTGCGAGCAGTTGCTGTCGCTTTAGTGATTGCTAATCATGTTGGCTTTGGTTTTTTTTCGGGTGGTTTTGTCGGCGTGGATGTTTTTTTTGTTATTTCAGGCTTTTTGATCACCGCCATAATTTTTCCAATGATAATAGAAAACAAATTTAGTATCGCTTGGTTCTTAAGTCGTCGTATAAAGAGATTAATGCCGGTATTGCTCTTTGTCATACTTGTTACCATGATTGTTTTTTCATTTGTGCTGTTACCTAACGATTTAATGCGCTTTTATCGCAGTGTTATTTGGGTGGTTCTGTATGCCGGGAATTTTTTCTTTTGGCGTGAACATGGCGGTTATTTTAATGACGGATCACAAGAAGCGCCGTTATTGCATACTTGGTCGCTAGCGGTAGAAGAGCAGTACTATCTGTTGTGGCCGATGATGCTGTTAATGGCCGTTAAATTATTCGGCGGCAAAGTAACAGCCTATTTGTCGTTAGTTGTCTTTGTGGCAGCAACAGTTTTCTCTCAATGGGGCACCGAGGTAACGTTAGGTGCTGCTTATTATTTGCTACCGACTCGTTTTTTTGAGTTATTAATGGGCTCATGTTTAGCAATCTTTTGGCATAAATTACCTGTTATCGGAGCTAAGACAAGTCATCTACTGTCTATTATAGGTTTAGTGTTAATAACAGCCAGTGCGTTGCTGTTAAGTAAGGATTCGGCATTTCCAGGCTACAACGCTTTGTATCCCGTGGTTGGCACTGCACTTTTAATCTTCTCCGCAAATGGCATTGTAAATAAATTTTTATCTTTAAAGTGGATGGTTTTCACGGGGAATATTTCTTATTCCCTTTATTTATGGCATTGGCCTGTTTTTGTTTTTGTGCGTTATACAGCGATTGAATTTACTTTCGCAGTGCAAATGCTTTGTCTGGTGTGTATTTATGTTATTTCAGTTTTATCGTGGAAATATGTTGAACAACCTATGCGGCAGATGAAGTTGAATTCGTTTGGGCAAATAGCCAGTACTATGTACGCTATCCCTTCGGTGGTAATACTTAGCATTGCCTTAAGTGGCATTTATTTTAATGGTTATGAAAATCGATTTTCTGCAGAAGTGGTTAAAATGGATGATGCATTAAACTCATTTGCGAGCAAATCCAGAGTTGGCTGTCATGCTGCTTATAGAAATAGTGAGCAGCGACCTGATGATAAGTGTATTTTTGGCTTAGTTGCGAGTGCTGAAAAAGCCAATTTCTTTATTTTTGGTGATTCACATGCGAACCACTTGCTGCCTCTTTTTCAGACCTTAGCCCAAGAAGGCAATTTGTCTGGTCAAGATTATACCCTCGACCGTTGTATTCCGGTTCTAGATTTAAATTGGGGCTCTAATATATTCCTTGCCAATAAATGCCGAGCAAGAAATGAATTAGCCAAACAACATATTCAAAGCAATAACTTTGACTATGTTGTTTTGGCCGCTTCGTGGCCACACCTTACGTCGCAAAGGCTGTATACAGAGCAGCAAGTGTTAGACGAAAGTGAAAAAAGAGCTTTGCTTAAAGAAAAACTATCCCTTACATTGCAAATTATTGTTGAGGCAGGATCAGTGCCTTTATTTGTTGAGGATACCCCTACGCTTGATGGTAAGAGTCATAAATGTCCGGTTAAAAGAGAGGTTTTTAACAAGGAGCTTGATTGTTCGATAACACGGGTAGAAAATATCATGTTAGACGGCATTATTAACGAATTAAAGTTGAAGTTTCCGACACTAGTGGTCATGCACCCTCACCAGTTATTTTGTCATGACAATCAATGCGTAATGGAACTAAATGGCTTACCACTTTATCGTGATGGTAATCATTTAAATGAACAGGGAGCTAAGTATTTGGGTAAGTTGTATTCACAACATTACTCTAATCCATTTCTCAATAATTCAATGACAAAATAACCTGTAAAGCTCAACTAAATTTGCAGATTGGGTTAGGTACAAATTTATCGTAACTTAGCCATATTATTGACTACTGTCATCTAAATGACCATCGTTGTTCATTAACTCACGAAGTGCAATTGTAACAACCGCACAACTAAGAAATAAAGCGCCAAATGACTCTAGAAACTGTTCATAACTAATCACTCGGCCAAATAATACTACCGTACCTTCGTTGTATAAAAAATCGGCACCTTGTGATAAAATGGAACAGATAGCAAAAACAACTAGAAAGGAAAAAGTGTTTTTTGTGAACGTTTCTTTTAAATTAAATAATAGTAACACTCCAAGTAAGCCGGCATAAAATAACAATATAAGAGTATCTTGAATTCTTATCTGATCACCTAAATACTCATGGATCATATATAGCTCATCAAAAGCAAGCAATGCTAGTAATAGCGACATTGACCACCACCAAAGTGGTTTATTTAGTGGTTTATTTTTCAGTTTTAAAGTACACATAATAAAGATAAGATATGCTACAAACGAGCCAAATAAAAAATTTAGCGCAGTGATAAAATCACCTAATTCACTTTCCATTGCTGGTTGAAAGCCCTTTATTCTAATAATTATAAATAATGTATATAAAATTATTGGAAATGAAAAAATTTTTACTAAATTTAGACTGTTTAACTTGAACATAGGTTTCTCTTTTTAAGTAAATATAAAGCCTTAATGATACTTGCACTGCTGTTTGCAATGTTTACATAAACTATTATTCTGCGAATAATCCATCGAATCTACGTTAACCTAGGTTAGCATCATTACTTTCCATGGATGGTGTTGTATTCTTCGTGTTTAATGCCAAAAA
The DNA here is from genome assembly GCA_040779355.1 of Colwelliaceae bacterium BS250. Taxonomy (GTDB): domain Bacteria; phylum Pseudomonadota; class Gammaproteobacteria; order Enterobacterales; family Alteromonadaceae; genus Thalassotalea_A. Next base: position 23,594 of record JBFONS010000004.1, on the reverse strand, counting down.
AACCTGCAATTGTGCCAATAGCAGAAGAAAAACGGAATAAACCATTAATTAATGTTGTTTTGTTGCTGGTGAGCAACCCAAGCAAGCAATACCAAAAACCTCGCAAAACTCTGATAGCACACATCAACAGGCAGTTTAAAATGGCTTTAATCTTTGGCTCCTCAAACAAGTGACTGCGGGTGTAGCCGATACCAGACCTAAACCCTCGTTGTAAAAACCATTTTATCGTCGCTCTTGATTTAGGAAACTCTTCGATTACTGGCGCGTCGGTATAATAAGCAGTAAAGCCTGCTCTGGTGCACTTTAACGCGAAATGATAATCACTGGCACCGGTGGTGGCGAATCTAGCATCAAAAGCGGGGACAACTTGTTCGAGTACATGCCTGCTGATGAGTAAGTTGTTGGTGTAGTATGTTGTTAATTTGTCACCTTCGCGGTGAGTGTTTTTTCCGTAAATTAGCTCAATGGCCCAGAACGGCGTGCCCTCTTCACCTACTGAAATTACATGACTGGTCATTATGTCGGCTTGATATAATGTTTGCTGATCTAATAGTTTTTGGGCCCAGTTTTCATCCGCTGGCCATTCATCGTCGTCAATAAATAATAGAAATTGAGCGTCGTTTGCTAAAAACGTAGTGACACATCGATTGCGTGCGGCAACAATGCCTTTAATGGCTTCTGTTTGATAAATGATGGCATGAGGTGAATCTTGCTGCAATTTAAGAACGGCTGCTTTAGTCGTAGGGTCACAATCATTATCAACAACCAAGATATCAAGAGTAATGTTTTTGCCAACGACTTGTTTACAAAGCGCCTGTAATAATCGCTTCAACCAAGCGGGTCGTTTGCAAGTTATCACTGCTATGGTTGCGTGCTTGTTATTGCTTGCCATTTTTCCTCCTTGATTTTTGCCCATCGCCGAGCCTTTATTTACTTGCCTTTAATGATAGCACCTACTCGCCGAGCCACTTGCGAATTCGTAATTTTTTTTTGCTGAACATCATCATGCAACGATGAACCCAGTGCTGAATTGATAAAATCGAAGCAAGGATAGCGTAATTAATCGCAGTGATATGCAGTCGAATCGATGCCAACCTTGAAAGGATCATTTATTATTCCTATACTTTTATAACTCCAACTTAAGGATCATTTATTCACTGATTTTTGAATTTGCAGATAGCACTGTAAACATGAAATAGGTGTGGTTGCCAAACCAAGGAAAAACAATGAAAAACCTAAGAATAGCCGTATTGGTTAGTCCGGATATATCAGATATTTATTTTGCCAATAAGATAATGGCAGCCCTTGATGTAACAGTAACCTTTGTCGAAACTAAATTTCGTGATAAGCAAAACGTCAAGCTCTACGTCAGGCTTTTCAAGGCCTTACTTAACCCTGCTAAAGTCATTGCTAAATTTCGCGATTCCCGTTTAAGAAAAAAACTAGACGACCGCAGCGGTACAATTGCTGCTAAAGGATTTGGCGAAGCCGGCAAACAGATCCTCCGCAAGAACGGCACGACCGTTATTTATACTGACGGACCTAAAGATTTAAACTCGCCACTAAACGTCGAGCGATTAAAGAGTTTTGAATTGGATCTGATTGTCTGTTGTGGCTGTTCTATCCTTAAAGAGTCCGTCATTGGCATCCCCCGTTTGGGTATTTTAAATCTTCACGGCGGCCTATCGCAGCGTTATCGGGGCATATTACCGATCCTTTTTTCTATCAATAATAATGAGCCTGAGTATATTGGTTTAACCGTACATTATGTTTGCTGTGGAGTAGATGATGGCGATATTATTTATCAAGCTCGTCCCGTGCTCAGCGCAGACGATAATCCCGAAAGCATCTACATAAAAGTGGTAAAACTGGGCATAAAAAAAATGCTTCAGGCGATTGCCGATATAGAATCTGGAGCAATCAATAGTTATGAATTAACACCAAAGGGTGAGCTGTATACTGCAAAAATGGCTACTCCAGAGGTCATTGCTAAAGCATGGCTGGCAAGTGAGGTGGTCATTGCTGACTATCTAGCCAATAAAGATGAACAAGATAGAGAAGTGCTTAAAATGCTAAATGAAAATTATTCAGCGGGTAATATTTCAATATGAGCCTGCCGCGATGAGTGCCCCAATTCAATATCGTCTTATCGATGACCCGGCAACTTTTGCAAAAATGAGTCACCTCTGGAATAGATTGTTGCAACAGACCAATAATGACAATATTTATATCACTTGGGAGTGGCTGAGTCATTGGTGGGAGGTTTATAAAGAGGGGCGTTCGCTGTTCATTGTCATTGCTGAGCAGGATGATCAATTAGTTGGTTTTTTGCCCTTATTGCGCCGCAAAATAACCTATTATGGCTTGTTGAAGTTTAGGCGAATTGAATTTCTCAGTACCGGTGAAAGTGAAGAAGAAGAGGTGTGCCCGACAATAATGAATTGTTCGATGCTACCTGGCTTAGAGCAGCAAATTTGCGAAGGTTTTGTCGGTTTTCTCGTGAACGATCTAGGAGATGAATGGGACGAGTTACGGATGACACCTCTGGTCATGGACGATTCGAAAACCACTTATTTTTCGCGCAGCTTCGCGATGCGTAGTAACTATTTATGTAGAACAGAGGATCGGGGTCTTAATGCCTATACCGATTTAAGTAATGGCTGGGATGAATTGTCAAAATCCTTCGGAACAAAAACCAGAAAAGGTCTTAGAAGAGGCCGTAAATTCATCGCTAACACTCAGGCTTCAGGTTATAAGTTTCTAGAGAATGCAGAGGATTTTGATTACTTTTATGACGCGTTTGTTGAGCTACACGGTAAACGTTGGAAAAACAACAGCATCTTTGATAATTCAAATTTTGCTAGGTTCCAACGACAAGTTTGTATGGATATATTTGCCAAAGGCGGGTTAATGTTATCGCTGCTCACCGTTGATAATCAAATTATCTCGGGCAACCTCGATTATTGTCATGGTGATACAGTGTATGGCTACCTTACTGCTTATGATCCTGGTTTTAAAACAAATCTTAGTCTCGGTTTACTTGGCATGAGTTATTGCCTAGAGCACTCATCAAATAAAAGTTATAAAAAATATGATTGGTATCGCGTCACCGATGCAGGCGGTTATAAAAAACACTTTTTACCGAATATTCGTTGCATGGTGACTTTTCATTGTCAAAAACAAACGTTGAATTCTATATTGTATGCCGGCACAAGAAAAATAATAGTGCAGCTCAAACGTCTGCGTAAGCGACAGTTCAAAATATTTTCGCTTAGCAATGACTGATTACCGAATATCGTGGCACTGGATATAAAGGTGAAATGATAACTCTGCAATCTAACGGGAAAGCAGTAATTGGAGCATTGTTTGACGATCAGGCAAAAGTTGGAGGTGTACAATTCGGCAACGATTGTATATCGCCCTAATTAAAACCTAAAGGCCATAAGCCTGTTATTGATAATTATTAATGAAGTTTAATTATCTCTGACATTGTCGTAAATACGAGGTAAATAATGAAAATTCATGATCTAGATTTTGAGCAAATTGAACGGATTGAGATCCAACCAGAAGATGATGTGCGCGAACTTTTAGCGACGGCTCGCCGTCCTCTGATCTTAACCGGTTTGGAAAATGACCTGCGTTTCCTCAATGATTGGACCCTTGACTCGTTATCTCAAATAAAAGATAACGTCAAAACACAACGCCCGTCGTCTGATGGTGTTAACTATTTTTTCCAATATACTGAAATGCCGATGCCTGAATTTATCGAAAGAATTGGCAATGGTGAAAACCTTTATGCTGGAGCCCGAAAAATATTGGATTCGGGCGGCGTACCAACGAATTTCGCCGGACTGTTAGATATGGCGGACAAGCTGAAAATACCACCGTGGATCGAGCGATCGCGCATCTATAATGCCTGTCTTTGGGTGGGGGCTGGGGGCAATAGAACCCTGCTGCACTTCGATGCGTGGGATACGCTCCAAATGATTGGCCAGGGCGAAAAAGAGTATTTTGTTTTTCCGCCCGAAGAGTCTTCACGACTTTACCAACACGGTATTTTTGACATTAAGGCTTTGCTTTTAGGGCAAGTACTGCACAGTAAAATACGCCCATTAGATGTTCAGGAAGACTACCAGAAGAAGTTTTCTAAAGCGAAGGGGTTTCGCGGCAAGTATTCAGCGGGGGAGGTCATGTTTGTGCCCGCGGGCTTCTGGCATTATGTTGAATCATCGGGCTTAAACATTGCGGTGAACTTTTTTACTCATTTTGTTGACCGTAGTTTACAGTTCCAAGAGCCTTTGAGAACCTACTGGATCAAGGACAATATAATGATCCCACCACTCGACTGGTATTGGGCACTACGAGGTCGTGCTGGGCGATTATATCGCCACTTGTTCAAACCACAAAAAGTGTAAATAAGTCACTATAGCTTACCGTGGCTTGTTTATCGGCAACTCGGACAGTGCCCAGCCGTAAGCAGACATTTTTGGCGTACGGTGGTGTTGCTCTGTCGGTTCGAGTTAACGCGTCGTCGTGAGCTATTACTGTTTATTTGGGCGAAAATTGTTGTTAACCGTTAGCGAAAATAGCCTGATGATTAACTTTCCGACTTAATCGATGAGCCAAGGCGGATAAAATTATTAACTCGTCTACAATTAATAGTACTTAAACCAATAACATCCGATTATTGGTGTTAAATATTTATCAAAAGAATAACAATGGAAAATTTATCTACCAACCGAAGGCTTATTATCAGCTCAGTATTTCGATTTGTTGAGAAAGCAATCGTGGTAATATCATCATTATTGCTTACCCCTTTTCTAATACATACCTTAGGGCCGTCTCAATATGGCTTATGGATTTTAATCTTATCTATATTAGGTTGGTTTAAAGTGATTCAGTTAGGTTTTCCAAGCGCCGTGCAACGCTATATCACTATTTACCTTGAACAACAGAAATTTACAGCAGTTAATCAAGTTTTTTCCACGAGTCTGATGTTATTTTCAATTCTTGGCTTAATTGCGGCCAGTTTTTTAATCATGTTATCGCAAATGCCGGAAGTATTGGGAACCCAAAGCAATAATCAAGTAACGATTTCCCTGGCGTTATTAATCTTTAGCTTGAAGGTGTTCTGGGATCTTTGCATGACCTCAATTAATGCTTTTTTTTCCGGTTTGATACGTTTTGATGTTGACGCGAATTTATCGTCACTCAATGTCATTGTAAAATCGGTTCTCATTTATCTACTCATTACGGATTTAAATATTTCGGGCGCCATTATTGCCGTATTGGTCGCGGACATAACTTCCAACGCGGCAAAAATATATTATGTTAAAAAACTTTATCCTGCGTTAGCATTTAAATTTAGCCTAGTGAGCCTTGCTGAATTGAAAAAGCTGTTTGCTTTTGCTAAGCATATTATCGCTGCGGGATTTACGAAAGCCATTAATACCGGCATCGATCCCTTTATAATCAACAAAATATTCGATTTAAATGCCGTAGCGTTCTACAGTCTCGCCGATCGACTGGCGAGACATGTTGAGCAATTCAGTTTAACTATATCAGATGTCTTTCAACCAGTATTTACAAAAATGGCAGCGAATAACGCAAATATGGAAAGCCTATTTTTGCAAGTTTCTTTTCTCCACATATTTATTGCGAGCGCTTTATATTGCCCCTTACTTATTTTTGGTGAGAGTTTTTTAACGTTATGGATCAGCAGTGAATTTAGTCAGGCGATTGTCTTAATAAACATCTTAGTATTTGCTTTAATTTGCTCTGCGTTTTCGATTTCCATAACCCATGTATTGATTGCACAGGCTAAGCATAAGCTTATTGCTCCTCTTAACTTATTAGCAGCCTTAGTCAATCTGGGCCTTTCTATCTTGTTAGCGCATTACTTTGGCTTAAAAGGAATCGCTTTAGGCTCCGCTATTGGCTCATTTTTAGCTAACGTTGTATTTTGTCTGTTAATGTTAAAACGCTACAACCAGTTTGATTTAAGCGTGTTAATTTACCGATTTATATTTTCTGTTTTAATGCTTTTTGTTATTGGCTTATCTGGGCAGTATATCGTTAAAACTTATCTGCAACTTTCTTGGTTAAGCTTTTCGTTATCGGTTTTACTGTGCTTGCCATTAACTACTTGGATTTTCTGGATGGTTATTTTTCCGAAAGCAATGAAAAACCAAATCATTGCATATCTAAAGCAAAATATAAAAAAACGTGGGGCTAAAGTTATGCCAAGTTGATTCAAAATAAACAGATATTCAATCAGTTTGGTGTGAGCTTTAATTTTAGCTTAAAGATTTTTTTTAGTCAGTAGCTGGCCTACTAGCGCGAGAGCATTCAAATCCCAGTCAAATTTTGTTGCTTGTAAACTGATCTCATTTGTAGACCATGTTTTGTTTAATGCTGCTTCAATACCTAAGGTTAATGCTGCAACATTTTTTGGAGCAACTAAAACCCCCATCTTACTGTTTACTACTTCGGGTATTCCTCCCACGGTTGTAGCGACTACTGGCGTACCACAAGCAACTGACTCTAATATAATATTGGGCACCCCCTCAGCATAACTTGGTAATACCACCAACCTTGCTGGGCGTATAAGGTCGGCAATGCTGTTATGTGCTACCGAGCCTAAAAAATCAACCGCGGCGTGCAAGCCGGCTTGAACAACTTGTTCTTGCATCACCGAGAGCATTGCCCCGGTCCCAGCAACTTTTAACGTTAAGTTTGGATGTTTAGCACGCAACGCCACGAACGCAGATATTAACTCTATTACCCCTTTATTGGCTTTTAGATTACCAACATAGAGCAAATAATTTTGACGGTTTATGTGTTGCTCGACATAAAAAATTTCTTTATCAACGCCATTATAAATCAAATGGATTTTGTCTTTTTTTACCCCCAGAGTCACTAGCCTTTTTTTTAATGCCTCGCTCACGGCAATAACACCTTGCGCCCGATTACATGCCCAGACAATTTGTTTTGCTCGCAGCGGATGCCGGCAAGTGTCATTGATATCGCTGCCATGCACTTTAATGAAAAATTCTTTGCCGAGCAATTTCGACAAACATGCGGTAACCACACCTTCAGGATATGCCCAACTTGCTAACAAGACGTCATGCTTTCCTCGCTTTATCCAACGCCATGAATTAATCAATAAAGACAGCAGCATAAAGACACTAGATAAAGCAGGAAGCATTTTCGGCGTGTAGAAGTACCATGGATACCTAACCTCAATACCACATGCAGAAATTCTCGGTAATTTTTGCGCTTTATTGGCGCGTAACCACTCTGGCCATGCCACCGGCACTAAAATCGATAATTTACAATGTTTTGCTAAATGATCAAATTGTTGCTTATTAAATGTGGCCTTGTTTGGCTGCCAATCAGACGGGTAAAGATTGGAAATAACTAATATTTTTTTCATTGTTCTAATTCTGAAATGGTCACTCGGTGCTTGCCGCTTTTCGACAAGGCGATACTCTCGACCAAATGAAAATGAACATTAAAACTATCACTCAAAAGAAGCTTAATCTGATGCTCAATTTTTTTTAGTTCATCACCAACGAAATGGCGATTAACTTGATAGTAAAGATCGATTGAAGTAAGCATTTTTTGTCTAACTTGAAAACGCTCAATGCCTTTGAAATCTTTGATTAAGTGTGGGAAAAATTCACCGGGTAACACGCCACCTTCGACGTTACGAATAATATCCAGTTTTCGACCTGAAATATTTTCCATTATTGGTAAAGGGTTGCCACAACCACAAACACGGTTCGACAAACAGGCTTGATCGCCATTCACATAACGTATTAATGGCATACCGTAATTATTTAGATCGGTGATTAAAATATCACCCGGTGCATCAACAATTGGTTGTAACTGTTCATCCACTGTTTCAACCACTAATTGATCAATATTAATGTGCAATCCTTGCTGCTGTTCACATTCGGCGGCGATTAACATAAATTCACGACAGCCAAACGTATTCATGACTTTGCACTTAAATGCCTGCTCGATTTCTTGCCTTTGAAAATCAAGCAAAGCCTCTGCGCCGGTGAGAATAATTTGTGGCGAAAAGACGGTTATTTTTTGACTATTAATAAATTTGGCTAATACGTACAAGGGCGCCACATAACTCACTATCGCTTGTGGTTGATATACATTAAGCTCTTCAATATAATCAGCAAAAGTATGTTGATTTAATAAAAATGAATTGGCTATTTTACGGTTATGAAAACGATGGTACGACCAATCTTTAACACGCTTGTGCCAATTCCGTTGTCCGAGCTCTACTCCCCAAAGGTACCAAGTTTTTCGACCTAGGCCCGCCTGCAACCAACCATAGCCTCGCCACATAATGGCTTGTCGAGTCTCATCACTATATTTATCTAACTCAAAATGAAATGGTCGACCGGTCGAGCCACCGGTCGATTTTTTCATGTTAGTTTGCCGTTTTATGCTAGGAATAAGCTCATCATAATGCTCACTTACCAGCTGTTTGGTTAGAACCGGTAACTGTTGTAAATCATCAACAGAATTTACATCATGAGGATTAAATCCTATTTGCTGCCATTGCTTTTGATAATAAGGAACCTGCTGCTGGCAAAAATCTAATAACTGTTTTAACTGGGCTAATTGAAAGGCTTTGAGCTGTTGTAGGTCACCATTAAGACGCTGCTGTGCGGCATTTAACAGTGCCGTAGTATTTCTGCCATGCAACTTTTCATAGACCGGAAATAAGCAATGTTTAAATAATTTTTCATATACATTCATAGCAACATTTCAATTTTTTTGATTTCGTAAAAACTCTTAATCACTATAGTCAATATTTTGAAATTGACCTATAAATAGTTTACCGAATTTAATTTTTTATCTACTGAGCTATAGCCAAACTGAACGTTAATTCGACCACTAGTTACAGCCCAAAAAACTATAGTACAAATTATCCAAGTTTTACTCATTAATAGTTTTGCTAACTACTTTTTTTCAAATAGTGATGTATAGTTAAATTTAATCTTACTTACTATCGCTCAGGTATTTTGTGGAATTTATTTTTTATTTTAGCTTAGTGCTGATTATCTATAACTATTTTATCGACTCGATTTTATTGGCTTTATTTACATTGCTAGGAGCGAATAGTGCTATTTATGAGCTTATGCGAGGTTTGTTGCGTTCTTCATTTAGCACATCGCAAGGGATCTGGGAGAGGACCTGTAGAAAATGACCGTGTTAATTAGTTTGACCGTTATTATTATTTTTATTGTTATTGTTATTTTAAAAACTAAAAATATCGATTTATGGCTAGGCCATTATTTACTGCGCAAGTTAACCGCGAAGAAAAGCTATGGAACTAAGCACGTGATGTTCTGTTTTGTCGATCATTTTGAACCACAATGGGGTCATAATATATCTATTGAACAAGAGCGAGCAAGGGTGGATCGTTGGCTAAATGATTATCCGCAAGTCGCAAAAAAGTTCAAAGATGCCGATGGCTGCCACCCAAAGCATTGCTTTTATTATCCAGAGGAAGAGTATCGGCAAGAACACCTAGATAAAATTGCCAATATCTGCGCGCAAGATTTGGGCGAAATAGAAATTCATTTGCATCATGATAATGACAGCAGTGAAAATTTATTAAAAACCCTGACCAATTTTACCCAGCTATTGCATGAAAACCATGGCGCATTTAGCAGACATCCGGTTACCGGACTTTTGCAATATTCATTTATCCACGGTAATTGGTGCTTAAATAATTCAAATCCTGACGGCACAATGTGCGGGGTCAATGATGAACTGGTGATACTTAGGGACACAGGTTGTTATGCCGACCTCACCTTTCCCTCGGCCCCTAGCCCTACTCAACCAGCCTTTGCCAATGAAATATATTACGCCAGCGATAACCCTGGGAGGCCTAATTCTCATAATAAGGGCGAGCCAGTAGCCAGTGGTAAGCCAGCCTCAGGTGATTTAATGATGATAACCGGGCCATTAGGATTAAATTTTAAACAAAGAAAAGCAGGTGTCTTGCCGAAAATAGAAAATGCTGATATTCGTGATAATAGTCCACCTACTTTGAATCGCATAAAGCTCTGGATTGAAACCGCCATTTCGGTACTCGGGCGACCGGAATGGATCTTCATCAAAGTACATACCCATGGTACGCAAGAAAAGTCGATGGATACATTGCTAGGTGAACCATTTGAGCAAATGTGTCGAGACTTAGATACGCATTACAATGATGGCAAAAACTATGTATTACATTATGTCTCAGCGCGTGAAATGTATAATATAATCAAAGCGGCGGAAGCGAATAAAACCGGAAATCCAAACCAATATAGAGATTTTATTATTGATAAACCCAACTATCAAAATAAATCTGAAAATGCCAGAGTCGCTTGCTCATGAGGACTTATTATAAAAAATTTTTACGACTATCTGGCTTGGAAAAGCTGTGTTGGCACTTTCGACCAAATGGTTTATACGTTTTTAACTATCACCGAATTGGCGACGAAAATAATACCGCCTTTGATCCTCTCATATTTAGTTGTACTGAAGAGCAATTTAAAGACCAGCTAGAGTTTTATAAAACTAATTTTGAAGTCATTAATATTGAAACATTAAGTTCTTTATTAAATAGCAACAAAAAAATGAACAAGCGATTCGCATTAATTACCTTTGACGACGGCTATATTGATAATTATTTATATGCTTATCCTTTATTAAAAGCAGCCAACCTTCCAGCCAGTTTTTTTATAACGACCGATTTTATTGGCCAACAAAAAATTCCTTGGTGGGATGAAATTGCTTGGTTATTAAAAAATAATGAATTGCATCAGCAGTTTATCCAAAAATGGCAATTGCCAAACAGCTTTCAATCATTAGCAGCGCGTGAACAGATATACCTGCTGTTGAACAAAGTAAAAAGGAATACCGGGCAAACTATCGAAGAAAAAGTCATCCAAATAAGAAAGGACTTAAATGTTGGAGAACGGCAGGTATTGCCAGAGGAACAACTGTTTATGGACTGGGATATGGTGCGAGAGGTTTCAGAAAATGGTATTACTATAGGTTCACATACTTGCACGCACCGGATACTTTCGCACTTAGAGGATCAGGAGCAAGCATTTGAAATCTTGCAATCGAAACTGCAGCTTGAGAAGCAATTAAACGGTCAGCCAGTGTGCAGTTTTGCCTACCCAGTTGGTGGGCAAACATCCTACAACAAAAGTTCGATTAAGTGCCTTGAAGAATTTGAATATCAAATGGCGTTCAATTTTTTACCCGGAATAAACACGCGATTGTACGAGCACAGATTTACCTTAAACCGATTCGCAATAGCTGATAAGTGCAGTGTCGCAACACTGAAATCTTCGCTTTGTCTACATTTGATCAAGCAAAAACTATCGGCCTTTACCAAATAATACCACTTCGGTTGTCTGGATTAGTATTAACAAGTCCAGCATGAAGCTGCGATGTTTAATATAGTAAAGATCATATTTGAGTTTTTCCATTGCATCCTCCTCAGTTGCGCCATAAGCATATTTAAGCTGCGCCCAACCGGTGAGTCCTGGTTTAACGGTATGTCTTGCTGCGTAATAAGGAATATTAATTTTTAACCGTTTAACAAACTCGGGCCGCTCTGGTCTTGGTCCAACAAAGCCCATATCAGCGGTTAATACGTTATAAATTTGTGGTAATTCATCTATCCTATATTTACGAATAATACGACCTACTTTGGTTACTCTCACATCATTTTTTGCGGCCCATTTAGCGCCATTAATCTCGGCATCTAAAGACATAGAGCGAAATTTAACGATTTTAAACACTTTGCCATTTAGCCCAATTCGTTCTTGCCAATATAGAACCGGAGCATAAATACCGTCCTCTATTTTAATGGCGAGGGCAGCTAAAAGCATAAAGGGCCAAGTGAGAATGAATAAAACCCCGGCCAAACAGCTATTAAACAGCCGTTCAAAGGTGTTTTTTAAATCATTACTGGAAGTAAATCCTTGGGAATATATGACCCAGCTCGGGTATATTAAATTAACGGCAATTTGACCGGTTTCGTTTTCAATAAAATCAAGGATCTCGGTAACTGCAATGCCTCGAATTCTACAGGCGAATAACTCATCAATTGGCAGTGTGCCCCGCCGTTCATCGGTGGCAACGACTATTTCATGAATTTGATTCTGTAAAACAAAATCGACCAGACTAGTTGCCAATTTAACAATATGTTGCTCGGCGATTTCATTATTGATATCTCCCCCCATAGGCACAAAACCAATCAAGTTGTAGCCTTCTCGGTCAACTTCTCTGCGCATGCGAGTTTCAATGACTAATGCTCTTTGGCCAGAACCTAGCACCAATATATTGCGCTTGGCGAAACCTAAGATATTAAACTTAAGCAACAGAAAACGAAATGCTGCCGTAAATATAAAAGTTAAAAAACAAGCGGTTAGGATAAAATCATGGTTCAGATAAGGCTGTGCAGTAAGTTGTCCAAAAATAGTCAATAATATATAACTTATGGCACTAGCGATGAGTAAACGCCTTAATATTTCCCATAATTTTTCCCGAATTTTAGACTTATAAAGACCTAACCCTAAAAAGCTAAGTTGCATGATAAAAACAAATAAAACCGTATTGGTAATTATTTTTATTTCGAAAATTTCGGAAAATGAGCTAACACTAGCAAGCAAAAAGGCAGCGCCAAATAGTATTATATCAACGAGTAAAAGCAGCCTTAGCATGAGGTTGGAATAATTAACGTTATTGTTATGCAAAATATACTACCTTGTAAAAATTAAATTATCGGGAAAACAATTAATCTTTGGGTCTAAGATTTAATAATAGACTAAGCAGATAAATTAAAAGTTTTTTTTGAGTGAATTTATGCAATTTTTTATCTATCGACTATTCTGTAACTAGTCACAATAATGAAATAAGGCTTTTAGTTATGACGAAAGTTCTTTTGTCCCTAAAATCTGCGATTGCGGCGGTTTTATTCGTCAGTGTAGTAGCAAGTTGCAGTTCCGTGAATACATTACCAACGGCAACTATTCATCCTGCACAAACTGAAACCGACACTGCTTATAATTATTTAATTGGTCCCGGTGATACCCTTAATATTTTTGTCTGGCGCAACCCCGAAGTCTCGGGAATCTTTATCGTGCGACCAGATGGCAAAATAACGACATCATTAGTGGAAGATATAGCCGCCTCAGGAAAAACGCCTACGCAATTGGCCAGAGCCATTGAAGCAAGATTGGCTATTTATTTAAGGGATCCAATCGTTACCATAACAATTGATGGCTTTGTCGGTCCTTACAGTGAGCAAATCAGGGTTATTGGTGAAGCCACACAACCTAGTGCTGTGAGTTACGGTAAAAATATGACTTTACTCGATGTAATGATTGCCGTAGGTGGCCTAACAGAATTTGCTGATGGCAATGATGCCATTTTGGTCAGGGTTGAAAATGGTAAACAAAGGCAATACCAACTCTTTATCGAAAATTTAATTCAATTCGGTGATATTGCAGCCAATGTTGATCTTTTACCCGGCGATATCATAGTTATTCCAGAAGCATGGTTTTAATAAAAGCCAATAATATAAAGATATATTCATGCATGCTCAAATAGAAAAATTAAGTGAACTGTTACTTGGTGTTTGGAATAAAAAACATTATGTGATTATTTCTACCTGGTTAATTTGTCCGATCGGTTTGTTTTGGGTTGCCTCTTTACCGGGCCAATATGAAGCTTCAGCTCGTGTTTATGTCGACACTCAATCATTGCTTAGACCATTAATGAAGGGGGTAATGGTGGAGACAGACCCAAACTTTCAGATCAATCTAATGATTACAACCCTATTGAGTCGAAGTAATTTAGAGCGTATTGTCGAGATGACCGATATGGCTTTAACGGTCGAAAGTGATAAGGCCTATGAATATCTAATCGATGATCTTAAAGACAATATTGTCATTGATAGTGCCGGTAAAGAAAATATTTATACGCTTTCTATTAAGGAAGAATCTCCGCAATTAGCTAAAAATATCATCGAAGCAGCATTAACTGTTTTTATTGATAACACCATAGATGAAACTCGCATTGACACCGAAAGCGCACAACTCTTTTTACAGCAACAAATCGTAGATTATGAGCAACGCCTTGCTATAGCCGAAAATCGTTTGGCTGACTTTAAACAAAAATATAGCGACATAATGCCCAGTAACTCCAAGAATTTTTATTCTACACTTGAGCAAGTCAAGCGCCTTCTTAAAGACACCAATTTAGAGTTCAGGGAAGCCCAGACAAGGTTGTCTTCAGCGAAAGCGCAATTAAGTAAAGAGTATGGCGTCAACGATAAACTTTCAGACAATGTGATGGAAATCGGCGCAGTTGCCACAACCTATGACGAGAGTATTTTATCGCTTCAGGCCAATCTCGATAATTTATTAATTGGTTATACTGAACAGCACCCTGATGTAAAAGAAGTTAGGCATCGATTGATTGAATTGAAAGCTAAAAGAAGAAATGAAATTGAAAATTATTACACTAACTCCAATGGCGAATCGAAAAATTTAAATTCTGCGGTGATAAATCCAGTGTATCAAGCGATGAAAATTGAGATAAACAAATTAGAAAATGAAATTTCATCCTTAAGAGTAAGAGCCATTGGTTATCAAAAGGAAGTTGATGAATTAAATTCAAAAATACATATTTTACCTAAAATTGAAGCTGAGCTTGCTGCATTGAACCGGGGTTATGAGATTAACAAAAACAAATATCAAGAGCTGTTATCAAGAGAAGCGACTGCTGCTTTGGTAAAAGTAGCCGATGCGACAGCAGATAGAATTCAATTCAGAGTAATAGACCCTCCTAGGGCACCGTTGAAAGCCGTAGGGCCACATAGAATAGTACTATTTTGTGCGGTGTTAATTGCTGGCTTTGGTGTCGGCATCGGCTTAGCCATTTTAAGGTTGGAAATCGATCCATTAGTAATCTCTGCCCCGCAACTTACTAGAATCACAGGTTTGCCTATTTTTGGGGTGATTTCTACGTCTGAAAAGTTGCAACTTAAAAGTAACTATAAACAGAAAAATCGTCACTTTTATATTTCCAATTTATTCATATTGCTTATTTTTATGGCCTTCATTAGTTACTTTATGGCACCAGATATTTTCCAACCGCAACAATTCAGGAACTTTTAATTATGTCGACTATTGAGCAGGCTCTCGCCAAACAACAAGCGTCTAAAATGCATGAAGTGCAGCTAGAATCAAAACTCGAAGAAACAGTTGAACAACAAAAAGAACCGCAGCGGCACGCAGAAATTGAAAGTCCGCAAATAAATTCTCCAATCGATGTCTTAGCGAAAAAAAATTCTATCGAGCTAAATTTAGCGAAACTGATCAAACATGACTATATCGTACCGGGGCAAGAAGAAAGCAGTTATATTCTGCAAGAGCAGTTTCGGCAAATAAAACGTAAATTGCTTAATAATGCCTTTGGCGTTGTTGCGAAAACATTGGAAAATCCAAACTTAATCATGATCACCAGTGCTAAAGCAAACGAAGGAAAAACCTTCATTTCAATTAACCTAGCTTTAAGTATTGCCTTAGAACAAGATAAACAAGTGCTATTAGTTGATGCCGATGTATTAAAACCTAGTGTGTTGCATGAATTTGGTCTTAGCGCTAAATCAGGATTAATAGAATACTTGCTAGGTAAAAATGAACAGCTCTCAGACATTATTTATCACACCAACATTAATAACCTAAAGATTATCCCTGCTGGCACGCCACATTATTTATCCAATGAATTATTGGCCAGCGAACGCATGGCGACGCTCACCAAAGAATTATCAACTAGGTATCCCGATCGGATAGTAATATTCGATTCTCCGCCGCTGCTAGGGGTAACCGAAACCCCAGTATTGGCATGCTTAATGGGGCAGGCACTTATTGTAGTTGAAGAAAACAAAACTTCGCTGAATCAGGTAAATCAAGCCAACGCGTTATTACCCGATGTATTAGCCAAGGGTCTAGTCATCAATAAGGCAATTCATTCACAAAGGGAAATTTATGGTTATTACGGATACGGATATGGTAGCAAACCAGCGAATTAAATTATCTGTTGTTCTTGTTTTTATGCTCTGTATTTTCCCAAGTTTCGCCGGTGAGTTGCAGTTGACTCCGCGGCTCAGTGTAGATGAGATTTTTAGTGACAATATAGAACTACTCCCGGGGGATAGGGACAATAATTTTGTGACTTTACTTGCTCCGGGACTAAATATTCAATACCTTGCCGCAGGGGCGAGTATTGACCTGGATTATACTCTAACGCAATCTTGGTATAGCGAGAATGATGACTTTGATGACACTTATAATACCCTTATCGCCAGTGGCAGTATCGATTTACTGCCTAATGGTTTGTCACTAACCGCTTCGGCCTCTATAACTAACGTTAACCAAAATGATGCCGATAATATTCGTTCAGATTTTGTATCCGCCGATACTATTGAATATAGCAATTACATGCTTGGATTAGCTTACAATATAAAGTCTTCGAGTTTTTCCATCGATTCTGATATTAATTTAATTCGAGATGAGGCTGAAGACAACATTGGTGAAAAGGATGGCTATAACGCATCATTGGCAAGTGAAAGTGGTGTTAATTCGCGATTGTTATTTTGGGATGTAAACGGTCAATATGATGATTATAAAGAAAGTAGTCGCAAAGGCCGGTTTTATACGGCCGACATTAATATTGGCTATATTACTAAGAGAAAAATCAACCCCTTTGTGCGCTTTTATGACGAAGATGTCAGTGGTGATTTAAGCTCTACTGCAATAGAAGGCACAACCTCTATTGGAGCAGGTATCCGTTGGTTCGCTGCCGAACATCTAATTATCGACGTTGCTTATAATAGTGTTGATGAAAAAAGTAGCGTGACAGAGGGCGTTGCCAATGAACAAGATGATTATATAAGCGCCAAAATTGAGTGGCAACCATCGTCTAGAACCAGTTTATTCGCTAAGTATTATCAGCGTTTTTTTGGCGATGCTTATCAACTGGCCTACAGCCATAGAACGAAGCGTTTAACGACATCAATTAGTTATGATGAAATAATCGATGCATTCGATCGCACTGAATATATAACCGGAGATGTTCAACAGGTATGGTGCTTGGAAGGTGAGCCAATAGAAGCAAATAATTGCCTGTTATCGCCCGGTATCTTTGATGATTTAAGCCAGTATATTTTGGTCGATACTGTGTCTCAATTGGAATTACAACAGTCAAATGCTTTTAGCCTAATTAAAACCGTTGGCCTTACTTCGCAACTCAGTTTAAGTCGAACGGTCTACCAACTAAATTTAAACTCACGTAAAAGAGAAAACCTTGAATTGGGGGATTATGACACCTATGATAACGCTAGCTTTGCCATCACTCGTCTTACCTCCAGAAGCGCGAAACTCACCTTGCAATTGAGCTATTTTGAAAATAGCCTGAGTAATAATGATTCATTCACCTTTACCCAGAAAGACTACTACCGCCTCTACAATATTGATTGGACAAAAGCCTTAAATCGCAGCCTTAACGTTACCTATTCTGTTCAACACTTAAACAAAAGCTCAAACCTTGCGACTAATTATGAAGAAAACCGTGTTTCTTTGCAGCTAGTAAAAGAGTTTTAACATGTACGAACAATATTACGATATAACGAACAAGCCCTTTCAATTAACCCCTGATCCGAAGTTTTTCTTTGCCTCGGATAAGCATAGGCAAGCGCTTTCCTATTTACAATATGGCTTAGAGCAAGGAGAAGGATTTATCGTGATAACCGGGCCTGTCGGCACCGGTAAAACAACGTTGGCGCAAAGTTTATTGCAGCAAATTAAACACAGTAATATTGAAGCCATCCAAATCGTGACCAGTCGACTATCTCCAGAAGATTTACTGGCTGTTATTGTTCAGGAATTTGGCCTGACTCCGTCTTCTAACAATAAATCAGGATTGTTAAAATCGATTCAGCAGCATCTGAATTATTTATCTGAACAGGGTAAACGGGCGTTATTACTGGTGGATGAGGCACAAAATTTACCAACTGATAGCATAGAGGAGCTTAGAATGTTGTCTAATTTCCAAAATAATAACAAACCGTTATTGCAAAGCTTTTTGCTTGGCCAAGAAGAATTAAAAACCATTATCCAAAGTCCAGAGATGGAGCAATTTAGGCAACGGATAATCGCTTCTTGCCATCTCAAACCACTTTCAACTGATGAAGTTGTCCAATATATTAACCATCGATTGAGTCGCGTAGAAATGAAAAATCCAGATATTTTGTCGCTTGAGTGTTTTACCATTATCCAACAAAAAACCTTGGGGGTACCGAGAAAAATTAATTTGCTCATGGATCGCATCTTACTTTATGGATTCTTGAATGAAATAAAATTTTTTGAAGTGAACGATGTTCTGACGGTGATTGATGAGATGGCTGATGAACTTAGTGCTTCTTTAAACGCTATCCCCTCTACGGAACCATCAATCGTAACTAAGATGCCAATAAATGCCCAAGATAATCAGCAAGATGAAAATTATTATAACGAGAGTATAATGCCATTGTTAAAAAAAATGGACGACTTCTTACAAGAACATATTGATAAAAAAATAAAAATGAATCGTTATTTGGACAAGCTGATTAAACAAAAAAATAAAGGCGCGTAATCCAGTTAAAACAGGGTTAAACGCCTCTATACCCGTTACCATTCAAGATGCAGGTTTCAGAGTGCTTGAGCGATTCCAATACAAGGCGCAGTTATGTAGTAATGGTCATTCCATTACAAGTAGCTGCAACGAAGTAGTGGGATTGCTCAAGCGCTTCTTCGATGGGTTTAAAAGCAATTTATGCAGCGTTATTAACTTGAACAATGGAACAACCATTCTCTCAAATTAATGCCTTGTCTAAATTGCTTTTAACTCCCACTGAAATCCTGCACTTTGAATGGTAGCGGGTATATGAGTGGTGCTAGCTACTCGTTTTCAAGAATAAGTACGTACCCCAGGCGTTACTGCGGTTATTCCAGTTAAACTTTCTTTTGGTTGCGCCGTTACTACCACATGATTCGGTAAAGTAACTGCCATAAATGTCTTGGATTAAATTATTAAATTTTTCTTTTTCTGCCGCATCATCGCTAAATTTATAGCCCATCGCTAGCATTAACACGACTTCAGGGTTATGTGCATCCGAAGACTGACCGTTACTATTTTGCGTCGAAATCAATGCTTGATCATCCGCGGTAGAAGAGCCTGAATATAAGGCGATAGGCTTATAACCGTTAGTTTCTAAAGAGCAGCTACTGTTCCAAGACTCACCATTGGGTAAATCCGACAGATTACTACCAAATTTATCGGTATAACCACTCGATGTGACAAAACCCCAATTTAGCATGCCTCTGGCCATATCTAATAACATCTCTTTTATTTTAACCGACTTGGTAATTTGATATTGGTGCCAAAGCGCATCGGTCGTATTTTCACTCATCCATGGCGAGAAACGTCTATCGTCGGCAACAACACCCGGGTAGCTCTGCCCTTCATGACGTGCCCATGAATGACGAAATGCGCCTTCAACAGCAAAGCCATCCTGCGGGGTTTGTTGCATGTCATACAGAACATCAATACGCTGATTTATATTCGCTAAAATTGATTCTGCATGTTCTGGTAACAATTCATAAGCGATAACTTTAGCCAATAAGGTAATGCCCGCACTGCGTTCGGTGAAGCTGTCGTCGACATCGTATTCATCAGAATTGTCGCCTTGGTAGTGAGTTTCATCGGCCAAATCAGCCATTTTTTTCAGCAACACTTTATCACTGAATAAGTTGTCGATGCCGGTTAATGCCGTGTGAATTTTGATCGGCTCAAGATAAAGGTATTTAGTGTCACAAGCTTTGCTCGAACCATTGATGTTTAAACCGCCGGCACAATCTGGGTATGAGGCTTGCCCCTGGGTGACTAAATTGCTTTTCCAATAGTGATATGACTGGATTGCTTCGATATAGCAATCAGCTTGACCCGTTCTCATACACATTTTATACAGTGCGGTTGGACGGTCAAATAACCAGTCGGCTAAAGCAGAGCTCTCAAAGTTAAGGTTTTTAGCCCAAGCAAATTGCGCCGTGGTGTAGGTTTTGTGGTTATCATCGGCTTCTGGCTTAAAAGGCTCGATAAGCTGAGCTTCGGCCAGATAGTCAGGTTGATGGATGGCAACAATTTTCGGAATGTCGACGCCGGCTTTCCCTGATATTGTGCTGGCAGTTAATGAACCGGACAGATCTTGTTCGCTTAGATCTTGCGCGGTATCACGAGATTGGCCGATATCCCAACTGTAGGTATTTACTTCACCGCTATTCATGTCTGCGTAAAACTGTACTTTAACGGCGCGGACTGTATTCTCTGGCGCGGCTTTAAAATGCCACTGCAGAGTCGGTTTCACAAAAATCTGTACTTCTTGACCTGACTCATTAAAGACTTTCAGTGTATCGGTGCTTGCTAACATGCCCGGAGCAAAAGGGATCCCCATGGTGACCAGAGTATTGCCTGAAGACTCTATAGAGGTCAGTGTGAAGTGTTGAGGATCTGAAGGCGCTGGGTCTACAGGGTCCACTGGGACTACCGGTTCTTCCGGATTTTCCGGAGCTACAACTGTGGTGAACACTGAACTGGTTTCGGTGATTTCTCTTGCCGATGTCGCTGCAGAGCTGATGGTAACCGTATATTCGCTTGCATAATCTAAATCTTCTGACGGGGTGAAAATAAGCTCGTCAGCAGAAATAACAATGCTTCCGGCGACGGGGCCTTGGGCATTTTCGACATCGATAGTTGCTTGCATGCCAGATAATTCGATTGATTCTGAAAAGAGTACGTCGATGCTTGAGTCTATTTGCACTGCAGTCGCGTTCGCTGCTGGTGTATGACTAGTCACCGTGATCGGAACAATAGGATCGATCGGAGCCGCGTCTGTGGAAAAATCCCAACTGGATGCGGTAATTGCTCTTGCAGATGTCGTCGCAGAGCCGATGGTAACCGTATATTCGCTTGCATAATCTAAGTCAGCTGACGGCGTAAAGGTAAGCTTGTCAGCAGAGATCACACTGCTTCCGGCGACTGGGCCCTCGGTCGTTGTCACATCAATCGTAACTTGCATGCCAGATAATTCGACTGATTCTGAAAATAGCACGTCGATGTTTGAATTTATTTGCACCGCAGTCGCGTTAGCTGCTGGTGTATGACTAGTCACCGTGATCGGAGCAATAGGCTCTAGGGGAGCCGAGTCGGTGGAGAAACCCCAACTGGTTGCGGTAATTGCTCTTGCCGATGTCGTAGCAGAACCGATGGTAACCGTATATTCGCTTGCATAATTTAAGTCTTCTGACGGCGTAAAGGTAAGCTTGTCAGCAGATATCACACTGCTTCCGGCGACTGAGCCTTGCGTAGTTGCTACATCAATCGTTGCTTGCATGCCCGGTAATTCGATTGATTCTGAAAATAGCACGTCGATGCTTGAGTTTATTTGCACAGCAGTCGCGTTCGCTGGTGGAGTATAGTTATCAACAGTGATCGGGGTATTGGGATCGATTGGGACATCGGATCCTTGTTCACTATCTCCACACGCCGTTAAAGTAATTAGCACAAGTGCCTGCAGCAGCACTGAACACTTCTTAAAATGGGAATTGTATTGAATTTTATTTTTTAACATCTTGTTCCACCGTGATGATTGTTAGTTTTCTAAAACTGAGATACCCTAACTATTGCCTTTAGGTACCCTTTGTATGGCCATTTATTTACTGACTTTGATGATATGTGACGGCCTATTTTTCGAGCATTAAATAAAGTTATAAGCAAGAACTCCGCTTGCCTATACTGCTCTTTTTTAATTTTCCCCTTTAGCGAGCCTAGTCATTTATTACACTTATACTTAAAGCACCATAAATCGTGTTTTGTTCAGGCGCAGTAGTGCCGTGCAAAAATGATTTATTTAAATCTCATGGATTATGATGTACTTCAAATAATGGCGAGTGTTACAGGGGACTGTTGCTTACTATTATTGAATCATTAAATTTCCAATAAATATTAGCAGGATTGTTTGCTCCAACTTGTAATGAATTGTACGTTTTTTGATCAGATGGCAACTTGCTACACAGCAGTTAAAATTTTCTTATATGAATCAGTAAGTAAAAAAGTAAGTTGAAAAAAAATAATTTTTAGCGGTTAAATAATATAATGACATTTGCCGTTAGTGTGGGAGAAAGCAACCCATCTTTTCTTTCAAACCCCAGTGTTTAAGGGGTATTGTGGTTATTTTTTTTAAAATAAAGGCGCGTAATCTAATTAAAACAGAGTTAAACGCCTCTATGAGTGATGCTAGCTACTCGTTTTCAAGAATAAGTACGTACCCCAGGCATTACTGCGGTTATTCCAGTTAAACTTTCTTTTGGTTGTGCCGTTACTTCCGCATGATTGGGTAAAATAACTGTTAGAAATGTCTTGAATTAAATTATTAAATTCTGCTTTTTCTGCCGCATCGTTGCTAAAGTGATAGCCCATCGTTAAGACTAAAACTGTTTCAGCGTTATGTGCATCCGAAGACTGACCGTTACTATTTTGCGTCGAAATCAATGCTTGATCATCCGCGGTAGAAGAGCCTGAATATAAAACGATAGGCTTATATCCGTTAGTTTCTACAGAGCAGCTACTGTTCCAAATTTTGCCATTGGGTAAATCAGACAAACTGTTGCCGAATTTATCTATATAACCGCTTGATGCGTTAAAGCCCCATTGCATCGCGCCTCTGGCCATACCTAGCAACATATTTTTTATTTTATCAGACGGTGCTATTTGATATTGATGCCATAGAGCATCGACAATATTTTCACTCATCCATGGCGAGAACCGTCTATCGTTGGCAACAACACCTGGATAAGAAGTAAATTCATGACGCGCCCATGAATGACGGAATGTACCATCAACCGAAAAGCTGTCAGGAGGCGTTTGTTGCATATCATGCAGAACCTCGATACGTTGGTTGATATTAGCTAATATTGACGCTGCATGCTCTGGTAACAGTTCGTAAGCGCTCACTTTTGCCAATAAACCAATGCCGGCACCTCGTTCGGTAAAGCTATCGTCGGCATAATAATCATCAGAATGATTGCCCTGATAGTAAGTTTCATCGGCCAAATCTGCCATTTTCTTCAGAAAAACCCTATCACTGAATAAGCTATCTATACCTGTTAATGCCGTATGAAGTTTGACCGGCTCAATATAAAGGTATTTAACATCACAAGCTTTGCTCGAACCATTGATCGTTAAGCCACCGGCACAATCTGGGTATGAGGCTTGCCCTTGAGTGATTAAATTGCTTTTCCAATAATGATATGACTGGATTGCCTCAACATAACAGGCTGATTGACCCGTTCTCATACACATTTTATAAAGTGCTGTTGGGCGGTCAAATAACCAATCGGCTTGGCTAGAACTGTCAAAGTTAAGGTTCTTGGCCCAACTAAACTGTGCCGTAG
>JBFONS010000049.1:0-385 GCA_040779355.1 Colwelliaceae bacterium BS250 | reverse complement strand
CAGGCTGATTGACCCGTTCTCATACACATTTTATAAAGTGCTGTTGGGCGGTCAAATAACCAATCGGCTTGGCTAGAACTGTCAAAGTTAAGGTTCTTGGCCCAACTAAACTGTGCCGTAGCATAGGTTTTATGATTATCATTGGCTTCAGGCTTAAACGGCTCAATAAGCTCAGAGTCGGCAAGGTACTGAGGTTTATGGATAGCAATGATTTTCGGAATGTCGACACCGGCTTTACCTGATGCGGTGCTGGCGGTTAACGATTCTGACAGCGACTTTTCGCTAAGATCTTGAGTCGTATTACGCTCTTCGTTGATATCCCAACTGTAGGTTTGTTCTTCACCGCTATTCATATCGGCGTAAAACTGTACTTTAACGGCACGCA
>JBFONS010000048.1:0-401 GCA_040779355.1 Colwelliaceae bacterium BS250 | reverse complement strand
GGCTCTTATAGTGAGCGAACATTAGCTCGTAATGTTGAAGATTTAGCTGACATTGGGTTAAGACAACGTGTACTGAATGATATGTCTGAGCTGGATTTATCTACCGATATTTTCGGTGAAAAGATGAGTCTACCTATTTCATTATCACCTGTAGGTTTAACAGGTATGTATGCTAGACGAGGTGAAGTTCAAGCAGCTAAAGCCGCTGAAAATAAAGGTATTCCTTTTACCCTGTCGACTGTTTCTGTATGCCCTATTGAAGAAGTAGCGCCTGCAATTAAACGGCCTATGTGGTTTCAGCTATATGTACTTAAAGACCGTGGCTTTATGAAAAACGTTTTAGAACGTGCGAAGGCGGCAGGGGTTAAAACACTCGTATTTACTGTTGATATGCCAGTTCC
>JBFONS010000047.1:0-403 GCA_040779355.1 Colwelliaceae bacterium BS250 | reverse complement strand
CTTGGCCACGTTGTACGTCTTCACGCTTAGTACCACGTAAAAGAACACCACAGTTTTCGCCCGCACGACCTTCGTCAAGAAGTTTACGGAACATTTCAACACCAGTACAAGTAGTAATAGTTGTGTCTTTGATACCTACGATAGCAACTTCGTCACCAATTCGTACAATACCACGTTCAACACGACCAGTTACAACAGTACCACGGCCTTGAATAGAGAAAACATCTTCGATTGGAAGAATGAAGTCACCATCGATAGCACGCTCTGGCTCTGGAATGTAGTTATCAAGTGCATCAGCAAGTTCGATTACTTTCTCTTCCCATTTAGCTTCACCTTGAAGTGCGCCTAATGCAGAACCCTGGATAACTGGTAAGTCATCACCTGGGAAATCATATTCAGAAAG
>JBFONS010000046.1:0-405 GCA_040779355.1 Colwelliaceae bacterium BS250 | reverse complement strand
ACGTTGTTGTGACGATCACCGGCACGAATGACTTGCCAATAATTTCGGGTAATGCAGTGGGAGCGGTACTCGAAGACGAGACTGATCCTACTTTAACGGACACGGGCACGCTGACCATCAGTGATGCGGATACGGGCGAAAATGTGTTCCAGACCACGGGCATTACCGCCGGTGCGGGCGCGTTGGGCAACCTGAGTATTAGCGAAGCCGGGGAGTGGACGTATACCGTAGCGAATGCGGACGTTCAGTACTTGGCGTTAGATGAAGAGAAAGTAGAGACCTTCACGGTGCTGTCGGCAGACGGCACGACGCACGACGTTGTTGTGACGATCACTGGCACGAATGACTTGCCAACGATTGCGGGCGACGATATTGGCGCGGTGACGGAAGATGATGCAGATCCTA
>JBFONS010000045.1:0-419 GCA_040779355.1 Colwelliaceae bacterium BS250 | reverse complement strand
CTTTAAGTCCCCTAAAGGGTCGTTGGAGACTACAACGTTGATAGGTCAGGTGTGTAAGGACTGCGAAGTCTTGAGCTAACTGATACTAATTGCCCGTGAGGCTTAACCATACAACACCCAAGAAGTTTTATACTGATTGATTGTATGGTCTGATAAGTATAGAAATATACATCACGCATTACATAGAATACTTGAGAAATAAGATTTTAATATCAATTCCAAATTTAAAGTCGTGGATACACGTCGATAAAAGCCGTCATCCATGACGATTATCGACATTAGTGCATCCATGCACGTTGTTTTTGTCTAGCGACAATAGCGCTGTGGCCCCACCTGATCCCATGCCGAACTCAGAAGTGAAACGCAGTTGCGCCGATGGTAGTGTGGGGTTTCCCCATGTGAGAGTAGGTCATTGCTAG
>JBFONS010000044.1:0-435 GCA_040779355.1 Colwelliaceae bacterium BS250 | reverse complement strand
ATGACCTACTCTCACATGGGGAAACCCCACACTACCATCGGCGCAACTGCGTTTCACTTCTGAGTTCGGCATGGGATCAGGTGGGGCCACAGCGCTATTGTCGCTAGACAAAAACTTGTTAAATCGTTAAGACTTAATTGATTAAATACTTTAGTAAATAACTAATCAATTAAATTTTAGTATTCTGTTATTTAGAGTAAAAAGCCCGTCCTAAGACGGGCTTCTCTAAATAGGAGTCTAGCAATGATGAACACGGATGTTCAAATGTCGCGAGTACATGGATGTACTGGAGCGATGACCTACAGGTCCTTGCTACACTCAACAAAGCAAAGCTTTGTTAAATAGGAGTCTAGCAATGACCTACTCTCACATGGGGAAACCCCACACTACCATCGGCGCAACTGCGTTTCACTTCTGAGTTCGGCATGGGATCAG
>JBFONS010000043.1:0-436 GCA_040779355.1 Colwelliaceae bacterium BS250 | reverse complement strand
CCAGCAGCGAATGCGACTGCGGTGCAAATTAACTCAAGCATCGACGTACTCTTTTCAGAATCAATCGAATTATCTGGCATGCAAGTTACCATTGATGTGGCAACGGCCGAGGGCCCAGTCGCCGGAAGCAGTGTTATCTCTGCTGACAAGCTTACCTTTACGCCGTCAAAAAACTTAGATTATGCAAGCGAATATACGGTTACCATCAGCTCGGCAACGACATCGGCAAGAGTAATTACCGCAGCCAGTTGGGGTTTCTCCACCGACTCGGCTCCTCTCGAGCCTATTGTTCCAATCACAGTGACTAGTCATACTCCAGCAGCGAATGCGACTGCGGTGCAAATTAACTCAAGCATCGACGTACTCTTTTCAGAATCAATCGAATTATCTGGCATGCAAGTTACCATTGATGTGGCAACGGCCGAGGGCCCAGTCG
>JBFONS010000042.1:0-500 GCA_040779355.1 Colwelliaceae bacterium BS250 | reverse complement strand
ACCTTCGGGAGGACGGTTACCACTTTGTGATTCATGACTGGGGTGAAGTCGTAACAAGGTAACCCTAGGGGAACCTGGGGTTGGATCACCTCCTTACCTTAAGTAGAACAATTTAATGGAAGCTTAGCTCTTGAGTTAGACTTCGCGAGTGTTCACACAAATTACATGATAACGATTTGAAGAACGAAAAATCAAAGATAAGCGCTTGTGCTTATCTTTGATTTTTTAATCAATATTCTCACCGAATGCGCGTGAAAATATACTCTTTAACAATTTGGAAAGCTGATATTAAAATCGATAATTCGTGTTTATGACGTCCAATCATAAACGCATCGACTGTTGTTCATATTTATATGTTCAACCTGAGAGAATCGAATTGTCACGATGAACAATTTATTGTTCATCACCGAGATGCTTTATACAGCATCTCAACATTATAACTAACAACTCTTATCGTGTTGTTAGTTGTTCTTACTCAAGGCTCAACGGCTTGCTGTTGA
>JBFONS010000041.1:0-516 GCA_040779355.1 Colwelliaceae bacterium BS250 | reverse complement strand
GTGATAGCCCATCGTTAAGACTAAAACTGTTTCAGCGTTATGTGCATCCGAAGACTGACCGTTACTATTTTGCGTCGAAATCAATGCTTGATCATCCGCGGTAGAAGAGCCTGAATATAAAGCGATAGGCTTATATCCGTTAGTTTCTACAGAGCAGCTACTGTTCCAAGTTTTGCCATTGGGTAAATCAGACAAACTGCTGCCGAATTTATCTATATAACCGCTTGATGCGTTAAAGCCCCATTGCAGCGCGCCTCTGGCCATACCTAGCAACATATCTTTTATTTTATCAGACGGTGCTATTTGATATTGATGCCATAGAGCATCGACAATATTTTCACTCATCCATGGCGAGAACCGTCTATCGTTGGCAACAACACCTGGATAAGAAGTATATTCATGACGCGCCCATGAATGACGGAATGTACCATCAACCGAAAAGCTGTCAGGAGGCGTTTGTTGCATATCATGCAGAACCTCGATACGTTGGTTGATATTAGCTAATATTGACGCTGC
>JBFONS010000040.1:0-518 GCA_040779355.1 Colwelliaceae bacterium BS250 | reverse complement strand
GTTGAGCCTTGAGTAAGAACAACTAACAACACGATAAGAGTTGCTAGTTATAATGTTGAGATGCTGTATAAAGCATCTCGGTGATGAACAATAAATTGTTCATCGTGATAATTCGATTCTCTAGGGTTGAGCATATAAATATGAACAACAGTCGATGCGTTTATGATTGGACGTCATAAACACGAATTATCGATTTTAATATCAGCTTTCCAAATTGTTAAAGAGTAATCATTTGCGCGCATTCGGCAAAGATTTTGGTAAAAAACCAAAAGAAGTAAATAGTTACTTCTTTTGGATTCTCAGTACCCTGCAAGAGATCCCGTTCAAAAACATAACGGGATGACGGCGTACTTTCTTTAATTCGTTATCATGTAATTTGTGTGAACACTCGCGAAGTTTAACTCAAGAGCTAAGCTTCCATTAAATTGTTCTACTTAAGGTAAGGAGGTGATCCAACCCCAGGTTCCCCTAGGGTTACCTTGTTACGACTTCACCCCAGTCATGAATCACAAAGTGGT
>JBFONS010000003.1:0-458943 GCA_040779355.1 Colwelliaceae bacterium BS250 | reverse complement strand
ACAAAGCGGTTATTGCGGGTACTGCACAAGCATTAATTACAGAAGATAAAGACGTTCGCCAAGGCCAATTACATGCGGATGGCCAGTTAACGGTTACCGATTTAGATGCCGGTGAAAACCAGTTCTCTGCGGGATCATTGCAAGGCCAATTTGGTACCTTAGCAATCAATAACAATGGCCATTGGACCTACACGGCTGATAACTCTCAAGCCAGTATTCAAGGTTTAAATACCGGTGAATCACTGACAGAAACACTAATCGTTCATAGTGTTGATGGCACTGAACAAAAAGTGACTGTTACCATTAACGGTACGGATGACAAAGCCGTTATTGCAGGAACTGCACAAGCATTAATTACAGAAGATAAAGACGTTCGCCAAGGCCAATTACATGCGGATGGCCAGCTAACGGTTACTGATTTAGATGCCGGTGAAAACCAATTCACTGCAGGAACACTGCAAGGCCAATTTGGTACCTTAGCAATCAATAATAATGGCCATTGGACTTATACAGCTGACAATTCACAAGCCAGTATTCAAGGACTCACAACGGGCGAATCTTTAACAGATACTGTTCTGGTTCATTCCGTAGATGGCTCCGAGCAGAAAGTTACTGTCACCATTAACGGTACTGATGACAAAGCCGTTATTGCGGGTACTGCACAAGCTTTAATTACAGAAGATAAAGACGTTCGCCAAGGCCAATTACATGCGGATGGCCAGCTAACGGTTACCGATTTAGATGCCGGTGAAAATCAATTTCAAGCTAGCTCACTGCAAGGTCAGCTTGGTACACTTTCAATCAACAGCCTCGG
Source organism: Colwelliaceae bacterium BS250 (assembly GCA_040779355.1). Classification (GTDB taxonomy): domain Bacteria; phylum Pseudomonadota; class Gammaproteobacteria; order Enterobacterales; family Alteromonadaceae; genus Thalassotalea_A. The sequence continues at coordinate 458,129 of JBFONS010000003.1, read as the reverse complement.
CCATTGGACCTACACAGCAGATAATAGCCAAGCGAGTATTCAGGGCCTCAAAACGGGCGAGTCTTTAACTGATACGGTATTAGTTCACTCAGTCGATGGTACAGAGCAAAAAGTGACTGTAACCATTAACGGCACGGATGACAAAGCCGTTATTGCAGGTACTGCACAAGCGTTAATTACAGAAGATAAAGACGTTCGCCAAGGCCAATTACATGCGGATGGCCAGTTAACGGTTACCGATTTAGATACCGGTGAAAACCAATTCACAGCGGGATCACTGCAAGGTCAGTTTGGTACGCTTTCAATCAATAACCAAGGTCACTGGACTTATACGGCTGACAACTCGCAACCGACTATCCAAGGCTTAAAAACGGGTGAAGCTGTTATTGATACTGTCTTAGTACATTCAGTTGATGGCACATCACAGCAAATATCGGTAACTATAAATGGTACCGATGATAAAGCACAAATTGCAGGTACTTCAACAGCATCACTGACCGAAGATAAAGGCGTTCATGCGGGACAACTCCGTATCGATGGCGCATTAACCGTAACAGATAACGACAATGGCCAAGCACAATTTCAAGCAACTTCATTGCAAGGTCAGTTCGGCACGTTATCGATTAATAATCTTGGCCATTGGACCTACACTACAGATAATTCCCAGCCAACGATTCAAGGTTTAAAAACGAATGAATCTGTTACTGATACTGTCTTAGTACATTCAGTTGATGGCACATCACAGCAAGTTACGGTAACGATAAATGGCACAGATGACAAAGCTGTTATTGCAGGAACTTCAACAGCGAGTATCACCGAAGATAAAGACGTTCATGCAGGATTACTTCGCGTAGATGGCTCACTAACGGTGACTGACGTTGATAACGGCCAAGCACAATTCCAAGGTGAGTCACTACAAGGCAAATTTGGTACCTTATCCATTAATAATCTAGGTCATTGGACATACACGGCTGATAATTCACAACCGACTATCCAAGGCTTAAAAACGGGTGAGTCGATCACCGATACGGTTTTGGTACATTCGGTTGATGGTACGTCACAGCAAGTTGCGGTAACGATAAATGGCACTGACGATAAAGCTGTTATTAGTGGTGTAGATACCGGCAGTGTTACTGAAAATAATGCAGGTAAAGATATGTCACCAGATCAGGCTCATGCAGGTATGAGTCATTTAACTGGAGCAATGCTATACGCTGATGGTAAGTTAAACATATCTGATCCGGATGCAGGAGATAATGAATTTGATACCAATCAAGGTGGTGGTCATGGATATGGGTATACCTATCACGGTAGCTACGGCCAACTTATATTAAACGCGGATGGCGGCTGGCATTACAATGTAAATGCGGGAAGCCAACATAATGGTGCAATGCCTGGCTCTGTGGGTACAGCTATTGATAAATTGGGTGTTGGCGAATCGCTTACCGATACCATCACTGTTCGCGCTAAAGATGGCACCACTCACGATATTTCAATCACTATTCATGGCAGTAACGATCGACCATATTGCTCTTCAGAAGTCACTTTAGCAAGTGGCACTGAAGATACAGACCAAACGTTTACTCTTGCACAATTATTGGCGAACTCTGTTGATGTAGACAAAAATGATGCAGGCCAAATGAGTATTGATAATTTACTCGTTGATCATGGTTCTATCTTAGACAATAAAGACGGTACGTTTACCCTCACTCAAGAGAAAAATTATAACGGTCAAGTGCATTTAAGTTATAACGTCACCGATAAACATGGCGGTACCACACATACCGGCGCATCAACCACACTTTCAGCTGTTAATGATGCTGCAATAGTCAGTGGAGACGTCACTGGCGATGTTTTCGAAGATCATAATATTTATTCTCAAAATAAAATTGAAGTAACAGGACATCTGCTTGTTACCGACCCTGATGTAGGACAACAAGGTTTCCAATATACTCGTTCCAGCAGTGTGAGTGATCCTTTTGGTGGGTCTTTACACATTAGTGCTTCAGGTACTTGGACATACGACGTCGACAACGCCAAGCTTCAGCATTTAGGGGCTAATCAAGAAGTATTGGTTACTCATCGCGTTTATACTACCGACGGCACAGCGCAAGATATTATCATTAAAGTAACGGGTACCAACGATGCACCCGTTGTTTCATCTGAAGTGGTACTACAAACTGGCACAGAAGATACCGATATTATTATTACTCAAGCGCAATTATTAGCAAATTCGAGTGATATAGATAGCAATGATTTAAATCAACTACATATTGATTCTGTCAGCTCAAATCATGGTGTGGTGACTAAAAATGCTGACGGCTCATTTATCTTCCATCCAGATCAAGATTATAATGGTCAAGTACATTTCACTTATGACGTAAAAGATGGCCATAGTGGTGTAACTCATACCGGCGCAACAACTTCGTTAACAGCTATTCAAGATAACGCAGTCATTACAGGACAAGACAGTGGAGATGTAAAAGAAGATGTTAATGTAGGCCCTGTAGTAGCAGGCAATGCAAATATGATTGAAACGCATGGTCAAATGCATATTAGTGATCCTGATGCTGGAGAAAATCATTTTCATGTTAAGAACTATGCTTTTATTCATGATGCAGGGCACCCTGAACTTCATCCTATTGTCAGTGCGTTAGGCGGATATCTTAGTATAGGCTCAGATGGAACTTGGTTTTATAGAATTGATACAAGAAAAAGTGTTATACAAAACCTAGGTGAAGGCGAAAGTACAACTGACACAGTAACAATCACATCGATAGATGGTACTAGTCATGTTGTAACTGTGACAATTCATGGAACAAACGACGCGCCTTTTTGTAGCTCAGAAGTTCAATTAAGCTCGGGTACCGAAGACACGGTAATTAATCTTACGTCAGCTCAACTTTTAGCCAATGCCAGCGATATTGATGCTAACGATTTAGGACAGTTGAGTGTTGCGAATTTAACCGCTGATCACGGCAGTATTGTTGATAACAAGGATGGTACCTTTAGTTTTAATCCTGCAAAAGATTACAACGGTGATGTACATTTCAGTTATGACGTAAAAGATATACATGGTGGAGTAACACATACAGGTGCAACTACCACACTGTCAGCTGTGAATGACAACCCAGATGCACAACCAGTTATTGATAGCATTACAGAAGATACCGATACACATCATGCGGTTAATTTATTAAGTGGTGCTACCGACGTTGACGGTGACTCACTGTCAATAAGTCAAGTGCAAGTTAGTTTTGAAGGAAAAACAGGTCCATTACCAAAAGGGGTCAGTTTTGCAAGTGATGGTCATACCCTCGTTATAGATAGTCACAACCCTACTTTCCAACACCTTAGTGCAGGTCAAAATTCTGATATTGTTGTGCATTACATGGTAGATGATAACCATGGTGGACAAACTGCGGCTGTAGCAACCATCACCATGGTCGGTACGGACGATAAAGCCACCCTCGCTTCTAACATCATTCAGATGACTGAAACGCAAGCGTTAGATAGCCAACATAATGTGTACAGAGGAAATCTCCAGCTTATCGATCCAGATAGTGGCGATAACACACAATTTCTCCATAGTGGTAAATATGTGGGTCAAGGTTACTCTCCAGGTTATTTTGATGTTTTTCCAGACGGGTCTTATCAATTTAGTTTACAAGGAGCCAACAATCGCTATGCGGATGATCGCATTGCTAGTTTGCGAACTGGCGAATCGACGCAAATCCCCTATGAAGTTGAAACCAGTGACGGTCAGAAGCTGACAATCATGGTGAAAGTGATTGGCGAAGATAATCAAGCAAGAATTGAGGTTGCTCCCTATTCAAGTCTCACTAATCACGCCTATGAAGACCGCACTTCAGCAAGCACACCTAATGAAATATGGAGTAGCGGAAATTTACATGTTATCGACCCCGACCATGATCAAGCAGGTTTTGTTGCGCAAAGAATATCGACACCTGAGGGGGGGGAGTTTTACATAAACCCTCGCGGTAACTGGGCTTACACTATCGATAATTCAAAAGTTCAGCATCTAGGTGCGGGTGAAAGTTATCAAAAGACCTTTACCGTTGAATCTATCGACGGTAGCGCACATCAAGATATTACGGTGACGGTGCATGGTACTAACGACAATCCGATTATTGCTTCTGCTGTTATGCTAAATAATGGCGTTGAAGATACTCAAATAACGCTAACTTCGGCACAATTATTAGCCAATGCGACCGATATTGACGACAATGACGTGAAACAACTGAGCATTGCTAATCTTCATGCAGATCACGGATCGATTGTTGTCAATCTAGATGGTACGTACACTTTTACACCAGAGAAAAATTTTAACGGCCAAGTTAATTTTAGCTACGACGTTAAAGATGGACATAGTGGTGTAACTCATACCACTGCAACAACCACGTTAGCGGCAGTTCGCGATGCCGCTATTATAACCGAAGTTACAACTGGAAGTGTTACCGAAGATGGCTCAAATCGCACTTCTAACAATGGCGTGATTACCGAGCTTGCTAGTGGTCAGCTAAATGTTGTTGATCCTGATAGTGGCGAAAATCACTTTGATTTTAGCCAGTTTGCTGAAACAGCGATACATGATCCGTTTGGTGGCAACTTACACATTGATCGTGCGGGCAATTGGGGATATACCGTTGATAATGCGAATTTACAACATTTATCCCAAGGCCAAACAGAAGTTGTTATTTATCAGGTGCATAGTCAAGACGGTACACCTTATGAGCTCCACATAAATGTATTAGGTACCAATGATGTGCCGACGGTCAGCTTAGTTACATTATCTCACGGCACTGAAGATGTTAACTATCAAATGCAAGCGAGCCAATTTGGTTTTACCGATGTTGATAGTACAGACACGCTACACAGTATTAATCTAACAGACTTACCTGATGCTCAAACTCAAGGGGCATTTTTACTTGATGGGCATACTGTCATTACGGGTCAGAGTATTGCTGAAGCTGACCTTAGTAAATTACAATTTGTGCCTGTAAAAGATTTTAATGGCGATGTTGATTTCAAATATACGGTCAACGATGGTCATAGTGACTCTTTAGAAGCCACCAACACCTTACATATCGATCCAGTGCAAGATGTGGCCAGTATCGATGGACAAATTACTTCATCTGTTTCTGTTGATGTAACTGAAGATTCAATTATTAATAGTATTAATGGTCATATGATCTTAATAGATTTGGATGCTGGAGAAGATAAGTTTGTGGCTAATAGTCACATCCAAGGGACTTATGGGCACCTTGCCATCGATGCTGATGGTAATTGGCAATACAATCTGGATAACAATCTGCCAAATACACAAAGCTTAAGCAAGGGGCAAGTTGTTACCGATAGCATCACTATCACCTCACCCGATGGCACGGCGAGTCAAACGCTCAATATTGCAGTCCATGGGCATGATGATTTACTCAATCTGAGTGTTAACGAGGGAGATACACTGCAATCTTTGGATTTATATGGCGGATTAAAAAGCGGTATCATCAATAACGTACAATTTTCAACGGATGGGGTTCACTACAGTCATCAAGTTCCAGACGGGTTTGTATTAGCGAGTGATGGACACACCTTACAGGTTGATGCTTCTCATGGGAGTTATAATCATTTAGCAAATGGTATCGCATCAAATATCCAAATAAAATTTGAATTACAACAAGGCTCTGGCACTAACGCCGTTAGTACTCCACAGCAAGCTTTAGTGGTGATAACTGGTACCAGTGACAGCCCAATAATTCATAGCTTTAATCCGCATGCAGAACAAGACACTGGACCAATAAATGGTAATTTATTACAAGGGGCAAGTGATGTTGATGATGGTGCGAATCTCATACTCCATGATGTACAGTTCCAAGACCCTACAACGCATAATTATGTCACAGTACAAGCGGGACAAACTCATCACATTTTAGGCGTCGGCTCTATTGCGATTGCTTCGAGTGGCGATTATACCTTTACCCCTGATAGCCATTTTAGTGGTGATGTTCCTAGGTTTATCTATCGTGTTACTGATACCCATGGGGATTATAAAGATGAGAGCCAAAACACATTAAATATTAAAATTGACGCTTATACCACAACCATAAAACCTTCGGTCGATATAGATGCAAAATCAAACTCTGGAATTTCCGATCATGACAACATCACTAATATTCACACACCATTAGTAACAGGGATTGTTGAAGCTGGTGCTAGAGTAGTTATTACTGATGAAAAGGGTCAAACAGTTGGGTCAGAAACTGCCACATCGGCAGGCGCTTATAGCATTACTACCTCAACATTGAGTGAAGGCGCACATACATTAACCGTCACAGCTACGGACGCAGCAGGTAACACTGCGAGCACCTCGCAAGCGTTAGTGATAGATAACAGTCTAAATGCCACTGATGATGTAAATACGGCTGTTGAAGATCAAGGGCCAACTGCAACACAAGGTAATGTGTTAACCAATGATGATCATGACGGTACCAGTATTACCGCGGGTGATGTTTCAGGCACCTACGGTACTTTCCATTTTTCAGCTGATGGCAGCTATACCTACGAACTAGATAACTCATCAGTTCAAAGCTTTGTCCAAGGTGAAAAACATGATGATAATGCCATTTATACCATTACTGATAGTGCAGGAAACACCACGTCAGCTGGTTTAACGGTGAATATTACAGGAACTAATGATTTACCAGTAATCTCAGGTAGCTCCACCGGCGCAGTTATTGAAAAGGGCAGCTCAAACGCAGGGACTGCAGAAGTAACAGGTACATTAATCGCAACCGATCCTGATACTGGTGATACGTTAACCTGGGCAGTCCCGAGCGGTGCGGGTGTCTATGGTGACCTAACACTTGATCAGCATGGACATTGGCACTACAGCCTAGATAATACCGCTGGAGGTGCTGCCGATAATCTGGCAGCAGGTCAGCATGCACAAGAATCATTTTGGGCAACCGCTACCGATAGTTCTGGTGTGGCCGTTACGCATAAGATTTATGTTGGTGTGACAGGTTCGAACGATTTACCGGTAATTTCAGGTAGCTCCACCGGCGCAGTTATTGAAAAGGGCAGCTCAAACGCAGGGACTGCAGAAGTAACAGGTACATTAACCGCAACCGATCCTGATACTGGTGACACATTAACTTGGGCAGTAACCAATAGTGCTGGTACCTATGGTAACTTAAGTATTGATCAACAGGGTCAATGGCATTATCAATTAGATAATTCAAATCAGGCAACTAACGCTTTATCAGCAAATCAACAAGAGCAAGAAACGTTTATTGTAACCGCAACCGACTCCAGCGGTAATCCAGTTTCACAAACACTGACTGTTGATGTTCAAGGTTCAAACGATGCACCGCCAGTGCCTAAGCTTGTTACTCCACCAAAAATTACTGGTGGCGCGGGTAGTCAAGGACTACACACTTCTTTGGGAATACCTCCTATTGTGAACCCTAATCTTGCTCCAACCCCTTTAACTGGTTGGGGAATTTCAGATGGTCATGGTCATAGTATAACTTCACTGCATGGTCAATTTGGTACTCTTCATGTTAATCCTGCAACCGGTAATCTTGATTACCAGTATCAACAAAATTCAGGAATACAAAAATCAGGAACGGGTCATAGCGGAGGTGAAACTGATACGTTTTATCTGACTCTAGGAGGGGCAGACAACTCTATGGTGGAAGTTCATTTACATTTATATTCACGATCAATACATGGTAATAGTGGTCATCATATCGATCAAACAACTTTACAGGGGCTCGATATAACACCATTAACTGGGGCACCTGGTGCTTCTGCTAGTGATGAACCATCACCATTGAGTGACTCAACAACAGATGGAACTGACATTCAGTCCTTTGAATTTGATGCTTCACTGATAGATGATTCATCTATTGCAATGGTTACTGAGGGTAGGGATGATGAAATATTAAGACCTGTCGATCATTATTTGCAAATGGTTGGTGCAAGTAAGCAACATGCTGAACATAATATTGGTCAATCACCAGATGATAGCCATTTAGCCGCAATGACCACCGCAGATACATCGGCAAACGCTGATCCATTGTTAGACGACATTCAGTCAGATGCCTTTGAAAATCCACTGGATGATGATCAACATCAAATCCATCATCATGATGGCAATATTTTTGATCATCCAGATGATACTGCGCATCTAGATAATTTACGTCAAGATGATGATGACTCGTTGAATCAGGCATTAATTGATATGCACTCACAGCTTTAATTAAACACCAAATTAAAGTATTTCGTGTGATGATTAATTACTAATAATAAACTCCTCTAAAAGGAGTAAGGCAAGGTATGAAAGATTTTTTAGGGGCGATTAGTACGCCTCTTGCGTCAATTTTTGGTAGTGGTTTTTTAGTTATAGTGCCTATATTAGCAGGCGCTGTTGCTTACTTTTCTGTCTACGCAATGCTGTTAATTTGTGGTTTGGCATTTTTGGTTGGTGAAGTTATTCGCTATAACATCAAAAATGTTGAGCCGGCCTTAGTGGCGACCCCTGCTAAATCTACTGTATTTTTTCAACGGCTATCTGACGTTGCCTTAGTACTCGCCTATGTCATATCGGTATGTTTGTATTTGCATATTCTATCGGCGTTTGTTCTTACCGGCTTCGGTATTGATAATCACGCCAATGAAGATGTATTAACAACCGTGATCATTGTTGTTATTACCTTAATTGGCTTAATTAAAGGACTCGCACCATTAGAGTTTCTAGAAAAATGGGCGTTGTATGTAACCTTTGCGGTGATCCTTATATTGACCGTTGCCTTAGTCGACTTTGACTTTAGTGCTTGGACTTCACCAAGTGGGATAATAATGCCTACTTGGATTGAACACTCTAACTGGAAGATATTAACAATTTTGGCAGGCACCTTAATTGTTGTGCAAGGGTTTGAAACAAGTCGCTACCTAGGCGCAAACTATGGCGCTGCGCTTAGAATCAAAACATCTCGTTGGTCACAAATTATATCAACGGTTGTTTATGTCAGTTTCGTTGCTTTGGCATTGCCCGTGGTTCATACCTTAAATGGCCAATATAACGACCACAGCTTAATTGACTTGATTGGTACAGTCTCACTGTTACTAGTCACGCCTTTAATCCTTGCCGCAACATTAAGCCAGTTCTCGGCAGCGGTTGCTGATACATTAGCTGCGGCTGGCAACATGACTGAAATGAGTAAAGGTAAATTATCGCAAAAAAAAGGTTATTTAATTGTCGGTATTGGCGCTATAGCACTTACCTGGACGGTAGATACCTTTGAAGTGCTAGCCTTAGCTTCTCGTTCATTTGCGTTTTATTACTTCATTCAATGTATTGTCGCAATGACGGTAACTAAGTCAGTCTTATTAAAAACAGGTTTGATCTTACTCTCCGGTGTACTACTGTTTATAACGCTGTTTGCAGTTCCCGTAGGCTAAGAGGTTAACGTAAAAATGTTTAAAGTATTATTTTTGGATATAAAGTCAGGTACTTTATTGCGAATGTCTTATATATGGTATTCGCTATTATTGATGGGGCTGTTAATTGCCTTTATTGTTGCAACAGTACTTTCGCTAGGAATTGCTGAACATATTGCTTCAGGGAACCTTACCGATGCACAAAACCAGCTTGAAAATGCCTTTTCAGGGCCATACTTAGTCACGTCTTTAATTTTTATTTGTGGCTATTTTTTTGCATCATATAATATTTTGGCTAAACGCATTCGTGATACCGGATTACCTGGTTGGTGGGCCATTTTAGTTATTTTGGTGGTTGAATTAGTTATCTCGGCTTTATTTTCGTCGACATGGAGTAGCTTGGTTCATTTGTTGATTACCGCTGCGGTTGTTTTTATCCCCAGTGATCGATTTAAACAGTAAATATTTAGTTTATAGTTCATTAAAATATAGCACGATACTGCCGCCACTTAAGTCACTGCCTTGGTTTATGTTAATGCCTATACCTGCATTATCCAGCCATGGAATGCGGCCTTTGGTATTAAATAGTATGCCCAAGCCAAGCTCATAATAGTAATGGGTGCCTATTGTCGATACCATATCACCATTTAAATCGATACGATGAAATTTCAAATAAAATTGTTCTGCGTTAGTATTATCGTTAGTGAGATTATAAAAGTATTTAACTCCATTGGTAAATTTCCAACCGGAGGGCTCTGCACCTTTAGCGGAAGCTGAACCGGTAACACCTATGCCGGTAAATATTCCTGCCCGTGTTTGCCATTTCCAATGGCCCCAATTCTTATTTTTTACGTAATTAAAATGAGCATAAGGTTCAATCAGTGCAGCCGTTGCATAGGTATTATTAATAAGGCCTTCGAGTTCGGTATCTATTTTATCTGCATCGTTTCCAAGATACTGATGATCATTCTCATGATACATCAGATACACACCGGCACCAGCTTTTAACTCCCAACGTTTTGATAATGCGTAATTTTTAGTAAGGCCGGCATAAATAGTATAGATAGTATCAGTACTACTTTGACTGACATTCTCACTATCGTCGAGTGCAAACTCTTGTTTCTCATTTTGATCTACATAGGAAAACTTAAGTTTAAGTTCGTCAAAAAAATATCGTTCGCTATCGAGTTCTATACCTAATGGAACTGTAAATACTTTGAGTTTATTGCGGCGCTCGGAATTATCAATGACTTCAAATCTATCGCTTGTAGATACCACACTATTTGGATCAAAATTACTCACCCCAAATGATAAACTTTCACTATCACTAAGTAATACACCGGTGGAAAAAATTTGTTCAAAATGTAATGTCGCGTCGGCAGTTACCTGAGGATTTAACTCAGTTATTGAGGCTGCTTTTATCTGTCCGGATGAAAACATGATCGATGCTGCTATTACTAGGAGGGGCTTAAACACCGAATACCTACTGAATATAAAAACAATAATTATAGTTAAGTTAATACACTCTAAGTAGAGATTCAATGTTAATGACTAAACAATCACTTAATGAGTATGGTCGAGTAAAGCTTTTTGTAATTTAATTAATTTGTGTCATATTTAAATTCTATTCGATGAATAATTGAAAATCATAATGAAAATATCTGATATTTTTTTAATCTAGGATGCATTTAAGTGTCTGATAATAAGATAAAAAATTATAAGCAATGTACTGTTATATTGAACAGCTCATTAATTTCGGCTAAAAAATTATAGGTATACACGAAAACACTTGTGGTTTGGCGCATATTTGCTTTGGCACATAATAGAGGGTGACCAGAGCAATCGGTTATATCAGAATGTTAGCAAGTTGGTTATGAAAACAACCAATTGCTAGAAATAGTGTTAGGCATTTCGCATAAAGTTATGAGTAACTATATTCACCATTTAGCGGATAGACTCGTTGATAAACATTTGAGCTTTATTCATTACTAAATTTTAATGATGCTTTCGATCACTGTTTTAACTCTTCTCGGTAAAGTTCAATAACAAAATTAACAAATGCTTTTACTTTTGGGATCTTAGCTCTATTGCGAGGATAAAGCGCATAAATATTCAGATCTATCATCCCCCAGTTCGGCATTATTTTAGTTAATGTTCCTGCTAAGACTTCTTCACGACACATATATTCGGGTAAAATAGCAATCCCCAAACCGTCAATAAGAGATTGTTTTAGAATACTAAAGTCATCAACCAATAATCTTGGTTTACGGTTAATTGTAAACTCTTCTCCATCTGTCGATACTAGTTTTAATTTGGCATCATTATTTATTGGATTCATAATAAGTAACTGGTGTTCAGCTAATTGATTTACTGTGCTTGGTTTAGCATTTTTAGCAAGATACGTTGAGCTAGCAAATAAACGTCGAGTAATGGTACCGAGTTTTTTAGCGATTAGCATAGAGTCGTTTAATTGGCCAATACGGATCACCACATCAAAGCCTTCCTCAATGAAGTCAACGCGTCGATTGACTAAATTAAGCTGGACATTTAACTCCGGAAATTGGTGCATAAACCTCGAAAGCGCAGGACTCAAAATTTGTTGTCCTGTTGCAACGGAAGCTCCAACCTTCAACTCACCTTTATAATTATGGAGTATTTCAGAGATAGATGTTGTAGCTAAATCCAACTCTTCTTGAACACGTTTGCAATGTAGGACATAGAGTTTTCCTGCTTCTGTTAGACGTTGGGAGCGGGTAGTTCGTTCTAACAAAGTGATATTTAAGTGGTGTTCTAATCGTGAAACTTTGCGACTGACATTAGCTTTTGGAATACCAATCCTGTCTGCCGCGAGTGTAAAGCTACCTGTTTCTACGACTGCCAAAAACACCATCATGTCATTTAAATCGTGATCCATAGAGTCAAACTCACATACATTGTTGTTGAATTTGGGATTATGATATCAACATTTCGGTATTTATCAATATAATGTGTTGGTGTTAATATTTTATCATTGAAAAATATTACAGAATTTAATAAATGGAGTGGAACATGCAAGTACTTAGTAAAGAATCATTACCCTTAGGTGGTTTTGCTGGCTTAACCGAACATCGTTTACTGATGGATCGTCGTGTTTTTGGTAGCCGAAAGTCGGCCAATACATTCGATGGTATCGCTAACTTCGTTTACCTCGCAGATGCACGATATAACCCTCGTGGCGAAACACATATGCATCCACATAAGGAAATGGATGTCATTTCAATCATGCTGGAAGGCCGAGTTAGTCATGAAGGTTCACTAGAACATGGTCAAAATGTTAGTGCTGGTGAAGCACAAGTACAAAGAGCCGGAGGTGAGGGGTTCTCGCATAATGAAGTCAATCCAGACATGACTAAAAATCGTATGCTGCAATTATGGGTATTGCCAGATGAGTTAGGTGAACCAGCGGCATATAAACATTACACGGTAAAAGAAAGTGGTGTTACTCGTATTTATGGTGGTAAGAAAGGCCAAAATAAAACTTTTTATAGTAACACTACTATTGATATTGTGCGTTTAACTGCAGGTAAAAGTATTAAATTCAATGATGAAACTTTAGCTTATATATGCAAAGGAAGTGCGGAGTTTTCAGATACTCATAACATCTTTAAGGCAGAAGATGGCGACTTAATTCGTAGCTATGAAACAGAAATTAAGGCAACCAGCGATACCGAAGTTATCGTGATTCGAAACTTGTCTTAAATGACTAATAAAGTAGAGACATAGTCATCGATATTGGCTGAAGTAGTGGGTGCTAATCAACACGAAAAAGCCATGTATTGTCTGATGCTGTAAGTCAATACACGCATTTCACAGGATAAAGAATAGCGTTTTATGAGCTAGCGTATATTAATTCGACCACATTCGAGCTGACATTTTATGTTAAGGATTATAAATGACAACACCAAATAAACACTTAATTGCCCTAATTAATTATTTTGCACTGGTTCCTTTAGTGTACTTTATTCCACAATGGGTTCATCTTATGTTACCGCCGAATAAGTTTTTACAAGTGTGCATCGATCTAGTGATTATTGTACCTATCATTTCATACATAGTGATGCCTTTAACCTTAAAACAGCTAAATAAACAGGCCTCTAAATTGCAAGCCAATAAATAATTTTTGTCATGATAATTTTATTTGATAGCACTAAAATCAGATATTTTCGGCTGCGGTCGAAATATCTGAATTTACTGCTTAAATTCAACGGTTAGTCATTCGAACATTCCCTTAAGAAAAAAATGCTACCAATAATAAAAGCCTATTTAGATTGATCTAACAAAACATAGCCATTAACATAATTGCCATTATCAGCCTTGAAACTCAATTCTACTTTTACTTTATTATTTTCAACGTTTGTTAGACGGTAACTTCCTTGAGAAATTGTTTCATTATCACCAGGAGGCGTGTGTATTGTCATATTTTCCCTTGGACCAAAGTTGCCACCGTCGGTATCTAATTTTAAATTAGAAATGTTCAGATTGGGTAAAGTACATCCCCCTGAATATTCCATATCACAGTCTTCGGCGTACAATGAAATGCTTGTCGTTATATTCGTTCCCCAATTAATTTCTCTGGCGTGTGATTTCACATAAGCCCAAGGCTTTCCATTTAATTGTCCTGAAAGCGGTTTATCTTCAAAATCATAACAATATTTTTTGAGCGGCTTAGCCTCTTTCATCGCCTTAAATTCGCCTTTCATGGTTGCCATCATATCAATTTTGTAGCCTTTGTCGGAGCTCACAACAACCGTTGGAACAACTATGTCAGCATAACAAAAACGTGAATATTTAACGTTTACACCTTGTGGCACATCATCTAAAATTTCAAAGTTTTTTGAGGTCATTGAAAACCCGGACTCAGGCGAGAACATATCAGCGTTCTTCGGGTTTTTAAGAATTGATTGAAGTGTAACCACATCCTTTGTTTGCATAGCATTAAAATAATCTTTAACGAGTATTTGCTTTTCTGAGTCGCCACATGCCACTAATAATGTAGAGGTAAGGACGACAGACAATATTTCTTTTTTCATATGTATTCCATTTGCTAATTCAGGTGAATTCCTTGTTTAATCAAGGATTTCATGTGTTTAACAAACAGTTTTAGCGTGTTTACAATCGTTTTGTCGAACAATTTTTTTGTTTTTTAGTTTCAAAATGTTTCATCTAATATAAATCCCTAGAGAGGGGGGAGATATAACATTGACCTAAATAGATAGAAGAAATAGGTGTTGGTTATGGTATCCAAGTCGTTTAAATCAGCTTTAAATTTTTCCAATGAAATGAATTTTAGGCTAAAAGTATCGTTCGTCCCAATTTCAGGATCTCTTTTCGTTATACTCTTCCCATTCTCGGGATGAACATATTATGTGCTTTGTTTATTATCATAGTGAATCTGACACTAAACATTAACTGAGAACTGTACATGCTAGGTTGTATTTTCAGTAGAGCTATTAATCTTGTTCTATATACAGCAGGCTGGTTGCTCAATTAAAGTTTCTTCATGGGCCGATTTATTTTCAGAAAACCGTTGAGTCAACCAATCACTCTGTTCCCTTAGCACCAATGTCATTTTAACTAACTCTTCCATAACATCTACTACACGGTCTCTTAGAGGCGATGATTTCATTAACCCCGCATCGTCAAACTCTTGAAATGCTTTTGGCACAGATGACTGATTCGGAATAGTGAACATGCGCATCCATCGACCTAAAATTCTCAAATTATTAACCACATTAAACGATTGAGAGCCGCCATTGACTTGCATTAAAGCTAATGTTTTTCCTTGGGTAGGTCTTATTGAACCATCACTCAAGGGGATCCAATCAATTTGGTTTTTAAATACTGAAGTGAAATTTCCATGCAGTTCCGGAGAGCACCAAACCATGGCTTCTGACCATATCGCGAGTTCTCTTAACTCTATAACTTTATGGTTACTAGAGCTAACAGAATCAAAAATAGGTAATTCCTCAGGATTGAATATCTTCACTTCAGCACCAAATTTTTGTAATATTTTCATTGCTTCGATGGCAAGCATTTTACTAAATGATCCTTCTCGAAGAGAGCCATATAGAATTAATACTTTTGGTGCGTGTGTAAATCCTGAAATTGCCTTGAAATTTTTAACGCTTTCTTTAATTGAATAGTGTGGAATGATTTGATGATGCTTCATATTTAACCTCTAAATTACTGGAATTATCGAATTATCGAATTATATTGGTGGAATTGTTCTGGTTAATCAGTATTCATCACACAAATAAACCTTATTTCCAAGCGATTGATGATATAAGCATTTAATTGATATGTCAATAGTTCTAGAAATGTCGAATCATATCAGTTGTAAACTAAATGAAAGGATAGATGATCTACTAATTTAATGGTGTTGTATGGATTTAAGACAATATAATCATCTATAAATAATATGAATTAGCAGTATTGGCGCTAATTGTTGTTCACTAATTTATTAGCCACTTTAGTTTAAAAATGGCATTTGGTTTACAGAGTCCTATTTATTATAAGTGTCCTATTTTAACCATTATGATAGTCGCCACTGTGATCATAAAAGGTACCTGACATAAGCAATATTTCTTCCCCTAGAGGTTGATCATGATCTTTAAAACTAGCGCCTGGATCAAATGTCACTAAACTGCTTGCATGACCTCTCTCAGCGTACTCTCTTGCTAAAGGTTTACGCCAAATACCTGCTTGAGAACTATCCTCCAAAGGTTGTTGATGTGTTTGAATAGTCACTTTTTTATCCAAATCCATATTTAGCATTTACTTTCCTTTATTTTTTGTATTACTTCGATTGCCAAGTAAAAATACAATAAAAGGCACACAATAGGTTAATAGGGCGGGTATTATTCGAATACTTGATTGACCAAATAGTGCATTAAATTGATTAATAAATAATAAAGTACTACCAACAATCACAGAAACCATTAACGCCCTGATATATATATTCATTTTAACTAAATAACCTATTTAATTGGATTGCTGTTAGTCAGATTAAACTCATTATGTATTTAGTAACGCTAGGCCGTGAGCGCTAGACGAAATAACTCATTTTGCTGTTGTGCAACAAAGTTAATAATGTCATCTGACTCATATAACCACTGAGATTCACCCTGGTCGGTATCAATACGTAAACACGGTACTTGTGCTTTGCCACCACCTTGTAATAACTCGGTACGATTTTCAGGTTGCAGTTGAATATTTCTAAGTTCAATACTTTGGCCTAACGCTTTAATTGCACTGCGTGTTTTTGCACAATAAGGGCAGCTCTCATAATGATATAAAGCCAATTTTTTAACTTGTGCGAGTAAGGTTGTCATGATCATATTCCTTTTAGTTCAATTAATAAGTGCTAAACATTGAAATAATACAGCTATCAATGATTCAAATTAATAGGCGACAAAAGATCTAAACATTGCAATCTTTTGTCTAAATTTATGTAGAGTCATATAAAAAAGACGCCTTAACTTAAGTTTTAAGCTAAAGCGCCAAGGGAAGATTCTTAATTACTTGTTTTTTTTCATAAACTTAAGAATATGATTAGCAATAACATCACCATCTTCTTCTAGTGCAAAGTGGCCTGTGTCAAGAATATGAAAGTCTAAGTTTTTCAAATCACGTTTGTATGGATGTGCACCTTCTTCTGGGAAGATATAATCACCTTTACCCCATACTAATAATGTTGCTGGCTGGTGCTCTCTAAAATAAGCCTGCCATTCTGGATAAAGTGCTGGGTTTGTCCCATAAGAGTGAAATAACTCCAGTTGTATTGCTTTGTTACCAGGTCGGTCTAGCTTGGCTTGGTCAACAATCCAATTATCTGGGCTGATCGTTTCTTTATTTCGAGTGCCATTTGTGTACTGCCACTCAGTCGCACCGATAGTTAATAGGTTATCTTTAAGGACTTTAGCATTGGCTGCAGTCTTATCTTTCCAATACGCCTTAATAGGTTGCCAAAAGTCACGTAAACCTTCATCGTAAGCATTGCCGTTTTGAATAATAAGACCTTGTATTCTTTCTGGATGTGCTGCCGCAATTCTAAAGCCAATAGGTGCGCCATAGTCCATTACATACATGGTATATTCCTCGGCACCAACTTTAGCCAAAAATGCATCAGTGATTTTAGCTAGATTATCAAAGCTATACTCAAACTCATCTAACGCTGGCATTGAACTATTACCAAACCCAGGATAGTCTGGCGCTATAACGTGGTAATCCTCAGATAGTTTAGGAATTAAATCGCGATACATATGCGATGACGTTGGAAAACCGTGCAGTAAAACTATTGTTTTCTTGTTATCGACCCCTGCTTCACGATAAAAAATATCCTGATCTTGAACCTTAATGGTTTTGTGCAGTGTTTGACCCGCTTGTGCTGCATTTACACCGGTAAAACTAAGCATTAAAACGCCTGTTGCTGCTAATAAATAACGCTTAAATGTGCTGTTATTAGTTGATTTTAAATATGTATTCATGGTCATCTTCCTATTTAATGTAGTCGTTAGTTTTGGTTAGTAAATCACTTTCTGCTGTTGCTAATAATTCAGTAAAACCGCCAATAGATTTGTTATCTAAAAATATTTGCGGGTAAGTTCTGCCCGAAGTTCTTGCATGTAACTGTTTAATCTTTTCTGGCTGTTGATAGACATCGTATTCACTGAATACCAAGCCTTTGCTTGTTAATAACCGCTTGGCGTGTGTGCAATAGCCACAACCTGGGCGGGTATATATCTCTATTTTTGACATCTGTAATCCTCGTTAAACTATTTACTCTTAGCTGTTTAAGTTTTGATGGAGCTATTATGAATAACAACGATTCATTGATAAATAGGGGTACTATTGAATGATTGTCAATGCAGTGTTGATAATGGTATTGTCTACAAGACGTTATATATTGAGAAAATGATGGATACATTAGACGGATTAAAAACAGTGATAGCTGTGGTTGAAACACACTCATTTACAGCTGCGAGTGAAAGGCTTGGCATGTCGAAGGCCTTGGTGAGTAAGTACGTAGGCGAAGTGGAAAGTAAGTTAGGTATTCGGTTATTTAATCGTACCACCAGACAATTAGCGCTGACTGATGCTGGCCGACGTTACTATGAGGACGCTGTAACTTTACTCGAACAGTTTTCGGTTATGGTCGATAATGTCACTGACGAGCAAACTAACCCACGCGGAGTATTAAGAATTAGCGCGCCAGTAACCTTTGGTGAAACACAATTAGCCCCATTATTACCAGAATTTCTGGACTTATATCCCGAGTTAAAAGTTGAGTTGATATTAACAAATGGCGCTATCGACATGTTAGAAGAGGGGATTGATGTCCGCTTACGTATAGGTGGTGTTGACGACTCCAACATGATCGCAAGACACTTAAAAACCTTCCCTTTAGTGTTATCTGCATCTCCTAGTTATGTGAAAAAATATGGACTGCCTGAATCACCAAAGCAAGTTGCAAATCACCGCTGTATTATTGATAGTAATTTTAGAATTGGAAAACAATGGCCTATCATTTCGCCAGAAGGAGTAGCAGAAACCATAAATGTTAACTCCGCTGTTGCAGCTAATAGCCCACAGGCCGTTGGTGAAATTGCTATTGCAGGTGGCGGAATTGCGATGACCCCTGACTTTATCGTTAAAGATGCGATAAAGGATGGGCGCTTAATCCCAATATTACCGAACTATACAACATTAGAATTTGGCCTGTTTGCTATTTACCCTCATCGAAAATATGTTGCTAGGAAGATCAGGTGTTTTATTGACTTTTCATTAGATAAATTCTCAAACATTTAATGTAGTGTTAATTAGAATTTAAATGATTAATTCTAATGGGACAAAATTAAGTATTGATAGTTTTCTAATATTTGTAATCAATTAACCGGCAATAAATTGCAACTATTCAATTTTTGATCTATTGATTATTAGGAGCATTCAAGTTGCTACTTTTAATCTTAAAGTAGTTTGTTATTTATATAGGGATTACTGTTGTTGTCTGATTTTAATAAAATAAAGAGTGTACTGTTTGTCTGTATGGGTAACATATGTCGTTCGCCTTCTGCAGAAGCTGTATTTCGTCATAAGGCTAAACAATTGGGTATGGATATAAAAATTGATTCTGCTGGCACTATAGGTTATCACAAAGGCCATAAACCGGATGAACGTTCGCAAGCTGCGGGCGTTACCAGAGGTTATGACTTTAAAGGTATTCGTGCTCGTAAAGTGGTGGTTGATGACTTTGAAAAGTTTTCGTTAATCCTTGCCATGGATAAAGACAATTTGTCTAACTTATTAGCCATGGCACCAGAGCATTTACAGTATAAAGTGAAACTGTTTTTAGATTATGGTATTGAATTCACCGAGCAAGAAGTACCTGACCCATACTATGGTGGAAGTATGGGCTTTGAATTGGTACTCAATTTAATTGAAGATGCTAGTGATGGCTTATTGGCTACTTTAAACTAAATTATTGTTATACCTCTATACACTTAGCTATTAATGATTAATGGTCATTTATAACCATTACTAACAGTTACTAGTCATTTTAATTTGCTCTAAATTATTGTTGATCTTAATCAACAATGATGCCATTAAATTTGTTGAAGTAAAGCAAGCCTCTATACTTAATAGTAGTTATACAGAATGGTATTAGTTACCTATGAGTCATAAAACAGTGCAACTAATCCTTTCAAATATTACAAATGTTAATTGTTGGAGGTTTACATGAAGTACTTGATCTTTTGTTTTATGTCATTGGTTTTTATTGGACTAGTGAGTTGTGACCGTGGCGTTGATTCGCCTAGAGGCTTTAATTTACCTGAAGGTAATGTAACAAATGGCAAACTGGTATTTACTAAATATGACTGTAGTTCGTGTCATATGTTAAAAGGCTTTACCCAACCTGATAATCCACAGTTTTCTGTAAAACTTGGCGGTAATACCACTCAGATAAAAACCTATGCTGAACTCGTTACATCGGTTATTAATCCTTCTCATAAATTCTCAAGACAATACTCACTTAGTATTTATAAAGATGGTGAACACTCTAAAATGACGGTTTATAACGATGTAATGACAGTGACTGAACTGGTCGATTTAGTTGAGTTTTTACAACCACAATATAAGCTAGTTGTGCCTAGCAGGGATGGTTATAGACATTATGGCTATTAACCCTAGTTGTTAAATTTACATATTAATAAGGAGTTTAGTTATGACCAAACAAGTCTATTTAGTTGGATTCGATGGCAGTGAATGGTCGGTAAGGGCCGCTGAACAAGCGGTCAGTTTGGCCGAATCAACGGGCGCAAAAATCAAACTGATTTATGCCATTAGGATACTCCTGGTACCTACACTAATTGGTCAAAGCGTAGCTCCTCCGGTTTATGATCATAACGAGGAAGAGAAACGTATAAATAACAAGGTCATTAAGCCCATAATTGAGAAGTTTGCGGCCAAAAACGTGCACATAGAACATGAATTGATATGGGGCGACCCTAATGAAATTTTAACTGATTGTATTAAAAAAGAGCATGCCGATTTATTGTTCGTTGGCCGCAGAGGGCGCTCTCGTATTACTGACTTATTGCTGGGCAGTGTCGCTAATAATCTGGCTCACACTATTAACATACCGATTGTATTAGTGCCATAACTGCAATTACAGAATAATTGATTGCGAGGGATTTTTTAGGTGATTTATATAGGCGCAATTATTGAATATTCATTGCTTGTATTGCATTTTTAGACGCTTCTAAAGCGCCTTCTAAATAACCACCATTATGGTGTGCTGATTCTGTACCCGAAAAATACCAACCATGAGCATGCAAACGCTCAACACCTTTAGGTAGACCGTAATTCGGATGGTCTGAAGGTGCATTTTTGTCTGCTTTAGTCGCTGTAAACGCCTCTTGGCTCCAATCTATAAGTTCAACGGCTAATGGATTTTGGCCTTGTTCTCCAAAGAGGTCAACCAATTGTTTTAGCGCAGCTTGTTTTACTTCATCCAAACCAATTTGTTGTCTTGTTTGTGCATCAATACCGACAAAGCCAAATAGGGCGCCTTGACCTGATGGGGTTGTAGCATCATGTATTTCTACTAACGGACCCACTTGGCTGCTGGCGGAGCCAGATAAGTTATTGTCATACCAAAATGGTTGTTCATAAACCGCGGTGAATTTAGCGTGAGCTGCCATCCAGGTAGGCTTTTTTAAGAAATTATTTTTAATATCGACAGGCAGATCAGGGATCAGGGTAATTGATTCGGCGAGTAACCGGTGTGGCAGTGCAAAAATAACATTACTAGCCTCTATGACTTGTTGGTTATTTTCATTGGTTATATGCACTCTATTTAATTCTGTTTGGTCGCTATATTCAATTTGAAATACCTTGGTATTCAAGCGTAATCTATTAATCGGTATTTTCTGTGATAATTTATCAACAACAGCCTGCATGCCACCATTAACGCGCATTGAACCTTGTGACGGTATTTGCTCTTGTTTATATCTTTCAATAGGTGTGTTTTGCGCTCGTTGAAAAAGGTAGTCGCCGGTTTCATGTTGCTTAAAGCTTGATAAGTTTAACTGTTGAATAAGCTGGCTGAACTTAGGGTTTTGTTGAGGCCAAAACCATGAAGGGCCTAAATCAAATAAACCATCACAGGAGCGGGTGTTGTTAATATCATTATTGTTGCTAACATTGTCAATAATACTACTAGATAAAATACGCCCACCTATACGAGGTCTGGCTTCAATCACAATATAATCAACGCCTTGTTTCTCTAAAAGAGAGGCTGCATATAAACCGCTTAATCCAGCGCCAATAATTACGGTGTGTGTGTTCATTTGCTATTCCATAAAGATTAAGCGTTAAACAGGCGAATAAATTTGCCTCTACGAATAGGGTAATGGGTATTTGTTGGTTAAACAGAAGCTATAGGCGAATAAATTCGCCTATATAGACGTGACTATTTAAGCCGGTACTGCATCCGCTAAAATATCTAAAATCTTCTCGCTTTGCTCTAAATCAACACAAGCATCAGTAATACTTTGACCGTAAGTCAGTGGGCGGCCAGCGATCACTTGTTGATTTCCAGCTTTTAAGAAGCTTTCTATCATTACGCCAAATACACCTGTTGAACCGGCAAGCATTTGAGAGGCAATATCTTCGGCAACGTTAATTTGTTTGTTGTGATCTTTTTCACTATTACCATGGCTGCAATCAATCATCAAACTTGGCGTGTAGCCAGCGTTTTCTAGTACACCACAAGCACTGTCCACGTGAACTTTAGCAAAATTAGGTTTTTTGCCACCACGTAATATTAAATGCGCAAATGGGTTGCCTGATGTTTGGTAAATACACATTTGGCCGCTTTTGTCTGGCGAATACAATACGTGCGGAACACTTGATGCTTGAATGGCGTCTATGGCAATCTTGACATTGCCGTCGGTACCATTTTTAAATCCTACTGGACAAGATAGTGCTGATGCTAATTCTCTGTGTACTTGAGATTCTGTAGTACGCGCGCCAATTGCTCCCCAGCTGATCAAGTCTGAAATATACTGCCCGGTAACCATATCTAAAAATTCGGTTGCAGCGGGTAAACCCATAGCATTAATTTGCATCAACAGGTTACGCGCTAAGTGTAAGCCTTTTTCAACGTTAAATGATTTGTCTAAATCAGGATCACTAATTAAGCCTTTCCAACCAACCGTGGTACGCGGCTTTTCAAAATACACTCGCATTACTATATATAAGCTATCGATGTATTTATCACGAATAACTTTTAATTTTTCAGCGTAATCAAGTGCAGCTTCGGTGTCATGAATAGAACAAGGGCCAATAACGACTAATAAGCGCTTATCTTTACCGCTTATGATGTTTTCAATAGTCGTTCTAGATTCCATGATGAATTGGGCATTTTCATCAGATAAAGGGATGTCACGAGCTAATTGCGCAGGTGAAATAAGATGCTCAATTAATGAGGTACGAAAGCCATCTGTTTGAATGGTCATTAGAATTCTTTTTTATAGTACTAAATAATGCTGATAATATAGGTAAAAACGGCTCCTAATGGAACCGTTTTTTTATATAGTTATTAACTAAGTTAGTACTTGTAGCGTTGTAATCCTGTTTCAGATAATATTTTTGCCGATATTTCTTCAACTGAGAACTTAGTGGTATTAATAAAAGGGATTTTTTCTTTCTTATACAACTTTTCTACTTCTCTTACTTCCATACGACATTGTCTTGCCGATGAGTATTTCGAATTTGCTAAACGCACATCACGAATATCATGCAAGCGACCAGGGTCAATGGTTAAGCCGAACAGTTTCTTTTTGTGTTTTTTCAAAAACGCGGGCAAGTCTAATTCATCCATATCATCATCGGTAAATGGATAGTTAGCGGCTTTTACACCATATTGCAGGGCTAAATATAATGAAGTAGGGGTTTTACCCGAACGTGACACACCAACCAATATAACATCGGCATGCTCATAATCTGTCACCTTGCTACCATCATCATTGGCTAAGGCAAAGTTTACTGCGTCAATTCGATAGTCATAACTATTTTCATGAATAGAGTGAGTGCGATGGGCTTTAGGTTTGGCGGACACCCCAAGCTGTTCTTCTACCGGCTTAATAAAATGCTCAAGAAAGTTGTAGATAACGCCTTCACAGCCATCAATTACTTCTCTGGTGTCATTATTTACAAATGTATGGAATACGAATGGTTTTTCACCCGTTCTCTTATAAGTTAGATTAATTTGTTTTTTAACTTCGACGGCTTTCTCTACGGTCTCTACAAATGGGATGGTAATGTGTTCAAACTCAAGAGGGAATAGTGATAGTAGGGCATGGCCAAAAACTTCAGAAGTGATCGCGGTACCATCGGAAATGTAAAAAGCTGCTCGCATTTTGTTATCTCATGTAAAAACTTTCAATTAGGGTTTTAGTTTAGCCTTATGCAGTGTAAAATGTCGACGACTTTTGAGGATTAACCTCAACCTAATAATTTGTTAACTCTTATGGAGAGACGCGTGCAAGAGAATGTACTTTGGTATCAAGATTTGGGCATGGGTGATGTAGACCGCGTAGGTGGTAAAAATGCATCGCTTGGTGAAATGATCAGTAACCTAGAAAATTTAGGTGTGCAAGTTCCCGGTGGTTTTGCAACCACATCATTCGCTTTTAATGAGTTCCTTGAGCAATCAGGCGTAAATGATAAAATTTATGCTTTATTAGATACATTAGATGTTGACGATATTGCCGCGTTAACTGACTGTGGTGAAAAAATCCGTAACTGGATAATCGACACACCTTTCCTTCCGCAAATGCAAAAAGACATTGAACAGGCATATAGTGCCTTAGCTGGTGAATTTGGCGATGCAGCTTCATTTGCTGTTCGCTCTTCAGCTACCGCAGAAGATATGCCAGACGCATCTTTTGCCGGTCAACAAGAAACATTCCTTAACGTGCGTGGCTTTGAATCAGTAATGGTTGCTATCAAACACGTATATGCATCATTATTTAATGACCGTGCCATCTCATATCGTGTGCACTCTGGTTACGACCATCGTGGCGTGGCGTTATCTGCTGGTGTTCAGCGTATGGTACGTAGTGATATTGCGGCCTCTGGTGTGATTTTTACTATCGACACTGAGTCTGGTTTTGACGATGTAGTCTTTATCACGTCAAGCTTTGGATTAGGTGAAATGGTTGTGCAGGGCGCAGTAAACCCTGATGAGTTCTACGTACACAAACCAACTCTAGCAAAAGGCAAACCTGCAGTTGTTCGTCGTAATATTGGCTCTAAAGCCATTAAGATGATTTATGCGGATAATCCAGAGCACGGCAAGCAAGTCGATATTGTTGATATTGATGAAGCACAGTCGAATACTTTTTCAATTACCGACAGCGAAATTGAAGAGTTATCTCGTCAAGCGGTGATCATTGAACAGCATTACCAACGTCCAATGGATATTGAATGGGCTAAAGATGGCTTAGACGGTAAGTTATATATCGTGCAAGCACGTCCTGAAACAGTTCGTAGCCGTGAAAGCGCTAACGTAATTGAGCAGTTTCAATTACAAGACAAATCAAAAGTGATTTGTGAAGGCCGTTCAATTGGTCAAAAAATTGGTAAAGGTAAAGTTAAAGTTCTTAAATCAATTGCTGAAATGGACAAAATTTTACCCGGCGATGTACTAGTTACCGACATGACTGACCCAGATTGGGAACCAATCATGAAACGCGCCTCAGCCATTGTTACTAACCGTGGTGGCCGTACTTGTCATGCGGCTATTATTGCACGTGAAATGGGTATTCCTGCCGTAGTTGGTTGTGGTGATGCAACTTCTCGTATCGCAGACGGATCAGATGTTACGGTTTCTTGTGCTGAAGGTGATACTGGTTTCATTTATGAAGGCCAATTAGATTACGAAATAACCACGTCTGAAATTGACAACATGCCTGACATTCCTATCAAAGTAATGATGAACGTTGGTAACCCTGACCGAGCATTCTCTTTTGCCCGCTTACCACATGCTGGTATTGGTTTAGCGCGCGTTGAATTTGTTATTAACAAAATGATCGGTGTGCATCCAAAAGCATTATTAAACTTTGATAATGAATCACTTGATTTACAAGCTGAAATCACTGACATCATTGCTGGTTATGAATCTCCTACCGAATTCTATATCACTAAACTAACTGAAGGTATCTCTACTTTAGCCTGTGCTTTTGCACCGGAAAAAGTCATTGTTCGTATGTCTGATTTTAAATCAAACGAATACGCTAACCTTGTCGGTGGCGATATATACGAACCAGACGAAGAAAATCCAATGATTGGTTACCGTGGAGCTGCGCGTTATATCTCTGAAGATTTTCGTGCATGTTTTGCTATGGAATGTGATGCGATCAAGCGTGTTCGTAACGACATGGACATGACCAACGTTGAGATCATGATCCCATTCGTGCGTACCCTTGAAGAAGCTGAACAAGTGATTGAGATACTTGCTGAAAATGGCTTAGTACGTGGCGAGAATGGTTTACGTGTTATTATGATGTGTGAATTACCGTCTAATGCATTATTAGCTGACCAATTCTTAGATCACTTCGATGGCTTCTCAATTGGTTCAAACGATTTAACTCAGTTAACACTTGGTTTAGACCGTGACTCGGGTTTAATTGCGCATTTATTTGATGAGCGTAACCCTGCCATTAAAGCACTACTTTCAATGGCAATTAAAGCCTGTAAAGCACGTGGTAAATATGTAGGTATTTGTGGTCAAGGTCCTTCAGATCATAAAGACTTTGCAGCATGGTTAGTAGAACAGGGCATTGATAGTGTATCTCTTAACCCTGATTCAGTACTTGATACTTGGTTATACCTTGCCGAACAAAATAAATAACAAGCCTACAGCTTAGTTAGTTTTAAGCCTACTTAGTTTGGGCTGAAATGATAAAAGGGATCTAATTATTTAGATCCCTTTTTTATTGTCAAAGATAGTTCAAACAAGCATAGAGACCATTTTAGTCAAGTGATATATAATCCTGCATAATGCTTCTATGATCAAATACTGGTTAAACGTTTTTCCATAAGGACTAACATGCGCGCTATCTACTCAATTATATTGTTGTCCTTATTGGCGACTTTACCCGCTTCAGCCATAGCTGAAATACCCGCTTCAATGCAAAAATCTTTGGATTTGCAGTTAGAAAAAAATAGCCAACGATATGGAGTTGTTGGTCAATCAGTATTAATTTTAAAAAATCATAAATTTTTGTATAAGGGCCAATATGGATTCGCTAATTTCGAATTAGACGTGGCAATTAACTCTAAGCACCTGTTTCCAAGTTATTCTGTCACCAAGTTATTTACTAGCGTGCTGATCATGCAGCAAGTTGAAAATGGTACTATTGAACTGCATGGTTCTATACGCAAGTACTTGCCTTATCTGCCTATACACTGGCAGGAAGTTACCGTAGAACACCTATTAAGTCATACCTCAGGCATCCCACGTTATATTGATACTGCAATCAAAAGTAACCACTTTTTAGCTAGCAAAAAGGCTGTTTTTTTATCACTTGTAGATGAACCAGAACACTTTGAAATTGGTACAACAAACAGTTATAACAATACAAACTTCCTTCTGCTTGCTGCAATTTTAGAGGCTAAAACAGCTAAAACTTATCAGCAGCTGATTGCTGAGGTGATCATTACCCCTTTGGGCCTTAAAAACACCGGCCATGCGAGTGCGAAAACTATTATTAAAAATATGGTGACAAGTTATCAGGGAGCAAACGGAACCATAAGAAGAAACATTGATATTGATTGGCCTGAATATACCTTTGCTCATTCTGCCTTGTATTCAACCCCTGAAGACTTAACTACCTTTATGACCGCAATAGTAACAGGGAAGTTTGTTAGTAAAGAAACGTTAACTAAATTATGGCAGCCAATGAAGCTGACTAATGGTAAAGATGGTCGCTATGCTTTTGGATTTGAGTATTCACTTGAAGATGGTTACCAACATGCTGGCCATGATGGGGGCAATAGAGTTAAGTTACGTCATTATTTTAACCCTCAAAACCCTGCCGATAATTATACTATTGCTTATCTCACCAATGGTAACGCCTATGATGTATGGACCGATGTATTGGCTGAAAGTGTTATGTCTATTGTTGCACCTGCAGAGTTTGAACTTGCAGCACTTAAGGAACAATTCATCAGTGCTATTTTTGATAAAAACAGTGAAAATTTAAACCAAGTATTTAATCGCCTACCTACTATTTTTAACGGTGAGCAATCATCGATAGAACGGTTTATCATTTATCGAGCTTATGGGCTTAAATATGGTAGCGGGGCAGAGTCATCAATATTGGCCTTCGAGTTTCTTACCTCTAAATACCCAAATTCAGCCAATGCCCAAGAAAGCCTTGCGGATACTTGGGCTGAAATCGGCAACACAGAAAAAGCGATTGAAAGCTATAAGTTGGTGTTAAAAATTGCGCCTAAATCGACAAGAGCTATGCAACAAATTGAATTACTTGAAAGTGCAATTCAAAAATAGTCGGGGGTAATACCAAAGCCGATCCAGAGTTCTTCGGTTTGGCTATTTTGTGTCACTATAGAGAGTAAATGTAATAGTAAATTAGTTACTTGTTATCAAGTGATTGTGTTTGATAAATATTAGTATTGATTTGTTCAACCTTACCATACAACAGCTGATTGTTGAGAAAATCAAAATACTCAACATCAGTTTCGACAAGTGTTGTAAGCGTTTTGTTTTGTTCAGAATAGCTTTGTATTTTATTACCATTGGTACGTTCAAACCAAAGCCATAATTGCCCACGTTTTTGTAAATTAAACCGACGTCCATTTACTAATGAGTTTGCAGATATTTTTTGTGTGACCACCGGCGTTTGTGACTCGCCAAAGAATAATTTATTGTCTTGGTCAAGCCATAGGGTGTTGTCGCTAGTTATCTGGTATTGAACAAACTGCCATTTAGAGTCTTCAGCTTTTACTGTTTGAGTGTCTAATTGATAGGAATAAACTCGCCACTGATTATTTTCTTTAATACTATAAGCAACACTTTCTGCAGATTTGAATGAAACACCTCTAATTTGAGTTTGTGGTATTTTAAGACGCTCAAACTGACCCGTTAACGAGTTAATTAAGTGCATTTCATTGAATGTTAGCGCTAATAAATATTCACCACTTGGCGACCACATCAAATCAACATAATGACGGCTATCATTAAATTGAGTGAGCTTTACTCGTTGCTTATTTTCGGTTGTCGTTAACCAAATTTCTTCAGTCCCCGAGGCTAAACCAATATACGCTATTTGATTGTTATGATGGGCAAATGTTGCCAACTTTTCATCCACTGAATTATTCGCAATAACTCGCTGTTGTTGAGTTGAGATGTTTTCTAAATGCAGGTTGTAATTGTTTTGCCCGGATGAAAATAAGTAATCAGTGCCATTGTTATGTCGGCTTGGGCTTCTTAACTTTAGGCTACCAGAATAAATAATTTGTTTATCTTTGCCCGCTAAGTCATAACTCAATAACTGATATGCAGGATACTCTCCCATTAATACCACTCGGGTACCTGAATGACTCCAAATACCACAGCAAATATAAGCGTCTTGTTTAAACAACAAGGTAAGTTGATCTGTTTCTAAATCTAGTGAATAAAAACCTTCCCATTGTTGTTTATCTGGCGATGAAATTAGCAGCTTATTTTCGATTGGATGCAAGTCAAATTGACTGTTACCGGCTAAAAACATTTCAGGTTGATTCAGTCGTTTTATTTTATTGGTTGTTAAATCAATTTCAAATAATGAGTAGGGGGTATTTGGTCCTGAGTTTTCAGTATAAACCAAACGATTATTATCGTGGGTAAATAAAATTTTACCATAACTGCCAGCAACACAATTGTGGATTAACTGAGGTTCGCCAAGCTCTATATCACTGATGGTGCGAATGTAATATTGGCATTGCTGCGGTGTGGCAGCTAAGTAGGCAATCAATTTACCATCAGCACTCCAACTGGCTGGGCCCAGATACATATTGTCTTCATGGCTAATTTCGACAATACTTTCATTAATGACATTTTTAATGAGCAAATTAATGCGATCATTTCTTACTGACATATAAACAACACGTGTACCGTCAGGTGAAACGTCGGGGAACATCTCATCACCCGCATCAGTTGTTAGTGCTTTGGCATGATTGGCAATCAAGGGTATTTGTTGTGGTTGCTGACGTAATGTATTAAGGCTAATTATGGTGATTAAAATAATCGACGTGATGATAACAAATAACCATAAAGCTTTGTTGCGTGAAGAATCGTGAACTTCAGTGGGCGCTTGAGTTGTTGTGACTAGGTTGCCATTTGAGCTTGTAATATTATCTTGTACGAGTATTTGTGAAGTGCGATCACCATTATTATTTGCTTGTGCAGCGTCTGCATTTATTGGCTTAGCTATTTCCTTCACTATTTGCTCTGCGTGAGCTATAAATTTGTAGCCTTTTTTCGGGAAGGTGGCGATAAATTTTGGTTGCCTTGCATCATCAGAAAATACTTTACGCAGTTTAGTGATCAATTTACTGACGGCGTTGTCGCTCACAATGCGACCCAACCATACTTGTTCGATCAGGGTATCTTTGCTGATAATTTGGTCTACGTTGTGACAAAAAAAGCTCAACAATTCCACCATCATAGGCTCTAACTGAACAGAACCATGGTTAGATGTTAGGGTTTGTTGTTGATCGCAAAAAATAAACTGTGCTATTTGCCAACGCATGCACATACCAAATAATAGGATAAGTAACTGGAAAATAGCATATAAGTGTCACTTAGTCATCACAAGTCACCAAAAGTCATACGCTTATCACTACAAATATATTTAATCGTTTTAACATTACTGCCATAGCAAATTCAAATACAGGTTTTGAATAATCTAAGGTGCAATGATGAAAAGAAAATACAAACACATTGAGCGTACAATGTCTGTTTTACTAAGATATTTATCTATAACTGTTTTATTGGCTTGTTTGGCTACTCTATCAGGTGTTCATGCTGAAGAAGTAAAACAACAAACTTTTACCACGCCATCAAAGCTCTATAAAACCGCAATGAACAGCAGGGCTGATGCACTAGCATTACTCACGCAAGAGCAATTTCATCAACAATTGGTTCTACTCGCTAAGGAGTTTAGCGTTGAAACCATTAACCAAGACAATATGTTTAATAAAGTGGCATTACTGTCTATTTTAGAACAGCACCAAACTTTACTTAACACTATTGCAGAGCATAGTAACGCAATCTCTTATACTCATTACTCCTTACATAGTGAAACTCAACTAAAGCTTAAAAAATTAGATAAAAGATTATTTTCTAAAACCTTAACTGATGCATTTAGACTGTCATTAATCGATATGAATGATGAAGCATTATTTCAAACAAGTAGCGCTTTACAATGGTCGGTTTCACGTGCACAAGACTATGCTTATGATATATTTCAACGCTACCAAGGTTTACCTAAGCTGAACGCGAGCCAAGCGATACAGTTAATTGTTAATGCCCACCTTTATCGAGTACTCGCAAGAGTGATCCCGACAAGTCATACACTCATATCGATAGAAAATAATAAACGTTATGACATTCAGCCTGACGTTCTCATTAAAACACCGGATGGTATTGAGCTTTCTGCCACTATAGTTAAGAAAAGACAGGCCAAAAGTAAACGTCCAACGGCACTACAATTTACTATTTATGCTGACGAATCAACACATATAAACACGGCGATTCATGCCGCCGTACACGGTTATGTTGGCGTTGTAGCAAATTCTAGAGGTAAACGTTTAAGCTCAAATGATATTACTCCTTGGGAGCATGACGGTGAAGATGCCACGCGAGTGATTGATTGGGCTAGCAAGCAATCGTGGAGTAACGGTGACGTGGTTATGTACGGCGGTAGCTACAATGGCTTTACCCAATGGGCTGCCGCAAAGCGCATGCACCCGGCGTTAAAAGCAATGGCACCTTATTCTGCTGCAAGCCTTATTACCGGTTTGCCTTATGAAAACAATGTTTTAATAACGGCGAATTACGAGTGGGCATTTCATGTCACCAATAATAAAACCATGGACAATAGCGTTTATGGCAATTGGCAAAAGAGTAATCAACTGCGCACGACTTTATTTGAAAGTGGTCGTGCGACTAAAGACATCGACAAAATAGATGGCAAGGCTAATCCTTGGTTTCAAAAATGGTTACAACACCCAAGTTTTGACAACTACTATCAAGCAATGGTGCCTTATCAAGCCGAGTATGCAAACATTGATATTCCGGTACTAAGCGTCACTGGATATTTTGACGGTGGACAAATATCTTCATTAGATTATTTAAAGCGACATTACAAATACAATAAAAATGCTAATCATTCATTACTTATTGGTCCATACAATCACCGTACAGCACAAGGTAAACCACGCTCACATCACAGCAACTATAAACTTGATGAGGTGGCGTTAGAAAAAGATACCGAAGAAGTCGTATTTGAATGGTTTGATCATCTACTTTTTAACAAAAATAAACCTAAACTAGTGCAAGACAAAGTTAATTATCAATTAATGGGCAGTAATACCTGGCGTCATAGCGCCTCACTAGAAGAATTGAACAAACAAGCAAAGACGTTTTATCTTGCCACAACGGTAAATAACGATGGCCACTATACATTGCTCAGCAATCCAGAAAAACAAAGTGCTTTTGTTTCACAAACGGTAGATATGGCAGACAGAACGGCAGAGCATAATAATGCACCTTGGGAAGTGATACAGAAAAAGCTAAATGAGCCTAACGGAGTAGTTTTTATGACCGACGTGTTTGACTCGCCACAAGAACTCACAGGAGCTATCACCGGAAACTTCGAAATTGCCGTTAATAAGCAGGATGTAGATATTGGTTATAACTTTTATGAAATAGATAAAAATGGCAACGTATTTCATTTCAATAACTATAGGAGCAGAGCAAGCTTTGCCAAAGATATGAGCAAACGACAGCTACTTACGGCAGATGAAAAAACTTCTATCCCAATAATTAACGCACGAATGACATCAAAACTTATACAACCAGGCAGTCGACTGGTGATCGTGTTGAACGTTAATAAAAATGTCTGGGCGCAAGTCAATATGGGCTCAGGGAAAAACATTAATGAGGAAACTATTGCTGATGCAGGTGCTAAATTAACCATAAAATGGTTTAACGATAGTAACATTAATATCCCATTAAAACCTTTTAACGGCCTCTAAGGGATGAGGTTCATCCTCTGAATATTGTTACTCGTTTACAGCACACACATGACCTGAATAAACCGAACATGGTTTATTCAGGACTAAAACCCTAAAATGAGCGAGTAACGATATTTACACATTTATAGACCGGCCATCAATAGTCAATAATATCCTTTAATTTGTTGGTTTTAATAATGTTGATTTTAATAAAATTGAGTTTCATCAATGCTAACTCATTTATGGTGTTTACCGGTGATTTTAAAGGTCTCTAATGCTGCGCTTTAACTTGATCAATAAAATCTTGCCAAGTTTCGTTTGGCAGCCAAATATCTAACATATCTTGCTTAGCTAATTCTTCAGGTTCATGCAATTGAGTCACACGATACAAATAAGTAAATACAGCACCACGCCAATTCAAGCGGCAATGTGTTAACGTTTTGCCTTCATTACTGTTGAATTGCTGCATAAGTACAACGTATTCGTTGAAATTATCTATTGTCGGATTTTCCCAATCAACTGGAATATTATGATAGCTTAAACTCATAACCGTCATTAAGGCCGACTCTTCTGTTCGGTCGCCAGGTATTAGGTCGATAACCTGGGTTACTCCCATTGTTTTAAGAACGTCGAACTGCTGTTGATTTGGTAACCCGGAGCTGATCATTTTTGAGTTATTAACCTGATAGTTTTTTAAATCGGCTAAGTCCGGACTAACAGTATCCGCCATTGCATGGACACTGGTGGTGAATATAGATGCCAAGACGAACAGTAAAGAAGTATATTTCATTGTTTGTTTCCATTATTAATAACCTGATTAAAACAGTATAAACAGGATTGTTACCGCGTTCAAAACCTGATGATGAATAAAGTGCCGACAATATTCATCAGTCACTAGTATTAGGCTCTGGGTTTAACATCTGTATAGTCAGTTAATCCCCAATAGAGTTTATATATTTAGTTATGGGCAGGTATCATCCTTGTAAACTGAGGGAATTAAAGCCTTATGCTTGGATAATAACAAAGTTTAACAAATATTTAACGTTAAGCACCTAGATTAAAAAACTCACTAGGGTATAATCCTCGCAGCTTGAAAGTTCGACCTTTATTTATGTACACCAAGTTGATGTTTTTCTAAAACTTCATCCTGTTTGATATTTGATAGTTTGCTTCCAACATCATAGTCTTTCAAGAGAAAGGCTTAAATTATTTTTATATTAATAGGATATTATTATGTCAAACACTACTACTGGTACAGTTAAATGGTTCAACGAAGCTAAAGGTTTTGGTTTTATCGAACAAGAAAATGGTCCTGACGTTTTTGCTCACTTCCGTGCAATCGTTGCTGACGGTTTCAAAACATTAAATGAAGGCCAAAAAGTTGAATTCACTGTTACTGAAGGCGAGAAAGGCCCTCAAGCAGAGAACATCAAACCTTTATAATTAATCGCTAGGTTGGATACCCAACCAAAGTATTAAGAATTTAGAATAAAGAGCAAGGCTATTAGCCTTGCTTTTTTTATGTTTATTTTTCAATGTTCTATATGCAAGTGTTATTAATTTAGGTAATGTTTTATGTAGATGATTTAAGAGTAATTACTAAATGCCTGATTTTACAATTTCACGATTAGAAACCAAAAGTGGCACTTTTCGTCTTAACGGTGAGGTGGGTAATGGCATGCACGGTAATTTTACTTTGAGTTGTGTTGAAATATTGGGCACTGATGGCTGGATAGAGTTAAATATGCAAGACGACGATGTCGTGTCATTAATTAGCCAAATATCAGCTGACATAATCAAACACCTTTTTACAACCTAGCTTAGCAGCCAGTTTCGATTAATGGACTTGGATTAGCATACAAATAATTAGCTTTTAAGGATTTAGTTTCATGCATGTACCAGATAAATGGCAAATGGGCTCATTAGTAACAATGCAGAGTTTTATTGACTCGTATGGCTTTGCTTTATTGATAAGCGCAGATTTACAGAGCTCAAACTTACCCTTGCTACTTGCCCCTAATGAAGGTGAGTTCGGGGTATTATATGGACATTTTGCACGAACAAATTCACATTGGAAGCAGATTAAAGAACAACCAGTGCTGGTGGTATTTAACGGCCCACACGCGTATATCTCGCCAACGTGGTATGCCAGTAGTCCTGCTGTGCCCACTTGGAATTACGCTACTGTGCAAGTGCAAGGAAACGTTGAACTCACTGATGATGCGAAAACAGCGGATATTTTAGCGGCCACAATTGCTAAGTATGAGCCAAGCTTAACAACTGATAATTTCATTCCTGATTCATACAAAGATAAACTGAGCAAAGGCATTGTCGGCTTTAAGCTTGTTATAACCGCTATTGAAGGTAAGGAAAAGCTTGGTCAACATCGAAGTGCGGCTGATCAACAGGGTGTTACTTCTGGTTTAGAGAAATCTGGCCATGCAGAAGCAACTGAATTACTTACTTATATGAATAGTCGCGGTGTAGGTCTCGGCCGTTAATTTATTTCATTCATTCCTTGCACAGCTTAATTCAGGCGCGTTACTAATATTTGAAGTGTTGATATTGTCTAAGCCTTGAGTTTATGAGTGTTTGGCGGGTATAACGTTCAAAAATTTAAAGCTTCTTTATAGTATTTAGATCTATAAATAGTAAATAAAGCATTTGTCTTAGTAACAAATATTTAGCATCATAGGGGTCTGTTGTTCTCCTTACCTAAATAAGTGTGTGTATGTTACCCCGTTTAGATTATAGCGATGTTGTTTCACCGATTTATCAGCAGTATTTACAAGCCTTAAAAAAGCTTAACTTTACTGGTGATGTTTCTTGCCAATATAGCGCACGCCTAGCCGTTGCGACAGATAACAGTGTTTATCAACAAATCCCACAAGCGGTATTACACCCAAAAACTGTAGAAGATATTAAGCTTGTCACTAGTCTTGCCAGTGAAAGCAAATTCGAGAACATTAAATTTAGCGCGCGAGGCGGTGGTACAGGTACGAATGGTCAATCGTTAACACCGGGTGTGGTTATTGATTTATCTAAACATATGCGTAATATTATCGACATTAATGTTGATGAACGTTGGGTTAAAGTACAAGCCGGCGTGGTAAAAGATCAACTCAACGAATACCTTAAACCTTTTGGCTTTTTCTTCTCGCCAGACTTATCTACCAGTAACCGCGCGACAATTGGCGGTATGGTAAGTACTGATGCCTCAGGGCAAGGTTCTTTAGTGTACGGAAAAACCTCAGATCATGTTCTGGGATTACGCTGTGTATTGGCTGACGGAGCAGAGTTTACAACCAAAGCGGTATCGCTTGATGAAGCAAAATCATTAAGCGCAATGAACAATAGTGTCGGGCGTTTGTATAAAGCCACGCTAACCTCATGTTTTGATAATCGCGATAAAATATTAGCCAAGTTTCCCCGCTTAAATCGTTTTTTAACGGGTTATGATTTAGAAAATGTATTTAATGATGATTTAACTGAATTTGATTTATCTCGTATTATAACTGGCTCTGAAGGCAGCTTGGCGGTTGTGGCAGAGGCTAAACTCGACATAACGCCAATCCCCAAAGCGCGTGCATTAGTTAATATTAAATACGATAGTTTTGAATCGGCACTGCGCCATTCGCCAAGTTTAATTGCAGCCCAAGCATTATCTGTTGAAACCATAGATTCAACTGTACTCAATTTAGCGAAACAAGATATTGTTTGGCATTCAGTAAAAGACTTGATCACTGCCGTGCCTAATAAAGAAATGGACGGCATAAACATTGTTGAGTTTACCGACCTAGAGCAATCGGCCATTGAAGCTAAGATAGAAACATTAAGCGCTACGCTTGATGCCATCATTAAAGCCGATAAAGGCGTGATTGGTTATCAAGTGACGTACGATTTAGCCAGTATCAACAAATTATATGGCATGCGTAAAAAAGCGGTAGGTTTACTGGGTAATTCTAAAAATCAGGCCAAACCATTAGCATTTGCCGAAGACACCGCAGTACCTCCTGAAAATCTTGCTGATTATATTATGGAGTTTCGCGACCTGCTTGACAGCTATAAGCTAGATTACGGCATGTTTGGTCATGTTGATGCCGGTGTATTACACGTGCGCCCAGCGCTAGATATGTGCGATCCTAAGCAAGAAGAGATACTTAGAGATATATCCGACAAAGTGGTGGCATTAACGGCCAAATACGGCGGTTTAATGTGGGGCGAGCACGGTAAAGGTTACCGTAGTGAATACAGTCCTACTTTTTTTGGCGAAGAACTATTCTTAGAACTGCGTAAAATTAAGACGGCGTTCGATCCATTAAATAAAATGAATCCAGGTAAAATTTGTACACCTATTGATTCCAATGAAGTACTGGTTAGCGTTGATGCTAAAAAACGTGGCGCATTCGACCGTGAAATCCCAGTTAATGTCCGTGAAGACTTTCCATCAGTGATGAACTGTAATGGTAATGGCTTGTGTTTTAACTTTGACAGCAAAAGTCCAATGTGTCCTTCAAGTAAAATAACCGGTGACCGCCGTCATTCACCGAAAGGCCGGGCAGGGTTGATGCGCGAATGGTTGCGCCTGTTATCAAATAAAGGTGTTGAGTTTAGCGAGTTAGAATCGAATAGTGCCAAGGTCAGTGTTAAAACCATGGCGCTAAAAACCGTTAATACTATAAAAGGTAAAGCCGGCGCATACGATTACTCCAATGAAGTGATGGAAGCCATGAGCGGTTGTTTAGCCTGTAAAGCGTGTGCCAGTCAATGTCCGGTTAAAGTTGATGTACCTGATTTTAGAGCACGCTTTTTAAACGTTTACTATTCACGCTACCTAAGACCATTAAAAGATCATTTTGTCGCTCACATTGAAACGTTAGCGCCATTACTGGCCAAAGCACCATCAATAGTTAACTTTGGCATTGATAACCCTATCTTTAAAGTGTTTGCTAAACATGGCTTAGGTTATGTTGATACGCCGCTATTATCTTCGCCAACACTCAAGCAACACATTAGCGATGATAATTTTGAGCAATTTGATTTAACCAAACTGCAACAGTTAACCGCAACACAAAAACAAACATACGTGCTCATAGTACAAGACCCATTTACCTCGTATTACGATGCGACTGTGGTGAGCGACATGATGAAACTTATTGCCAAGCTCGGCTTTACACCTGTGCTGCTACCATTTAAACCAAATGGCAAACCGCAACACGTAAAAGGCTTTTTAGATAAGTTTGCTAAAACTGCAAAAGACAGTGCTGAGTTCTTAAATCAATTAGATCAATTAGATATTCCTCTGCTTGGTATGGACGCGTCATTAGTACTTTGTTACCGAGATGAGTACAACCAAATACTGGGTGAGCAACGCGGTAGCTTTAATGTGCAATTGAGTCATGAATGGCTCATCGACACACTGCCAAATATTGAGCAGTATGAAGAAAAACACCTACCTATCTATCAACTATTTAGTCACTGTACTGAAAAAACAGCATTACCAACCAGTGAGTCCCAGTGGCAGCAAATATTCACTCGATTTGGGTTACGCGTAACCTCTGAGGCCGTTGGTTGTTGTGGCATGGCGGGTACTTTTGGGCATGAGAGTCAAAACCTAGAAAACTCTACTGGTTTGTATGAATTAAGCTGGAAAACACCGATTGATGCGGGCGATAGCAGCTACCAAATGGCAACCGGCTTCTCATGTCGTAGTCAGGTCAAACGTTTAGGCAAAAGACAACTAAGGCATCCAGTGCAAGTACTGTTACAACATCTGAAATAATGTATTAACAGCGAAACTTTTCAAGGGGTCAGAGTGGTTGATAATTTCAAGCACTCTGACCCCTTGATAATTTTAGAACTCGTTTAAATAATTAATTTAATGGATTAAACATAATGATAAAAATTAAACCGATAGCATTAATATTAACGGCCATATTTAGCAGTAGTGTGTTGGCGAATAATTGTATTGATAGTAAAGACTCGTTTGATGATTATGACGATACGGTAAAACAAGCAAGCGTTAGAGATCTTCCTACAGAGTATTATGTATTGTCTTACTCTTGGGCACCGCGCCATTGTGAAAAAGCTAGTGATGCGGATAAACGACCTGGTGGGGAAGATTACTTACAGTGTAATAGTGGCCGTAATTTTGGTTATATATTACACGGCTTATGGCCACAAGGGCGCATTGACAACCCGCACAAGTATCCTACAGGCTACCCACGAGCCTGTGAAGGTGAACAACCTAAAATAGCGAAGAGTGTTCTCCAAAAGTATCTTTGTATGACGCCAAGTGTGTCTCTTTTACAACATGAATATGAGTATCACGGTACTTGCATGCATGATGAGTCATTAGAAACACCGCAGGCTTATTTTGATACTGCACTGCGCCTACATCAGAGTAATACATTTCCTGAGCAGCAAATTTTCGCTAGCGATAAGAGTGTAGAGTGGTTAGTGAAGCATAATCCACATTTAACGGCCGATGCTATTTTATATGATAACTATTCACAAGAATGGCGTATTTGTTACGACAGTAATTTTGCCGTGATGTCTTGTCCTTTAAAGTAATACCAATTTGACTAATTAAGTGATTTATATATTGTATTCACAAAAAAAGCCGCTAAATTAGCGGCTTTTTTATGGTTTCTAAGTTAAGTTACATTAAATTAGAAGTCGTATCGAACACCAACACGCATTTCCCAAAGGGAAGCGTCAGCAACTCGGGTTTGACCAGCCGGTTTAATAAACTCTTCAAACACGTACTGTCCTTCATCGTTTATTGAAGCATCAACCATTTCTTGTGCTCTTGGGAAGCTTGCTTCGTACATTACGCCCCAATCATCATTGATGAAATTACCAACGTTTTCGATAATAAAGAACGCACTTGCTTTATGACCCGGCATAAATCCAGGTAACTGCTGTGAGATCTTCAAATCGAACTTAGTCCACCAATCAGAGTTGATGCTATTACGTTTCATAATGCTACCTTTCTTCAGACCTTCTTTATCAACATACGAGAAGAATGCATCTTGATCAAAGTCTGGGCCAAAGACAACATTTGGATCATCAGCGCCTGTTGGTACGTAAAGTAAGTGTCTGTCGATAAAGCCAACAGAGTCACCAAATTGATCACCTCCATCAAATGTATAACTGTACGGACGACCTTCGTTGGCTGAACCGAATAAGCTAAATTGCGTTTCATAACCGGCAACAAACTCAACGATATAATTCACTTTTAAGGTAAAGCGATGTGGGATCTCATAGTTTGAGGTACCAAGACCTGGATTTTCTGGATCTGAAGTATTATTCAAGTAATTAGAGAACGCCACTGAGCTAGTCATAGGGCTTACTTCTTTGGTTTCGGTATACGCGTAAGCGAATGTCCAATCTAAACCAAAATCATGGCTTTTAGATAACGCTAACGAGATAGATTCACGGTATCCAGAGTCACCATCGACGTTGGTTAACATAAAGTCTTGTCTACGACCATTAACACTGTCGTAAATTGGTCGACCATCTGGTGCATCAACACCAGTATCTACACGGGTAACATCACTTATAACCGCAGCATTTTTTACATCGGTATATAAATAATCAGCCGTTACAACATACTCATTTGGCAAGTAGTAGGTTGCACCAATGGCGTATTTCCATTCTGAAGGTACTTCAAAATTAGGATCGAGTATATTAATACCACCTGCGCCGCCATTAAAATCGGCTACATCCTGAAATTGATTTAGCGGAACATCATAAATTGGTGTGCCACCGTCAAAGTCCGTTAATGGAGTGTTAGGTAAATCTACACCACGTTCTTGGGTTTTTTGTAAGGTAATACCATTATTTTGATAGTTATTACCTAGCCAAACATTTGGGTTACCGCCAGAGTATAAACCAATACCACCACGTACTTCTAAGTCTTCACGGGCTTGCCAGTTAATACCTAAACGTGGCTGTAATAGGCCTTCACCATCTAAGTTTTGTTTATTAGAGAAACCATAAAGCGCTTCAATTTCAGGGTTTTCTAACGGTAAATCATCACTAGTGTACCAATCGTAGCGTAAGCCATAAGTGAGTGTTACATCGTGCTCATAAAGATAGAATTCATCTTGTGCATATACGGTGTGGATTTCATAGCCAAACTCAGCTGCTGCGTCGCTTGGATTATTGGTGCCACCAGCATTGTCATAGTAAACTCGAGCAGCGTTACCACTTCGATAATCATCAATTGAATCAAATCTAAACTCACCTTCGGTATGTTGAACAAACAAGTTAAAAACTTCTAAGCTTTCGTATTCATAACCAGCGGTTAAAACATGATCCCCTAATAAATAGGTACCAGCAAGTTTAAGCGTATCGGTATCGTAGGTCAGTTTATTAGAATGACGAGAGTCATCTGCACCTAAGTAAGCCGTGGCACGTTCACCGTCTGCGCTTTCGGTTTTAATTTGTACTTCACCAAATGCGGTACCGCCTAATGGTGTTACATTTTGTTCAAATTCTGATGTACCAATACGGATCTCAGTCGAGAAATTATCGGTCCAATCTGAATATAACGAAGCAACGTATGAAGTAAATTCAGCTTGTTGGTCATAATAATGGTTTGAAAATTCAAACTCATTAGAATCACCGTCAGATTCTCTAATGGTATTACCGTCATTGTAGTTATATACAAAGGCAGCACGATGATCATCATTGATGTACCAATCTAGTTTCATCATGATTTTTTCATCTTCAACCGGCGCACTGGTAATAAAGTCACCAGGGTAGTAGCCGTAAACGTTCTGAGAAATATCTACTATTTCATCGTATTGCGCTTGTGAGAAGCCCGCTACTTTAACCGCAGCATTGGAGTCTGATGTACCTCTATCAAAGGTATCAGAGCCTTCAAGCTTTTCATAAGATGAGAAAAAGAATAGTTTGTCTTGAATTAACGCGCCGCCAATATTAAAGCCAAAGCGTTTTTCATCAAACTCACCAGATTCAATTTTATCACCTTCTAATTCATCACCACGAAGTGAATCATCAGTGTAATCATAGAAAAAACCACCGCTGAACTCATTGCCACCTGATTTAGTT
Organism: Colwelliaceae bacterium BS250; assembly: GCA_040779355.1. Taxonomy (GTDB): domain Bacteria; phylum Pseudomonadota; class Gammaproteobacteria; order Enterobacterales; family Alteromonadaceae; genus Thalassotalea_A. The sequence goes on along the minus strand of JBFONS010000003.1, from coordinate 415,739 downwards.
ACCGCATTGATATTACAAGCGGTAAAACCACCGTATTGCACATCAAATGGTGCTAATTCAACGTTAACTTGTGAAATTGAATCGTATGAAAATGGCATACGTATAGTTGGGTAACCACTCGTTCCTAAACCAAAATTATCATTGGTGCGGATACCATCAACGGTAAAACTGTTAAAGCGAGGGCTAGCACCACCACATTGAATACCATCGCCACGACTTTCGTTGATGTATATTCTAGGGTCAATACGAACCAAATCTTTTAAATCACGGTTAATCGCTGGGGCTGCACTTAAATCAGCTGCGCCATAATTACTTGATGGACCGCTTTCACCAGACGTTGAATGTAAACGTGCCCCGGTGACTTCAATGCGCTCAACATCGTTCTCTAAGCTCAAATTAAGGTTTAAAGTATCTCCTAATGTCAGAAATACATTGTCCATTGTTTTAGAGCCATCAGCACTGGTTACTTCAATGGTATATGGACCACCAACGGGGAGGCCACGTGCACTGAATGTACCGGATGAATTTGATTGTAGAGTTTTTGAGACACCTGAGCGAGTATCGGTAACGGTAATCGTTGCATCCGAAGCTAGCTCTCCTTGAGAGGTTACTATGTTACCCCTAATACTCGCAGATGTAGTATCTGCCGCCATAGCAGGTGTTGCTATGCCTAAGGCGATGATTAACGCACCACCTATGCGTGAAAGACGATAATTATTCATTTTATGTTCCCTTAAATGTTTTATTTTTATGTGTGTATTAAGTTCTGACCACAGTAATAAATAGGATCCCCCACCTAACTACAGTAACTTTATTTTTACACTGCGTTAACATAACTTGTTCTAACTTTTTTATCTATTAATTAAGCGACAAGTTAATTTATTTCATTTATTATTAGTAAATACAGATGTTTAATTGCTTATTTTATTGACACGTTTCTCTCTTCGAACGTTGACTGAGAGGTTAATTTAACAATGATTTATTACAGTTAAATGTCACTCCAAGGTAAAATATGCGTTAACGGAATGGATGTGATGACAAAAATTAAACTTTGCTTAGCGAATGGTGTACTTATATCAATGCTTACTATTTTTTCTACTTCTGCTTTATCAGCACAAAGCACAAAAATTAGAGTCGCGACGTTTAATGTCAGTATGGAAGCATTAAATTATATACCCTATGTAAAAGGCAAAACGCCTAACGTTGAGGGTGATGAATTAAGTAAAGCGTTAAACTCTGGGCATCAGCAGATAAAAAACATTGCAGAAATTATTCAAACAGTTAACCCTGATATAATATTATTAAACGAATTCGACAGAGATAATGAACAACACTTAGCGCTACAAGTCTTCATTAATGACTACTTAGCGAAAGGTCAAAAAAATCAGCAGGGCATTGATTATCCGTACTTTTATCAAGCGCCAGTAAATACTGGTGTAGCAAGCCCATTTGATTTAACCAATAATGGAGATGTTGGAGTATTACCGGGCGACGGCTATGGTTTTGGTTATTTCCCTGGTCATTTTGCTATGGCGCTTTTATCTAAGTATCCCATTGATAATGCCAACATCAGAACTTTTCAATATTTTCTTTGGCAAGACATGCCCAATGCATTAATACCTACCGATCCGAATACTAAGCAAACCTGGTATAGCCCTGAGGCTTGGGCAGGCTTGCGCTTATCATCTAAATCTCACTGGGATATACCTGTAGATGTAAATGGACAGCTGGTTCATGTTATTGCAAGCCATCCAACACCACCTGTATTTGACGGCCCAGAGGACAGAAATGGTAGTAGAAATCATGATGAAATACGTTTTGTTAACGATTATGTGTCGGCACTAGATAGTGATTATATATACGATGACAAAGGCCATAAGGGTGGACTAAAAGCGCAACAACGATTCATTATTTTAGGTGATCTAAATGCCTCGGCAACAGATGGCGATGCGGTGAAGGCGGGCATTGATAATTTATTAAAGAACCCTTTAATACAAGATCCTATGCCAACAAGTAAAGGCGCAAAGGCGCACACACCAGAAAATAAACATGCACCAAGCCATACCGCTTATTGGCGCATGCGTGCCGATTACGTATTACCTTCAGCATTGGGTTTTACTATTACCGATAGCGGTGTATTTTGGCCATCAATAACCGATGAAAAATTTAGACTGATCAAGGATCGTTCTGCGTCGTCAGATCATCGTCTTGTTTGGGTCGATTTGATGATTAAATAGGATGAAATTTTTGTTAAAAAAATCTGCTAAATGTCTGCAAGTCATTGCCGGTGTATTGATAATAGTGTCAATGAAAAGCAACGCCTTTGCCTTAGAAATTGACGATAAGCCTTTTACATCGGCGAAGGTAGACATTCCAGGCGCGCATAGCAGCGTACAACTCATTCATAGAAATCGTGCCTATAGCGGCGGTTTGTCAAGTTTATGGGTGTCGAGAGATTGTTCACAATTAATCACCATTTCAGATTATTCACAAACGCCTGATAGCATGCTCGATGGTCCAGTAAATCGCTCCGCTTGGTTTCAAGCTGATATTGAATTTGATCAACAGGGTGCTTTGCAGCGGGTTAATCTAATTGAGCAAGGCCAGGTTAAAAACATTGATGGTGCTGTCATTGATGGTGCCATTGAATCAATGGCTTGGGGGGATGATGGTTTTTATCTATCATTTGATCATCACAGTAATATTTATTATTACCCTGGCACTAAGCCTGCAGGCGTTTTGTTTAATCAAACACCTACTATCGCCATCGAGCAATCGCATTTAGGTACTGCTGATGACGGACTCGAGGCACTCTCTTATTTAGGTAATAACCAGTTCTTAGCAATTTGGGAAAAACAACATAAATCTGATCGTGCAATTGCCGCCGTTATTTCGTCTGAGCAAAAAAGAAAACGTTTCGATTTTTTAACGCCAACCGACGCATCTGGCGCTACAACTCTTAATGATGGCAGTGTGATAATTTTACAAAAGCAATATTTAGGCCCTAAAATTGGTAATCGGGTAAGAGTAAATCACATATCGGCCACTACTTTGGCTAATATCGCTGATAACAGCCAAGAAACCCCGGTTAACTCTACTTTGCTGTTTGATAAAACAAGTCTTTATTATGATAACTTTGAAGGTATATCTGCGTGTTACAGAGACAACCAACAATGGTTATTTATGTTATCTGACGATAATGGTGATTGGCCTGAAAACATGGTTGAGAAGAAGGGTAAAAAACGGCAACGGACTTTATTATTGATGGTTAATTTAAATGAATTATTCACCAGTAATTGATTTTTGATGAATGATGTAAAAATATAGAAATAGCGATTGGCTATTTCTATATTAATTACTTAACCTGAACTCTGGATAATGAGTGCTTGATATTTAATTAAAAAACAATGATTAGATTGTTAAGAACAAAATTTATAAGATTTTAATAGCTATATACTCTATCAATGTTCCAATTTATTCGATTATCAAGGCAAAACGTTTATGAATAACGAGTTATTTATCGACGTTTTAACGCTGAGAATCGGATAAAGGGGTATATTGAGCAAGTGCTGCTTATCCAGAGTTCAGGTTACTACATCGGCTTTATTGCTATATGTTAACCGGACGGTAACTCGCTAGCTAGCGCCATTAGCAATAATTTCTCTTGCCATTGCATCAGCAACAACACCTGTTGGCAGGTCTTGAGCTTTAGCCTGTTCAAATACGTTCATTAGGGTGTTATAAATATTATGCACCAACTTTGTAGCTTCTTCGGCACAATACTCTTGTGGATAAATTTCTAGGGCAACATTAATGATCCCACCTGCGTTTATAACGTAATCAGGGGCATACAATATATCAGCATCTTTCAATACTTTGTCATGATAAGCATCGGCTAATTGATTATTCGCACAACCGGCAATAATGGAGGCTTTAAGTTGTTTGATAGTATAATCATTAATACTTGCACCAAGTGCACAAGGAGCAAATACGTCGACATCTTGTTCGTAAATCTCATCTAAACCAACAACGGTAGCGTTTAGCTGGGTTTTGGCTTTATTGAGTGTTTCATTATTAATATCAGTGACAAAAATTTGTGCACCTGCATCAACAAGCTGTTCACACAACGCATAACCTACGCTACCTAAACCTTGCACTGCAACTTTTAAACCGGTTAAGTCGTCTTTACCAAACTTAAATTTAACAGCAGCTTTAATACCTAAAAAAGTGCCTAAAGCGGTAAATGGTCCAGGATTGCCACTTTTACCTTCAAGGCCTGAAACATAATCTGTTTCAGTATTTACCATAGCCATATCACTGGTGGTAATATTTACGTCTTCAGCCGTGTAATAGCGACCATTAAGATTATTAACCGCACGGCCAAAGGCCTTAAAGAACTCTTCAGATTTTAATTCTTTAGGGTTGCCAATGATAACTGCTTTACCACCGCCAAGTTTTAGGCCGGCCATAGCATTTTTATAAGTCATCCCTTTAGATAAACGTAAAACGTCTTTTAGCGCATCATCATCGCTATTATAATCCCAAAAACGGCAACCACCGGCACTCGGGCCTAGATTAGTATTATGTACCGCAATAATGGCTTTTAAGCCCGTTTTGTCATCGCTACAATAAACAACTTGTTCATGGTTATCAAAATCTACTAAATCAAAAACAGCCACACTGCTCTCCAATTCTCTAATATTATTATGAATTTGTTACCCTGATAAAACATAAAATATTATGCTTATCTAGGTAATTTAAAGTTGCCGCACCATATCACCTCATGTCACTGCTGACTATAGTTGTATACTATTTGATTGCAAATTTTTTGTGAAGATTTTAGTACAGTCTTAATGCATTGATACAATGTTAAATTTAGGCTTGTCATCGACAATTTTTTCAGCGAGTATTGCAGTATTATAAATTTAAGAGAAATATCATGTCAGAAGAAAATCAGTTAACAGAAGAGCAGAGCAAGCAATGGGTTCGTGAGCAGTATTTAAAAGCCACTAAGTATTTAGCCGATAAAGGCATAGTCACAAAATCTGTTATTACCACAGAAAGCCGTTACATTGTCCCTGTTGTTGCTGTTTGGAAATTAGTGACCATGACTGGTGAGTCTGTATGGGTTATTGGTGGTGATGTACCTTCAGATCATATTGCTGTTTCGGCTGCCGGTGATGCACGTGAAGCGTTAAGAAATTTTTCGATGAAGTGGCAATTACAAGCTGATAATTTATTAGCATTGCCAGGCCAAGATAAAACCCAAACCGATTTTGCTCACTTGCTTATCTCTAGGGCAGAAGGTTTGTATCATTTATTTGAAGACGAAAAGCTTTGGAATATGGCTTAATAGTATTGCGTATAATATCAATTTATTACACGTACATACCGAAAAACCTAATGTATAGGGTTTAGTGCGATAAATAAAAGCGTTTAAAATTAACTTTTTGCAGTAGGCATGTCATTCGTTGTCTTGGCATGCCTGCTTCCATAAATACCGAACCAACCGTTTGGAAATTATGTCTTGAAAAGTAATCTACAGCATCTAATGAACTATTAATAAACACTTCTTTTAAACTGTTTTTTCCTGCGATGTCGAGCAGGGTATCTATTACTTGTTTGCCGGCAGGTGACTTGCGTTTAGATCTCACCACGCAAATACGAGACATTTCACCTAAATTGGTAATACGTCCAGTTGCAATAGGCTCATCATTTATTTCATCAGTAATGAGTACATGAAAAGCCTTGAGATCATTACGGTCAAATTCTACTTCGTAGGGTATTCGCCTTTCATAAACGAATACTTTTTCTCGAACAGATTTTAATTTTTGCTTGGCTTGTTGCCAATTTACGACATTAACTTGATACGGCACGCTTTTATCACTCTACTAACATTATATTACAAGACTGGCCTAGAGTTATTTCGTTAGTATACAAATTCGTTAGCAAACTACACCACTAGAAATATCACTCGAAAGTCCAAAGCCCCTTATTAATAACACTAGTTAACAATTGGCTATTTATCAAACAGGTCAATGAACTTTTCAACTCAACAATGGTCAAAGGTTGCTTACTGGCAAGCAACTTTGCAAGTTCGATAGTTGTCTGGTCAATTATAAAGCTTTCACCATTAACAAATAACTTACTGTTATTACTAGTAATGCTACTCTGCGATTGATCAGCTGCGGTTAAAATACACTTTAATCCTAATAGGGGTTCGAGTATTTCACCAGCCGTTAAAATTTCTGAAATTAATTCTACAGACATAGGCTCAACAGGCACTAAAAGGTTCAAAGTGTGATGAACTGTGGTTAAATACTTGCCTAAAAAATCTTCAATTAATTGCGGATTCGCTAATCCTTGTTGCATCACATCCGTTAATAGAGATAAATCTTTAGCCGTTAATTGCTCTGGATTTGCTTCAACTTGGCGTTTGCTGTCATCAAATCGCTGGGCAAATAAGTTATTATCAAGATTATAATCAGCAAGGCCAGACAATAACTCTTGTGTGCTAGGTGCTTGGAAACCGATTGAATAATTCAATGAGTTTTCGATAGCAATGCCATCATGAGGATGATTTGGTGGAATATATAATAAATCACCAGGATCGGTGATCTCGTCAATCACAGCCTCAAATGGAGATACTTGCTTAAGATCTTCATGTGGAATTAAATCAACTAAAGTACTGTCTGGAGCACCTACACGCCAACGTCTTTGACCAGAGCCTTGAACGATGAATACATCGTATTGATCAAGGTGAGGGCCAACGCCGCCACCGGGTGTTGAAAAGCTCATCATTACATCATCAATTCGCCAATTGGGGATGAATTTAAATGGTTTGGTTAACTCATCAACATCTTTAAACCAATGATTTACCGCTTGTACTAATAAAGTCCAATTATCATCGCCAAACTCACTAAAGTCTTCGAAAGGGCCATGTTTTACATCCCAACTGTCATTATTCTTACTGACAATGCGAGATTCTATAAACTCTTCCATAGCAAGACCGGCAAGTTCATTGGCTTCGATAGGATCTACAAAATCGGGGAACGCTGATTTTATGATTAATGGCTTTTTTTGCCAGTAATCCTTTAAAAAAAGTTCAGGAGTTAAGTCTTTCCAATCGATGCTATGAGTCATAATAGTTGTCTTTGTAGGTTTAATGTTGAGTATAGTTGCACATAAAAATAAAGGCGCCGCAGCGCCTTTATTTAAACGACAGTTAATGAAACTTACATTTCATCAATAAAGCTAATTGCACGGCCAATGTAGCTTGCCGGTGTCATTGCTTTTAATTCGTCTTTAGCTGATTCTGGCATTTCTAAAGTATCAATAAATGCACGCATAGAATCACCATCAACACGTTTACCACGAGTTAATTCTTTCAATTTTTCATATGGTTTTTCGATGCCGTAACGACGCATAACCGTTTGGATTGGCTCTGCTAATACTTCCCAGTTACGATCTAATTCAGCGCGTAATGCACCCTCGTTTACTTCTAATTTACTCATACCTTTTAAGGTAGATTGGTAAGAAATTAATGAGTGAGCAAAGCCAACACCTAAATTACGTAATACCGTTGAATCGGTTAAATCACGCTGCCAGCGAGATACTGGTAATTTTTGTGCTAAGTGTGCGAATAAGGCATTAGCAATACCTAAGTTACCTTCAGAGTTTTCAAAATCAATCGGGTTAACTTTATGAGGCATTGTTGATGAACCAATTTCACCCGCAATTGTTTTTTGCTTAAAGTGGCCTAGGGCAATGTAACCCCAAACATCACGATCAAAATCAATCAGGATAGTATTGAAACGCGCAATTGCATCAAATAATTCAGCAATGTAGTCATGTGGTTCAATTTGTGTAGTAAATGCATTCCAAGTAACACCCAGTGATGTTACGAATGTTTCTGCAAAGTTATGCCAGTCAACTTCAGGGTAAGCTGAAAGGTGAGCGTTGTAGTTACCAACCGCGCCATTTACTTTACCTAATAATTCAACCTTGGCAATTTGGTCACGTTGACGCTTTAAACGCATAAACACGTTTGCCATTTCTTTACCCATAGTACTTGGGCTTGCAGGTTGGCCGTGCGTACGACATAACATTGGAATAGTTTTATATTCTATCGCTAATTTTTTAAGCTCAGCTAAGATTTCGTCCAATGCAGGTAATAATACTTGCTCACGACAATCTTTTAACATTAAGGCATGTGATAAGTTGTTGATGTCTTCAGACGTACAAGCAAAGTGAATAAACTCAGATACAGCGTTTAACTCTGCATTATCAAGTACTTTTTCTTTTAGTAAATACTCAACCGCTTTTACGTCATGGTTTGTTGTAGCTTCTATCGCTTTAACACGAAGCGCATCTTGTTCAGAGAAGTTGGTAACAATGGCGTCTAAAAATGCATTCGCTTGGGCTGAAAATTCTGGTACTTCAGCAATTTCAGGTGTTGCCGCTAATTTTTGTAACCAACGTACTTCAACTGTTACACGATATTTGATTAAACCAAATTCACTAAAGATAGGACGTAATGCCTTAACTTTACTGCCGTAACGGCCGTCTACTGGTGAAATTGCACTAATGCTAGAAAGTTCCATAAATTTTCCCGAGTGATGTTAAATTAATATTTAAAATTGTTTTAATAAATCTGCCGCAGTAGCAACAAAACGACGGCGATTGAATAATATACTACGGCGTTGTCCGCCAACTTGACGCCATAAAACAGTGGCTCTGATACCGGCCAGAAGTAAAGCGCGGATACGGTTTTGATTGCCGACTTGTTTTAAAATGTTTGGCTCACCAGCAATTTGTATTTTTGATCCTAGTGGGCTCACTACATCGGTGTAGATGCTGGCTAGGTTGCTGGTCATATTGTCGCTGTCTATCGCAAAATGATCTAATTGGCGTAGGCATTGATCGATTCTATCACCCAAGCTTGCCATGAGTTTCGGTTTATTTTTTAAACGACGCTCTAAATTTAATAAGCTGACGATATAGCGGGTGAGTTCTGGGTCTTTGTTTGCGGTATTATCACCTAATTGTGCCACCATCATTGTTAGACCTTCGCTTAGGTTCTCTAATTTACCATCATAAACGGCTAAACTATCGACAGGCGTGGTATTAATAATACTGTTGAGCATCAAGCGAAATAAATCATCATCAAGTTGATTTTTGCGAGCAATACCTTGCACCATAATAGCGACTTGGCAGATACCTGCGAAACTTATGGTTTGCTCTACTTTATTTTTGTCGTTTGCTGAATATCTTTTAGAATTTGCCACGTTTAATCCATTACTCTCTGATTAATACATCAATAATGCCGCCGCCTAAGCAGACTTCATTTTGATAAAATACAACGGATTGTCCTGGTGTTACTGAACTTTGCTGCTCGCTAAACATAATTTCATAATTATCTTCATCAATACGTGTCACTTTGCAGGCAACATCTTCTTGGCGGTAACGAGTTTTTACGGTGCATTCAATTGAGCTATTAATAGCAAATTCATTGCGATTAACCCAATGTAATTGGTTCGACAGTAAACCTTTAGAGAATAAGCGGGGGTGATTATTGCCTTGACCAACAATGAGCACATTACGCTTCATGTCTTTTTCAACAACATACCAAGGCTCTTCACCTGAGTCTTTTAAACCACCAATATGTAAACCTTTGCGTTGACCAAGAGTGTGATACATCAAACCTTGATGTTCGCCCACTGGTTTGCCTTCTGCGGTTTCAATAACACCTGGTTGAGCAGGTAGGTAGCGACCGAGAAAATCTTTAAATTTGCGCTCGCCGATAAAGCAAATACCGGTAGAGTCTTTTTTGTTGTGGGTAATTAAGCCTTCACGTTCGGCTATAGCGCGAACAATCGGTTTTTCAATGTTGCCCACCGGGAATAGCGTTTGACCCACTTGCTTGTGGCTTAAGGTATATAAAAAATAGCTTTGGTCTTTATTACTATCTAAACCGCGTAACATTTCAAACTTGCCATCTTCATCGCTGCGACGTTGCACATAATGCCCGGTAGCAATGTAATCAGCACCTAAGTCTTCACAGGCGAATTCTAAAAAGGCTTTAAATTTAATTTCTTTATTACACATGATGTCAGGATTTGGGGTACGGCCAGCTTTATATTCTTCAAGAAAATATTCAAACACGTTATCCCAATACTCTGCAGCAAAATTGATGGTGTGTAATTCAATGCCAAGTTTGTCGCATACGGCTTGTGCGTCACGTAAATCATCCGCTGCAGCGCAATATTCATCATCGTCATCTTCTTCCCAATTTTTCATGAAAAGACCCTCTACTTGATAACCTTGTTCAAGTAAAAGATGAGCAGAAACAGAAGAATCAACACCGCCAGACATGCCAACGATAACTTTGAAGTTCTTATTTTGAACATTGCTTGCGACTTTATTTGCAGTTTTTGGGTTTACGGTACTCAACAGCTTCAATTCCAACTAGTGTAAAAATGGCGCAAATTGTAGCATGAATTATGGCCTAGAACACTATTAATTGTTGAAAATAATATCATCTAAGTCACATTGAAAAAGAACATTGCAGATACACTGTATATAGACGGTTAATAAGCTTTAATTAGGCATTAGTTAGCGGAAACATTTGAACTTAAAATATCAAGCGGATAGTGTTTACCATCTTCATAATCATTAATACATTCAACAACTAATGGACTTCTTATGCTGTCGCCCTTAGCAAGTAACTGCTCTTTGGTAAGCCACAAGGCTTGAATAATGTCGCTATCATTAGGCGACGTTGTTAAAAAGCTTGTTAACTCACAAACAAAACAAAATCGTAAATAATATAAGTTAATATCATCGCGATAATTATAATAAATACCACTAATATAATCAGGGCATAAGGTTAAGCCAGTTTCTTCATAAACTTCGCGTTTAAACGCATCGATAATACTTTCATTTGCTTCAAGGTGACCTGCCGGTTGATTATATACAACCTTACCGTCGTCAATTTCTTCAACGATGAGGTATTTACCCTGATGATGGATAATCGCCGCAACGGTAGTATTGGGTTTAAATTGTTCAGTCATATATTCTCAGTGTTTTCTATTCTTTAGATGGTCATTACAATGATACCAAGTGACATAAATATCTGATCATTTTTATTGGTTAAAATGAATAACTACTGCGTTATAAAATTTCACAGTAGAACAACTACTTATGAAATTTCATGCCTTGTATTTATCCCTTTTTCCTCAGTAAAAAGTAGATCACATATTTATCTCAATTGGTATCATTATGCCATTAAGGTAGCACTTTATATTCACCGGGTTGTAAATTCGCTAAGTTATAATCACCAATAGAGTAGCGAATAAGCCTTAGAGTAGGGTGGCCAATGTGTGCGGTCATGCGGCGTACTTGTCTATTTTTACCTTCACTAATAATTACTTCTAACCAAGTGGTTGGGATATTTTTGCGCTCTCTGATGGGCGGAACACGTTGCCAAACATCAGGTTCATCGATAATTGTTACTTTGGCTGGTTTGGTTAAGCCATCTTTTAACTCTACACCTGTACATAATGCCGAAATGGCAGCTGAAGTTGGCTCACCTTCAACTTGCACCCAATAAACTTTTGGTTTTTTATTCTCGGGGTTGGCCAATAAATGTTGTAATTTGCCATCATTGGTTAACACCAATAGTCCTTCTGAATCTTTATCTAAACGTCCTGCTGCGTAAACATCGGCAACATCAATATAATCCTTTAAAGTTTTACGCTTTTGATCATCGGTAAATTGAGTGAGCACGTCGAATGGCTTATTAAAAATGAGCACTTTTTTAGGACCGGTGTTCTTTTCTATTTTATTTTTTATGTGCGGATGATTTTTCTTTTGTCGCACATCGACCAATTTCCTGGAGCTGAATTTTGCACCAATTGTTCGAGTAGATGCATTTTTTGATGATTTTCGGTTATTTTCTTGTGGCACAAATATTCCTAACTATAGCGACAATGTTACTAGTAAATTCATTCATATCGCCTCAAAGTTTCCAGTATTAATTATATTGATACTGACTATAAATTTGATAACTACCATGGGCTAGCTTATGCACTATGTTAATCAATTAACTGCTGATATACTACTGCGCGATTAGAATAAACAGTCTAAACAAGTAACCCTACAAAATAATTTATATATAACAGTGCTATTTCACTGCTATAAAATACCATCACAAGTCGTTTGTGATGGTCATCATAAAGGAAATTATATGACCTCTGATAAATCAAAAATCATTTATACAATTACAGATGAAGCACCAGCTCTTGCTACTCATTCATTTTTACCAATTGTACAAGCATATACAAAAACAGCCGGTATTGAAGTTGAAACCAAAGATATTTCATTAGCGGGTCGTATTATTGCAAACTTCCCTGAATGTTTAACAGCTGATCAACAAATTCCTGATGCGTTAAGTGAACTTGGCGCTTTAGCTAAAACACCTGAAGCGAACATCATTAAATTACCAAATGTAAGTGCGTCTATCCCACAATTACATGCAGCAATTAAAGAGCTTCAAGAACACGGTTATGCATTACCAAATTTTCCTGAAGATCCGCAAAATGAAGAACAAGCAGCAATAAAAGCACAATACGCGAAAGTATTAGGTAGTGCGGTTAATCCAGTATTACGTGAAGGTAACTCAGACCGTCGTGCTCCAGCGTCAGTTAAGCAATACGCACGTAACAACCCACATTCAATGGGTGCTTGGGCAAGCGATTCAAAATCAAACGTTGCTAGCATGAGCGAAGGTGATTTTTACGGTAGCGAGCAATCGGTAACGATTAAAGACGCAACATCAGTTAACATTGAATTAACGAATGCTGCTGGTGAAGTTACTTTATTAAAGCAAGGCTTAGCGTTATTAGCTGGCGAAATTATTGATAGCTCTAGTTTAAGCAAAAATAAATTACGTGCATTTTTAGCAGAACAAATTGTTGTTGCTAAAGAGCAGGGCATTTTATTCTCATTGCACATGAAAGCAACAATGATGAAAGTGTCTGACCCAATTATATTTGGTCACTGTGTATCAGTATTTTATGCTGATGTATTTGCTAAGTACGGCGAATTATTCGAACAGCTTGGTGTTGATACTGATAACGGTATTGGTGATGTTTACTCTAAAATCAGCAGCTTACCAGCTGATAAGCAAGCTGAAATCAATGCTGCATTTAGCGACGTCTACGCCAACAGCCCAGACTTAGCTATGGTTAACTCTGATAAAGGCATTACTAACTTACACGTTCCATCTGATGTGATCATCGATGCTTCAATGCCAGCAATGATCCGCTCTTCAGGTATGATGTGGAACAAAAACGATGAGTTACAAGATACTTTAGCGGTAATTCCTGATCGTTGTTACGCCGGTGTTTTCCAAGAAACTATTGATTTTTGTAAGAAACACGGCGCTTTTGATCCAACAACTATGGGTAGTGTACCTAACGTTGGCCTTATGGCGCAAAAAGCTGAAGAATATGGTTCACATGATAAAACATTCCAAATGCCAGCAAACGGTACTGTTCGCGTTGTAGACGCTAGCGGCGCGGTACTAATGGAGCATGCTGTTGAAACTGGTGATATTTGGAGAATGTGTCAGGCTAAAGATGCACCAATCCAAGATTGGGTAAAACTAGCTGTAAACCGTGCTCGCGCTACTGGTAACCCAGCAGTATTTTGGTTAGATAGCAATCGTGCTCACGATTCTCAAATAATCAAAAAAGTTGAAGCTTATTTACCTAACCATGACACAACTGGTTTAGATATCAGTATTATGTCACCGGTTGAAGCAACTCGTTTCACTTTAGCTCGTGTTCTAGACGGTCTAGACACTATCTCAGTAACGGGTAATGTATTACGCGATTACTTAACTGATTTATTCCCAATCTTAGAATTAGGTACTTCGGCTAAAATGCTATCAGTTGTGCCTCTAATGAATGGCGGTGGTTTATTTGAAACTGGTGCTGGTGGCTCTGCGCCTAAGCATGTTCAACAGTTTGAACAACAAAACTATTTACGTTGGGATTCATTAGGTGAGTTTTTAGCATTAGCTGCGTCACTTGAACACTTAAGTGGTTTCGCTAACAACCCTAAAGCACAAGTACTTGCTGACACCCTAGATGCTGCAACTGCAACATTCCTAGCTGAAAACAAGTCACCAGCACGTCGTGTAGGTCAAATTGATAACCGTGGTTCTCATTTTTACCTTGCTATGTACTGGGCACAAGAGCTTGCTGCACAAACTAACGATGCAGAGCTTAAAGCCCAGTTTACTGACTTAGCCGTTAATTTAACCGCTAACGAAGCAATAATTGTGGATGAGTTAAATTCTGCACAAGGTGTAGTAAATGAACTTGGTGGTTACTATCAACCAACAGTTGAACTTGCTGAAACTGCTATGCGCCCAAGTGCAACATTAAATGCGGCGTTAAGAACTTTATAGCTTATAGCTAAAGTTTGAAGCTCGAAAATAGAAAAAGCCACATAGTTAATTATGTGGCTTTTTTATTTATATCAGCAGCTTTAGGAAAGTACACTTACGTGTATAAATGATAAATCATCTTAGGAAATTAACTGCTTATTTTATTACAACAATTATTCAAGATCAGCTAGTTTGATACTTGCTGCATGATGACCTTTAGGCCCATCAGTAAGTTCATAATCAACCGGTTGTCCCGCTTTTAATGTTCTATATCCATCCATTTGTATTGTTGAGTAATGGGCGAAAATATCTTCACCACCTTGCTCGGGGCGAATAAAACCAAATCCCTTGGCATTGTTAAACCACTTTACAGTACCGTTTGCCATACTTCTAAATCCTTCTTAAGTTCGTATTGTAATTATTTATATTTATTTTTATTGTTTATTAAAACATTTATCTTTCAGCCATAGACCTAAATTTGATATTATAGGTTTATGTGCGTGGCTAAAAAACAGTCACTTTTAAAATTTAGATAAATTTGAGAAATAGTCAAGTTAAATCATTGGTTTTTTTTACATTTATTTTACAAAAAAGTTTTTGTTACACTCAAGATAGGACTAGTATTTAAGATATGGGCAATATTGAAAACGTTATTGAACACGAAACAGATTTAGAGCAGGGTACGAAAGCAACGATAAAAAGGCCCGCAATGTTCAGGGTTATGCTTTTAAACGACGATTATACGCCGATGGACTTCGTTATTGAGGTTTTAACACAGATTTTTAGCATGAATAGTGATAAAGCAACTGAAATTATGCTAACAATACATTACAAAGGCAAAGCAAGTTGCGGAGTTTATACTTCTGATGTTGCAGAAACCAAGGTAGATCAGGTTTTACGATTTTCTGAAGAGCACCAACATCCATTAATGTGTACGATGGAACAAGTGTAATATAGTTAGTTAATATATCGTTATTGATATTTAATGGGCTCGAGTTAACGACCAAAACGACCCTTGATTTGAAATATTCTCGGTGTAATATTGGTCTTAGTAGTTTAAACCTCTAGGAGTGTGCTTATGTTAAATAAAGATTTGGAAATTTCATTAAATTTAGCTTTCCGTCAAGCTAAAGATTCTCGCCATGAATTTATGACGGTTGAACATTTGCTACTTGCATTGTTGGAAAATCCTGAAGCGGTGGATGCTATTCATGCCTGCGGTGGAGACTTATCAAAATTAAAAGTGGAACTTCTAAACTTCATCGGTGAAACTACGCCGGTTATTTCAGTAGATGATGGTGATAGAGAAACACAGCCAACCCTTGGTTTTCAACGTGTTTTACAGCGTGCTGTATTTCATGTGCAATCATCGGGCAAAACCGAAGTTAATGGCGCCAACGTACTGGTTGCTATTTTTAGTGAACAAGAGTCCCAAGCAGCTTACTTATTAAAAAAATCTGATATTACTCGTTTAGATATTGTTAATTTTATTTCTCATGGTATTTCAAAATCTGAAGAGGGCGATGAAGATACACCTGCAATTGAAGCGTCCCCAGACAGTGAAAAACCAGAAACCAGTCTTGATACCTACGCTGAAAATTTAAATGTACTCGCCGCGAAAGGTGAAATCGACCCAATGATAGGTCGTGCCAATGAGCTTAATCGCGCCATCCAGGTATTAAGTCGTCGTCGTAAGAATAATCCTTTATTTGTTGGTGAAGCAGGGGTTGGTAAAACCGCACTTGCTGAAGGCCTAGCAAAACTTATTGTTGAGAAAAAAGCACCCGAAGTATTAGCTGATGCGACTATTTATTCTTTAGATATGGGCGCCTTACTTGCTGGTACAAAATACCGTGGTGATTTTGAAAAACGTTTTAAAGCTTTATTGAAAGAATTAGAAAAAGATAAACATGCAATTTTGTTTATTGATGAAATCCATACCATTATTGGTGCCGGTGCCGCCTCTGGCGGTATGATGGATGCGTCTAATTTGATCAAACCATTATTATCTTCAGGTAAGTTACGTTGTATGGGCTCAACCACCTTCCAAGAATTCAAAACAATTTTTGAAAAAGATCGTGCCTTAGCTCGTCGCTTCCAAAAAATAGATGTGCATGAGCCTACGGTTGATGAAACCACAAAAATATTACATGGTTTAAAAGAACGTTATGAAGCTCATCATAATGTGAAGTACAGCAATAAAGCACTACAGGCTGCGGCTGAATTATCTGCTAAGTACATTAACGACCGTTTTTTACCGGATAAAGCGATTGATGTTATTGATGAAGCCGGTGCAAAACAGCAATTAGTTGCTGCATCTAAACGCAAAAAAGTCATTAACATTGGTGATATCGAAACGGTTGTAGCTAACATTGCCAGAATTCCTGAAAAATCAGTGTCATCAACTGAAAAAGACAGCTTGATGAATATTGACCGAAACTTGAAAATGGTAGTGTTTGGTCAAGACCAAGCCATTGATAGTTTAACGTCTGTTATTCGATTAAGCAGAGCCGGGCTTGGCGCCGAAGAAAAACCGATTGGCTCATTTATGTTTTCAGGCCCAACAGGTGTTGGTAAAACCGAAGTGACTCAACAATTGGCTAAGCAACTTGGTATTGAGCTATTACGTTTTGACATGTCAGAGTACATGGAAAAGCATGCAGTGAGCCGTTTAATCGGTGCTCCTCCTGGTTATGTTGGTTATGAACAAGGTGGTTTATTAACAGACGCGGTAATTAAACACCCACATGCGGTGGTATTGCTAGATGAAATTGAAAAAGCTCATCCAGATATTTATAACATCCTGTTGCAAGTGATGGATCACGGTACATTAACTGATAATAACGGCCGTAAAGCTGACTTTAGAAATGTAATACTCGTGATGACCACTAACGCTGGTGTTCAAGAAACACAACGTAAATCGATTGGTTTCCAACTTCAAGATCACACCACTGATGCCATGGGTGAGATCAATAAAGTGTTTTCACCAGAGTTTAGAAACCGTTTAGACTCGATTGTTTGGTTTAATCATTTAGAAGGTGATGTGATTGAGCAAGTCGTTGATAAATTCATTGTTGAGTTGCAAGCACAGTTAGATAACAAAGGTGTGTCTTTAGAAATTACTAATAAAGCTCGATTGTGGCTTGCTAAACATGGTTATGACAAAGCAATGGGGGCAAGGCCAATGGCAAGAGTTATCTCAGAGCATTTGAAAAAGCCATTGGCTAATGAGTTATTGTTTGGTTCATTAATGCAGGGCGGCGTAGTGAAAGTCGATGCCAACACTAAAAAAGATCAACTTGTACTCAAATATGAAGAGAAAACTGAATTAGTTTCTCACTAAACAAAAAATCTTCAATTTAATGCGGGCTTTATGCCCGCATTTTTATTGCATTAATTAGTGCTATTAGAGTCTTTAAGAGTAGGATATAAAAATGGTCTTGCTTTACAGCAAAGCCTATTAACCTTGAACCATCTATTATGAGTAATCTGCCCAAATCGCACTTCAACATCCCGGAACCCTTGAAATAATTTATCTATCGTCATTCTGAACTTGTTTCAGAATCTTGCATGCGGTTGCTTTGTGCCAACCGAAGACATTGCTATTGGTAAAATTTATCGACAACTCATCACTATTTCAGCCGTATGGTATAAATGTCATCCCCATAGTGGTACCTATCGAGGTAAGCTTTTTAAGTATATGTTCTGGCCAGTCGTTATTTTTTGTATCGCAATGATGTTTTACTTACCCAGATAAGTTTGAACCCAAACGAGCTTAAGCATTGCTAACACCATGTTATACACCCTTGCATGCTACTTGAAGAGTACACCTAAACAGTCATTTATTAATTTTCTTAGAATAATTATATATCCCTGAATTGGCTATATAGCTATAATAATAGTAATTCCTCTTATATTTCAGCAACCTCAGGTCTGTACAGTGCAAAAATTAAAAATGCTACCAATGTTAATACTTATGGTAGTTTTTAGCCCATTAGCAATCGATATATTTCTTCCTGCCTTGCCTATTATGGCGAGTGACTTATCTGCGCCATTAGTCAATATGCAATTAAGTATTACCATGTTTATGTTAAGCATGGGCTTTGGCCAGTTATTTACCGGTCCGCTTACTGACAGATTTGGCCGTAAGCCAATTGCTATTTATGGCATATTAATTTATATGGTGTCGTCATTGTTGTGTGTTTACGCCGATTCATTAACCATGCATTTGGTTGCACGGCTAGTCCAAGGTTTTGGTACCTGTGCCATAGTGGTTTCTGCATTTGCCATTGTTCGTGATAAGTTTAATGCCATTGAAAGCGGAGCTATGTATAGCTATCTAAATGGTGTTATTTGCTGCGTTCCGGCGCTTGCACCAATACTTGGTGGTTGGTTAACTGAGCTTTATGGCTGGCACAGTACGTTTCAATTTATGGGCTTATATGCCATATTTGCGTTAGTGCTAATTTTAAGTTTTTTAGAAGAAACTCATGCGGGTGATCCTAGCGTTAAAGTCACAAGATTACCGGTTGCTATTTATATTAGCATTTTAAAACAACCGCAGTTTTTGTTTCATGCAACACTGGTCATGCTGTCAATGGCGGTGATCATCGCTTATGTCAGTTGTGCGCCAAGTTGGCTAATGGTTGAACTTGGTCTTAGTACTGATGAATTTATCTATTGGTTTAGCTTAAACGCCAGTATTAATATAGCTGCCTGTTTAATTGCGCCTAAGATACTTAAAACCTATGGTGTCCAATTGACCATTAGTGCAGGATTTGCCGTGCTTATATTCGGTGGTGTACTTATGTTAGCGTTAAAGTCGCATGCGACGGCGTTTAACTTCATGTTACCGATTATGTTTAGCTCGGTAGGGTTTTCATTATTAATGGGTACGTGTGCCGGACAGGCGTTAGAGCCGTTTGCGAAAAGAGCAGGGACCGCGTCGGCGTTACTTGGTTTTATGCAAATGAGTGGCTCAGCAGTGTTGGTTGCTATTGTGCAATCACTTTCGATTAATGACGTTGAGCAAGTTGCGTTATTAATGCTCTCGGTTATTCCATTGTTAGCATTATGGTTTTCAAAGCGAGTAAAATTAAAAGTGTTAGCTTCTTAATACCTATTGGTATAAGTACAGATAACCTTAAAATTCAGACATAAAAAAACCTCGTTATACGAGGTTTTTTATTTTTACATCACATGCTAAAGCGTTTACCTTAGCTGCAGGTATAACTATCTGGCGCGGAAAATAATGCGACCTTTCGATAAATCGTAAGGTGTTAATTCAACAGTTACTTTGTCACCAGTTAAAATGCGGATATAGTTTTTACGCATTTTGCCTGAGATATGTGCTGTTACCACGTGTCCGTTCTCTAATTCAACACGGAACATAGTATTAGGTAATGTATCTAATACGGTACCTTGCATTTCAATATTTTCTTCTTTCGCCATTGGGCGTTAAACCTCTGTGTAGTTTAATATCATACGTATTTGTGTATTCAGTTTAGCTTATAAACTACGGTAAAGTAGAGTGCAAAACTTAAAGACAAATTTAAAAATGATATTATATAAAATTTCTGCCGAGATAATGCCCAAATATAAAGGATTTGTAAAGAGAATTAGAGCACAAAAGCTATTTATTTAACGTCTTCCAAGATTCTTGCTGAAGTCGTTGGTGAGGTGAATACTGTTTTTTATAATTCATTTTTGCACATTCATCAATTTGATAGCCTAAATACAGTAGATCTTTGCCTAGTTTTTTAGTGGTATCTATTTGATTTAAAATGGAATATTTACCTAGTGAACGTTTAGGAAGTTCAGGATCGTAAAAAGTATATAATGCTGATAATGAGTTTGGTAAATTATCACAAACTGCCACGCACACTAATTGTTGATTTAAATACATTTCAACAAATAATTGTGAGACCCGATCACTGAATATAAAATTTTGATATTGTTCCTGGTTAGCCGGGTACATGCCGCCACTTTGATGAATGGTATTGATATAACGACGATAAAGGTCAAAGTATTGTGGTTTAGCAGTATCGGTTATCTCAATCGTTAAATCGTTATTGATATTACTAATGCGTTTTTGACTTTTAGATGGCTTAAAATCATTGACCTTTAAACGTATTGATTCACAGGCGTTACAATTTTCACAGTGCGGACGGTAAACTTGTTCGCCACTGCGTCTAAAGCCTGACGATAAAAGCCGCTCATAGTTTTCGTTGGTAATTTCTTCATCATTGATGACAACGACCAAACGCTCTTGTTGCGAACTCAAATAGTTACATGGAAATGTTTTGGTTATGCCAAATTTAAAAAACTTTTTAGCTTCAGTCATTTGCTACCCAATCATTCTTGCTTGCCAAAAATTATCGCTCATTTGCTGTTGTATCGCCACATCTTTTAATACTAAAAATTTATCTCGGCTAATTTCTACAGCGCCCATGTTTTTTAAGAAAGGGTTTTGTAGTTGGCAATCAATGAACTCTATGTCTTGGTTTTTAAGAAGATTCGCCAAAGCGATAAGTGCTACCTTTGAGGCGTTATCTTTTAGATAAAACATCGACTCGCCACTAAACAAACCATTAATCGCTACGCCATATAAACCGCCGACCAATTGCTCATCTTGCCATACTTCTACAGAGTGCGCGAAACCAAGGGTATGCAGTTGTATGTAGGCATCAATCATATCATCAAGGATCCAAGTATCTTCGCTGCGAAATGGTGCATCGGCGCAAATGTTGATCACTCTTGTAAAACATTTATTGATGCTTACGGTGTAAGGACTTTTCCGTAAAAATTTTTTCAAGCTGCGATTTATGATCAAATCATCAACCTTGATAATTGCGCGTGGGTTAGGGGACCACCAAAGTAACGGGTCGCCATCACTAAACCAAGGGAATATACCTTTAGTATAGGCAGTAATAAGTCGTTGTGGGGATAAGTCACCACCAACAGCAAGTAAACCATTCGGCTCGGTTAATGCTGTTGATGGCGATGGAAAGCTCAGATCCGCAAAGCTTAAGTTAGTGAGGACCTGATCCATTGCAATGCCGTTTAAACGTTTGAGTTTAATGCATCTAAATAACGTTCTGCATCTAGAGCGGCCATACAACCAGCACCTGCAGAAGTAATTGCTTGACGATAAATATGATCGGCAACATCACCAGCAGCATAAATGCCTTCTAAGCTGGTTTGTGTGGCATTACCGTTAGTACCGCTTTTAATGGTTAAGTAGCCATCTTTCATATCTAATTGACCATTGAAAATGTCAGTATTAGGTTTATGACCAATAGCGATAAAACAACCAGTTACTTCAAGCTCTTCAGTAGCGTCAGAATTAGAGTCTTTTAGACGTAAGCCTGTTACACCCATGTTATCACCTAATACTTCATCTAAATTGCGATGAGTGTGCAATACAATATTACCGTTGGCCACTTTATCCATTAAGCGTGCGGTTAATATTTTTTCACTGCGGAAGGTATCACGACGATGAATTAAATGAACTTCAGAGGCAATGTTTGATAAATACAATGCTTCTTCAACGGCTGTGTTACCGCCGCCAACTACCGCAACTTTTTGGTTACGATAAAAGAAACCGTCACAGGTAGCACAAGCTGAGATACCTTTACCCATAAAGGCTGTCTCAGACTCTAAACCAAGGTATTGTGCTGATGCACCGGTACAGATAATAAGTGCGTCACAAGTGTACTCACCTGAGCTGCCTTTAAGTTTGTATGGACGAGTTGAAAAATCAACGTCATCAATATGATCGAAGATTATTTCAGTATCAAATTTTTCTGCATGTTTTTGCATGCGGTCCATTAATGCTGGTCCTGTTAGGTCGTCAGCATCGCCTGGCCAGTTTTCAACTTCAGTAGTAGTTGTTAATTGCCCACCTTGTTGCATACCAGTGATCATTACAGGGCTTAAGTTAGCACGAGCTGCATATACAGCAGCTGTGTAGCCGGCAGGGCCAGAACCTAAAATAAGAAGAGGGCAATGTCTTACATCACTCATGAAAAACTCCAAATAGAAATTGAAAACAATCGATTATATTAATCATTGTGTTTAGATAGTTAAATTATACCAAGTTGATTAAGTACCTGCTCATTTTTAATGGTTAAAATGAATAACTACGGCTTTATAAAATTAATAAGTAGAATAACTACTTACTGAATTTTATGCATTGTATTTATCCATTTTCCCTCATGAAAAAGTAGATCACATACCTAATCAAATTGGTATGGTTGGGATTCTAAGCAATTAAAACAAGAGAAACAATAAAAAAAAGCGTACTCATATTTGAGTACGCTTTAATAAAAGTTATTTATGTAAATTAATTTTTACGTAAATAGCGGTAATGACCCGCATTAGCCAATATTTATTGTGCTAAAGCAACTTTTGGTTCAACAAATTCAAAACCTAAGTTAACCGCAACACTTTCACAAGTAACTTTACCCGCGATAACGTTTAGGCCGTTTAAGAAATGCTCATCAGAAAGTAGGGCTTCTTTATAACCTTTATTAGCAAGGCTAATGATAAACGGCAATGTTGCATTATTTAATGCAAATGTAGACGTACGTGGAACAGCGCCTGGCATGTTAGCAACACAGTAATGTACTACGTCATCAACGATAAATGTAGGATCCGCATGCGTTGTTGCATGAGATGTTTCAATACAACCACCTTGATCGATTGCAACATCAACAATTGCTGAACCAGGCTTCATTGCTTTAATGTGCGCGGCAGTCACTAATTTAGGTGCTGCTGCACCTGGAATTAATACACCACCAATAACAAGGTCAGCTGCTAATACGTGTTTTTCAAGTGCGTCGGCAGTTGAGTAAACCGCTTTGATTTTATTACCAAACTGCGCATCAAGGCGACGTAATACATTAATGTTACGGTCAAGGATAACAACTTCAGCGCCCATGCCTACTGCCATTTGTGCTGCGTTGTTACCAACCATACCGCCACCAATAACAACAACTTTCGCAGGCTCAACACCCGGTACGCCACCTAATAACATGCCGCAACCAGCATTTGATTTTTCAAGTGCTTGTGCGCCAGCTTGAATAGACATACGGCCAGCAACTTCAGACATAGGAGCAAGTAAAGGTAAACCACCGTGATTATCAGTAACAGTTTCATAAGCAATACAAACTGCTTTTGACTTAATTAGGTCAGTTGTTTGTGGTAAATCTGGTGCAAGGTGAAGGTAAGTGAATAAGATTTGACCTTCACGTAACATGGCGCGTTCAACAGCTTGTGGCTCTTTTACTTTAACAATCATTTCACTAGCTGCAAAAACTTCACTCGCAGTCGCTAAAATAGAAGCACCAACAGCAACATAATGTTCATCAGTAAAACCAATGCCAATACCAGCATTTGTTTCTACCAATACTTTATGACCGTGATTAATTAATTCACGAACACTGCCAGGTACCATGCCAACACGATATTCATGGTTTTTAATTTCTTTAGGTACGCCAATAATCATAGTTTTGTTCTCTTTGTTGTAATTTATTTTAAATTGTTTTATTTATTTAAAGCTAGTATATAGCGTTGTTTGCAGAATAACTGATTGTAATTTTGGGATTACTAGTAGAAAATCTCGTATAACTATTAAATTAAAGTTTAAAACTCCGGAGTGATGTGTGACTACTAAAACATTTGATCGTATCGATAGAAATATCCTAAACGAATTACAAAACAATGGCCGCCTTTCTAATGTCGAACTATCTAAGCGTGTAGGCTTAAGTCCTACGCCCTGTTTAGAACGGGTAAAACGCTTAGAACAAGACAATGTTATTACCGGTTACAGCGCTAATTTAAACCCGCATTTTTTAGATGCGGCATTACTGGTATTCGTTGAAATCACCTTAAGTAGAACCTCCCCAGATGTATTTGAAGAGTTTTCAAAAGCGGTAATGAATGTAGACGTTATTCAAGAGTGTCATCTAGTGTCAGGTAATTTTGATTTCTTATTAAAAACCCGAGTATCAGATATGCAGGCGTATCGAAATTTATTAGGTGATACTTTATTAACATTACCGTCGGTGAGTGAAAGCCGTACATATGTAGTGATGGAAGAAGTGAAGTCAGGCAATAAGTTAGCAATAATCTAAATGTTGTGCTTTGACTAGTATTTAAAATCTTAAGCCAATAAGTTTTGTTTCAGTATTTTGTAATCCGAGGGAAAATTAGATAATCACCTAATTAGGTATAACATTTTTGGCTTAAATGTTGATGAATAAGTACAGCAAAGTTTTTTTATACTACAGTTATTTTATCGCAAGCTTTAATAAAAAAACCAACCACTGCAATGCGTGGTGTACTTAATTAATTCATGAGTTGTTAATGTTAAACTCAGTTATGGAGAAAAGATATGATTGCATTCAAGTTAAATGGGAAAAATGTTTCCTCTACTTCTGAGGGTGACACGCCGCTGTTATGGGTTATTCGTGATGAACTTGGTTTTAAAGGCACTAAATTTGGTTGTGGTATTGGTATGTGTGGCGCTTGTACCGTGCATATTGATGGTGCTGCAGTGAGAACATGCTCTTTTCCATTAATGTCGGCACAAAATAAGAATATAACCACAATTGAAGGTTTAAATAACCAGCACCCATTACAGCAAACATGGATTGATGAGCAGGTTCCCCAATGTGGCTACTGCCAATCTGGACAAATTATGCAAGCAGCAACATTATTGGCAAATAACCCGTCGCCAAGTGAGCAAGAGATCGTTGATCACATGAGTGGTAATTTATGTCGCTGTATGGCGTATGCTCGCATTAAAAGTGCCATTAGCAGTGCTGCCGATGTTATGTCCGCTGACGTGCAATATTTTGATCCAACCTCTTCAGCACAACAATCATAAGGGCGTATGACAATGCAAAATATTAAAGATGCAAAAAATAATGTTAGCTTCTCTCGTCGTCGCTTTTTAGTTGGTACAGTGAGCAGTACACTAGTTATGGCTTTTGCACCACTTGCTAGCGCGGCCAATCTAAATAAAAGTCCACAACAAACGCTTAAAAATAAATTGTTTTCACCCAATGTTTGGTTTGAAATTAACCCGATGGGCGAAATTAACATCAACATCGCTAAAGCCGAAATGGGACAACATATCGGTACTGCGCTGGCACGGGTGCTTGCTGATGAGCTAGGTGCTGACTGGTCGAAAGTATCAATCACCCATGTAGATACTGATCCTAAATGGGGCTATATGGTAACGGGAGGCTCATGGTCAGTCTTTCAAACATTTAAGCCACTCTCTCAAGCAGGTGCCGCGGGTCGTATTGCTTTAATAGAAGCGGCCGCAAAAATATTAAATGGCCCTGCTGATCAATGCAGAGCAGAAAATGGTGTTGTACTTTACCAAGATAAGTCGATTAGTTTTGGTGAAATTGTCAGCCAAGGAACGTTTAATCGCGCCTTTAGCCCCGAAGAAATTAACGCTTTACCACTAAAACCTGCCAGTAAAAGAACACTCGTTGGAAAACCAGGCTTAGCCCTCGATATTCCGGCTAAAACTAATGGTTCGGCGGTTTATGGTATTGATGTTGAATTGCCAGGTATGGTTTATGCTCGTCCTATTATTCCGCCGACTCGATACGGTAGTAAAGTGATCAGCGTCGACGATAGCGCCTCAAAGAAAGTGAAAGGTTATCTTGGTTACCATATTTTGCAAGACCACAGTGAAAACATTCAGGGTTGGCTTGCAGTTGAGGCTGATAGTTATTATGGCGCGATCAAAGCCGGTAATGCTTTAGAAGTAAGCTACCAAGTGGGTAAAACAGCTAAGGTTAGTGAACAAGATATTATTAAAGAGGGCGAGCGTTTAGTTGCAGATGAGACTGAGGGGGGGTTGTTTGTTAATGAAGGCGATTATTCAGCAGCGAGTGCTAAAGCGGTTAAATCTATTAATGCGGTTTATCGTACTCATACCGCTTTACACTTTGCGTTAGAGCCAGTTAATGCCACAGTAGAAGAAAAAGCGGGTGTTTGGCATATTCATACCGGTAATCAATGGCAATCGTTAACGTTGCCTGCGATAGCCAAAGCGCTAAAGGTTACTGATGACAAAGTTGTTATGCATCAGCAGTATCTTGGTGGTGGTTTTGGTCGCCGCTTATTTGGCGATTATGCTATACCGGCAGCATTAGCCGCTAAAGCAATAGGAAAACCAGTGAAAATGGTCTTTACTCGTGAAGATGACTCTCGATTTGATCAACCAAGGTCACCCTCTGTGGCCTCTTTTCAAGCTTCATTTGATCAGGACAATAAACTTACTGGTATGGCGCATGCGTTTGCTGCAGGTTGGCCAACTTTAACCATGGCCCCAGGATTTATGCCTGAAAGCCTAGATAAAAAAATTAATATAGACCCTTTTTCAACGAGTGGTGCTGATCATTGGTACAGCATGGCAAACCATCGTGCGCGCGCGATTAATAATAGCCTAGCACAACAAACCATATTGCCCGGTTGGTTAAGATCCGTAGGGCAGGGCTGGATTGTCTGGGGAGTTGAATCATTTATTGATGAAATTGCTCATCAAATGAAAATAGACCCAATTGATTTTCGTTTATCAATGCTCGATGGTTTGGGTAAACAAGCGGGTAAAGCGCCTGAAAGTGTTGGTGGCGCTAAGCGATTAGCGAATGTATTGACAATGCTTAAGCAAAAAACAAACAATGTTAAATTAGCAAAAAATGAAGGTATTGGTATCGCGATAAGTGCGGGACAGGAACGAACGATGCCGGCTTGGATGGCTTGTGCCGCTCAGGTACATGTTGAGCCTAGCTCAGGAAAAATAACGGTTAAAAAGCTCACCATGATCGCCGATGCAGGTGTTATTGTTCATCCTGATGGCGCGTTAGCGCAGGTTCAAGGGTCTATGTTATGGGGAACAAGTTTAGCATTACATGAACAAAGCCCAATAAAGAATGGTCAGGTGAGTAACACCAACTTAAATACATATTCACCGTTACGGATGAATGATATGCCTGAACTGGATATTGAGTTTGTCGAAAGTGAAGAGTTCCCCGTAGGCTTGGGCGAACCGGGTGTATTAGCAATAGCGCCAGCCATAGCCAATGCTATTTTTCAAATAACAGGGGTTAGAGTACGTGATTTGCCAATTACAGCAGCGGCGTTAAAAGGTGCTTAGTAACCTGAACTCTGGATAAGCAGCACTTGCTCAATATTCCCCTTTATCCGATCCTCAGCGTTAAAACGTCTATAAATAACCAGTTATTCATAAACGTTTTGCCTTGATAATCGAATAAATTGGAACATTGATAGAGTATATAGCGACTTAATCGTGTAAATTTTATTCTTAACAATCTAAGTCATTGTTTTTACTTAAATATCAAGTACTCATTATCCAGAGTTTAGGTTAAGTAATAAGTTTTCGTCACTTTTATGCAGTATATGGTGAGTCAATCAGCACTCAATCTAACAAGTGTGAAACAGCCTTTAGTGTCAATAATACACCTCTAAGGGCTTTTCATGAGGAGTCATAACACTCTAAAATAGATCATTAACTTTAAGTTTTTTTGATCGAGCAAGTTCAGAACATTATGGCTCTAATACAGATCTTCCTACTAACAATTATAAGTATAGGTTTAACCTTGTGATATTCGAAGCATTATCAAATAAGCATTTAGATTTACTATTTAAATTTGAGTTAGAAAATAGAGAATGGTTTGAAACCTTAATCTCTTCACGAGGAAATGATTTTTATACTGATTACGGGATACAAAAACATGTATCTAATTGCCTATCGGATGCAGAGCTTGGGAAAGGCTATGCAGGTGTTCTTATTGAAAATGGTTGCGTTGTTGCACGGGGTAATCTAAAAGATATATGTACAGAATACCAAAGTTGTTCTGTTGGTTATCGAGTTGCGAAAAATAGTATCGGGAAAGGTTATGCTAGTTACTGCCTTGCAGAGTTAATTCGAAAAGCAAATCTGTCATTCTCAATAGATGTGATAGAAGCACAAGTCTTGGATAATAACCCTACCTCCAAAGCCGTATTAGAAAAACTAGGATTTAAAATGACTGCTTACGAGCTTAACTTTACTGAGTTAAATGGGATAGCACTGGGTTGTACAACCCTTAAATATGTATCTGCAAGATAAAATTTTCGGTCGTTAACAACACTGAGTTCTACATTTGCAACACTCAGAAATATAACGTAAATTAATCAAAGCTCACCGGCTGGACTGAGCGAGCAGGAGACACTTACAGGAAGTGAGTAATATCGATAATTCTAAAAAAGAAACAACAACAAATTGTCTAAATGAACAGCCAAAAGATGATAAAAAGAATAACAAAAGATTTTTCTCATTTTTAGATTCAATCAATCTATTTACTGGTTTTATTGATTTCTTCAAATATCTATTTAAGTAAGGCAGCGAACAACAGTCGGTCATTACCGACTGTTGTTATAAATTTAAATCATGTGGGAAGGTGGAATAATTCCACGTTTAATACACTTTTCCACTCAATAAAACGGTTAGGCTAATAGGAGATCATTAATGTATTGGATTATCAGTAAATACTTTATCACTGCTGCCGTTGTGATTTTGGTATCAGAGCTTGCCAAGCGAAGCGATAAACTCGGTGGATTAGTTGCTGCACTACCATTAGTTACGGTATTAACGTTGATATGGCTCTATGTCGATAATCAATCTCCTGAGAAAATTGCTAATCATGCTTGGTATACGTTTTGGTATGTAGTGCCTACATTACCAATGTTTCTCGCTTTTCCTCTGCTGTTACCTCGACTTGGTTTTTGGTTTACATTAGCTACGTGCGTAGTCATTACAATGGTATGTTTTGCTGTGTTCAGTCTTGTGATGCGACGATTTGGAATAGATTTATTGTAAAATAAGTCTAACAAGTCATTCAAAAGGACAACAGTCAGTTGGTTTTACTCCTTAGTAGCTTACTTTAACCAACTATTTTTAGCTTCTTAGAGGCATTATTCGATTATATAATAGATATTACTAACAGACCGCTTCGCGAGGTCCCACATATCGCTAGTCTAGTGCTAGTAAAAGAATGGCGATAAATTTTAATTACTTCTGGTCATGGATTAAACCAGCCCGTCAGTTCGATTCAACAGAGTCTGCTTTTCAAATGAATGACTACGCTTTATTCTTGTTGTTTTTGTTGCACTCAATAGATAGATGATAACCAATGGCCTTACTGCAAAATAAGTGTGTATTTGCCTTAATGCGTCAACAAATCAGCTAATAATTGCGGCTACTAGGCCAATTTTTAACGCGATCACTGATGAATGTAAGTTGTATTTATATGGCTATGAAATATGTTTAGTCCGTTAGTGAACTAGCGATAAGTTAATTTTTTAACATTACCACTCGGTGTGAAATACTTACATATGTTGGTATGGAACAGCTTTAATTGGATAATAAACTAGCAATAATATAATTTTTAACACTTTCTAGTGTTATTTGCTGTAGTTACGTATTTTAACCAAGTGCAATTTCTGCTATTTTGGTAGTAATAAAAACTAATAATAAATTTTTCTTATGGATTCGACTTTGCCAACTATAGAATCAACCAAACCAGAATCAACTAAATTAACCGGTACTCAGCGTTTGCTTGAGGCCGGACTTATCTTCACCACGGTATTCTCGTTATATCTTATTATTGCTTTATTAAGCTTTGATCCTGCCGATCCAGGTTGGTCACAAACCGCTTATCATGCCACGGTAAATAATGCCGGTGGCGCATTTGGTGCTTACTTATCAGATATCTTTTTCTTTGTATTTGGCAGCATTGCTTATACTTTACCGTTTGTCTTGGCAATGGTTGGTTGGTTAATGTTTCAGCGTATTCATGTGTTATTGCAAGTTGATTTTTTCACTTTAGGATTAAAGCTGATTGGCTTTATCATGTTCTTTATTGGTTTAACGTCAATTGCCAGTATGAACTTTGATGATGTCTACGAATTTTCCGCTGGTGGCTTAATCGGCGACTATATCTCATTGAGCCTATTACCTTACTTTAATTTTATTGGTTCTAGTTTGTTATTTCTGGTGCTTACTTGTTCAGGTTTTGTGTTGTTTAGTGGTTTTTCATGGTTAACGTTTATCGATATCCTTGGTGAAAAGACTATAGCAGCAGCTGTATGGTTAAAAGCTTATATACCGACCATTAAAGAAAAATTCTCGTCATCACCTGTATCTAATAAAACAACTGCAGCCAATAAGAGCAATCCAATAGTGGATAGCAGCGCTCTTGATGATCAAAATGCTAAAGCAAATGATGAAGACGAGATAGAACAAAAAACTGAACCAGTTAATCACTCGAACTCGAGCGATGACTTAGCCGCACAATTGTTTGGTGGCATTGACGCGCATCAACAATTTAAAGCGGAACAATCTTCAGCTCATGAAGAGCAAGATTTATATAACTCTTTACAGCAAGAGCCGGTTATTGAAGATGATGGTTTTATCGCGATTGATGATTTAATTGATGAACCAATAATGATCAATGTTGAAGATGACATCTCTGCACAAGAATTAAACGCGGTATTTTCTGATGTAGAAAAAATTGATGTGGCTGATGACGATGTTATTGAAGCTGCCGAAGATAAAGTCAATGCGTCTGCGAAAACAGTATTACCAGAAGGGCCTTTTGAACGTTATAAAGGTATGCCAACGATTGATTTACTCGATAAGCCAAATCGCACCAAAAATCCTATCTCACAAGAAGAGTTAGACATGGTCAGTCGTTTAGTTGAAACCAAACTTCTTGATTATGGTGTTATTGCACAAGTGGTTGATGTATTCCCTGGTCCCGTTATCACCCGTTTTGAACTCGACTTGGCCGCGGGTGTTAAGGTGAGTAAAATTACCAATTTATCAAAAGATTTAGCCCGTGCATTATCAGCCGCTAGTGTCCGTGTGGTTGAGGTAATTCCTGGTAAGTCAGTAATAGGATTAGAAATACCGAATAAGCATCGTGAAATGGTGCGCTTAAGTGAAGTCATTGAAAGTAAAGTCTTTACCGAATCTAAATCAGCATTAACTATGGTGTTAGGTAAAGATATTGCCGGAGACCCAATTGTTGCCGACTTAGGCAAAATGCCACATTTATTAGTTGCCGGAACAACTGGCTCTGGTAAGTCGGTTGTTGTTAACGTAATGATTATTAGTTTGTTATATAAATCAACACCTGAAGATGTTCGCTTCATCATGATTGACCCGAAAATGCTCGAGTTATCCGTGTATGAAGGTATTCCACACTTATTGTCTGAAGTGGTTACCGATATGAAAGATGCCGCTAATGCCTTGCGTTGGTGTGTAGGCGAAATGGAACGTCGTTATAAGTTAATGTCGGCACTCGGTGTTCGTAACTTAAAAGGTTATAACCAAAAGATCCTAGGTGCAATTGCTGATGGTAATCCAATTGTAGACCCGTTATGGAAACCAGGCGATAACATGCTTGAAACAGCGCCTCAGCTTGAAAAGTTACCGTCTATTGTTGTAGTTGTTGATGAATTTGCCGATATGATCATGATTGTTGGTAAAAAAGTTGAAGAGTTAATTGCCCGTATTGCACAAAAAGCCCGAGCCGCAGGTATTCATTTGATTTTAGCGACACAACGTCCATCTGTTGATGTTATTACTGGTTTGATTAAAG
The DNA here is from genome assembly GCA_040779355.1 of Colwelliaceae bacterium BS250. Classification (GTDB taxonomy): domain Bacteria; phylum Pseudomonadota; class Gammaproteobacteria; order Enterobacterales; family Alteromonadaceae; genus Thalassotalea_A. The sequence goes on along the minus strand of JBFONS010000003.1, from coordinate 383,591 downwards.
CCAATATTCCAACTCGTATGGCGTTAACGGTACAATCAAGAATAGATTCTCGAACCATATTAGATCAACAGGGTGCTGAGCAGTTACTTGGTAATGGCGATATGTTGTATCTACCGCAAGGCACCAGTATACCGCTTCGAGCACAAGGTGCTTTTGTTGATGATCATGAAGTGCATGCCGTTGTAAATGACTGGAAAGCCCGTGGTAAGCCTAGATACATTGAAGAAATTCTTTCTGGTGATACCACTGAAGATACCTTGCTACCTGGTGAGTCAGCCGACTCTGAAGACGAAGAAATGGATGTGTTATACGACGAAGCACTGATGTTTGTAACTGAATCGCGCCGAGCGTCAATTTCAGGTGTGCAACGCAAGTTTCGTATAGGTTATAATCGCGCCGCACGTATTATTGAACAAATGGAAGCGAGTGGTGTAGTTAGCAGCCCCGGACATAATGGTAATCGCGAAGTGATCGCGCCGCCACCAGTTAAGAATTAAATTATTAGCTAAACTAAATTAAATACTAAGTTAATGCTAATCGTGTGTACAAACGATTAGCGTTGCATTTATAGAGATAAAATAATATGTTTTTCAATAAAATTTTGCCAGCAACTGTGTTGGCGTTTTCTTTCGGTATTAGCCACGCTGAAAATCAAACAGCAAATGATGTTGAACAAGAACCACAACAACAAACCGCTGAACAAAAACAGTTTAGCGCAGAGAAAGATGCGCAAATTAAAATGTCGCTAAAGACCCGATTAGAAAAGTTTGATGGCTTTAGTGCCAATTTCAGTCAAGCGGTTATTGACGCTGACGGTAATACCTTACAAAACGCGACAGGAAAATTAGTGGTTAAACGACCAAACCTAATTTATTGGGAAACCATGCAACCTGATGAAACGTTAGTGATTAGCGATGGTGATACATTATGGTTTTATAACCCATTTGTTGAACAGGTTTCAGCGTTTAATGTTAGCAATGCTGTTGTTAACACGCCTATTTTATTATTAAGCGACACGTCCACTGAAACGTGGCAAGACTACCTTGTTACTCAGCAATCTAGTGACGAGTACAGCATTAAGTCGCTTAACAGTGATGCCCAAGTTAAGAGTTTAAACTTGTTTTTTGCTGGAGATAATCTTGCCATGTTTACCATAGTTGATGCGACAGGGCAGTTGAGTCATTTTAATTTATCGAATATGGTCACAACCCCAGTACCAGCCGATAGCATATTTAAATTTACGCTACCTGTTGATGTGGACTTTGATGACCAAAGATAACCAATCAATGTCGCTTGGCTTTGACAGTTTTGACGATGACCTTGCTGCAAAAGATATCAATGACGCTTTCGCGCCATTAGCTGCCCGTATGAGACCGCGAAAGCTGTCTCAGTATATTGGTCAAAAACATCTGCTAAGTGCCGGTAAACCATTACGTATTGCTATTGAGCAAGGCCTTTGTCATTCGTTGATCTTTTGGGGGCCACCCGGCACTGGCAAAACAACTTTAGCGGAACTTATCGCCACCTATGCAGACGCCGAAATTGAACGTATTTCGGCGGTCACATCAGGCGTTAAAGAAATTCGTTTAGCCATTGATAAAGCCAAATTAACCGCACAAGCTAAAAATCGCCGAACTATTTTATTTGTTGATGAAGTACACCGTTTTAATAAATCTCAGCAAGATGCATTTTTACCTTTCATTGAAGACGGTACGATTACCTTTATTGGCGCAACTACTGAAAACCCATCTTTTGAACTTAACCAAGCGTTACTTTCAAGGGCACGAGTGTATTTGTTACAAAAGTTAACCGATGAAGATTTAAATACAGTCTTAGATAGGGCATTAACGGATGAAACCGTTGGCTATGGAAAATTTGCAATAACCTTGGCAGATAAAGCCAAAGAGTCTTTATTAGCATTAGCCAATGGTGATGCTCGCAGACTGTTAAACTTATTAGAAAACTGTGTTGATATTAGCGAGACAATTGCCGATGTTATGCATATTAGCCTTGAGGTTGTTAACCTTGTGGCAGGAGAAAAACAAGCGCTATATGATAAGGGCGGTGATCACTTTTATGATTTGATCAGTGCGTTTCATAAATCGGTTCGTGGCTCTGATCCCGATGCCGCTTTATATTGGTACAGCCGTATATTAGAAGGTGGCGGTGACCCTTTATATGTTGGCCGTCGATTACTTGCTATCGCCAGTGAAGACATTGGTAATGCCGATCCTCGCGCCATACAACTTGCCCTTAATGCCTGGGATACTTATCATCGAGTTGGCCCAAGCGAAGGTGAACGTGCCATTGCGCAAGCAGCTGTTTATATGGCCCTAGCGCCTAAATCAAATGCCGTGTATACCGCTTTTAGTAAAGCGCGTGCCTTAGCTAAAGACACTGGCCATTTAGAAGTACCGATACATTTACGTAATGCGACATCAAGCTTAACTAAAAGTATGGGCCACGGTAAAGATTATCGTTATGCCCATGATGAAGAGGGGGCTTTCGCCGCTGGTGAAACCTATTTACCTGAACAAATTAGTCATATGAACTTTTACCAACCAACGGATCGTGGTTTAGAGCGCAAATTAAAAGAAAAAATGGAATATTTAGCGATGTTAGACAAACAAGCAGGGAAAAATTAGCATGCAGACAATACAAATGTACTTATTTGTTGCGTTAGGCGGCGCATTTGGTGCTTGCTTTCGTTTTGCTATTTCCGAATTTGTGTTAAATTGGCTCGGAAAAGGGTTCCCATTTGCCACATTGATGGTTAATATTTCCGGCTCATTGGTAATGGGTGTATTATACGGCCTTATCGAACAAGGTACGATTGAAGTTGTGGTTTACCGAACAGCAATCGGTATTGGCTTTTTAGGCGCATTCACAACTTTTTCAACTTTTTCATTAGATACTTTGTTGTTACTGCAACAAGGTGAGATAATAAAAGCAATGATAAACGTTCTCTTAAACGTTGGCTTATGTATATTAGCCGCTGGTTTAGGAATGTTTTTAGTAACAAATAAGTAATATTCTGCTTTATCAGCGGTATTAAACATTAACCATTTAGAATTAATTTACCAACAAGTGACAAATCATGCTTGATTCAAAACTGCTTAGAGCAGACTTAGACAACGTAGCTGCACAGTTAGCTAAACGCGGATTTACTTTAGATACCGCCACATTAAACGCACTAGAAGACGAGCGTAAAGGACTGCAAGTTCGCACTCAAGAATTGCAAAGTCAACGCAACACTCGCTCAAAGTCTATTGGCCAAGCAAAAGCACGTGGTGAAGATATTCAACCATTACTCGCTGAAGTTGGGCAACTTGGCGCTAAATTAGATTTAGCCAAAGACGAGCTTGCAACGTTACTTGCTAAAATTGACGCTATTGCTTCAGCCATGCCGAACTTGCCGGATGAATCTGTACCGGATGGCTTAACTGAAGATGACAATGTTGAAGTTCGTCGTTGGGGTACACCCAAAGAATTCGATTTTGAAGTAAAAGATCATGTTGATTTAGCAACAGCGCTTGGTAAAGGTTTAGATTTTGAAAGTGGTGCTAAGTTATCAGGCACTCGCTTTGTAGTAATGCGTGGTCAGATTGCTCGCTTAAACCGTGCTGTGGGTCAATTTATGCTTGATTTACATACCGAACAACACGGTTATCAAGAAATGAATGTACCATTGTTGGTAAATCAGGACTCTTTATACGGCACCGGTCAATTACCTAAATTCGGTGAAGACTTATTCCACACTGATTTAGGTACTAAGAAGTTTTCACTCATTCCTACTGCTGAAGTGCCATTAACAAACTTAGTTCGTGATGAAATTGTTGACGAAGCTGAGCTACCAATAAAAATGACGGCGCTTTCGTGTTGTTTTCGCAGTGAAGCCGGATCATCTGGTCGTGATATTCGTGGTTTAATCCGCCAACATCAGTTTGATAAAGTTGAATTAGTACAGATTGTTAAACCTGAAGATTCATTTGCTGCACTCGATCAATTAACCGGTCATGCTGAAAAAGTATTAGAGCTGTTGGAATTACCTTACCGAACAGTAATCCTTTGTATGGGTGATATTGGCTTTAGTGCCACTAAAACGTTTGATATTGAAGTGTGGTTACCTGCACAAGGCACTTACCGTGAGATCTCGTCATGTTCAAACATGGGTGACTTCCAAGCACGTAGAATGCAGGCACGTTTTCGCAGCGGCGACAACAAACCTGAGTTATTACATACTTTAAACGGTTCAGGTTTAGCGGTTGGTCGCACGCTAGTTGCTATTTTAGAAAACTATCAGCAAGCTGATGGCTCGATACTTGTGCCAGAGGTGTTAAAACCTTATATGGGCGGTATTACTAAAATCGGTTAAACACTTTAGTTGGTATAAAAATATAACAAAGGCACTTAAGAAATTAAGTGCCTTTTTCATTCAAGGATGAATGAACGCAAATCACCATGGATGGTTTTTAGATTTGTGAACATTCAGGCACCGTTCTTTCAGCTCTATTAACGTTAGTTGTTGCTCTATAAATCATCCATATCTGGTGAATGACAATCCCATAGATATCAGTAAGATAATATCAAGTTAGGCGGGTAATAAACTTCCGCTTCACGCCATGAGGCTTTCAGTCAACTAAAAACTAGTAGGGGTTCATTTCTTACAAATAGATAAGGAAGAACCCCAGCGATGAAACTGGGATTAACGACTAAGCGATATGAGGTGAAAGATATTATTCACCGATATATTACTGATTTTAGCAAGCTTGACTACAAATGTAGTGCTCATAACTTGCATCATCAATACAACTTGATTTAGCGCCAAATGCATCAAATTCACAAAAAGAATCAGCGTTGCAAGCTGCGAAATCGAGTTGATAATTTGACTCACAAATAGCAATATCATCTATAAAATACCCATCACACATCTTCTTACATTTAAGCACAGCATTAAGAGCCTCAGCATCGATTAGACATCCACCTTTCAATTTCCGTGCTGCTTCAGTACATTCATCAGCACTGTTGCCTTTACATTCTTTTAGTCGGGCAACCATATTCTGAATGCAAAGTTGTTTCTGAAGGATATATTGCGTGGTAAATTTAGAGTTATCACTTTCAGCGGGAGCTAGTGGGCTTAATACAATTGTTAGTAATACTAATGATATAAAAAATCTCATACAAAAACTCCATTTTGTTCAAGAATGATAAATAATATTAGTCAAAAAAACAGATAAAAGCCAAACAACGAATTTATTTCTCTATGACTGCTGCTGGCACTCTTGCGACCCTGAACGATATAACGTAATTGTATCAAAAGCTCACTGGCTGCTGTGAACGATCAACAGACGTTGGCTAGTTAAGAAAGAACATCGTTTTTTGATTGTATTGATTCGATGCGTGAAAGGAGGCTTTTTTCAGCCTTTCATCTTCGATGAAAGAATTAGGTTAGTTATCCTTTTGAATTTTATTAATTTAGTTGGATAGCTTATTATTTTTATAAGTAAATGTGGATAAAGTCCGTGTTTAAAAATGGATTATATCCACTTATTAAAGCTATTAGTTGTTCCTTAAATAATGTATAGCGTTATAGCGTTGTGATGCTATAATGGTGTGATATACCTTAAGGAGCAACATCATGAGCAATTTATCAAAACGTTCTACCGTTTATTTTGAACCCAATATTCATCAAGCATTAAAAATGAGAGCTGCATCTTCTCACCTTTCAGTTTCTGAGCTTATTGATGAAGCCGTCCGTTTATTAATGCGTGAAGATCAAGAGGATTTATCTGCGGTTTCAAAAAGAGCAGCTGAACCTGAAATATCTTATGAAGACTTATTAAATGACCTGAAGTCGCATGGCAAAATATAAAATAACGTTTAAAAAATCCGTTTCTAAAGATTTTCGCACTATCCCCAATCAAGATGTAAAAAAAATATTGAATAAGATTGGAGATCTTTCTGAAAATCCTAGAGCAGAGGGGTGTATTAAACTTTCTGGTCAAGAACATTATAGAGTTAGGCAAGGTCTTTATAGAATAGTCTACGAAATAAGGGATGAGGTCTTAGTCGTGAATGTCATAAAAGTCGCGCATAGATCAAATGTTTATAAGAACAACTAACAAGGCGCTTAAGTCGACAATTAATGCTTGTCATGTTTTTTGCAAAAGACGCAAAAACCCATGCCAACATAAATTGCAACTTAGCTTGGCGTTAGGCAGTCAGCGAACATAAGGCAACGTCTGCATTTATAATAATTTTAATATCAAGGGGTAATTAAATGAACTTACTTTCAAAACACTCAGATTCTATTTACGAATTATTAAGAATAGTTTCAGGCGTTCTATTCACATTTCACGGTACGCAGAAAATATTTGGTTGGCTTGCTTCCCACGAAACTGCTTTTGGAACTCAAATGTGGTTTGGGGGATTAATAGAACTACTATGTGGTATATGTTTAATCATTGGATTTCAAACTCGTTTTGCTGCTTTCTTATCTAGCGGTACAATGGCTGTAGCTTATATACAGTTCCATTGGGCTTTCCGGTTTGATGAAAACTTTTTTCCTGTTATTAATCATGGTGATGCAGCGATACTTTATTGTTTCCTATTTCTATTTATAGCTAGTAAAGGTGCTTGTAAGTGGTGTTTAGATAAAACGGAAAGTGTTGATACAACTGCCTAACAAGAAAATCAACAAGGACACGTAACAGTTGGCTACGTTCTGCTTTGCTGCACATTTTAGCCAACTGTTACTTAGCCCGTTATTTGGGCGTTAGCTTAAATAGTCCATGTCGTTGAATAGGTGTGATAATAGATTTGTTTAAAAGGGAATTTTGAAATGCGAAATAAATATTTAGTCTTTTGTAGTTTAATCATGCTTAGTTTTTGTGTCAGTGCAGCGGAAACTGATGCCACACAACAGCCAACTCAGGCAGACTATAAAGAGGGTGAAAAGTGGGCTTGGAAATATAAGGGTGTAACTACAGGCGGGGAAGTACGTTCAGAAGGAAAAGAGATCAAGGAAATAACCAAACAAAATGGCGTGCTGAGTATGTTGACTGAAAATGGCACCATTCCATTAGCAAGTATTGTTAAGCCGATTGAAAGCAAAACGTCACGATATTCCTGGCCTTTGATGGTTGGCAAAAAGTGGATATTTGAGGAGCACTGGACAAGTGACGACGGCACGAAAGGTGCTACCATCCAAGATGCTGAGGTTCTATCTTTTCAAGAAGAAACGGTAGAAGCAGGAACCTTTATGGCTTATACCATCAAATACAAAGGAAAAATTACGAACTCCAGAGGGTTTAGCGCTGACACGGAAGATATTCATTTGTATGCGCCTAAGTTAAAAACATTTATTAAGCTAACTCAGTCACAAGATGATTATTTGTATATAGAAGAATTAATTGAATACTCTAAATAATGAAGCGCCAGCTAGTCAGCTAACAAGCAAATTAAGCGGGACTTCACACCGTCGGCTGAGTTTCGCTTCGCTTCACATTTTAGCCAACTAGTTATAAGCTCCTTATTTAGGCGTTAGCTAGTCAAAATCGACGCATTAACTGGAGAAAGCTGTGCTCAATAAACTTAAAATTATAATCTTTACTTTAAAAGTAATTTCTATTTCCTTTTTAATAAATGAGAGTGCTTTTGCTTTTGATGATTCTTTTAAAGAAATTACAAAACCTAACGAAATTCATCACATTAAAATTACTAAAGATATATCTCTTGATATTTATTTGCCTCCTAACTCTAATAAATCAAAGTTACTTTCTACGTTATATGTAATGGATAGTCAGCATTACATATACAACGCAATCGGCTATCAAAAGTCACTTCGCTTTGGTGCTGATATTAGCCCAGAGTATATTGTCGTTGGAATCAATACGGAAAAGCTAGAAGATAGTCGCAATGCATTCTTAAATAAAGATGCAGGCAGTATGATTGCACTTATGAAAAATTCTATTGTTCCATATATTGAGAAGCACTATCCAAGCAATAACCGTAGAATGTATTTTGGTTGGGAATCTGCAGCTATTTTCGGGCTTAAAATGTTTAATTCTACACCTGAATTGTTTGAAGGATATTTTTTAGCTAGTGGGCAACATTATAGCAAAGAGCAATTGGCTAAATTAGAAGGTAATTTAAAGAACAATACTGCATTGGGAAATTATTTTTACTTGTCTTTAGGAAAAGGGGAGCGTTGGACACTGGATGGACATAAGGCAATGACTTCGCTTTTTGAAAAATACAAAGATGCAAAAATAAAGTGGAAGTTCAGCTATTTTGATCGGTTTTCTAGTAGCTATGATCATTACACAACCCCCTTAGAAAGCTTAACTCATGGCTTGGATTGGTATTTTTCAGATTATCCAGATTTAGCCTTTCATTCTGTTGACGAAATAACGAATTTTGGTGGCGTGGCTGCTGTAATAAATTACTACAAAACCAGAGCAAGTCGTTATCAGATCAGTCCCGAAGTGGGTGATCAAGCAAAGCTCACTATGCTTCGTCAAGCAGCGCAAGCTAATGACTACAAACTTTATAAGACTTTCGAACAAGAATTGGGGCTGCTCGATGTTACAGGGAGGTATTGGCATCACTTTTTTGCTCAGTTCTATCTCAAAAATAATGAAATTAAACGCGCCGAGGAAACTTATAAAAAAGGATTGCAGGAAGATCCAGAAGAGGCTTTATACTGGGCTGAACTTGCGGCAATATACGAGTCTCAACAGAAATATCATAAAGCAATTGATTATTATCAAAGTGCTTTAAAGTATACTCAAAAATCCGATGAAACATATACAACATACAAGCAACATGTTGTTCGGCTGATAAGTATGCTGTGACTAGCTAACAAGCCAATAAAGCAGGACTGCTAACAGTTTGCTCGGTTCCGCTTAGCTACACATTTTAGCAAACTATTATCAGCCCCTTATTGGGGTGTTACGACTGTCGGTTAATGGCACACTTGAGACCGATAGCAATATAACGTAATGTAATCAAAAGCCCACGGGCTGTAATGAGCGAATAGCGGTCGGTCAAAAAACGAATACCATTAAATTATATATTCTGAGCGACTACTGTTATCCTTTTATGTTCTATCACCCATCTTCTAGTTCCTCACTAATCTATAATTAATAGGGGATAATTTTAAATACTGTATATATCCCTTTTAATTGGATTCTCTAAATGTTGTATCAAATAGGCCATGGCTAGGCTCACACCTCAAACTGTATAATAATCCCTATCATTCAAGAAATTCTTCGCTTGGTTTATTCATCTTAATAGGATGATTTTAGAATGCTCACATAGTTATAAGGTATTGTTTTTTAATTTGTATTTGTATTTAAATAAAACTATATTAAATATCAGACAATAAAATCTACTCTGAATATAATACAGGGCTTAGTTTATAACCTTTAAGCATTAAGCTTGATGAAAATAAGTAATTATCCAAATCTTAATTAAGTGTCTATCATTTAATTAAATTTATGACTCAAGGAAATAAAAGTGACTAATTTGACTAAAAGACTAACAGTCCTCGGGGTAACTACTTCACTAGTTACCTCTCTTCTTTTACCAATTCAATCAATGGCAAAAGAGCAACCAACGAAAGGTTTTAATGAAAAAATACCGACTGAAATTATGACACCAAATACGGTTAAAACGCGTATTGGTGAGTTAAATTTTTATGACGGTATTCCAACAGATGAAACGATGAAAAAAGTCTACGACAATCTTGACTTTATTCGTGGTGTCGATGTGTTTTTAAACTTTATACCGGCCACTTCCATTGAAGGTATACGTCTAGGTATGGAGTCTGTTGGTGTTGATGAATCAAATGAAGTGCTTGTTTTTGATAATTTAATGGATTCAACTCCGTTATTTTTAACGGGTAATACTGACACTGTTTATGCCGCTGCTATGCTCGATTTAGAAAAAGATGGTGCGACAGTTGTTGAAATCCCCGCAGGTGCTGGCCCAGGAACGGTAAATGATGCATTCTTCCGCTTTGTTGTTGATATGGGAGCACCAGGCCCTGATGCAAAAAAAGGCGGTACTTACATTATTTTACCCCCAGATTATAAAGGCGATTTAAAACCAACACTTAATGGTATGCAACACCGCGATAAAGATAGACGAGTTTCCGTTATGGTTGGTGGTAAAGAAACCATGGTTTGGGTGGCTCAGTCAACCAGTTATACTAATTGGCTTATTTTACGTGGTTTCTTAAAAGATGGTAAACCTGACCATGCTTCAAATATGTGGCGCACGGGCTTAAAGATTTACCCACTAAAAGATGCTAAAAAACCTAAAAAGATGAATTTTACCAATGGTAGTGGCAAGTTTTTTAACACTATACACGCTAACGACTATAAATTTTATGAAGAGTTAGCCCATATATTAGATAAAGAACCAATTTCATTTCTAGACCCTGAGTTACGTGGTCAAGCAGCCGCTATTGGTATACAAAAAGGTAAACCGTTTAAGCCCGATGCGCGTTTGAAGGCTATATTAGAAGATGCTGTTCAAGTAGGTAATGCTACAGCGCGTGCTATTTGGTTAAAACCACGTCAAGAAGGTGCTTACTTCTTTGATGACAGAAAATGGTATACAGGTTTTATTGGTAAAGATTACCAGTGGCTAAAAGATAAAGGAATGGGCGGGCGTGCTCTGGATGCACGTACTTTATTCTTCTACTCAGCCACCGTTAATACGCCAGCTATGGCACTTGAAATACCAGGGGTTGGTTCTAATTATGCCTTTGCTACAGAAGATAATGCGGGTGATATCTTAGATGGTAATAAATCATACAAAGTAACGCTACCAGCAAACGCACCAGCCAAAGACTTCTGGTCAGTGGTAGTTTATGATCCTCAAACACGATCTGAATTACAAATACCGGGTGGTTCTAAATACCCAAGTAAAAATAATAAGCGTGACAAGCTTGTTTATAATAAAGATGGTTCTGTAACATTATACTTTGGTCCTAACCTACCTAAAGGAGCACCAGAAGTTAACTATACTGAAACAGTACCAGGTAAAGCTTGGTTTGTATTACTTCGTTTGTATGGACCATTACAACCATGGTTTGACCGTACATGGAAACCTAGCGACTTTGAATTAATTAAATAATTAGTTAACTGTGTCTCGTCCTAGAATACGTTGATGGTTTAATGGAAGTCCAAGCGCTTACGCCCTTGGACTTTTTTATGCACTTGATTTGGCGTTTTCAAATCCATAAACGAATGACTGCTATTGGCACTTTATAGTCTCTCTATCCTGAACTAGACCATACTTAATTAGTTCAGGTTATGTCCTTCATCTTACGAATATTTGGCACAAAACAAGTTCGATGTTTACTCTTTTGCTTTCGATGGTGTCGCCATCCTTAGCTCATTAACCTTGTTTTTATAAGGTCAGCATCCGCTTTTTCAATCTTGCTAAATCAATTGCGTTCGAACGTACGGTGAGCTTAATATGACTGTATTCATATTCTTCCTTAGTAACACTCATGCTCGAGCGGATTTCACCTATGATACCTTTAGCGGTATAGGGAACAATAATTTCATCTTCAATCATCTCTTGCTGCGCAACGTTAACGATATACTTATGCAGCTTACTTACATCAGCCGGATCACGAGCGGATGTGAGCATGGCATCAGGAAATTCTGCCATCAGTGCTTGTTGTTGCTCTGGCTCAAGTTGATCAGACTTGTTCAGTACCAGTAATTTTTTACTGTCCTCAACACCGACTTCTTCCAGTACATCGTGCACTACATCAAGTTGTGAACGAAATGAAGGATCAGAGGCATCTACTACATATAACAATAATGAAGCATCATGTGCTTCTGCTAAGGTTGAATGAAATGAAGCGACTAAATCGTGCGGTAACTTTTTAATAAAACCGACAGTATCTGACACTAATATTCGTGGTTGAGTAATAGGGAACAACGCACGAACAGTGGTATCAAGCGTCGCAAAAAGTTTGTTTTCACCAGCAACATCACTACCGGTAATCGCTCGCATCATTGATGACTTGCCGGCATTGGTATAACCCACTAAAGCGACACAAAAAAGCTCAGAACGTTGTGTACGTCGGCCTTTCATTTCATGCTGAACACTCACCAACTCACGTTTAAGATCTGCTAATTGGTCGCGAACTGCACGGCGATTTAGTTCTAGCGTTGTTTCGCCAGCGCCTTTACCCATTTGACGTTCTTTATCACCACATGATGTTTCGCGAAGTCGTGGCGCTACATAATTAAGACGAGCAATTTCAACTTGTAATTTTGCTGTTTTGGTACGGGCATGGCGACTAAATATTTCAATAATAATGCCGGTACGGTCAAACACTTCTACGCCTAATTGATTCTCTACATTACGGAGCTGAGATGGGCTTAAATCACAATCAAATACCACCACATCAGCACAACCAAACGGAAGATTGTCTGATGGAATTTCAGACAATGGCGTTTCATCCACTGTTTCTTCAGAGAAGTCTTCAATGTATTCCGCTTCTTCAACCTCACCCTGGTTACCAGTAAGATGCGCTATTTCTGCCAGTTTCCCTAAACCCAGTACATTAACTCGTTTTGTCGAAGTCTGCTTTTGCGACTGGGTGCCAACCACTTTAAAGCCGAGTGTAGTCACTAAACGCGCTAGCTCTGCAAGTGACTCTGTTGCCTCATCACCTTTAAACTGCGGTGTACAAATAGAAATAAGTAAAGCGTTGGTCAGTGATGGTTTTGCTGTAAGTTGCATAATTTTGTATGTTAGTGCACCTGAGTGCAAACCTAATTTTATAGTAGTGTGATCCTACGCTGTTATAGGTAAGCTTTATAGGGGGATGGGGTCTAAATATGAATATTATTTGAGTTAGCGTAAAATCGTTGATATATGGATGTATCAGACAACAAATTATTCGAGTATTTATTATTTTATTATTTTCTATTTTACACTGATGAAATGAAAAAATGGGATCACTTAAAAGTAATCCCATTAATACAGCTTCTATATGTGTGAGGTAACCTTATACCGCTAACGGTTTAAACGGTAAATCTCTATATCTTTTCCCTGATGCCGCAAATACTGCATTGCTTAAAGCCGGAGCAAACGGTGCCACGCCAGGCTCGCCTAAACCAGTAGGTTTTTCATCAGAATCAACAATATGTACACGTACGTTTGGCATGTCTTGGTTACGCATAACCGGATAATCATGGAAGTTAGAATTCACCACAGCCCCATTTTTAAAGGTTATCTCGGTATATAAGGCCAAAGACATACCCATAACAACAGCACCTTCCATTTGTGCGGTAGAACCATCGGTATTAAGTACTTGACCACAGTCAATTGCGCAATCTACATTCAATACTTTAATGTTATCACCATCAACTTTTACGTGTACCGCCATTGCCACATAACTTTGAAAGCTATGATGTACAGCGATGCCAATTGCTTCACCTGCAGGTAATTTTTTACCCCAACCCGCGTGTTTAGCAGCTAAATCTAACACCGCTTTCGAACGGCTAACTTGCGAAATTTGTTCTTTGTTAGTATTGCGGTCATAAATATTATGTAAAAACTTTACCGGATCTTGTTTGGCTTTATGAGCTAACTCATCAGCGAATGTACCAAAGGCAAAGCCATAAAATATTGCATATACGGCGCGATACCAACCAATACGAGTATGTGCTTTTGCTTCACCGGTTTCACTGCGGAAATTTTCAATATTGAACGGGTGGTTGTTAACATCGCCAAAGGTATTTGGCGGAGCTCTGTCCAACGATGGGTCAAATAACGACACAATTGATGGAAAAGCTGCACGATGTAGCCAGCCGGTGACGTTACCATTAACATCCAGTGATGCTTCGATATGCTGAGCATTTATTGAATGATAATAGCCGGTACGCATGTCTTCTTCACGTGACCAAATAAGTTGGATAGGGGCGTTAACTTTCTCAGAAATTACCGCGGCCTCATGTACGTAGTCACATTTAAACTTACGACCAAACGCGCCGCCAGCCATCATAACGTGAACTTTGATATCTTTTGCATCCCGATTTAAGTATCCAGCGAGGACTTTTTGAATATCTCCTGGGCTTTGCGTTGATGCCCACACTTCACAACTGTCTTTTTGTACCCAAACCACGCTAGCATTCGGTTCCATTGGTGCATGCGATAAATGACCACCCGTGTAAGTGGCACTATGCGTTGCCTTGGCGTCTTTAAACGCTTGGTCTAAATCACCTCTCTCCAAAACCAATTCAGCTGGTTTTTCAACGTTTTTAACTAACTGTTGTTTATATTCCTTGGTGTTATAGCTTTGATTAGGACCCAGATCCCATTCAATTTTTAACAATTTAACTGCTTTTTGCGCTGTCCAAGAGTTATCGGCTACAACGGCAACACCGCCAAGTGAGCCAAATGGTACGTTTAATCGGGCAATCTCTACAACATCAGTAACACCTTTTACTGCTAACGCCGCAGTTTTATCAACACTTTTAAGTGTGCCGTTAAGAACCGGACAATGCACTATGGCGGCATACTTCATGCCGGGTAATTTAGTATCCACACCGTACTTTCTTTTACCTTCAACCACTAAGCCTTGATCATGTCTGTCTAGGGCTTTACCAATATAACGGTATTGATCTTTAGTTTTTAGTGTCGGTTTTTCTGGAATAGGGCTGTTGGCTGCTAATGTTGCCAATTCGCCATAACTTAATTTTTGCTGAGTGGTTTTATTAATAACAAAATGATTTTCGGCCACGCAGTTGTCTATTGACGTTTTAAATACTTTTGCGGCAGCAACGATAAGCATTTCTTTGGCTGCAGCGCCGGCTTCACGCATTGGCATAAACATGGTACGAATACTGGCTGAGCCACCTGTTGCTTGTGAACCATATTTTTCTTCATCGCCATCGGCTTGTTTAATGGATACTCGACTCCAGTCGGCTTCCATTTCATCAGCAACCACAGCAGGTAAAGCCGTACTTATACCTTGTCCCATCTCACAACGACCACAATAAATTAAGGTATCGCCATTCTCACTTAAATGAATAAACGCGTTTGGGTTAAAATCACTAGTGGTATTTTTAGCGTTAGCCATATTGGGTATGCTAAAACCTATCATTAAACCACCTGTAGTTACCGATGCAACCTTGAGGAAGTTACGACGACTACTGTTTTTAAGCGCTGGTGTATGACCACCTAACTGCATAGCTTCTAATACATGCTTATTCATTTTAAGCCTCCTTCGCTAGATCATAGGCGACAGATTTGATGGCCTTTTTAATACGCTGATACGTACCGCAGCGGCAAATATTACCTTGCATAGCCGAATCTATTTCATCATCTGATGGTTTTGCATTAGCGGTTAATAAGCTTGCTGCATTCATTATTTGACCCGCTTGGCAATAACCACATTGCGGCACATTATGTTCTAACCAAGCTTGTTGTAGGGGATGAGAGCCATCGCTACTTAAACCTTCGATAGTGGTGATGTGCTTATCTGCTAAGGCACTCACTGGTGTCACACATGACCGAATAGCCACGCCATCTAAATGTACGGTACAAGCGCCGCATAAACCGCTACCACAGCCAAATTTTGTGCCGGTAAATTCAAGATGATCTCGTAAAAACCACAGTAATGGCATGTCATCTGCGACATCGATATTATATTTTTTAGAGTTAATGGTGATTGTTTTGCTCATAATGGCTCACAGAGGTTGCACCCCAAACGATAAATCATCGATTGGAGTAAAAAAATTGTTAGTTAAAACATAGCAGGAAAAACGGTGGTAGGGCAATTAACGATTGTTTTATATGTAAAAAATTATTTCTCGACGTTCAAAAATTAAACGAATGAGTTATCGACACTATTTTCGCTGTTATTGTCAGCTTATATTGCCATTAAATACAGCGAGCTGGTTTTGGTAGGCCCGCAATTTTAGTGGCTTGTTTTGCCGGTCCTTTAGGAAATAATCGATAAAGGTAGCGACTATTGGCTTTTTCTTCACCAAATTTAGCTTTTAAAGCTTTAATGAGCGCTCTGATAGCCGGTGACGTTTTGTATTCTAAGTAAAAGTCGCGCACAAAGTTAACCACTTGCCAGTGATCTTCACTAAGTTCGATATTTTCTTGCTCGGCAATGAGCACAGCTAAATCTGTATTCCAATCAGCAACATCAAGTAAATAACCTTGTTTATCGGTATCAATCGTTTGGTCGTTAAATATTATTGCCATGTGATCACTTTCTCAGCATTAATTGTTGCAGTGACTAAATCGCTATATTCAATGATAGCAATAGATTCATTAGGAGCTACATTGCGCGCTACAAGGTGATCTTTGATTACTGATACCTTATTCGTTATTGTGCTTATTAACTCGTGATTAGCGTTGTAAGCGCCGTCATCGATTAAACATACCCGATCATCACTATGTAAAAGCTCTATGCACTGCTTTAATTTATTATCAACAAATGCTGACGTTCTAATTATATGGAGATTGCTCATATTAAATCCTAAAAAGTCAGTACAATATCAAACTCAGCTAACTGCTTTGTTATTTGTTCGCTAGTGACAATATTTGCATTAGCAAAAACAACATCAGTCGATAAGTTACGTGCGATTAATGATTTTTCACAAATGTAAATATTATCGATATCGTAAAAGGTTAATGCTTTAAACGTTGATATGTAATCTTTAGCGCCTATGCCTTCAGGAGTTTGTTGTGTTTGGCTTTGAAATACACCATCACCAATAAAAAATAATGATACGTCCATTTCATAGCTGGCCAAAATTAATGCCGCATCTAATGATTCTTTACCCGCAAGTGCATCAAAACTGGATGCAGTATTCAATATCGCGTATTTTTTAGTGCGTTGTATATTCATAATTGCACGACCTTATCAGCTGCACTCGTTAACACTACCAGCTCACCTAAGCCCGAAATCGTAAAGCATTTATCAATATTATTCTGCATACCATCATCATTGCTGTCAGTTAAACCACGGCGTTCTGCTGCGGTAATACACATATGAAGAGCAACGTTGGTTGTTTGTGTAAACTCTTGCCATTTGGTGAGTAAATTAACTTCATCACTAGGCGTTTGCACATAGGCATTGGCATTAAGCACACCTTGTTGATAAAAAAATACGCCGTTAATGTTATGCCCTTGCTCAATAATGGCGTTAGCAAACATTAAAGCTGTATAGGTTTTATTATCTGTTGGCGCTGTTGATATTATTAAAGCAAAGGTAGTCAATGTATTTCCAAATGTGCTGTTCATAAAAAAGGCCCCAAAAAGGAGCCTTTTAAGTATAAATGATTTTTTATGATTTATTAATCATCATTACCAGATAGAGACATTAAAATGTGCAATAAGCTAGTGAAGATATTATATAAAGATACAAATAACGTCACTGTAGCTAGAATATAATTTGTTTCACCGCCATTAATAATATCGCTAGTTTGCTTTAAAATAAGGGCTGATGAAAATAAAATAAATAATGAGCTAATGGCTAAGCCGATTGCTGGTATTTGTAAAAATATGTTGGCAACCATAGCAATAAGCAATACCCAAAAACCTGCGAATAACATGCCGTTTAAAAATGACATATCACGTTTAGTTGTTAGTGCATAAGCTGATAAAGCAAAGAAGATCAAGCCAGTACCACCTAGTGATAGTACTACTAAATCACCTGAACCTGAACCTATGGCATAGTTTATCATAGGGGCTATGGTGTAACCTAAGAAACCAGTGAAGGCGAATACTGAGAATATACCAGCGCTACTATTTGCTGTTTTATAAGTCAGGAACATTAAACCGTAAACACCCACTAAGGTTAAAATGAACCCTGGGCTCGGTAAGTTTAAAGCAACAGCGATAGCGGCAATAGCGGCACTAAATAATAGTGTCATTGAAAGCAGCATGTAAGTGTTGCGAAGTACCTTGTTAATCTCTAGCGCCGATGTTTGGTTAGTAGAGGTAAAATTAACTGGTGATTGCATTAATGTGTCCTTATATATAAATAACTAATGTTTAGATGGGGGCATTTATGACAAGTTCAATAATATTTGAAAAATATTGTTGCCATAAGCCCGTTGATTATATTTAATTTTGTAAATATAACGCATCCTTAACTTGACATATTATGGCATGTTTTTTTTCAAATAAGCAATAGTTATGACATTTGCTTACAATTTATCTGATATTTGCGATTTTCTAAAGCAATCAATACTATGATCATTGACCATACCGCTTGCTTGCATGTGAGCATAAACAATTGTAGAACCGACAAATTTAAAGCCTCGTTTTTTTAAATCTTTGCTCAATTTATCTGAAATATCCGAGGTAGCAGGGTATTCATCCATTGATGCAAAGGAGTTTACTATTGGTTTATTATCGACAAATGCCCAAATGTACTCACAAAAACTACCAAACTCTTTCTGTATGGCAATAAAGCATTGTGCATTGCTTACCGCCGACTTTACTTTTAGGCGATTGCGAATGATGCCGGGGTTCAGTAATAACTCCTCAATTTTGTCATCGTCAAAAGCCGCAACTTTATTGACATCAAAATTTGCAAATAACTTTCTATAGTTCTCTCTTTTTTTTAATACTGTGTACCAACTTAAACCTGCTTGTGCTGATTCTAAGGTTAAAAATTCAAACATGGTTTGATCGTCTCTCACCGGTACACCCCATTCTTCATCATGGTAGAGTACGTAATCAGCTTTACTTTGATCTAGCCATGGGCAACGACACTTCGGCTCTGACATTTTTATACCTTTATATTTATCTCAATTGGTATTATTAAATAATTTAGCAGAAAAAACATGCGAATTGCTGTTTTTATTAGCAAACAGTATTTTTATTAAAATAAATACTTTACAAAAGCCGATATTGTCCTTAGTATTCGCGCCATTGGTGAGATGGCTGAGTGGTCGAAAGCACCGGTCTTGAAAACCGGCATGGGTTTGTAGCCCATCTAGAGTTCAAATCTCTATCTCACCGCCATATCTAAGAAAGCCCGTTACTCACGTAACGGGCTTTTCTGTTTCTGGCTTGTTCGCTATCTCCAGGTTTTTATAGCATCCATGCTAAAACCACATAACTTCATCCATGAAGTTAACCGCCATATCTAAGAAAGCCCGTTACTCACGTAACGGGCTTTTCTGTTTCTGGCTTGCTCTATCTCGTGGTTTCTAATACATCCCTGTAAAACCACATAACTTGAAGAGCAAGGAAGTTCAAATGTCGTGATCACATGGATGTGAATGAACGACCATCCATGAAGTTAACCGCCACATTAAGAAAAACCCGTTAATCGAAAGATTAACGGGTTTTTTGCTTTCTGAACAATGTAAAATCAATCCGTTAATAAATAATTACTGTTGTGGTGTAATTAAATACTTCTCACCTGTAGCTTGTTTAGAATAAGCCGCTATCGATTGTAATTGTAATACCTCTGCCAACGACACCTCATGTGTGTAGTGACTCGCAAATGTTGTGGTGATTTCATCTGCAACACGTTTACGCATCGCAATTACAGTGTTAGTACCTAGTTTACCTAGCGCATTGAATAATAAGAATCCATTTACACCCCAAGCAAAACCGAAGTTACGGTTTAGCGTAATAGGGCCACGATTTAATGCGCCATAAATGTAAACTTGTTTGAACGTGTCTGAGCCATAAACACTGTGTTCTTTCATATCACGAGCGGCAGCAACTTCCATACAGTTGAGAATGTCACTTGTTAGTTGACCGCCACCAATGGGGTCAAACGCAATAGTTGCACCCGTTTCAATAATTGCCGCCGTTAAGTCAGCAAGGAAAGTATCACTACTTGAGTTAACAACATATTTTGCGCCCATATCACGTAACAGCGTTTCTTGTTCTGCTTTACGTACAATGTTAATTAAATCGACGCCATCGGCAATACAAATACGGTTTAACATTTGACCAAGGTTAGAGGCCGCCGCTGCATGAATGATGGCTTTATGACCTTCAACACGCATTGTTTCAACCATAGCTAATGCTGTAAGCGGGTTAACAAAAGATGATGCACCTTCTGTAGCCGTAGTACCTTCTTTTAATTCCAAGCAGCTTTGCACATTGGCACATATATATTGACGATAAGTTCCACCGCCAATCACAGCAACAGTTTTACCCATTAATGCTTGTGCCGCAGGCGATGAGCCCGTTGCTACAACAGTTCCTGCACCTTCATTGCCAACAGGAGTTGCTTTACTCACACGAATTTTAACTGCGGGCATAAACTGAGCTGGAACATCAGCAGTAATGACGGGGTATTCTTCAGTACCTGATTGTGTCGCTGTTGACATATCAGCGGCGCTGAACATAACCCCTAAGTCAGACGGGTTTAATGGAGCAGCTTCAATGCGAATTACAACTTCATCGGCACCAGGTTGTGGCATTTCGATGTTTTGTAAAGCAAGTGTTAATTTATTATCTTCGCTGATTGTTGAAATAAGTTGGATATTTGTAGCTGTCATAGGGTTATCTCCGGTAAATAATTAAATTTGTTGAACCAATAATTTTATTGTATTGGCCATACTTTGTTGATAATAAAATTTTTAGTTTTGATTATTTTGATATTGATTATTTTAATCACTAATTACTAAGCCGCGTTCGCTGCTTGGATCTGAGCTTTCAGCTTTTTGATAAATTCGGGCATATTTGCCAAACGATCTGCCTCCACGTTTTGGGCAATGGTAGATTGACTCATGGAGTCGTTCCACTCTTTCATTCCAGGTACCTCTGCAAGTATATCCCAGTCAAGTTGGCTAGAGCCAAAAGTGCTGACAATAGTGTTTACGTAATAAACGTAGATGTCAGCCATCGTCAATTGTTCACCTGCAACCCAAGGTGAAAACTGACACAAGCGACTTAAAGCGGTAATTCCACGGTTTAATACTTTGCGTACTTCAGTAGTAACCGATTCAGGAGCTGTAATGCCTGAAAATGCATAAGGAATAAGGCGTCTGCTTGGCAGTTCAAAATAAAGCTCTGCTATTTTCATTATTTGACGCACAACAGCACGCTCTCCAGCATTTTCAGGGTATAGCGGAATTGCAGGGTAAGTCTCTTCGATAAAGTCACAAATGACACTCGACTCTGAAATATGAAGGCTCTCAGGCGTCGTGATAATAGGTACTTTGCCAGCTGGACTGATTGTCAGTAACTCGTCACTACCACCGTAAAGAAGGTTCTCTTGGAATGGCAGTTCTTTGTATATAAGTACATGTTTCACTAGATTGTAATAGTTACTAGCGGCAAAACCGTGCAAAATAATCATAAATCAGTTCCATTCTAAATGTGAAGGTTATTTTAATTACAGAAAATGTAATCAAACATCCTGTATTTAAACGTTGCAACAGGGTTCATGTTGCAATGTTTCACTTAAACGTATTATTACTTGTTTTAATTGGGTTATATATAAGGAATAACGGGTATCACTATTGCTTTTAAAACAATAATGAAGTCATAATATTCAGATATTCATTCAATGGAGAAGTTAGTTGGACCAACTACGTGCAATGCGGTATTTCAGTAAAGTCGTCGAAACTAGCAGCTTTACCAAAGCGGCAAGAGCTTTTAATGTGCCGCCATCATCGTTGTCGAGACGAGTTGCTGATTTAGAAAAAAGTTTAGGAGCGACATTGTTAAAGCGTTCGACTCGAATGGTTACACTGACAGAAGTAGGACAAATTTATTATAACGATGTACAGCAAATATTGAGTCAACTAGAGCAAAGCAATGAAACTGTTCGTAGTTACCAAACAACGCCAATGGGCCGTTTACGTATAAGTTCGATGGTGGGTTTTGGTGACAAAATATTGCTTCCTTTGTTAGATGAATTCAGCGCGTTATACCCAGAAATTGTATTAGATGTTAGTTTAAGTGACGAGTTATCAACACTCGGACGTGACGATGTCGATATTGCTATTCGCGGTGGTTACGCACCAAATGAACGAGTGTTAGCGATTAGACTAATGGACAATAGTTTTATTCCTGTAGCTTCACCAAGTTATTTAGAAAAAAACGGAGCGCCTAAAAATGCGATGGAATTTAAGGAACATAATGGCCTTTATTTTAAAACGCCATCGGGGCCTACTCCTTGGTTATGTAATATGAACGGTCAATGGCATGATGTTTCAGGGCCAGCATTAGTGATTTCAAATAACGGACCATGGCTAGCGAAAAAAGCCTGTGAAGGTGAAGGCATTTTAATGTCAACTCGATGGGCGTTAGCTTCATACCTTGAGTCAGGGACGTTACAAGAACTTAAGTTTGAGCATGAGTTAGCTATAACTCAAAATCCTGATATGGCCGTTTATTTGTTGTATCAAAAACAGCGCTACTTAGTGCCAAAAGTAAAAGCAGCAGTAGACTTTTTAGTTGCAAGATTAAAAGTAACAAATTAGAGTTCAGGAAACGAGTAGGACCATAACGTAAAGAGTTAGAAGGGTTATTAACTGTTTGATTTTATGGTGCTCCATGTTAAACATCACAATTTAACTGTGTTTTTTATTTTAAAGGCTATTTTATTGAATTAAACCAGTACCCATACTCGTGCCATTCTGTCCGCCATATCTAAGAAAGCCACATAACTTGAAGAACAAGGAAGTCCAAATGTTGAGATCACAAGGTGATACATTGTTGTATCTCCAGGTTTTAATAAACGATATTAAGATGTCATGATTTAATCAGTAATATAAACTGAAGAAACTGCTTATTTTTTAATCGATATCTGTTTTTAATAATTTTATTATTTAATATATTGGCTTCTTTTATATAATTAAATGACGATTTTTTTCATTTATTTGCAAAAAAAACCTTAAAAAAGCCTGTAATCTAGGGCTTTAAGCATATATTTCAGTTTTTTTTAAATTAACTATTGATCACAACGAATTAATTTCTTAGTATGAATCCGACAATAAAAATAAATTTAAGGATAAAAACATGAACAAAAGTGAATTAATCAACAAAATCGCCGAAGGTGCTGACCTTTCTAAAGCTTCTGCAGGTCGTGCATTAGATAGCTTAATTTCTACAGTTACTGAAGAATTAGCAAATGGTGGTGATGTTTCTCTAGTTGGTTTTGGTACTTACAAAGTTAGTGACCGTGCAGCTCGTGTTGGCCGTAACCCACAAACTGGTGCTGAGATTCAAATCAAAGCAGCTAAAGTTCCTAGCTTTAAAGCTGGTAAAGCATTAAAAGATGCTTGTAACGCATAATTAGTTTTTATTATTGCGAAAAAAGCCGTATTTATTACGGCTTTTTTATTGCCTAAATTTTAATTATTCATTTCCAAATCCTTATCAGCCAAGCCTTCAATCCATCCATAGTGATTTAAAACATCACATATTCTTAACATGTTGTTGGTTTTTTCGACAAACAATATATATTTCAGCAATTTTCTAATGTTTTTTACTGTTTGCCCTTTACAACAGGCCATACAATCTTTAATATTCGCGTCATTGGTGAGATGGCTGAGTGGTCGAAAGCACCGGTCTTGAAAACCGGCATGGGTTTGTAGCCCATCTAGAGTTCAAATCTCTATCTCACCGCCATACATATGAAAGCCCGCTACGTTGTAGCGGGCTTTTCTGTTTCTGGCTTGCTCTATCTCCTGGTTTTTAATACATCCCTGTAAAACCACATAACTTCATCCATGAAGTTAACCGCCAAATTAAGAACAAAGCCCGTTACTCACGTAACGGGCTTTTTTCGTTTTTGGCTTGTTCTATCTCCTGGTTTTTAATACATCCCTGTAAAACCACATAACTGCATCCATGAAGTTAACCGCCATACATATGAAAGCCCGTTACTAACGTAACGGGCTTTTCTGTTTCTGGCTTGCTCTGTAGGTTTGAATTTAAATCCGGAGATTAATAGTCATTTTTCCGTCAAACCAGAATTTAACACTAGATAGCGATCATTACTTAATGTTAAAAGTTGTTCTCTTCAGTCCAATCTTTGAGTTTCTCTAGAATATCTAATGCTGTACGGCCAAAATCGGTAATTTCATAGGCGACGGCAATAGGGCGATCGCTAATAACTTCACGGGTGACTAAGCCTTGCAGTTCTAACTCTTTTAGGCGTTGGTCGACCATCTTCTTACTTGCGCCAGCTAACATACGACATAATTCGTTAAAACGTACCGGACCATCTTTTAAATGCCAGAGTATTGAGGCTTTCCATTTTCCACCTAAAATTCGCATGCCTCGCTCTATTAGGCAAGGTTGCTCACCGTTTTCTAAATTTATTTTATTGGCATTACTGGTTGTTTCTATTGTATTTTTCATTTATTTCAACATTTATCTTGGTGGTTACTAAAAGTATACTAGTTGCTTTAATTAACCACTATAGCATAATACCGTTATATAACCAATTTACTCTTGTGATGCATTACAATTAATGCAATTTTAGGAAACAAATTATGCCAATGCTTACCTCGTTTGATCCGATTAATAGAATGCCTTTAGGTGATGTACCCATTACAACACCGGCACATATGCCAGCAGTTGTTGTACGTGCAAAACAAGCCCAAAAAGCTTGGTCGGCATTGTCTCTAAGTGAACGCCAACAAAAAGTAGCGCAAGCCTACCAACATCTTGCAGTGGTAGAAGATGAACTAGCACAACTGATCAGTAAAGAAATGGGTAAAGATTACCGTAGATCCACTTATGAGGCGGGTGGCACAGTTCAAAATGCGTCTTACTTTATCCAGGAAATCGCTCAAGCCCTAACCAATGAGCCAATGGCAGGAAATGCTGAAATGCAATATCGACCATTAGGCGTGATTGCTGTTATCTCACCTTGGAATTACCCATTGGCTATGGCGAACAACTTGTTGTTGCCTGCGTTGATTGCAGGCAATAGTGTTGTGTTGAAACCATCGGAAGAAACTCCGTTAGTTGCAGACCTGTTTGTTAAAACCTTAAATAAGGTGTTACCTCAAGATGTATTACAAATAGCCCATGGTGATGCCGAAACAGGTAAAGCCTTAGTGAATGCCGATATTAATATGGTGGCGTTTACCGGCTCATTAGCTGCAGGTAAGCATATTATGGCAAGTGCTGCTTCTGGGCTTAAACGGTTAGTGATGGAATTAGGTGGTAACGATCCGCTCATTGTTATGGCAAGCGCTGATATAGATAAAGCAGTGCAGTTTGCCGTGGCAAGCTCCTTTGAAAACACCGGCCAAATGTGTACTTCTACAGAACGTATTTATGTTGATGAAAGTATAGCTGATGTGTTTGAGCAGAAAGTGGTCGCATTAGCTAGCCGCTATCAAGCAGCCCCTTGGGATCAAAACAATGCCAATATTGGCCCTATTGTTAACCCTAAACAGCATGCCAATGTGTTGTCTCAACTTGCAGATGCTGAAGCTAAAGGCGCGACGTTTTTATTAGGTGAACACAATTATGAACTGCCTTATATACAGCCAACCGTGGTAACAGATATCACACCAGATATGCTTTTAGAGAAAGATGAAACATTTGGACCCGTTGTGGCAATTAGTCGTTTTAAGCATATATCTGAGGCGATTGTTCGAGCCAACGCGAGTCCTTACGGTCTTGGCGCTGTTGTATTTGGTGGTGCTGACGCCAATGTCGTTGCTGAACAAATGGAAGCCGGCATGGTCGCTGTTAACCAAGGTGCAGGAGGTGTAGGGCCTTGGGTGGGTGCGAAACAAAGTGGCTTCGGCTTTCATGGCACTGCTGCAGGACATCGCCAGTTTGTGCAGGTACGAGTTATTAGTAAATAATTAATATGCATAAGTAAAATTAACAAGCTGGCAATTATTCTCGTAATACGATTTACGGCTTAAAATTGAAGCATTGATGGAATTAAATATGAAACAAAAAATAGATACAACCGGCGATTTTTTTGTCGCTGCATTAGAACCTGGTGCAGAGCATCCCGCTTTACCAGCCTGGGGTAACAGCCATAAAAATGCTGCAAGCTTAACTGATAGCTTTGCTATCGACTCGATCGAACGACGAGAGTTATTACAGGTGCCTGGTGCTTTTCAGTTATTTAATGTATTGACTAAAGAAGAATGTGAAAATCTGATTAATATTAGTGAACAGTTGGGTTTTTTGCCCGATGCAGCCGTGTCTTTACCCCGTAGTATTCGTCACAACGACAGTTTAACTTGGATAGTTGATGAACAAACCGATGGTATTATTTGGCAAAGAATTGCGCATTTAATGGATGACCGTCAGGCTATTTTTGCAGGCAGTAAAGCACTAGGGCTCAATGCGCGTTTTCGATTTTATCGTTATGGTGAAGATGACTACTTTAACCCTCATTCCGATGGTTCATGGCCGGGTAGTCGTATTATTGATAACGAATTAGTGGCTAACGCTTATCCTGATCGCTATAGCCAAATGACTTTCTTAATTCTTTTAAGTGAAGACTTCCAAGGTGGTGCTACACGCTTCCTAATCAATGCGGATGACCCATCTAAACCTGCAACAGCAGGCGATAATGTGACTAATGTTGATATTAGAACGCCTGCTGGTAGTGTATTGTGTTTCCCTCACGGAATGCACCCTTTGCACTGCATACACAGTTCAGTACCGATCACTGAAGGGATTAAATATATCATCCGTACGGATGTTTTGTTTGAATTGTAAGTATGCTTTAAAAGCCATATTGGACTAAGGTGAATATCACATAATTATATTCGTTGCGATTTGGACGTTATGTTCGCTTTGAATATTTATGGTGGTACTGCTACTTTATTCTCCTGCCGAGAATAATTAAGATCTTATCGTAAAAATATGAAAGACTTATACAGAGCCCGTTACTCAGGTAATGGGCTTTTTCGTTTATGGCTTTTCCTATCACCCGGTTTTAGCAACCCCCTTTGAAAACAAGATAACTTTATCGATGAAATTAACCTTCATATTGACAATGTTTTATCTTCCCCAATTTGTTTTTTTGTCTTTTTAACACTACTTTTAATACTAATATTATATTCATTTAATCTAATTACATGGTCGCGATAACGGATTTAGATTAACGATTTTAAAAGGGTAATCAAGATTGTTTCTTTGATTTTACATCACCTATTTAAAGTATAAAAAATGCACTAAGTAGTTACATAAGGCATTGGTTTTATAAATGAAAACAATGCTTTATATAAAAAATCAGCTACTCTTTAGAGAAACCATTTGTTTGATTGAATCAAGTCACATAGAGTTTTTTAGTTAATAAAATAATTCAATTAACCTTACGCTTATATTTTGCTTTATTCTTATAGGTAGACAATAAAAATGATAAATTTCACACAAACTCGTCGAAGCTTTCTTAAAACTACGATTATTGCAGGTGTTAGTGTGTCCTTTGCATCACTAGCAAAAGCATCAAGTGAAGAGCAAAAATATCTATATAAGCCAAGTCAGCCATGGGCTGATGGTAATAAGGCCAAGTATCGTGTTGATGCCATTCAAAAAGTAACGGGACAAAAGGTGTTTGCCCGTGATTTTAGAGCAAAAGATTTTGACGATTGGCCAGATAATCAATGGCACGGATATATTGTCTGCGCCACAAAAGCTGATCATGTTTTTAATGATATAAATTTAGATTTCTTAGAAAAACAGCCGACCAAAATAATCCTTGCTGCTGATCTTCAAAGCAATGATATTCACTTACCTAAGTTTCATGGCGAACACATGTTACTGCCAAAAGGCAGCACGGCTCATTTTATTGGCCATCCAGTGGCGATTTTATTGTTTGATAGCTTTGATGAATTTAATGCCGCTAAATCACGATTAGACTTTAATCCTGATCTGGTTAGATATGGCGTTAAAACGCCGGTTTATAAACGAAACCCTTATGCCGCATGGCGTGTCGTTCGTGTTGCTGAAGATAGAACAGAAGGAGAAGATGTTTTTTCTCCTTTTAAAGATGGACTGTTTTTTCCCGCGTATCAATTAAGGCAGCCGAAATGGCCTTCTGAGAATAATATTAATGGTAGCTTAGGTGAGCGGGGCATGTTCTATGCTAATAAAATAGCACAGGAGATGACAGGCTCGGATTATCATGTTGTGGATAAACACTACCAAACACAAATTGTCGACCCTATGATGCTTGAGCCAGAGGCCGCCAATGTTTGGTACGATGATAACGCTCATACTCTTCATGGTGCTGTTACCTGTCAAGATCCAACCGACTTTACAGAAATGGCAGTGCATATGCTTAAAGCTTCTAAACAAGGTAAGCAAACGCAAAATGTGGTGCTTTATTCAGGATTTGTTGGTGGTGCCTTCGGTGCCAAAGATCACTCGATATTTCCTTTCTATGCCTTAGCCGCGAGTTTATTTTCCGATGGTAATCCAATTCGTATTGCTAATGATCGTTATCAACAATTTCAATCAGGCCTGAAACGCCACCCTTTTAAAATTCATAATCGTTTATCTATCAATAAAAAGACCCTTAAAGTTGAGTCATTAACCTCGGTTTCTGAAGTTGATGGAGGCGGACGAGAGAATTTTTCAGCCAGTGTTGCCTCCGCAGGTATGTCTGCGATGCAAGGCGTGTTTTATATCCCCAAAAGTGATTTGCAAGCCACGGCCTATCAATCTCGCAATGTTACTTCAGGATCAATGCGTGGTTATGGGTCAACCCAATGTATGCCGGTGATCGATCTTATGATTGCTCAAGCAGCCGCGGAATTGAATGTAGACCCATTTGAAATTCGCCGTCGTAATTTATTGAAAACCAGTGATCTCAATACTCAAGGCGCTCAAATTGATGGTGAGATCCGTTATCAAGAAATCTTAGATAAAGCAGAGAAGCATGCTATTTGGCAGCAAAGAAATGTTAATAAAAAAGCATATGAAGCTAAACACCCAGATAAGTTATTTGGTGTTGGTTATTCATTATTATCAAAAAACTATGGGACGGGTAATGTCGGTCCCAATGCCGCGGTTAATTTAACTGCGAATGGTGAAATCATTCTTGAAATTGAATATATGGAAATGGGCTCTGGCGCGCAAACTAGCCAAGGTTTATTAACCCATGAATTCTTTGGTTATGCGGCCGGTGAAGTGCAAGTTGCCGTGACCGATACTTGGCAGGCATTACAGCTCTATGAAACGGATAATCCGTATATTATCAGCCAAGAAAAGCAAGACAAAATGTCTCAAGACCCGTTATGGACTCCTGTTAAACTAATGGCCAGTAGTGCTTCTGATTCCGCAACCTTTCAAACAGAAGCGACCAAAGGTGCTTGTAATGTGGTTTATCAATACGGGATTTTACCTGCGGCACGTTTACTGTGGAACTTAGATGCAAACACAGACTTAAGTTCAGCAACATGGATCACTGGCTTATTTACGTTTAAGGACAATAAGCCATTACCTCTAACGTTACTGGCTAATAAAGCCCATGAACAGGGCTTTATAACCGGCTGTGTGGCTCATACAGTCAATCGTTGGTCTTGGACTGAAGCTGAATTTACTATTGAGGGAGATAAGCGTACTCATTCTCTTGATGCTATGGCAGTACGATATGGTGATGGCGCTACGGCTTCTAAAAAACAATTAATGGACAGTAAAGGCTACCATTTAATAAAGCGCAATTGGGTTAAGTACCCAAGCACTAAATATAACAATGCCATGGTGACTTACTATGCTCCTTGCGATTGTCTCATTGAGTTAGCCATAGGTAAATATACCGGTGAAGTAGAGATTTTACGCAGCCATAGTGTGCTCGATGCAGGTCCTATTATTTCGAAGCCTATTCTCGAAGGTCAAATTCAAGGTGGACTGGTGATGGGGTTAGGGCAGGTGTTACATGAATATTTACCCTCATTTGAGCAAGGTGCTGGCAACGGTACATGGAATATTAACCGTTATCATGTGCCCATGGCTAAAGATGTCAATATTTGGACGATGACTTCAGAAATCCTTCCTGCATCCGATAAAGACGCCAGACCTAAGGGTATTGCAGAAGTGGTTATGCTTCCGGTAATTTCAGCTGTTCAAGATGCCATTTTTAATGCTACAGGCGAGCGTTTTGACCAAACCCCAATCACGGCTGAACAAATTAAAAAGAGATTAAACACATGAACATCGAATTTACCTTAAATGGCAGGGTGATTGGGCCAATGGATGTGCCTCAAAATACCATGATGATCCAATTCTTACATGAATATTTAAATCTAACTGGGACTAAGTTTGGTTGTGGAGCAGGGGTGTGTCATGCCTGTGTTATTTTAGAGAAAACCAAAACTGGTTATAACACTCACCGAACATGCATCATTGGTGTCGCGGCATTCAATGGCATGAACCTAATGACTGTTGAAGGCCATGGTCATATCGATGCTGAAACCAAAGAAATCACATTACATCCTGTGCAACAGGCATTTATTGAAAACTTTTCTTTTCAGTGTGGCTGGTGTACTTCAGGCTTTGTTAACCAAGCAATCGGTTATTACGAAGCACTTAAGAAAAATCCTATTCCTAAGGCTGAATTACGTCATTCCATTGAAACTGCATTGGCAAATCATATTTGTCGCTGTACTGGCTATGTTAAATATTATGAAGCCATGGAAAACTTAATTCTTTCGCAACCAGAACTAGTTAAATAGAGTACTTATGAAAAAAATTATAGGGTTAATCATTATTGTACTTACAGCACTCATCTTTATCGAATATGGCAGTGGTAAGCATGCACAAATTCCAGTTGCAAAAGAGTCTACACGAAACTTGGAACAGAATATTGCACGAGGTAAAGCGGTTGCGATTGAAGCCGATTGCCTTGCTTGCCATACAGTTGAACATGGCGGCGATTATGCCGGTGGTTTACATTTTGCGACGCCTTTTGGCGATCTATATTCCACTAATATCACTCAAGATAAACAATCGGGTATCGGAAACTATAACCGAGAAGATTTTTATCACGCAGTCAAATATGGTTACTCCAAAAATATTGGTAACTTATACCCCGCAATGCCTTATACCTCCTATCGAAAGTTAAGCGATGACGATATGGATGCATTGTGGGCTTATATGCAAACAATCAAAGCCATTCCTACACCTAACGTGCCAAATCAGCTTATGTTCCCTACTAATATTCGTTTTACCTTAGGCACTTGGAATCAATTCTTTTTCGATGATACAAATTTCCAACCAGTGGCAAATAAAAGTGAACAGTGGAATGAAGGTAAGTACTTAGTTGAAGCTGCCGGCCACTGCGGCGAGTGCCATAGCCCAAGAAATCTCGGTTTTGCTATTAAATCAGAAAAAATATTACAAGGCGCTATCGTTGAAGGTTGGAATGCGGTCCCGATCACTGCAGAAGGTTTAACAAAAAATGGCTGGACCTTACACTCTTTGACACAATTTTTTGAAACCGGCAATTCACCGCAAGGGACTACATTTGGTGGAATGTTGCTTGTTATCCGCGAGAGCTTGAGTCATTTAACCCATGAGCAGCGCTTGGCTATGTCTATATACCTATTAGATTTAGAGCCCACAGAGCTGAATATAACATCAAAGTCAAAACGTGTGCATTTATCTAAAAAGCAAAAGTCTCAACCTGGCTATAGCACCTATGCAACATATTGTGCTGGTTGTCATGGCGTAAGTGGACTAGGCAAGCCTAATGCAGTGATCCAATTAAGTGAAAATACAATATTTACTGAGGACTCTCCGTTTAATGCCATTGCCGTAGTCTTGCGTGGATTACCAAAACAACAAGACAACCTACTTGAAGGATCAGTGGCAATGACATCTTTCACTGAAACTATTGAAGATCAAGAACTCGCCAATTTAGTTAATTTTGCCAAGACAACATGGGGCAATAAAACAAATTCAAATATTACCGCTGCTGACGTCAAGCAAGTTAGGCAACAGTTAGCTAAAGAAGGGTATTTAAATCACATGGGAGATAAGGTTGGTCATTAATTGGATCCTTGGCTATTTTAAATAGCATTACTTACAGTAACTGTTTAGAAAGTCAGTTAAAGATGTATTTATTCACTAAATTATCAGAATCTGTATCTTGCGGGTATGCAGCAAGGTATTTCATCTGTCAAAAAGTATCCTAAAAAGAAAACTTAAAGCTTTAAGTACCTCATTTTCTGTACTGCGTAGTGAGGTAATATTACAGCTTGCTAAAAAACTCCTAACTGAATGTGAAATGCCTTTTAACCGAGTTACACTTAATGTAAGGTATTAAGAACATAGTGTTTTAACCATGTTTTAATCGGTTAACTTCTTTTAATCCTGTAAGTTTAGAAAAGTATCTTTGCCGTCAACAAAATTAAAGGAAGTAAATATCAATGCATGATGATTTGGTCGGGTGCATACAATGCGATGCAGTTTATGAAAAACAAACAATCGCACAAGGTGATGCTTTTGTCTGTGAACGCTGTCACTGCGTATTACAAACCAATAAACCAGACAGTATAAACCGCTCATTTATTATCTCTCTCAGTGGACTTATACTCCTATACCCTGCGTTATTTTTACCATTAATTGGTTTGTATGCAGTAGGTTTAACAAATGAAACTTCTTTAATGCAAAGTATCAATGTATTGTTAAATAGTGAATTTTATATTATTGCTGCCAGCGTGTTCTTTTTCACCTTGGCAATTCCTGTTGCCAGACTTCTATCCTGTTTTTATATTTGTTTTAGCATTAAGTACTTACCTATCAAAAAACATCATTTAAATTTCTTTAGGACGTATCATATTCTCGATAGCTTCGCCATGCTGCATGTGTTTTTTCTTGGCTTAATGGTTTCAATGTACAAGCTGCTTGCCATGGCTGAATTAACCCTGAATATTGGTTTGTTTGCTTATATATTCTTACTGATTTGCTCTACGTTGATTTCAGTCACCTTAGATCAACAAACAATATGGGAAAAATTGGAGAGTGCAGTTGACCATTAAAACATTAAGTCAGCAGGGGTTAAGTATTTGTCCCGACTGTAATAAGTTAAACCCAACAGCCACTGATAAAATTCAATGTGAACGATGTTCTGGATTTTATTATGCAAGAAAACCGAAAAGTATTGAATATACAATTGCATGGACGGTAGCTGCCATTGTGATGTTTATACCGGCTAATATTTATCCAATAATGATTTTTAGCTCCTTGGGTAACGATGAAGGCTCATCCATTATGTCCGGTATCATTACCTTTGTGCAGTTAGGAATGTATCCTGTGGCAGCCATAATATTTATTGCCAGCTTCTTAGTACCGTTAGGAAAAATGCTCGGTATCCTTATTTTAATAATAGGGGCGAAACAACAAAAACCACTCGACTCAGCTCAACGAACTAAGTTGTACCATATTGTTGAGTTTCTTGGACCTTGGTCCATGCTTGATGTATTTGTCGTAGCCATTATGGCTGCGGTAGTTAATTTAGGTTATTTAACCACTATTTTTACTGGACCAGGGATTACATATTTTACACTGATGGTAGTGTGTACAATAATTGCTGCAGAAAGTTTTGATCCACGCTTATTATGGGATAAGAAAAACAATGACAACTAAGCCTGATACGAAAGATAAAACAATTAAACGCGAAGGTGTTTCTGCTGTATGGCTTGTACCTGCTATTGCACTGATATTTGGTGCATGGCTAGTGTTCAAAGCCTTTTCAGAACAAGGGGTTTTTATTACGGTTCAATTTCCAACCGCTAATGGCATTAGCATTGGCAAAACGGAAGTTAAGTATAAAGGCATTACTATTGGCAAAGTGAGTTCGGTTGATATCGCTGATGATATTAATAGTGTCAATGTTGAAATAGAAATGTTGTCACGAACTGAAAAACGTTTAACCAATAATACTGAATTTTGGTTAGTCACAGCTGATGTCTCCTTTCAAGGCGTTACCGGCCTAGATACCTTATTATCAGGCAGTTATATTGGTGTTGAACCAGATATTAAGTCAGAGGGGAAGCCTCAGCGACACTTTGTTGCTTTGGAAAAAGCCCCGCCACTTTCTTATCAAGTACCTGGTTTGCACATAGAGCTAGAAGCGAGTTCTCTTGGTTCATTAAGTGTTAACTCAATGGTTTCATTTAAAAAGATGCCGGTTGGTCATATTTCTGACTATGCATATAATCCAGAAACTGATTTATTTAACATTCAAGTGTTCATTAAACCCGACTATGTTCATCTGGTGAAAGAAAATTCAAAGTTTTGGAGCGCCAGTGGCGTTGAAATTTCAGGTTCATTAACATCAGGCTTAACCGTTCGTACTGAATCTATAGCTTCAATTGTGGCAGGGGGAGTATCTTTTGATGCCTCAGAATTTGAGCCTGAAATGTCATCGGTAAGTAATGGCGCTAAGTTTTCTTTATATGATGATTTTTCATCAGCAGAGATGGGCCATGAAATTGATCTGGTACTGAAATGGAATTCAGGCATTGATGTTGGTAGCTCAATTATGTACCAAGGATTATTACTGGGTAAAGTATCAGGGTTTAAAAAATTTGACCCTGCAGAAAGGGTAGTGCTAGCAACCGCAAAGGTAAACCCTAGAATTAAAGCTTACTTGACCAGCGATTCATCGTTTTTTGTTGTTTCACCTAAAGTTGATTTAAGTGGTGTTAGCAACTTAAATAGCTTAGCTTTTGGTACACATATCGCGTTAATTCCATCAATTAATGGCGAAGCACAAACACAGTTTAATGTATATTCCACCAAACCAGCCTATAAATACAGCGAGCCTGGTTTACACCTTGTATTAAAAGCCAATGAAATTGGTTCTTTACATCAAGGTACGGGTGTTTTTTATAAGCAAAAACAAGTAGGCACTATACAAGCCATTGAAGGAATAGGCCCTGACGATTATTTGGTTCATATTCATATATTGCCGGAATATCAAAATTACGTAGATTCTGAAAGTCGTTTTTGGAATGCAAGCGGTGTAAATATTAAGGGCGGCCTGCAAGATTTAGACATTCAAGTTCAGTCCATGCAAACCTTATTAGCTGGCGGGATTGCCTTTGATAAAGGTCGGGAAAGTGACCGTAAAACGCCAAGTAATGGTGACGGTTTTAATTTATTCTCTGATGAGGATGTTGCTAAGGAACGTGTCGACTTTGTATTAACTATACCGGAATCTAATGGCATTGATGTAAATACAAGAATTATGTACAGAGGCCAAAAAATTGGTTCTGTTCATGTATTAAATCAAGACAAAAGTGGCGTTATTTTAAACGTTGGGGTTTTACCTAAGTTTGAATACCTATTAAAAGACAATTCTATTTTTTGGGTCGTAAAGCCTATTTTATCTTTGTCGGGTCTTTCAGACACCGATGCTTTATTTGGTGGGGCTTATATATCACTAACGTTAGGCAGTGGAGAGCCAAAATATAAATTCCATGTTTATAATACTCCGCCAGCTAAACATATCAGTGTGGCAGGTTTACAACTTGTGCTTTCATCTCCACGAGGAAATGTAGTTTCTCCAGGCAGCCCAATTAGTTATAGAGGTATTACCGTCGGTCAGGTTGATAATGTTGCATTAAGTGATGATGGCTTAAAAGTTGACATAAACATTACTGTTGATCAAGCTTACAGTCATTTAGTTAATTCATTTACGCGTTTCTATAATGCTAGTGGCATCACAGTCGCAGGTGGAATTTCTGGAATGGTCGTTAAAACCGAATCAGCTGATGCAATGTTGCGCGGCGGTATTAGCTTATATAACCCTGAAGTTGAGCAAGCACTAGAACAAATTGCTGAAGGCAGTGACTTTACCTTATTTGATAACATCGAACATGCAGAGTCGGCTGGCGTAGCGGTTAAAATAGTCTTTCAAAACGCTAAAGGGTTAACAGAGAACCTAAAAATAAAATACCAAGACCATGAGGTTGGTTTTGTTGAACGAATTGTGTTTGATGAAAGCAGCTACGGCGCTACTGCCTTTGTCTATTTAGATGATATTGGTCGTAAATTCGCTGTTGATGGTTCTAAATTTTGGCTTGCCCGCAGCGAGTTTGGTTTAGCAGGTAATAAGAACCTTGGTGATATATTAAGTGGTGGATTTATTGGTGTTTTGCCTGGCGCCGGTTCTATTCAAACCGAGTTTAAAGCAAATAATATTGCACCGGTTATCGAAAAACTACCTTATGGTCTTAATTTAACTCTATCTGCTAATGAACGTTCATCACTATCAATTGGCGACCCAATTCTATACCGACAAATTCGAGTAGGAGAGGTTATTGGTGTTGGTTTAGACTCAGATTCTAGTAAGGTTAATGTCTTTATCAATATCGATGATGAATTCAAAATGCTGGTTACTTCTCAAACCAAGTTTTGGAATACCAGTGGCATTGAAATTGAGGCTGGTTTATTTTCGGGCGTAACTATTGATTCAGAATCTTTAGAGACTTTACTCTCTGGTGGTATAGCGTTTGCTACTCCGGAAGCAGGTAATGAGACTAACTCGGTAGATAATGGTCAAGGTTTTACCCTTTATCCTTCGTTAGAGAGCGATTGGAAAGAATGGAAACCTATCATTAACAGATAATCTATTTATCTCATAACAAGTGCAGTGTACGGTACTGCACTTGTTATTTTATCATATGATTTTCATTGGAAGCATTAATGAGGGGTAATAACTTAAATTGTGTCCATTATGTTATTGCTCATACTCTATTTAAGTTATAAAAAACCAGCTAGAATATAACCACTAATCCTCACTTCTACGGCATTTATTTTACTGCTATACTGCGCACATCTTTTCTATACAACTATCTGCTCCTAGCATCATAAGCTAAAGCGGCCAGTTAATTATTTATATACCTGAGGCTTTATATGCCATTCTCAAAACTTGGATTAAGCGATCCATTATTAAAAGCTATTGCCGATTTAGGTTATACCAAGCCAACTGCAATACAACAACAAGCTATACCGGTTATTTTAGCTGGTAGAGACTTAGTGGCCGGAGCGCAAACAGGTACAGGTAAAACCGCAGCCTTTGTTCTGCCGATTATAGAAAAATTGAATACTGAACGTAAACTTCGCGGCAAACGTATTAGAGCGCTTATTATTACACCTACTCGTGAGCTTGCAATACAAGTTGAATCGAGTGTTCAGCAGTACGGTAAAAACTTAAGTCTTAGCTCTATGGCGATGTATGGCGGTACTGACTCTGAAGAGCAGATGCAACGTTTAATTTGGGGAATCGACATCCTTGTTGCGACACCGGGTAGATTGCTAGATATGGCCCATCAACGAGCTTTGCATTTTGATGAGCTTGAAGTTTTAGTCTTAGATGAAGCCGATAGAATGCTTGATATGGGCTTTATTGATGATATTAATAAAATTATTGAACGTTTACCTGAACAGCGTCAAAACTTGCTATTTTCAGCAACCATTTCCGACGAGATTCGCTCTTTAGCGCGTAGAACGATAAACGATCCTAAAGAAATCTCGATAAAAACTAACAGCTCTACAGCACCTAAAATTAATCAGTGGCTAGTGACGGTAGATAAAGACAGAAAGTCGGCATTACTGAGCCATCTAATTGTTGAGTTAGAATGGGATCAAGCGTTGATTTTTATTGAAACTAAGCATGGTGCGGCTAAATTAGTCAGCCAGTTAGAAAAGCGTGGTATTGAAGCTGAATCACTTCATGGTGGTAGAGCCCAGGCTGTTCGAGAAAAAATATTGAATGACTTTAAAGAGGGTAAAATTAAATACTTAGTCTCTACTGGCATTGCCGCTCGAGGCATTGATATTGGTGAATTGTCACGCGTAGTTAATTACGATGTACCGGATCAAGTCGATGATTACATTCACAGAATAGGGCGAACTGGCCGAGCGGGTCATGTTGGAGAGGCGGTTTCATTTGTGGCAAAGGATAACTTTAGAAATCTTTGTGCAATTGAAAGTCGTTTAGGTCGTATTATTGAGCGTAAAGAGTTTGAAGGTTTTCCGGTTAAAAAAGTGGTACCGGATTCAATTTTGAATTATGAGCCTAAAAATAGACGCAGATAATAACTCTATCGCGTTAAGTAGGGGGCGATGCATATATGCTGGTTTTATCATTTATGACCATAGTTAACGCTTTATGTTGCTAAAATGTATGTAAAATAATCAGTTTGCTTGATTTTTTAGCAAACAAAACTTTTTATTTAATTAACGCTTTACAAGCGACGCTGCAGTCTTTATTATTCGCGCCATTGGTGAGATGGCTGAGTGGTCGAAAGCACCGGTCTTGAAAACCGGCATGGGTTTGTAGCCCATCTAGAGTTCAAATCTCTATCTCACCGCCATATCTAAGAAAGCCCGTTACTCACGTAACGGGCTTTTCTGTTTCTGGCTTGCTCTATCTCCTGGTTTCTAATACATCCCTGTAAAACCACATAATTTGAAGAACAAGGAAGTTCAAATGTCGTGATCACATGGATGTGAATGAATGACCATCCATGAAGTTAATCGCCATACATATTGTATCTCGTACAAAATATGGCTTCATAGATTGACTAAATATTTGATTTTATAGGTCTTGTAATACTCATCACTTGAGCAATTTTCTTAACAGAACTCACTTGCCAAATATCTTCTAAGTTAACTGGTAATTTCTGTAACCAATTGGGATGCTGATCAATTGTGCCTGGAATATTAACTTGTTCAGGTATTTCTAAGGCATCTTCCAGTGGAATTAATTGAATATGACTGGGCGAAGTTGCCAAATATTTTTGTACGGCAATACTAAGTTCAGTATTCATTATTGGGGGTTCTATTTGCGGCGCTTTGCTCATATCTATCACTTGTAGATCATTTAGCGCAGCAATGAAGTTTCGTCTTTCTTTAGCTCGTGCATTTCTGTCGATAAGTCCAGCTTCTTCATTAGGATAAAGATTAAGTTGTTCACGCCACTCTAGGTCTCGTCCTTGCCACCAACCCGCTAATGTTGCGGTATCATGAGTGGCAATGGTTACAACTGATTGAACAGGGAAGTTTTCAGGGCGCTTAAATAAGCCTGACTCCCAGCGTTCAAAAAACATCACTTTAAACGATAAAAGACCTGATTGTTGAATGGTTTCACTAAATCCATCAGGTACATTACCTAAGTCTTCTCCAATCACAATACAATTATTACGTTGAGATTCTAAGGCGATAATCCGTAAAATATCACTAAAAGGAAAACTGATATACACACCTTCATTTGCTTCCATGCCAGGTGCTACCCAATATTGACGCATCAGGCCTAATATATGATCGATACGTAAAGCACCAGCATATTGCATACTGCTACGAAGTGCCTTTACTAAAGGCTGATATCCTTGTTTTTGTAATGCAACAGGGTTAATTGGTGTTAGTCCCCAATTTTGTCCCAATGAGTTCATCACATCTGGTGGCGCGCCAATAGAAGCACCTGCAACATAAACCTCTTTATCAGACCATACATCAAAACCTGAGCCATCACAGCCCACGGCTAAATCAAGATATAATCCAATAGGCATATCTTTATCGATTGCACATTGAGTTACTGCGTTCAATTGCTGATGTGCTATCCATTGTAAAAAACAAAAATATTCAATGCGCGTGGCATGAGAACGTTGAAATATACTCACATCATCACTATTTGGGTCTTGAAAGTTTGCTGGCCAATCAGACCAGCCATAGGCATTTTTCTCAGCTATATTAAAATGCTCATTCAAAGCATCAAATGTGGCGAAACGAAATAAATGACTGCCATGTTTTTGTTTGAAGTGATCAAATTCAGTGGACATTAATTGGTATGAATCATTTTTGTTGTCGCAGAAATCTGCAAATAATATTTCAGTTATTTCATATTTAAGTTTTGCGACAGCGGGGTAGTCAATAAACTCACTTGTTTTGGCATCAGCAATGTTTTGTTGGAAAGTTTTACCTTTTACTTTTTCTTGAGCCAAATCGCAACGTTCAAAGTTGGCGATTTTTGTTACATCGATATAAAGAGTATTCAAAAAACAACGACTTGATGGGGAGTAAGGGCTCCGATGGGCAGGATTTTGTTGATAAAGGGGGTGTAATGGATTCAAACCAATCGTTGCTGCATTTTGCTCAGCTGACTTTTCAACAAGTTCAAATAAATCAGTAAAATCGCCCATTCCCCAGTTATCAAAACTTCGTAAAGAATATAGCTGTGCAGTGAATCCCCATACTTTTTCAACAGAAGCTTCTTGAGGGCTATAGCACATTTTAGGTGCAAAAATTAGCGGACAACTGGCTTGAATATTACCTGTGCAAACATTAAGTTGATGATAACCTTGAACTAACGTAGGTAAGATTAATCGATATTGACAATAACGGGTATTAGCAAGTTGTATTTCATCAATGACTTTCAGGTCATTAATGTCAATGGAACCAGTAATTTCATTTCCTAATTCAGTAATGATATTCCAATTTAGTAATAAACATTCTGTTTTTGGCAAACTTACATTTATGGTGTGTTGATGTTCCTCAAGTGCAGCGATATGAACGTCGGGTAATATATTGATCCATTGTTTTTGATTCAACATCGAAATAGCTTTTTTTAGTGATTCTTCATCTAATTCAAATCCCATTGCTTTTAACAACCCAAGTCTAGCTTGGTCTTTAGCATTCACTTGGTCGCCAAATGCTCCGGTGTAGCTCGAGTGAAAACCCACTAATTCGGCTAATTGCTCAATGAGATTCATTTATATCCTTTACTAATAGTGAAATAAAATTACATTTAGTTGTAATTACAACGACATTTAGGCTAGGATTAGAGTATTCCAAGCTTAAATCTACACATTTATAAGCTGAATTTACAGAAAATGTAATTATTTTACAACAAAATTCGAAGTGGTAATTCAATCGAAATATTATCATTACTTCACCGAAAAGCGATTCATTTTTTATATTCGGCATGATTTATGCTTTTTCATTATGTCGTCATAAAAAACGGCTATTTTAAAACGAAAATGCACATTGCTAGGACAAGCTTGCAATATTTTGCACTGAAATAAAGCAGAATCAGTAATGTAATATTTATTAGTACATGATTAATGGAGAATAACAATGCTAACAAAGAAATTTTTTAAGACTAAAGACGAAGCGGAAGTAACCTTTGAATTTAATCGAAGTGACGTATCATCGGCAGTATTGGTGGCTGATTTTAATGACTGGCAAGCCGTTGAAATGAAGTTTAATAAAAAAACAAACAGTTTTAAAACCAAAGTAAGATTACCCAAAGGCGAAATATTTCATTTTCGTTACCTCTTAAATGACACTGAGTGGGAAAATGATTACAAAGCTGATCAATACCTACCAAATGAGTTTGGTAGTGAGAATAGTGTGGTCATCACTTCGCCTTAAACACGGCCTAAGCTAAATTGATGATGTTTAAAGTCTTTACCTAAGGCTTTGCATTTTTTCATAATAATTAGACTAATTTAAATAATTAATTGACCCATTGTTTATTCCAGTTGAAATAAACGCTTCTTGCTTGAAAGCGCTTTCATTTTTTATTTTTAGCAGTATGATGTTAAATGATTGTTATTAATTTTACGTTACTGGATAAACATGGAACAATATAAAATAGAACCAGGAAGAGTTTATCCTATAGGTGCAACTGTAGATGGTTGCGGTGTTAATTTTGCTATTTTTTCAGCACATGCTGAAAAAGTTGAACTGTGTATTTTTGACGAGCATGGTCGCAAAGAATTAATGCGTTTTGTTTTACCCTTGCGTGAGCATAATATTTGGCATGGTTTTCTAAAAGGTGCCAAAGCAGGTTTAGTTTATGGTTACCGTGTTTATGGACCTTATAGCCCTGAACTTGGTCATCGATTTAATCATCATAAATTATTATTAGATCCCTATGCAAAAGCATTAACAGGCAAGTTTTCATGGTCAGATCGACACTTTGCTTATGACGTCAATGATCCCCGACAAGATTTATCGTTCGACGATAGAGATAACGCAGATGTTATGCTCAAAGCAGTTGTTACGGAATCATCAACCCCTCTAGAACCAAGAAATCCAATTGCCTGGAAAAACACAGTTATTTATGAAGGTCATGTAAAAGGCTTAACTCAACTAAACCCAAAAGTTCCTGAAGCGTTACGTGGTTCATTTTTAGGGATAAGTCATCCTGCAATGATTGCTCATTACCGTGCTGTAGGTATTACCACCATAGAATTATTGCCGGTTCAACAATTTATTTCTGAACAGTTTCTAGAAGATAAAAACCTATCTAATTATTGGGGATATAACTCTCTCGCTTTTTTTGTCCCTCATAAAGATTACTTAAATCAACACCAAATAAAAGATTTTCAACGTATGGTAGATGAACTCCATCAAGCCGGCTTTGAAGTACTTATTGATGTAGTTTATAACCACACTTGTGAAGGTAATTGGCTAGGACCAACACTCAGTTTTAGAGGCATAGATAATAGTTCTTACTATCGTTTAAACCCAACAGAAAAAAGGTATTATCTTAATGATACGGGCTGCGGAAATACCCTAAATATTAGCCATCCCCGTGTTTTGCAAATGGTGATGGACAGTTTGCGTTATTGGGTTCAAGTGATGGGAGTTGATGGTTTTAGGTTCGATTTGGCCACTATTCTAGGTCGTGAAGTTCATGGATTTGATAAGAGCAATGGATTTTTAGA
This sequence comes from Colwelliaceae bacterium BS250, assembly GCA_040779355.1. Taxonomy (GTDB): domain Bacteria; phylum Pseudomonadota; class Gammaproteobacteria; order Enterobacterales; family Alteromonadaceae; genus Thalassotalea_A. Next base: position 340,935 of record JBFONS010000003.1, on the reverse strand, counting down.
TGCTATTTTACAAGACCCTATTCTTAGTAGTGTCAAAGTTATAGCTGAACCATGGGATATTGGACCTGGAGGCTACCAATTAGGTGGATTTCCTTCGCCTTGGTCTGAGTGGAACGATCAATACCGAGATACTATCAGACGTTATTGGCATGGTGATAAAGGCATGTTGCCTGAATTTGCCCGTAGAATTCATGGCTCAAGTGATATTTTTGAACACAATGGTCGTCAGCCTTATGCCAGTATAAATTTCCTTTGTAGCCATGATGGTAATACCTTACGTGATTTGGTGAGTTATCAAGACCGTCATAACGAAGCCAATGGCGAAAATAATCGAGATGGGCATTCTGACAATTTTGCACATAATCATGGTGTTGAAGGTGAAACTAGCGATAAAGAAATTTTAGCCCTTCGATTACGACAAATAAAAAACATGTTGGCAACGCTCATGCTTTCTCAAGGCGTACCTATGTTACTTGCGGGTGATGAAGTTGGGCGTACTCAAAAAGGAAACAACAATGCATATTGCCAAGACAATGAATTAAATTGGTTAAGTTGGGATGATAATGATTTATATGCTGAAGAATTAAAGCTTTTTGTTGCCAGCCTGAGTCAATTAAGAAACCGTTTTCCTATGTTAGCGCATGATCGTTTTATTCATAAAGATGATAAAGAATCGCTTGTCGATATTACGTGGTTTCATCATTCAGGTTTTCCTATGCAAAAAGAACATTGGCATTCGCATCATGCAGCAACTCTGGGTTATTTTGTAAAGGAAAAGTCACCCTCTGTACCAGCACTTTTAAGTCTTTTTCATGCTGGGCATGAGCCAATAGAATTTCAATTACCGGATATAGACACAATAGATCATTGGCAGGTGATCGTGGATACCACTTCAAATACAGTACAAGACGAAATACCAAAAATACCAGCAGAGCGAAAAATTACGATGGCTCCATTTTCAACAATTGTTTTATTAAATGATTGTTTATAAAAAATAAATAGGATTTACATAACCATGACTAAACAAAATACCTTATGTGAAATTACTACATCAGATAATAGTGTGTTAATGAATAAAGACACTTTTGCTGAAGATTTGGCCCGACATTTTCATTTTTCCTTAGGCCGAGACAAGATACAAGACTCTCATTTATATCTTTACAACGCACTTGCCATTACTATTCGTGACCGTTTAGTGGCTCAGTGGAGGAACACACGAGAAACTCGAGGTCATCAACGTCGTGTTGGCTATATTTCTTTAGAGTTTTTAATGGGACGTGCACTCAATAATGCTATTTTAAATTTAGATTTGGATGATACGGTTCGTGCTGCGCTGCAAGGTTATTGTTGTGATTTAGAAGATGTAGAACAAGCTGAACATGATGCCGGATTAGGCAATGGTGGGCTAGGGCGTTTAGCAGCTTGTTTTTTAGATAGCTGTGCAAGCTTATCTTTACCTGTTATTGGTTATGGTATTCGTTATGAATACGGTATGTTTAATCAACAAATTAAAAATGGTAATCAAGTTGAACACCCAGATAATTGGTTACGTAATGGTAATCCGTGGGAAATTGCTGCGCCAGAAAAAGCCATAAGAGTAAAGTTTTTTGGTAATGTCGACGTTATTACCAAGCGAAATGGTGTGCAATACCGACAATGGAATAATACCCATGATGTACTAGCCGTACCATACGATATGCCTATCCCTGGTTATAAAAATGGCATAGTCAACACCCTAAGATTATGGAAATCTGAAGCGACAGATGAATTTGACCTTGATGAGTTTAACGCGGGTAGTTATACAGAATCAGTCGCTAGAAAAAATCTTGCAGAACAAATTACTATGGTTCTTTATCCAAATGACAGCAGTGAAAATGGTAAAGAGCTTCGTCTACGCCAACAATACTTTTTATCTTCAGCTTCATTGCAAGATACCATCAACAGTTATGTTGAACACTGTGGCGATAATTTCGATCAATTCATTGAACTCAATAGTTTTCAATTAAACGATACACATCCAAGTATTGCAGTCGCTGAATTAATGCGCATATTAATGGATGACTACGCTATTTCTTGGGATGATGCCTGGAATATTACTTCTAAAACTATGGCATATACAAATCATACACTTTTACCAGAAGCTTTAGAAAAGTGGCCAGTAAGTTTATTTAAAAATTTGTTACCACGTATTTTAGAAATTATTTATGAAATAAATGCACGTTTTCTTCGACAAGTTGCTGTTGCGTGGCCAGGAGATTCAAGTAAACAACAAGCGTTGTCATTAATTGAGGAAGGGCGTGAACCTCAAGTACGCATGGCACATTTAGCCATTGTCGGGAGTTACTCTGTTAATGGTGTGGCTGCGCTACATACCAAATTATTAAAAGCTGGATTATTTAACGACTTTTATCAATTATGGCCTGAAAAATTTAATAACAAAACAAACGGTGTAACACCACGTCGTTGGCTGTCTCATTGCAATACAAGTTTAGCTGAACTTATCTCCAGTAAAATTGGTAAATCATGGGTTGCCGATTTTACTGATATTGCTCAATTGCGACAATTTGCTGATGATAAAGCGTTTCAAAAAAAATGGCGTGACAGTAAAAAATCAAACAAAATTGTTTTAGCTGACTTTGTTGAACAAGCAACTGGGGTAAAATTTGACACTGCTATGATGTTTGATGTGCAAGTAAAACGTATTCATGAATACAAACGTCAATTGCTCAATATCTTACATGTTATTGGTTTATATGACCGTATTCGTAAAGGTGATACGGATGACATCACACCACGTTGTGTGCTTATTGGCGGAAAGGCTGCACCGGGCTATGCCATGGCCAAAGACATTATTAAACTCATTAATAATGTGGCTGACACCATCAACTTAGATCCCAAAGCGTCTAAATACTTAAAAGTAGCCTTTATTCCAAATTATAATGTTTCAGCGATGGAGATTATTTGCCCAGCAACAGATTTGTCTGAGCAAATTTCAACGGCGGGTAAGGAAGCCTCTGGTACCGGAAATATGAAATTTATGATGAATGGGGCGCTGACTATAGGAACGTTAGATGGCGCTAACATTGAAATTAGAGATGCTGTTGAACCTGACAACTTCTTTCTATTTGGCGCCCAAGCTCCTGAAATATCAGCTATTCGTGATAATTACCAACCTAACGATATTATTGCCAATTCTGAAACATTATCGGCAGTTATGCATTTGTTAGAAAGTGGACACTTTAATTTATTTGAACCCTGTATTTTTGATGCAATTATAAATTCTATTCGTGACCCACAAGATATGTGGTTAACAGCCTATGATTTTGACAGTTATTTTGAAGCGCAACGTAATGTTGACCAAGCTTATCAAAATCAAACGTTGTGGACCAAAATGAGTATATTAAATACTGCCGCCAGCGGTGTTTTTTCGAGTGATCATACGATTAGGCAGTATCGAGATGAAATATGGAAACTTTAGTCCTATTACGTAAATTTACCATTTAAATTTACGATGTGAAGGCTTTTTATTGAACGTTAGTTAATGATTATAAAGGAAGATTATGAGTAATTATGAAGAAAGGCGAATCAGTAGTTTAACAAAAGAAACTTATGCGCTAGTTTTGGCAGGCGGCAGAGGGTCTCGATTGTTTGAATTAACAGATAAAAGGTCTAAACCAGCTACCTTCTTTGGTGGTAAATTTAGGATCATCGACTTCCCGTTATCTAATTGTATTAACTCTGGCATTCGCCGTGTTGGTATTGCTACGCAGTATAAATCGCACTCGCTTATTCGACATGTTAATCGAGGTTGGGGACATTTCAAAAAAGAACTGGGTGAATCAATTGAGATATTACCAGCGTCTCAGCAAAAAGGTGAAGGTTGGTATATGGGCACAGCAGATGCTGTTTTTCAGAACATTGATATCATCAGGCACGAACTGCCAAAATATGTAATGATTTTATCAGGAGATCATGTATATAGGATGGATTACGGTCCCTTACTCGCTAAACATGTTGCTAACGGTGCTGATATGACGGTTTGTTGTATTGAAGTGCCTGTTGAGGAAGCGGCCGGCGCTTTCGGTGTTATGACCGTTGATGAAGAAAGTCGAGTGTGTCGTTTTGATGAAAAACCTGTTAATCCTTCTGAAGTACCGGGTAAACCAGGTATTACTTTAGCGTCAATGGGCAACTATGTTTTCAACACTGAATTCTTGTTTGAGCAATTAGAAAAAGATGCCGCAGAAGAAGGTTCAAGTGGCGATTTTGGTAATGACATTATTCCTAAAATTATTGAATCGCATCGTGTTTTTGCTTTTCCATTTAAAGACCCCGATAGTGAAAAGCAACCTTACTGGCGCGATGTTGGTACTTTAGATTCTTTCTGGGAAGCGAATATGGAATTGGTTGAACCAGAGCCACAACTTAATATGTACGATGAAAACTGGCCAATTTGGACCTACCAAGAACAAACAGCTCCAGCCAAGTTTGTTTTTGATGACGATAGCCGTCGTGGTATAGCGATAGACTCTACTGTTTCAGGCGGTGTAGTAGTATCGGGTTCTACAGTCAAAAGGTCTTTGCTATTTTCCAAAGTAAGGGTAAATTCATTCTGTGATATAGACGAATCCGTTATCTTACCTGGCGCTATTATTAATCGTGGCTGCAAAATTAGAAAAGCCATTATCGATCGAAGTTGTGTTATCCCTGAGGGCCTGGAAATTGGCATAAATCATGAAAATGATCGAGCTAATGGCTTTAGAGTAACCGAAAAAGGTGTCGTTTTAGTGACAAGAGATATGCTTGCGTCCATCGATTTAAAAGATAAATAAGCGATAACAATCTGAATTATCTTTAGCTAGCAGGTATTGTTAATAGCTTTGACGTTACCTGCCTACTAATGGTTCACTTTAATAGAGCATCTATTGCAATTGGTATAAGAGCGGTTTTAACACGTACTAGACCGCTAGAACAATATACTAGGAAAATATAATGAATAACCAAGCAATTAGCTTATTAGCTAATGAAGAAGTTTCAGCAATAATTAATGCGAAACATCAAGATGTCTTCTCTGTATTAGGTATGCATAAACACCCTGTTAGTAACGGTATCATTGTGCGTGCCTTTCTCCCCGAAGCAGAAAGTGTTGAAGTTATTGAGAGTAAAAATAATAAATCGGTGGCGATACTAGACTTGGTTGATCCATCGGGTTTATTTGAAGGTAAAATAGGCCGACGTCGTAATACTTTTACCTACACTTTACGTGTTTCCTATAAAAGTGAAACAGTGATTATAGATGATCCATATCGTTATCCTTCAATGGTCAGTAATGACGATCTTTATCTTTTTTGCGAAGGTACTCATGAAAAAGCCTATGAATGGATGGGGGCTCATGAACAAAAAATTGATCATGTCAAAGGAACTCGCTTTGTTTTATGGGCTCCTGATGCCGCTCGTGTCTCGATAGTTGGTGATTTTAATTTTTGGGATGGTCGACGTAATGTTATGCGCAAACATCCTGCGGCTGGCATTTGGGAAATCTTTCTTCCTAATGTCGTTGCAAATGCAAGTTATAAATATGAAATAGCAGATAAAGACGGTAATATTCAACCATTAAAAGCAGACCCGTATGCTTTTTCAATGCAACTAGCACCCGATACAGCTTCGAAAGTAGTCTCTAACAGTTCATATCAGTGGCAAGATGAAAAATGGATGTCTAAACGCGCCACTTCATCAAATCATTATCATGGTCCTGTTTCTATTTATGAAGTTCATCTCGGCTCTTGGAAAAGAAACGTAGACGATGTTGATAAAAGTAATGCTGATGGTCACTCACCAAGCTATTTAACCTATCATGACTTAGCTGACCAACTCATTCCTTATGCAGTAGAAATGGGCTTTACTCATCTGCAACTTATGCCGGTAAGCGAATTCCCATTTGATGGTTCATGGGGTTATCAACCTATCGGACTTTTTGCTCCTACCGCACGTTTTGGTAGTGCCGAAGATTTTAAATACTTTGTTGATTGTTGCCATGGTGCAGGTTTAGGCTTACTTCTTGATTGGGTACCTGGACATTTCCCTAGCGATGAACATGGTACAGGTAAGTTCGATGGGTCTTGTTTATATGAGCATGAAGATTTGCGAAAAGGCTTTCACCCAGATTGGAAAACCCTTATTTATAATTACGGTCGTGCTGAAGTAAAAAGCTATTTGATCAGTAATGCTATTTATTGGCTTGATCAATTTCATATCGATGGCTTACGTGTAGATGCCGTTGCTTCTATGTTGTATTTAGATTACAGCAGGGAAGCAGGTGAGTGGATACCTAATATTCATGGTGGAAGAGAAAATTTAGAGGCCATTGAATTATTGCAACAAGTCAATAGTCGAGCTTATTTAAAGCATCCAGGCGTGATGATGATTGCCGAAGAATCTACTGCTTGGCCGGGTGTTTCTAAACCGGTAGATGGTGGTGGCTTAGGTTTTGGTTTTAAATGGAACATGGGCTGGATGAATGACACGTTAAAATATATGGAGCGTGATCCTATTCATCGTCAACATCATCACCATGAAATGACATTCGGCTTAGTTTACAGTTTTAGCGAAAACTTTGTTTTACCCATAAGTCATGATGAAGTAGTACATGGAAAAGGATCATTACTAAATAAAATGCCGGGTGATGAATGGCAAAAATTTGCTAACTTACGCGCATACTATGGTTTTATGTGGACGCATCCGGGTAAAAAGTTACTCTTTATGGGCTGTGAATTTGCCCAACGTGATGAGTGGAACCATGATCAAAGCTTAGATTGGCATTTACTTGAACACAATAATCATAAAGGTATGCAAACGTTAATTAAAGACCTTAATCACACCTACCGCGCTATTCCTGCCTTGTATGAACTGGACTGTGATGGCAACGGTTTTGAATGGTTAGATTCACAAAATAGCGAACAATCAATATTGGTTTACTTGCGCAAAGGGCAAAAAGGCACTGCACCAGCTTTAGTTGTGGTTAACCTTACGCCAACGAGTTACGACAACTATAGTGTTGGTGTTCCATTATCTGGCTATTACCGTGAATGTTTAAACACTGACAGCAGTAAGTATGGAGGTAGTAATATCGGTAATGGCGGTGGTGTTAGTTCACAAAATAAGCCTCATGCTGATCAACCTAATCAACTGGTGCTCTCTATCCCGCCATTGGCAACCATCATTTTTGAATGGCAAGAAAAACAATAAGTTAGTGTAAGTATTTGATTAGAGGCAATAATTAGTTTCAAGGATAAGTTGTGACAATTAAACAAGCTAAACAAATCAAGACTCAGGCATTTAAAGACCAAAAAACCGGTAGGTCAATATACCCAAGAGGCCTTAAGTGAACTAATTAAACTGGCTGAATCATTAGCAGGTATTAAGCAATTTACCGGCAGAGAAAAACCTGACGTGATTACATAACAGTAATTGTTCAACATAAGTACATGTTATATTGAAACAATCATCAATAAAAATTAGAAAAGATAGTGAAAGGTAGAAAATGAAAATATTAATGGTAGCTGCTGAAAATGATGCTTTACCTCAAGGCAAGGTTGGCGGTATTGGTGATGTTGTAAGAGATATTCCACTTGCTTTAGCCGCGATTGGTCAAACAGTGGATGTGGTGATACCAGGGTATGGTAGTTTCTCTAAACTATCAGGTGCTGAACATATTACTTCATTGCAAGTCATGTTCGGAGGGCAAGAGCATGCCGTTGATATTTTTAAAGTTTCATTAGACAATTTATCAAACAATGCATCAGCAAAGTCATCAAACATTTCCTCATCGAATGTCACGCAGTGGGTAATAGAGCATCCAATGTTTGCTGTCGGTGGAATAGGTAAAATTTACTGTGATGATCCTGACAATAGACCCTTCGCCTCTGATGCCACTAAGTTTGCTTTATTCAGTGCCGCTGTCGCAAAAGCCGTTATCCGTGATGTTTTTGGTCAAATTGATGTATTGCATTTACATGATTGGCATACCGCTATGGTGACAGTACTGCGAGCATTTGATCCTGAGTATCAAGCATTACAAGCAATAAAAACTGTCTACACCATCCACAACCTTGCATTACAAGGTATCAGACCTATAGATGGTGATGAATCATCATTAAAAGCTTGGTTCCCCAACTTACCTTTTGATCATAACCAAATTAATGATCCCCGATATCATCATTGCTTTAACCCCATGCGTTCAGGGATTAACTTATCAGATAAAGTGCATGCCGTTTCACCAACCTATGCAAAAGAAATATTATCCCCAAGTAATCATGAGCACGGGATATTTGGCGGTGAAGGCCTAGAAGGTGATTTACGGAACGCGGCAGAGAAAGGAAGGTTACACGGTATACTCAATGGTTGTGAGTATCCTGATAACGCCATTACTCGTCTTAATCTAACTGAATTAATGGCACTTTCTGAAAATGAAGTTGTTAAATGGATAGCGGATAAGCCTTTGGTTGATAACGCACATTTAATTGCATTAACACGATTAAAACAACTAGCTATTAAAAAGTATAAAAAGCAACCTTTAGTCATAACGTCAGTAGGGCGTATCACTGACCAAAAAATGAGACTTTTTCAGCAAATAATGCAAAACGGTGAAACCGCCTTAGAGCAATTGTTGAATACCCTTAGTGGTGATGGTGTTTTTATCCTACTAGGCAGTGGTGACAAACAGTTAGAAAACTTTTTAACAGAAATAGCATCAACAAAAACTAATTTTGTTTTCCTAAAAGGTTATTCAGAAGCGTTATCAGAAAATATCTACAACTCTGGCGACTTATTTTTAATGCCAAGTTCATTTGAGCCTTGTGGTATCAGTCAAATGTTGTCAATGAGAGCCGGGCAGCCATGCTTAGCTCATAGTGTCGGCGGGTTAAGCGATACCATTATTCATGACCAAGATGGTTTTACCTTTAATGGTGATAACCCTCTGCATCAAGCTGAAAATATGCTCAGTTGCTTTCAAACGGTTATAGCTCAGAAAAAACAAAATCAAAAAGCATGGAATAAAATTTCTAAAAATGCGCTTAAAGCAAGGTTCTTATGGCGCGATGCAGCACAAGATTATATTAAATATTTATACAATAGTTAATTACTTGCTAAACCTTATATACCAAGGGGATACGTGGAGTGCATTGTAGTTACTAGAGTTTGAGCCTGCTTAAAATTATTGATTATCAGGATCAATACCCACTTTAATTTTTTCAATACGTTCTTGATGGTTAAAGTACAACTTGGCCGCACCTATGCTAATACCGCCAATTACAGCGACTAAGCCAATCAGGGGGCCGATAACCGCTGGCTGTAAAAATTTATCTAATATATCCATTTTACTGTCCAAAATATTAATAGTCTTTTATATAAGCAATTTTCACACCACATAAATTAAGCATATTAATCAATACGTTAATTTAAAGTAGTAAAAAAAACAGGTATTATTTACTATAATCTAGTTGAAAAATGCTAATTTTGCGTGTTTTTCACACATCAGACATTATATTCTAGCTTATTATATCTCAAGATTTTTATCACATCCTTGTGAAAACCACATAAGGTCATTGCTGAAGCTCATCACCAAAAATTAAATAGCCTAATCACCTGAACAAGACGGTTAGATTGAGATTTACACTGTTAGCGTGATCTTACCAACGGCTTGACCTGATGATAGTAGATCGTGAGCCTTAGCCACTTCCCATATTGAGTAGTCACTTTTGTCAATAATGGGGGTAATTTTACCTACATCAACAAGTTCGGCAATCTCAGTAAGAATGCGGCCATGTGATTCATGGTTAATATCATGACATAATGGAATTAGCATAAGAATACTGTGAAATGATAGGCTTTTAAGTGCAATTTGTAACGGATCTTCAATTGGTAAGATAGTTGATACATGACCATTAAACTTAGCCGCTGCAAATGATTTTTGAATGTTATCGCCAGCAACTGTATCAAATACTTTATCAAAACCTACACCATCAGTATATTTAGCAACATAATCTGCAACAGATTCTGTCGTATAATCCACTAAATTATCGGCTCCTACCGTTTTTGCTAGAGCTTCGTTAGCGGGTGAATAAGTAGAGGTTACATTTGCGCCAAGTGTTTTTGCTAATTGCACTGCGATGTGACCAACGCCACCAGTAGCGCCATGAATAAGAACATTATCACCTGATTTCACATTCATTTTTTCTACAAGTGCTTCATAAGCCGTAATGGCAGCTAACGGAAGGGCGGCAGCTTGTTTCATGGTCAGCGTTTTAGGCTTTTTAGCCATTAGACGTGTATCAACCAACATAAATTCAGCTAAAGCTCCGTCAACACCGTTAACACCGCCAGCCATGCCATATACTTCATCACCAACGATAAAATCTGTAACGTCTGCGCCAACTTCAATCACAACACCAGCAACATCACCATGCAGAACTTCTGGCAGGTTTGCAGACCAAGGAAGATCAATTGAGCGCAGCATGATATCAAGAGGATTTACACTCGTTGCCTTCACCTCAACTACCATATGGCTAGGTTTAGCGACTGGCTTTGCTTTTTCTGCAAGTTGGAATACGTCAGTGGTACCGATTTCTTTAATGATCATTGCTTTCATGTTGTTTACTCTGTTGATTCGTTTAAGTGTGGCCAGTCTAATCTTTGCTAACAGAGCAATCCATTACCTAACTGGCAAATCATCTTTGCCTTTTAAGCAACTCACGGTTAAAATAATAGCAATAATAACTGCTAGATAAGAGCCTTATGAGTTCACTGAATCGTCTATTGTATTTTAACTGCGTTGTTGAAAGCGGAAGTATTTCACAAGCGAGTCGTATATTTGATGTGCAACCTTCTTCTATTTCAAGGCAATTAGCTGTTCTTGAACAAGATCTAGGCGTACGTCTTCTAAATAAAACCACCAGAAATACGGGTTTAACAGAAGCCGGGCACAAGTACTACGAGTTTTCTCAGCGTATCGTAGCAGAGTTTGATGAAGCCAAAAGAGCGGTAAATGACTTACAACAAAAGCCTAAAGGTAAGCTAAAAGTAAGTATGACTGTGGGTTTTGGCGAAAGTATTGTGCTGCCATTAATCCCAACTTTTATGTTGTTATACCCAGATATTGATATTGAACTTGAATTAACAGAGCGGGTTGTCGACCTGGTAGAAGAAAATATTGATGTAGCAATTCGCAGTGGACGTTTATCTGATTCGACCATGATTGCTAAACGCCTGGCATTAAATAACTTTTTACTGTGTGCTAGCCCCAAGTATCTAGCGACCAACGGGACACCTATTAGCCCTGAACAATTAGCAGATCATCAATGTATCAGGTACAGCTATGCTCGCTGGCAAGATTGGTATTTAATGACAGAAACACGAACAAAATTAACCATTAATAATACTATCTCAGTGAACTCAGTAAATGGTCAAAAACAACTGGTGTTGAATCATAGTGGACTGACGTTAATGCCTTTATGGGCTGTGAAAAATGAATTAGCTGATGGCTCTATCGTGCAAGTAATGCAGCAGTATTCTTTTAGTCCATATGAAGAACTAAGTGCCACCTACGCTATTTATTTGAAGCGAGATATGGTGCCACCTAAAACTAAAGTTTTTTTAGAGTTTTTAGCAGATAATATCGGAAGTCTTGATATATATTGAGCGGTCACTGGCGTTAGTTATTATAATTACAAGCAGAATAACGGATTAGATTAGGCAACCTGTTAACTCTAAAATATTTAGGTTTTGCTTATATTTTTATAGATGCGTTATATGACGAAAATAAAAAAGATGTTAGCGACTCAAAAATAGTCGATAATTAACGAATGTTCGACTTGCACATTCCCGAGGCAAGCATCTTTATTAATTCAGCACGGAGTATAAACACTCATGATTATTTTTTTCATCTGTATCACCCTATTAATATTAGGCTATAAGTTTTATAGCCCTTTTGTTGAAAAACAAGCTGGTATCGATCACTCAGTTAAAACACCACAAGTTCGCTTTGAAGAGGGGGTAGATTATGTTGCCATCCATCCTGTTAAAGCCTTTCTCATTCAGTTTTTAAACATTGCGGGTGTCGGACCTATTTTTGGTCCAATTCTTGGTGCTCTATATGGTCCGGTTGCACTTGTTTGGATTGTACTCGGTAATATTTTAGGTGGTGCAGTACATGATTACTTTTCTGGTGTAATGAGTATTAAAGAAGATGGTAAGAGCTTACCTGAAATTGCCGGGCATTATTTCAACGTATACTTTAAAGGTGTCATGTTAGTATTTACAACAATGCTACTGTTCTTTGTTGGCGTGGTATTTATCATGAGTCCTGCGGGATTATTGAGTAACTTAAGTTATTTTGAAGGCACATTTTTATCAGGTAATACCTTTTGGGTATTAGTCATTTTGGGATATTACCTACTGGCGACGTTGTTACCTATTGATAAGATCATAACCAAACTCTACCCACTTTTTGGTTTGCTAATGATAGTGATGACCTCACTTATCGCGATATCATTACTTTTCAATGCTCCGCATTTACCTGTCATGGGGGATTTTTTCGCCTATTTCAGCGCAGATCATTACAGCCATGACTTTTTAGAGCCAAATGCAGATGGTTTGCCAGTATGGCCGTTATTATTCGTAACAATCACCTGTGGCGCAATTAGTGGCTTCCACTCAACCCAAGCGCCTATTATTGCGCGTTGCTTAACCAATGAAAAATATGTTCGCCCGGTGTTTTATGGTGCGATGATGTGCGAAGGTATTGTTGGTTGTGTTTGGGCGTTAGCGGGTATTGCGGCGTTTCCTGAAGGCTACTCCGAACTCAAAGCATTACTTGACCAAGGTGGACCAGGTCTAGTGGTTAACCATGTAGCAAACAGCTATCTTGGCGCACTTGGTGGTATTATGGCTATTATTGCCGTGGCAATATTCCCAATTACCTCTGGCGATACCGCGTTCCGGTCACTGCGTTTAACGCTAGTAGACGCGTTTAATATCCCACAAAACCTACGCAATCGTTTATTGTTAGCTGTGCCTATTTTGATCATCGCTTATTTCATGACTAAGTTAGACTTTTCATTAATCTGGCGTTATTTCGCATTTTCAAACATGCTGCTTTCTACCAGCGTATTGTGGCTAGCGACTAAGTTTTTATTTGATCGTGGCACTTTCCATTGGGTCGCCAGTTTACCTGCCATTATCGGTACCAGTGTTAGCGTGTCTTATATTATGACGGCCGGCATTGGCTTAAATATGCCAATTGAATATGGCAAACCAATTGGAGTTATGGTTGCTATCATTTTGCTTGTTCTATTGATCTTGGCAAATAATAAACGCTCTATTGTAGCGCCTGTATCACCATAACATTTACCGTTTATAGGATTATTTGGTGAATAACAACAAGCAGTGCTAAAGGCACTGCTTGTTACTGTATGCATCTGATGACAGTTAAGCTGTACTGACACGCAAAAAAAACATCCATGAAAAAGTCGACCACACACAGCATCAAATTGGTATAATCTATTTTCTAAAACGTAATGCATCCACATTGCTATATTCAACCAATCATTAGTACACGGAAAATATAAATCATGCGAGTAGCCGTTTCTCAATTTGCCACATCATCAAATGTACAAGAAAACCTCGCAACCTGTATCCGTATGATAAATGAGACTGCGGTATGTAAGCCTTCTCTGATTGTTCTTCCTGAATTTTGTAATACGCTGTCTTGGTACCTTGACCATAATCAAGCATGGAATGCAGCATTAGCTATTGATGGTGATTTTTTACAATGCATAGCGGCACAAGCGCAAAAGCATGACTGTTATATTGTCATCAATGTCACTATACGCAGAGATGATTTACGCGAACATCAAGACGCAACGATTAAATCAAATATTAGTGTGACCTCATGTTTATTTTCACCGCTTGGTGAGCTCATTCACCAACAAGACAAACAAACCTTGGTTGGCCATGAAAATGATTTTTTTATAAGTGCTAGTAGGTCTTTTACGGTGGTAGCAACAACGTTTGGACACACAGGACTGCTATCAGGTAACGATAGTATTACGTTTGAGGGCTCACGAGAGTTAGCCTTACTTGGCGCACAATTATTATGTAACCCTCTGAGTTCAAATGTATTAGATCAAAGTAATTTACATGGTCCTGCTCGTACCTATGAAAATAAAGTGTTTTTAGCTACGGCAAATAAAATCGGATCAGTCATACCAAAAGAGCAGGCAACAGTTCAAGGTGACAATTTTTCAGCGCAATGTTTTGTGCCGCAAGATGACCTTGTTGGTGCTAGCGTTGGTATTGGTCACAGTCAAATTGTAGCTCCCAATGGTAACGTGCTAGCAAAGGTCACGAACAATGAAGAAGGCTTTGTTTTTGCTGACATCAATTTGGCTGAGGCGGGAATATCAGCTAACCACAAATGTCGTCCTGATGGCACCGAACTTATTAAACAACGACGTCCTGAACTTTATCTAGGGCTAACGCTAGCCATTAAACAAGCAGATCAGCATGATGTTATTAATAGTAAGGTACCAGTAACGGCTAATGTTGCCATATTTGCCACCTACAAAACTGACCAAGAAGCCATTGAAGATGTTTGTCATTACATTGAAAACAACCTCAGTGACATTATTCAATTACCTGAATTATTCTTTATCGCAGATAAAACAATCACCAATAATGTTGAACAACGCGTTCAAATAGAGCGTTTGAGTCAGCAACTCATTAACCAAGTCAGCTTAGTGTTAAGACCTCATCAATATGTGTGCACCAGTTTAGTTATTGCGGGAATACATCAGGCGGTGCTTATTAGCGAACACGGTTTATTTGCAATACAAGATCAACTGCATTTTTGTAAAAGATATCAGTGGACTCCTTTAGGAGACGATTTAACCATTATAGAATTACCCTTAGAGCAAGGCAACATTACCGTAGCTATGCTTACAGCAGATGACGCAAACATACCTGAAATAGTCAAACAGACCGCTTTAAATGGTATTCACTTGTTACTAGTACCTTTTGATATTCAAGAGGCAGGCGAAGTGGAGTATAGTCTGTTAACTCGCGCTGCAGAAAATAGAATTTGTATCGTTGCCGCAAGTCGCGAGAAAAGCTTTGTTAATGATTCGCCAGCCGATAACGGTAATGACAATCTTTATAGTAAAAACAAGGTTAAATTTAAGAAATCCACCGGATTAATTGCTAATTTAATCACAGATTTCGCCTTATTACCCCAGTGGCAATCACCCAAGTTTAATGGTTTTAATAATAAACCTATCGTTACTCATCAGCATGGTAAAATCACTAAAGCAGTGATCCATCCTATTGCGGCTTGTAGTAAACTTATGACGACCAAACAAGGGTGAGTAGGGCTTTGTGATGTTTTAAGATGAAATATTTTAATATCGTCGGTTATGTTAATCCCCCTTTTTAGGGAACACAAATTACTCAACTGGCTCTCTCTTTTGCGCAGAATCTAACTTAAAAAACTAATTCATTGTTTTATATTTCGTTAACCTACTGTTTTCTATACTTAAAAAAAAAGAGACAAAAAAGGTAATAATTTTGATAATTAAGTTATCAACATTATTGTAAATTGAACAGGCTATATTTAGGCATTTAGTGACGCTATACGTACAAGTTGTTACAGTAAATAAAACAACATTTTATTGAAAATGTCTTACCATTAAGTTACCAATTTTAACAAATTAGAACTTTTCAATATGTTCAAAAACATAATGTTAGCAATTTCAATGATTGCACTCACCGGTTGTGTCGCGACCGACAACTCCGCAAATTCAGACAACGCTCAATTAGAACAAATTAATCAAAATATAAATCAGCTTGAACAATCTCTTTCAAAACAAATCAGCGAAAATTGTACTCAAGATAATCAACAACTAGTGGTTGATTTAAAAGCAGCGATGATTGACAGCGATATCGTAGTTCCTACCGAGAAAGAAATTATTTATGTTGAGCGATGCTCAGCAAATAATAAACAAGCGAACCTTGCCGGTAAAATACTAATGGGTGAAGTAGAGAATATATATTTAATAAAAGAGAAAAAAGTGTTTGCCGCTAGAATAGATACCGGTGCAGATACTTCATCTTTTGGTGTTTATAATTTGACTAAATTTGAACGTGATGGCAAGAAATGGGTTAAGTTTTCTTTAAAGTCAGACGAAAAATCTACCATCGTTGAATATCCAATTTATGACACGGTCAAAATTAAGCAACAAAGCAATATGAAAGCTGAACAGCGCATTGAAATAAAAATGTCGATTAAGCTGGGTCCTAAAGAATACCACAATCAAATTTTTAACCTTGCTGACCGGAGCCATTTGGAGTTCCAAGTTTTAATTGGTCGTAATTTTTTAAAAGATATCGCTTTGGTTGATGTTAGTAGAAAACACATATTAGAAGGAAAATAATTTTGACGTCTAGAACACCTTTTTTAATTATTGTTTTTGCACTCATAGCCACAGGCTTAGGCAGTATTTATTATCGCCATGTTGAAATGGGCGTACCATTAAATGCTGGTGAGCAAATAGATCTTTGGCAAATTGAAGCTGAGATAGAATTTACCGGGACAAATAAAGCCGTAAATGCAAAATTAACCTTACCTAAAGACCCTAAGTTTGAACTTGTAGATGAATTTACAGCATCTCCTGCGTACGGTGTTCATGTTTTTAGAGAGGATGATAAGTCAGAAGTCATATGGAGTAAGCGCCAAGTACAAGGTAAACAAACATTGTACTATCAGGCGTCTTACAAACTTGCGTTAAATCCTGAAAAAGAACCTGCACCTGTTAATGATATTGTTGCTGAAATATGGGCAGAGCCTTATCAAAGTTCAGCCCAAACATTGTTGAATACAGCAGTTGAAAAATCAGGCAATCAAAAGTTCTTCGTGTTACAGCTGTTAAGTCTAATTAAATCTGAAGATCAGAACGTTGCGTTGTTGTTATCTGAATACTCTAAAACCGAAGTTTTTGTGCAACTTATGCAAATGGCAAAAATACCGGCAACCATGGTACGAGGTTTAGTGCTTGAAGATAGCCGTCGTAACCAAAAATTAATTCCGTTGATTAAAGTGTACATCAATAAAGATTGGCAAATGATTGATGTTGAAAATAGTGCATTAAGTAATGACATGCCCATTTTAGTATGGCAGCAAGATTCTCCTTCGTTGTTAGATGTCGTGGGCGGTCGAAATTCGAAAATTGTATTTTCAATCAGCCACAGTACACAAAGTGCATTATTAGAGGCCAACAAAGCGACCAAGAATGGAGATTTTTTTGACTTAGGTTTGTATCACTTACCTATTGATGAGCAAAATTTATTCAAAGGTATTTTATTATTGCCAATAGGCGCATTAGTAGTGGTGTTTTTACGGGTCCTTATTGGTCTTAAATGTAGTGGTACATTTATGCCGATTTTAATCGCTACCTCATTTATTCAAACTGAGTTGATTAATGGTGTGGTTGGTTTTGTTTTAATTGTATCTGTTGGGCTTATCATTCGTTCGTATCTCTCGCATTTAAATCTACTCTTGGTGTCGAGGATTTCTGCGGTGGTCATTATGGTGATTGGCATCATCGTATTATTAACCGTGGTTGCTTTTCGATTGGGCTTAACAGAAGCGTTAACAATAACTTTTTTCCCTATGATTATTATGGCTTGGACCATCGAGCGCATGTCGATTTTATGGGAAGAAGAGGGGGGTAAAGAGGTGCTGATCCAAGGTGGTGGTAGCTTAATTGTTGCCGTTATTGCGTACTTAATGATGGATAACTATTTAATTCGTCACTGGGCGTTTAACTTTTTAGGTGTGCATGCATTGATCATGGCGGCTATTTTATTAATGGGTCAATATACAGGTTATCGCTTATTAGAGTTGCGCCGATTTAAACCGTTAGCGGAAGATTAAGGAGGCAGCATGTTTGATTTTGTGAGCCCATTTAAGTTACGTGATCGCGGTATTATGGGGATGAACAAGCGAAATTTTTCCTATATAGGCCGATATAATGACCGATCGTTATATCCAAATGTAGATGATAAATTAAAAACTAAGAAACTCGCCATTGAAAGTGGTATTTCAGTGCCTGACTTACTTGGCGTAGTGCGTTTTCAATACCAAGTTAATCATGTTTTTGATATCTTAGAAAATCATGATGGTTTTTGCATAAAACCCGCTAAAGGCAGTGGTGGTAAGGGTATTTTGGTGATATTAAAAACTGATGAAAATGGCTATATGAAAGCCAGTGGAGACTATGTCGCTAGAGAAGAGGTTGTTCGCCACATCACCAATATTCTTGCCGGTTTATTTAGTTTAGGCGGAGCTGATGATGTTGCTGTCATTGAAGCATTAATTCAATTTGATCCAACCTTTAAAGGCTTAAGCCATGAAGGCGTGCCGGATATTCGTATTATTATATTTCAGGGTTACCCAATGATGGCAATGCTGCGCTTAGCAACACATGCAAGCGACGGCAAAGCTAACTTACATCAAGGTGCTGTTGGTGTTGGTATAGACATAGCGACAGGTAAAGCCAAACGTGCAGTACAATTTGATCGACCAATAACGCATCACCCGGATACAGGTAAATGTTTCGCTGATGTTTCTATTGGCAATTGGCAACGTATGCTTACCTTGTCTGCTGGCTGTTATGAAATGTCAGGACTGAAATACTTGGGTGCAGATATAGTGCTTGACCGTGACAAAGGGCCACTAGTGCTAGAGCTTAACGCTCGTCCAGGTTTAGCCATTCAAATTGCCAATGGCATGGGTATGTTACCAAGGTTAAAGCAAATTGAGAATTTAGAAAATCGCAGAGCCGTTAGTATTGAGGATAGAGTCGAGTATGCAAAAACTCATTTTAACGACTAGCATATTCTGCATTACGTTTAGTGCTGCAAGTTTCGCTACAACCGGCAAACCAGTACCGGCTTTTGGTGCTGATATTGCACAACGTTGTTTGCAAATGACCACCCGCTTAAATAACCCCAAGCCATTTACCGAGCAAGCTAACTTTTATAGCAATATTCAGCAATTAGAACGTCTGTTAATACCAGCAAAAAACTTAGTCTATGAAAGTTACTTATACGCCAATGTATCGCCAGATGTATCGATCATAAAAGCCGCTGAACAGTGTCAATTAACCACTAGTGCCAGCATAGATAGCTTTATTGGCTCTGCGCAAGTAAGCGACTTTCTACAAAAAACTGCACAGCTTGCAAAATCACCATTAGAAAAACGAGTTCAAGATAAATACCAACACTTGAACAATCAGTTATCAAACCAACAATATGCAAAGCTAAAAGCACAAAGCAAAGCTCTTAGCGCTAAATTTCGTAAGGGCGTAAGTGTAAAAGTTAATGACACTTTTATTTTACCAAAGCAATGTGCACAAGGTTTAGAGCAAAAATATAAAGAACGTTATTTAAAAGATGGGCAAATGATTGCTGAATTATCCAGCAGTCATTATGCAACGTTTGTGAAAAGGTTGCCTGATGAGCAGTGTCGAAAATTAGCCTATAGTCAATATCAAGGGCGACATACGAAAACCAATAAAGATAATTTATTGGCGTTAATTGCAGCGCGCAATAACAGCGCAAAGAGTTTAGGTTACAGCAACTATGCTGAGTTGTCTTTGCAAGACACTCTGATAGATAATATTGCCGATGTTGATGCCTTTTTAGTCAACATTGCTAAAGTTCAACCCGAAACATACGCCCCATGGGATTATCGATATATTCCTTATGTGAAAACAACAGT
Organism: Colwelliaceae bacterium BS250; assembly: GCA_040779355.1. GTDB lineage: Bacteria > Pseudomonadota > Gammaproteobacteria > Enterobacterales > Alteromonadaceae > Thalassotalea_A. The sequence goes on along the minus strand of JBFONS010000003.1, from coordinate 321,104 downwards.
CAAGCAGATTTTACCTACCATAACGCCTAAAGAAGCGCACAACGGCTTATTTAGCTTGTTATATACAGAGTTTGGTTTAACTGTGGTTAAACTTGATGAGCCAACTTGGCATAGCAGCGTCGCTGTATACATGCTGAAAGAGGGCGATAGCGATATTGGTAAATTCTATTTAGATTTATATTCTAGGCCAAATAAATACCCTAAAAATCGTCATAGAGCAATTAAGCGAGGGGTTACTGATATACAACAACCTAGTAGTGCTCTTATTTTAAATTTACCTGAAAAACACTGGCAACAAAATCATCTAAAATCGTTTTTTCATGAATTTGGGCACCTGTTACATAACCTAGTTGCAACGCAAAAATATCATATTGTAGCCGGCATTAGCATTGAAAATGATTTGGTTGAAATGCCAGCTAAATGGTTTGAATGGTTAAGCTTTGACCCCACAATGCAACTGCGCATGTTTGGTAAAGTAGTGCTTGAGGGAGAAGTTGCCGACTCAGGCACTACCTTTAATTTACGACTTTATCGTGCTGGTATGGCATTAGCGTATTTTTCTCAAAATGTAACAAGTAAAAATATAGAGCAAATCAACGCAGATCTTGCATTAACCTATTTAGGTCATCCTTATGCTGCTGGTTCATCTAGCCAATACAGTTTCAGCCACTTAGCGACTTATGGACCGAGATATTACAGTTATATCTTGTCTGAAATTGTAGCACGTCGTTTACTTGAGGATTACCTTGCGGGTCGCTTTAACGGTCGTGATTACTTACAGTCCTTATTTGCACAAGGTGGCAGTATTGCAATGACAGAGATGTTTGCCAAACTCTATAAAAAGCCAGTGACTTTACAAGATATTATTAAATGGGTGTCACATGAAAAAATACTTTAAAGCATTCTTTACCGCTTTTATTTTCTTGACCACCGCATGCGCAGCAGATGATGGCGACATTAACGATAAACAGCAAGTGCTCAGTTATAGTGAGGTATCAGGTCGCATAAAAATGACCTTTGAAAATAACTTATATCAATTACCGCCAAGAACCCAGGGGCATTATGGTATTCGTTTATACAGAATGACTGGCGACAAAAAGTATCTTCCTGCCGCACTTTACGACTATTACGTAGTGAGCGATCGGATGCATACCATAGTGCCTTATTTAAACGATGCAGGTTACATAACAAAAAGATCTAAACACTTAACGGATGCAATGAGTAATGGTACTCGTGGTAAAGCCCGCAGAAAGGCCTTACAGAAATTTCCTGAATTTATATTTTATGCTGATGAGTTACTTCGTTATAGCTCACGCTTAGATGCATTTGGTGTTGAATTACCCGATAGCGTCATAAATACATTAAAAGGCTACGATTTTTTACCTGGGTTAACCGACAAAACCATGATCAGAGCTTGGGCGGCGCAATTGGCCAACTATGTTTATTGGTTAAAACAATTGGGCATTGCCGATTATTCAAAGCAATACAAAAAAGCCTTTATAGCGGCTTACCCAGACAGTGAAGATGACCAATTAAGTAAATGGCATTTTAGAAATAAACTGTACGGCTTAACCCATTTTATTTTTGCCGCATCAGGATATTATCAACATTATGTAAGTACAAATGAATTTGGTTGGATATTAAACTATTTCGAAAACAACAAAAAACGTGTTTTACACGATGCAACGGATGACATAACCGCAGAAGTAGGTATTAGTTATTTACTGATGCAGAAAAAAAATCACCCATTAGTGACTGAAACCAAAGATCGTCTGGTGGCGGCTTTTAATATTGAAGCAGGTATGGTGCCATCGGTATCAGGTAAAGTTAATTTAGCGTCTGGTGAGCACCGAAATGTACTTACTTATATGCTATTTACTTGGCCAGAACAGATGACTGAAGGTCCATATTTTCATGAAATTAATGGCGTACAAAAATATCTACCTACTCATGAGTTTGAAGATTATGAAGCCGATGGAGTGCAATAATGGGACTCGCTAAGATGTTTATTTCAAAAAAATCATTTGCCGCAATATTGTTAAGTATTGGATTTTTGTCGGTATCGTCAGTAATGGCGACTAATAATAAAGATGCTAAGCCGACAGTGTTAAACGATAACTATTTAGCGACGGCTAATCGAATACGCAGCAATTACGACAGTAATTACGTAAGGCTTAGCGGTAGTGCTCAAAATCATTATGCAGTGCGTATGTATCGCTTAACCGGTGAAACATATTATGCTCAGCAATCAGCCACTGAGGTTTATCAAATTACCGATAAATTAAATTATTACTTGGAAAATCTACAGTCAGCAGCATGGCGAGATGAAAAATCTAAAACGATGATCGATGCTTTGCCAAACACCCGCAGAGGAAAGTTAAGACAAAAAGCATTCAAAGACAGTGCAGATAAACGTTTTGCTTTGTACTTGGTGTATAAAATGGCGAAATTAAATGAGTATGGTATTAAACACCCTGGTCATGAAAAATTTATCGCCTATTTAAAGCAGGTAAAGTTACACGATTTATTAATGTCCGCTGATTTCATCCATGCCTATGCCGCACAAGTTGCGAACTACGTATATTGGTTAAAATATATTGACGTTGTAGATTGGACTGCTGATTTAAAACCGGCATTTGAACATGCTTACCCCGATGATAAAGATGAGCAATTAAGTAAAAATGAGTTTAACAACAAGCTGTATGGATTAACTCATATTGTTTTAGCCGACAGTAACTATTACCAGAAAAACGTTAGTGCAACAGAGCATGCGTGGATATTAGATTACTTTGCAATGCGCCAACAACGGATTATTGAACACAGTAAAGAAGATATACAAGCTGAAATTGGATTATGTTTTTTGCTTGCATCTCTTGATGACCATCACACATTAACGGCAATGAAGAAGACTATTAGTGAAGCTGTGCACCCTGTTAAAAACATGGTGTTGTCGATAAGTGGTAGCGACAATTTAAGTTCAGGTGAGCATCGGAATGTATTAGCGTTCGCATTATTAAACTGGCCTAAAACATTGCATCAAGGGCCTTACCTAATGAAAGATAAAAAGATGAAAGCAAATTTGCCATTAGTGTATCAACAGTAATTGATCAGTATATCTATCTAAAAAACCAATAAAAAACTATATCCATGGGCAGGTATTGTTATTAATCAAAGCGTTCTGAAACCTGCATATTGAATGGTGACGGGTATATCGACTGAATCTTAATTGTAAATGTTTATTACGGTAGTACCGATTGGCTATCAAAATAATTTACATCTATTACACTTAATATATAAGACTTTTAAATAGGCTGGCTATGAGATTAATTAAACTATTGTTGATTTGTTTGTCTTTAATCTTGTCTGCTTGTTCATCGAGCACATCACAAGATAAAGACCTTAATGTACTATCTAATGATTACTTTATGGATGATGTTTTTATTGGATATGAAAATATACAATTAGAATCTGAACATGATATTTATGCATTAGATGCCGATATGCATAATTTTATTAGTGGCAATATAACGTCAATCGCCGACCCTTATCAACGTGCACACAAAATATTGAGCAATTTTTTCAGTCAATCCCCACATTCTATTCGTTATGAAAACAGTGCTGATTTAATCGCACGAGAAAGTTATCATCAAAATTCCGCAAATTGCTTATCTCTAACCATTTTGACTTATGCGCTCGCCAATGCTGCCGGTTTGAAAGTACAATTTCAAGAAGTTGATATACCCGAGTATTGGGTTAGAGATGGTGATTTTAATGTCCTCAATGGACACGTTAACTTAAGGGTTATTGGCTCGAAAGCAAATCCATTTAAAATAGTATGGGGGCGTAATGATTTAGTCATTGATTTTGACCCTTATACTGCGAAAAGAGAATTTTCTCATCATATTGTATCGAAAGATCGTATTACCGCGATGTTTTATAATAATAAAGGTGCCAAAGCACTAGCCGACAGAGATTTTCCTAAAGCTTATGCATATTTAAGACAGTCGATTATAACCGACAACCAATTCAGCGGAGCTTGGGGCAACTTAGGCTTGCTCTATAAGCTTAATAATGAACGAGCAACGGCTGAAGACGCCTATAATATCGCCATCGACTTAAAACCAACTAATTACAACACCTGGAATAACCTACAGATATTATTGTCTGACAGAGGCGATACCAAAGGTGCTGAAAAAATCAGTAAAATGCTTAACAAAGCCAGGAAGCAGAATCCGTATTATCATGCTTTACTCGCTAATGAAGCTTATCATAGTAATAATTTCCTTCTTGCTATCAAACTTTATAAAAAAGCTAGAAGAATGCAGCCTAACGAACATGAGTTTTACTTTGGTTTAGCTAAATCATATTATAAATTAGGTGATATTAAGTTGTCTGAGTACAACCTAAAAAAAGCTAAAAAGTTAGCGCCATTTAAAGATCTAGAAAATAAATATCAAAGCAAACTTGATCTATTCACAAGCCTTTAAACCGTTATTAAATGAAAAATGTATTTAAAATCTTCATTATTTTAAATACATTTTTCACGGCGTTTAATGTTCACGCAAATGCGTTAGATGCTAGTTTTCAAACCGAGTTAACTGCGCATCTAAAAGTTTTATCCTCGAATGAATATGCGGGTCGAAAACCGGGCACAAAAGGCCATCAACAAGCTCAACGGTATATTGAGCAGAACTTCACAATAACCACACCTCGTAACGTCTACAATCCATTGCAAGTACAGACATTTAACTATCGACAAGGTTTTACTGATAAACAAGGTAAAAACTTTATCTTTACTCAAATAGGCAGTAAATACCCATCTAAATATATCGTCATTACTGCACACTATGACCACTTAGGTAAGCAACGCGGTAAGATATTTAATGGTGCCGATGACAATGCTTCTGGTACAGCAATGTTAATGACCCTTAAGTCGTGGCTTGCCCGAAAAACATTATCGCATTCGATAATGTTGGTGGCGACTGATGCTGAAGAATCTGGTTTTCATGGTGCTAAACATTTCTTAGATAGCAACTATATAGATGCACAAGACATTAAATTAAATCTAAATCTTGATATGGTGGCACATGGTTATAAACAGAAAGGACTGTATGTTGTTGGCTTGAAAAATTATCCTCAATTTACTGACATCATAGAAAAACTCAATCAACAAACAACTATTGAGTTTAAAGCAAGAGAGCGGATTGTTAGCAAACAGGCGGGTACTCTAAAACAAAGAATTAATTTACATAAAGCCAGTGATCATTATCAATTCCATTTAAGAGGAATTCCTTATATTTTTTTAACCGGCGATAACCATAAGTATTATCATACCGATAAGGATACTTTTGAGAAAATAGATCTAAAATTTTTTAATGATGCTTTTATTGCGATTAATCAATTGATTTTAATGATTGATAGCGATTTTTAGCTAAATGTCACCGAGTGTTTATACGATTTAATTTAAAACTAAGTTATAATAGCCTTTATATAACTTATTAAATGATGATGAAGCCAAAGCGCTTCATTTTTATTATCAACCATCGCTCTGGATTTGTTAAATGAATAAAAAATATATTACCGCACAAGAACTCCTTGAAGATTCGTTCCGTGTTGCTGCAAAAGTATTTGAAGACGGTTTCCGTCCTCAGTTTATTATTGGTATTTGGCGTGGTGGTGCTCCAATTGGTATTGCAGTGCAAGAATATTTTGATTATAAAAAAGTAGAAACAGATCACATTGCTGTTCGTACATCTTCTTATTACGGCATTGGTAAGCAGTCTAAAGAAATTAAAGTACATGGTTTGCATTACTTAATTGAAAATGCAAATGCATCGGATGGTTTATTAATAGTTGATGATGTATTTGACTCAGGTCGAAGTGTTGAAGCATTAATTGAACAAATTACCGGACAAATGCGTTTGAATACACCTAAAGATATCCGCGTTGCTTGCCCTTGGTATAAACCTCAAAATAGTAAAGTAGATATCGTACCTGACTACTTTGTGCATACTTCAGATGAATGGTTAGTATTCCCACATGAATTGTCGGGTTTGACACCTGATGAAATTATCGCGGGTAAAAAAGACTTAGTTAATATTCATCATCTATTATTTTAAATAGTAACTAATATTAATAAATGGGAAGGGAGCTTACAGCTCTCTTTTTTTATATTTTATGAAAATAAAAACCAAGTTAGTAAAAGGCTATGGCGTTGCTTCCGGCAAGGCTAATGACAGTCGTTTTATGCAGGGCACTATTGCTATGCAAAAACCTTATTTTTTAGCCCTTGGACTCGATTTAAGTAAATATTTCAATGGTACATTAAATCTAAACATTGGCCCTTGCACATTTGACATTATAAAACCCGATCATCAATTTAATAATCTACTTTGGTGTGCTAATGTTCGCCCAGAAAATTTTAGTTTTGTAGAATGTGAAATTATCTTTAAGGGTAAACATTATAGAGCTTTGATATACCGTCCTAGTCAAGAAACTAAAACCCAACATTTTCAATCTCAATCAACAGTAGAAGTGTTAAGCGTTTATATAGCTGATATAAAGTATGGTGATGAATTAGAACTTATTATTGAGGACGGCAAGGTTAATTTTGGGCAATAAAAAAGGCCTCAACAGAGGCCCTTTAGCTAAGATTGTATAATCTTAGAAGCGGTAAGTAGCACCAAGTAAAGCGGTAGTAGTTGAATCTTCAGTTACACCAGGTGCATCTGCAATTGAATCATCAAGGCTTGTAGCTAGTACAGCGCCGATTAACGTCCAATCTTTATTTATATTGTAAGTACCGACAAGACCTAATGAAGCATTTACAGCTGAATCAGGCTTAGGACCGTCTTCAACGGTGTTATAATATAAGTAACCAACAGCATCTTCAGAAAGCATTTCAAATTTAGCCATTGCGGTTAATGTCATTTGCTTATTTGCTAAGAATGTATATTTAGCAATGAATTCACCTTCACCACCACTATCTGACTCAGAAGCGCCCATAACAGATGCATCAATGCTGAAACGACCATTGCGCCATTTTGCACGAACACCAGCTATACCGTAGGCATCGACTTCATGACCAACCAGATTACAATCGCCTTTATCACAACCTTTACGAGAACGAACAACTAAACCTACGCGGAATGTTTTATCATCGTTCTTAAATAACCAACCACCAAGTTTATTGTATTCAAAGTAAACGGTATCTTTCCAATGTACGTTAATAAGCGGAGCGCCAATAGTTTCTTGGTCATCAACACCAGCCCAAGTAGGAGTATTAATAACAGCTAAACCAACCATACCGTGGAAACCAGAGGTCCAATCATCTTTTTTATCTTGGATTTGTTGTTCTTTAGTCGGAGCATCATGACTTGGTACTGCGTCAACACTCGAAAGTGGATCAGCAAAAGCTGAACCAGATGCTAATAATAATGATGCAGCTAATAATTTTTTCATTTTATTTCCTTTTAGACTGAAAGCCTATAAACGACGATTAATTGTTATTAGTAATTATATGTAATTAAGTAAAACATTATGATGTAGTTCATTATTAGGGTAAATGCACAATGTTGCAAGAAAATGCCACTAGTTTTTACATTTTATTACCGATTATCATCATGTTGGCGACGCTAAATGCTAATAAATACATATAATTGTTCATTAATTGGGCTGTATTGTTTGTTTCACCATTATATTCCAGTTTATTAATATGTTTTGTATTAAATTCTTGCCTATAGGTCTATAATTTTTAACAATAAAGAATATATAAACCTAATGGTATAATTAATCGTGAAGCAAAAAATATTTGCTTGTAATGAATGTGACTACTTAATTCATCTTGATTCTATAGAAGAAGGGCAAGTTGCATCATGTCCGCGATGTCATCATACTGTTGTTAGCTGCAAAGTAGATTCATTGCGACGTACCATAGCAGTGAGTGCTTCGGGGTTATTATTGTTTATCCCGGCGATTTTTTTTCCATTAATGTCGATGAAAATTTTATCAATGGAAAGCTCCGCCAGTTTATTTTCTGGCATGGTAGCGTTATGGAACACTCAGCTATACTTTGTCGCAACCTTAATCTTTTTATTCTGTATATTTACCCCCTTTATTAAATTACTTGCCTCGTTTGTTATCTGTATCGGCTTAAAGTACCAACAACAAAAACATCAATGGTTTAAACAACTTTTTTTGCTTTATCATAAAGTCGATAGTTGGGAGATGTTGGAAGTATTTATGATTGGTATTTTAGTCTCTATTTTTAAACTAAATGGTCTTGCAGATTTATCTTTAAATTTTGGCTTAGTTTCATTTGCCGCGCTAATGTTATGTATCATAGCGCTAAAGGTTACATTAGATCGCAGTATGGTTTGGGATCAGTTAGACAATGATTAAAGCTAATAGTATGGCCGTAACAGCCAAAGCAAAAGGGCTTGCAGCTTGTCAGGTTTGTCACCTTGTTAGTAAAATAAATCCGCTCACAGATAATTTTTGCCCGCGCTGTGAAGAAAAATTAGAATTGCGCTTTAAAGACTCTCTACAGAGGTGCTGGGCGTGGACTATATGTTCGACCATTGCATTTTTGCCTGCCAATATATTTCCTATTATGACTATATTATATTTTGGTAAAGGCCAACCCGACACGATTTTATCTGGCATTATATTATTACTAAAATTTGGCATGTATCCTATTGCCGCCATAGTATTTATAGCCAGCTTTATTGTGCCGCTCGCCAAAATTGCGGGACTATATTATTTACTTTACTCACTCAATAATAAAACCAAGTTAACTAAACAGAAAAAAACTCAAATCTATCGATTTATTGAAATATTTGGCCGTTGGTCAATGCTTGATGTATTTGTAGTGGCATTGCTCGTTGCATTAGTTGAAATAGGCTCTATTGTAGAAATCGTTGCCGGACCCGGTGCTACTGCATTTGGTGTAATGGTTATTTTAACAATTTTTGCCGCACACAGTTTCGATCCACGGTTACTCTGGGACAAGGATCCTGAAGATGAATAATGAAAATAATAATGACTTACCCGTACAAGAAGCATTGATAGCAAACAAATCGCCAATTTCGGCCATTTGGTTACTGCCAGTCATTGCTGCACTCATTGGTCTTTGGTTGTTATTCCAAGCAATCAGTAATGCTGGTGTTGATATTACCATTCAAGTTAATAGTGCTGATGGTATTGTCGTAGGTAAAACAGAAATTAGATATAAAGGTTTTCCATTAGGTATAGTTACTGAACTTGAATTTTCCGATGACGTGAATCATGTCATTGTGACTATTGAAATGGAAAGTAACACCGAAAAGTATTTATCAGAAAATAGCTTGGTTTGGTTAGTTAAGCCTGAAATTAGTTTATCAGGTATTTCTGGTCTAGACACTGTCATTACCGGTAATTACTTTGAAATGTTACCTGAAGTTGGTAAGCAAAAAGTTAGAAGTTTTGTCTCTTTAACTACGCCACCACCAAAAGCTGAAGATTCTCCTGGTTTGCACATCACTCTGCATGCAAAAGAGCTAGGCTCTATTACACACGGTACTAATATTTACTATAAGCAAATTGTCGTTGGTGAAGTATACGCTTATGATTTTTCTGATGATAAATCTCATATTGAAATTAATGCCTTAATCGATGAGGAACATCAAGATTTAGTAAAACTTAATACCCGTTTTTGGAACGCTAGTGGCGTTGAAATAAATGGAGATTTATCCGGATTTAAAGTGCGTACACAATCACTGGCCTCAATTGTGGGTGGCGGTATTGCTTTTTATACCCCTGAACTTGGTGACTCGACATCAGATGTTAGCAACTTTACCGAGTATCCGTTATTTGAGGGCTGGGAAGAGGCTAGAGACAGTATTGAAGTGACCATGCATTTTCCGAAAGATAGCGGCATTAAACCGGGCATCACCAAGGTTATCTTTGAAGGCATTGAAGTTGGTGTCGTAGAAGATTTTCTCTATAACCAAGAAAAAGGTGGCGTCACAGCCAGCGTTTCGTTCGACCCACGCCTAGAGCCGTATCTCGTATCAGATATGCAATTTTGGCTAGTAAAACCATCGATCAGCTTAGCTGGTGTTTCAAATATTGACCGTTTATTGAGTGGCTCTTATGTTGGATTAAGATTGGGTAATCGTGACGGCGGTGGTGAACCGTCGAGAGAATTTGATGTATTAGCTACTGAGCCTGCTATGCAATATCACGAACCGGGATTACATGTAAACATTATTGCCGACAGTGTAGATTCACTTTCTTTTGGTGCACCTATTTTTTATAAAAACTTACGTGTCGGTAGTGTCCAAGATCATCAATTAACCGATGACAAACGCCGCTTTAATGTACATGTATATATTGAGCCTGAATATCAACAATTAGTCAATTCAACCTCTGTTTTTTATGAACAGGGTGGTGTCGAAATGTCGGGTTCTTTATTAAAATCATTTTCAATTAAAACGGCTCCAATGCAAGCAATGCTCGCCGGAGGATTAGCATTTAAAACGATTGATTTCGAGGATGCTAAAACCATAAAAAATGGCCATAGTTTTAATTTAAACAGTAACTTAGAAGATGCTTTAAATACAGAGTCAATCACTTTGATGGCCAGTAATAAATTTGATTTGATCCCCGGTATTACTAAATTAATGTTTGGCGATAAGCATATCGGTACCGTTAGAAATATAGAGCCATCAAGTGATTTAAAACTCGCTAAAGTCACCATAGGTTATCAATCAGATTTCAAAAATGTATTTGCGCAAAACAGTGAAATATGGATTGTTGAACCAAGTCTGTCGAGTGGCAATATAGCCGGGTTTAATGCCTTATTAACCGGCACTTTTTTACAAGTAAAAAAAGGTGAGGGCGCTTTAAAATCTGAATTCATCTTACTTACAAAAGCACCTGCAAGTACACCTGAAGACGAAGGATTACAGATCCGCTTAGTTGCTGAACATGCTGGTTCTATAGCTGTTGGTTCACCTATAACCTTTAAAAAAATGTATATTGGCTCGATAGATTCTATTGATTTTAGTGCCAATAGCCAAGGTGTAGATGTTGCTATAAGTATAAATGATGAATACCGTCATTTAATTACCCAAGATTCACAATTTTACTTAGCCAGCGGTGTTCATGTCAAAGCGAATATGCTCGGCGTAAAAATCCAAACAGCAAGCCTGCAAAGTATTGTCCGTGGTGGTATTGACTTGGATAATAGTCGAGCAGATTACACCAAGCCGGCTGAGGAAATGAGCAAATTTATTATGTTTAAAAGTTTAGCTGATATGAAACAATCGGGCTTTGAAGTCACGATTAAATTCAATCAGGTGATTGATATAGCGGTAGATGCAACGGTGCAATATCAAGGACACGTTGTCGGTTATGTTAAGGGTGTTCATTTAGATGAGTCATTAACAAGCACGATGTTAACGGTACATTTAAACAAAGATCACAGCAGCTTAGCTAAAAACAATACTAAATTTTGGCTTATTAAACCAACGGTTGGACCCGCAAGAGTTGCTAATACCAAAGCATTCTTTACAGGTAATTTTTTAGGCGTTTTGCCAGGTACAGGTGAACGTAATGACCGATTTACAGGTTTGATGTCAGAGCCCGCGTTAACTGAATTACCAGACGGTTTAAACTTAACACTAACAGCAAAAAACCGTGGTTCGTTAAATCCACAAAGTCCGGTGTATTATCGTCAAATACAAGTTGGCCGTGTATTAGGTATTAGTCTTAATAACAATGCTGATGGAGTACTTATCTATGTAAATATTGACAATGATAAGCAGCATTTAGTGAATAGCTCAACAAAATTTTATAATGCCAGTGGCATTAAAATAGATGCAGGATTATTTTCTGGTGTTAAAGTTGATACTACATCAATTGAAACCATGTTAGCTGGTGGCATAGCGTTTAGTACTGAGAATTCAAATTCGACTAGTAATGAATTTAACGAACAAGCATTCAAGCTTTATAATGAAGCAAATGATCAATGGTCAGATTGGCAGCCAGTGTTAACCGCACCAGAATAAAATATAGTAACCGCTAAAAGCCTTTATCAATTGATAAAGGCTTTTTTTTGATTGTTATTCAGTATAATTACTGAAAAGCTCTATATTGAAGTAGTAATTGACTAATTTAGGCTGTTATCTGTCATTAATTACATCATTCATTTTCAATAGGATAGTGGATCAACCAAGCTGTAGACCATATGTAATATAGTGTGTTGGGAATATTAATAGTTTATTCAAGGGAATTAAGGTGACGCTACGTGAATTATAATTTGATTTGCGTAACAATACGCACAAAGATTTACGTACGAGCACGCAAATTTTAGACTATTAATAAACAATTGGTCATTGCTTAGCATATATCATCAAATGAAAAAATAACGCTAATACAGAGAAACAGGGACAGATACCCTAACCTCAAATGTCCGTTAATGTTAATTAGTGGACATTTGATAATGAAGGCTTTAGTATAGTGTTTATCAGTGATTACTGAGTTTAACTTGAGTTTTGTTGTTTTAGCGCATTGCTATATATTAACTGTGTTTATCAACCTTGCTATCCATTAAGCTTTTAATTACTTGTATACGCTTGATCAAATACTAATAAAACTAAATCAAACTATGGTGTTTTAAATGTCAGAAAAATTTATCGCCGAGCCATTATTCGATTCTCATCAATACTTCCAGCAACTTACTCGCAATCAAGTATTCACCGATGATAATCCTAACGTCCAAACCTTCATTGAATTAATGTGTAAAACTATTCCGCAAGCTGCTGATGACTTCAAATATACCAAAGAGTTTCTTCAATCTAAAGGACGCCGCAATGAAGCTACTTATAATTTGTTTCGCGGTGAAACTGAAAAGTTTTTATTATGGACTTGGCTTATTGCGCAAAAATCTGTGGTGCATTTAAAACGCCGTGATTTAGAAAGCTATATTGATTTTGCTCACAAGCCTCCACATTTTTGGATCTCAAATAATGTCTATCGTCGCTTTGAAAATCGTAATGGTATTCGCGCGATTAACCCTGATTGGCGGCCGTTCACCGTTAAAATCCCTAAAGCACAACGCCTTGATAATATTGATTACAAACAAAAAAAGTTAAACTACCAGGCATCTCAAGATGGTTTAAAAGCGACCTTTTCAGTATTAAATGTCTATTATGATCATCTAGTTACTGAAGATTATGCATTTGGTAATGCCATAGCTTCGGTTAAAAAAGATTGTCCCTATTTAATCAAAGACAGCTCATTTACTGAAGTTAAACGCTTGTCTTCACTGCAATGGGACTTCATTTTAGAAAGCAGTATTAAGATGGCCAATGAAGATGAAAACCATGAACGTACCTTGTTTATTATTGCCAGTTTAAAAACCCTTTATTTACGTATTTCAGAATTATCCGAGCGCAGTAACTGGTCACCTGTTATGGGCCACTTTTGGCAAGATAAAGATAAAAATCATTGGTTTAAGGTGTTTGGCAAAGGCAGCAAGCAACGTGATGTATCAGTGCCCGACCCTTATTTACATTATCTTGAGCGCTATCGTTTAAGCCGAGGTATGTCTGGTTATCCTTTATCGAGCGAAACTGATCCATTAGTACATAAACTCAAAGGCTCTGGCGGCCTTACATCTAGGCAATTACGTCGAATTGTCCAACAAGCTTTTGATTTTGCTTATCTACAAATGGTTAGAGAAGGTTTTGGTGATGAAGCACAAACATTAAAAGAAGCTACAACCCATTGGCTCAGACATACTGGTGCATCTATGGACATTGATTCAAGACCATTAAAACATATGGCCGATGAACTTGGCCATGCAAGTATGGGTACAACCGATAGAGTTTACGTTCAGTCAGATCATCTTGAACGCGCTAAATCTGGTAAGAAACGTATTATTGAAAGTCGTTAGTCCTGCCATTTATTAGATAAAACAAAGGGTAGCAACTTTAGACGAGTCCACTACCCTTAAATTACGCTAAATCAGTTTTTCTATTTTGATTTAAATGTATGAAAATTATCAAGTTTTAAAACTAAAGCAGGATCCAGTCTGACATTGTGCCAATTGATCCGCCAATCTAAATGAGGACCGGTTGAACGCCCAGTAGAACCAATCATAGCAATGCTTTGGCCTTGTAATACCGTGTCACCTACTTTTACTTTGCTGCCACTTAAATGTAAAAATGTTGACGTAATACCATGACCATGATCAATAATTAATGTACCACCAGAATAAAACATATCTGGCACCCATAATGTGATCACACCCGCTGCCGGTGCTTTTACTAAAGTACCTTCAGGTCCGGCATAATCTAAACCAAAATGAGGATTTTTAGGTACGCCATTGTAAATTCGTTGACTGCCATAAACGCCAGTAATGCGACCATTTGCAGGTGCTTTAAAACCATGAGCAAAGTCGATATTATCGGATGCAACAGCCCTAGCCGCTTTTATCTGAATACTATCTTGCTTAACTCTTGTTAAAGCTTCAGTACTTGGATTCATTATTTTTTTACTAATACCTTCAACACGTTGGATATTATATTCGCGTTTTTTCGGGGTAAGGTACTGGGTTAATATTTCACCTTTATTGTCTTCAATAAACAGTTCGTGGTTTTTTACATCATCACGTGAAAAACCAAATGAAAAGTAACCATGCCTTGATACTTTTAATGGGGCATTATCGAGTAATACTGTATTGCCAGGTGTTGTCGCTCCAACAATCATACTGCCTTGAATAACATCGCCTGATAATTTCAATTCAACTTTAGCCATTGCATTGATACTAAACACACTAATAGTGGCAACAACCAAGACACCACTCAAACTAAATATTTTATGCACTAGCAATAGCTCCTTTACCAACACCTTCGAAGGCTACCACTTTAAATGATGCGGCTTTGTTCGCGGCTTTTAATTGCCTAGCAATATAATCCGCTAATAACTCAACCGTTGAGTCACAATCGACAATTTCCAATTTAGTCGGCCTTACCGCAATATCAAATCGACCTTGTGGTGCATAGTAAGAAAAATATTGGTGATCGGGCTTTAAATTAGCTGCAGCATTACTTGATAACTCAACTTGCTGACGATCAGTTTGATCAACATCACTGGCAAGGTAAATATCTTGCCAACGTTTACACCAAGATTGTTCAAGAGAAGCTGAGCGTATATCGTTTTCAAAAATTTGGATTGTTGACCGATGACCGTGTGCTATGCGTTGGCAATTACCGTCATGTTTCTTTAAACCATGGGTATAATGATAATAACAACCATCAATATTCTCGGCTCTAAGTGTTAAACTGATACCTTGCACATTCTCTGGAAGTTGTTGTTTTATAATAACTTCAAGGTAACGCGTTACGGAATCTTCAGTAATTTTTGCGGTGTCGATTTGAGCAAATGCTTGTGCTGGAGATTGTAGAAACAGTTCTTCGCCTGAAATCTCAAAATCAACAAATAAATGATTAGCACGAGATGATTCAGAGACTTGCAACAATGAACTCTGCATTGGCAGAACAAGTTTATGATCGACAGCTTCATCGATAATCGCTTTGATTTGTTTTTTCACGATACCGAAATCTAAGACCATACTTTCGGCGTTTAAATCACCCGAAAGTAATACATCGACAATCCAACTTTCACCAACAACTCCTCTGTGTTCACAGAGATAAGAAAAATCGATAACCGTTAAGTCATTTACAAACAGCTGCATGTTTTTCATCAGTGCCCTATTTAACTTGCCATAAGATTTGTTCACCAGCGCGAATTGGTACAACAACATCACCGCCTAGTGGCATTTCTGCTGGTACATCCCAACTTTCTTTTACTAATGTAATGGTATCTGTGTGTCGTGGTAAATTATAAAAGTCTGGGCCATTAAAGCTGGCAAAGCCTTCTAATTTATCAAGTGCATTCTCATTATCGAAAACTTCTGCATATAACTCAATTGCGGCATGCGCGGTATAAGAGCCGGCACAACCACAAGCGTTTTCTTTATTATCTTTAATATGCGGCGCAGAATCAGTACCTAAGAAAAATTTGTTATTACCACTTGTTGCGGCACTAATGAGCGCTTGCTGATGAATATTACGCTTTAAAATGGGTAAACAGTAATAATGAGGGCGTATACCACCGACCAACATATGATTGCGGTTAAACAATAAATGATGTGCAGTAATTGTTGCGGCTACATTGTCACCAGCATTAGTGACGAAATCGACCGCATCTTTAGTGGTGATATGCTCTAGTACTATTTTTAAATTAGGGAAGTCTTTCACTACAGGCGTTAAAATACGGTCAATATAAACCTTTTCACGGTCAAAAATATCAATATCATTGTCAGTTACTTCACCGTGCAATAACAGTGGTAAGCCTGCATCTTGCATCGCTTCAAGTACAGGATATATATTATTAATATCTGTTACACCAGATGCTGAATTTGTTGTAGCACCTGCTGGATATAACTTCGCAGCATAAACAATGCCCGTCGCCATTACGGCTTTGATATCTTCTGCTGTAGTGTCATCGGTTAGGTATAACACCATTAGCGGTTCAAAGTTGTCATGCTGATTGACCGCTTGAATGCGGCCGTAATATTCAGTGACTTGCTGTGCATTCATTACCGGCGGTACTAGGTTTGGCATAATGATGGCACGGCCAAAGTAACGACCAGTATCGTTAACTGTGTCTTTTAATAGATCGCCGTCACGTAAATGTACATGCCAATCATCAGGACGAGTAATAGTTAATGTTGTCATAATATGTTCCGTAAAAAATTAGCAGCAACACATGATGTGCTGCTAACAGTATAAATTTTATTAAAGTATATGCTGATCCTACCTTTACGTTATCGCTAAGGCAAAGAAAAAACGTTAATCTTCTTCAGTTTCTGCTGTGTTTAATAACTTTAATAACTGATCTTTTAAATTTGGTGGTACTTTATGGATAGTAAGTGAGCCATTCATTGGATTATAAGTAACATCACCGCCAAAGTGCGAGCGTTCAAAACTTACGCTAATACCAGCGCCATAGCCTGCGTACTTAGTAATTTTATTAATAACCGTTTGGTCATGCGGAAACTTCTCTTCCATTTCGTATTCATTTTCTTTACAAAATTTGAAAAACTGGTCGCCATTCTCTTCATGAGGAATCGTTTCTGACAGCTCTTGCAAGTCAACTTCACGTCCAGTTTGTTGCTGTTCTTTACAATAAGACAATAATTCTTTGCGAGTGTTTTGTTTTTCTTCCGGGTTAAGTTGATTTACATTCACATAATCTTCAACCGCTTGCACTAGGGTTTGTGATTGTTGCTTAGGGTCAACACCTTCTTCACAGTTTAAAAAGTCTAAGAAAAAATCTGACACTTTTCGTCCCGCACGACCTTTTATAAAGGAGATATATTTACCCGCTTCTTTATTATCTCGGTAGGCAAATAAATCAATTCGAGCCGCTAACTGCACTTTACTGGTATCTATATGTTGATCTGCAGACAGATTAAGCTCGCCATCAACGGTGTAATGTTCACTAATAGGCAATAATGCAACAATTAAGTATTTACCACCAAGCATTTCGTAGTGACAATTTACCAAGTAGCCTGTTTCAGCCAACTCGTATTTCTCTAGCTCTGTTTTTAAACGCATACTTGCTTGGTTTGAAAATGGTATAAACTCATCTTCATTTTGTAAGTAGTCTTCGAGTAAGTGATCAAATGGCTTATCAAAGCCTTCTTCAGGCCCAATTTTAAAGCCACCATAGGCTTTACTGGCCTTACTGTTATAGATGTTATGTAGGGATTCAACAAAGCCTGACATTTTAGGAGATATTTCAATTGGACCATTACTGGCTTTTAATGTGACTTCGTGACTGTTTTCTGCTTTAGTTAAGTAATGCAGATCGATGTTGTTAATAATTAAGCTCATAATTCTTGTCAGTTTTTATCTTATTTAGTGGAACCAGTTTATAATATTTATTAACCAATTAGTTAATGTTAATCAGTTTTATTTGTTTATAATTAAACCGTCAGTTTTATCTTGCTCAAGCTTTTGATAAACTAACAATTAATTCATTAACAGGATGTATTTAAAAATAATGCCTATTGTCTCAAAATATACAAACGAACGTGTAGAACAAATTATCCAAGACTTGATTGATGTTCTTGTAAAAGAAGAAGCATCAACAGATTTAGCACTAATGTGTTTAGGAAATACAATTTCGACTATTATAAATAATCAAGTACCAGAAAGCCAAAGAGAAGCTATCACTAAAAACTTTGCTAGTGCATTAACTAAATCTACTAAAACAAAATAACATATTTGCGATTATAAAATAATGGTTACAACTGAAAATAGTTCTTACAGCAAACGATTACTTCATTTAATAAGTTGGGGTCACTGGTTTACATTTTTTAATGTCGCTGCGGCCATTTTTATTGCAATCATTTTTCTTGATGCTGAGGGGATCCCTGAAGGATTTATAGGTAAGGTTTATATGGTGACTAATTGGTTTAGTCATATGGCCTTTTTATCTTTTATTTGCTTTGTGCTTACGGTATTCCCACTTACCTTATTATTCCCAAATACTCGATTTATACGAGGCGCAGCATCTATCATTTTTACTTTAGCATTAAGTGTGTTGGTGCTAGACGGCTTCACTTATTCGCAGTTGGGCTATCATTTAAACATTTCTTCTACCAGTCAAATAATTGACTTATTAAAAGATCAAATGCGCAACAACAGCATGTCTGTTACCGGCATTGCTGTATTCACTTTTTTTACTATTTTAATTTACGAGTTATTAGTCAGTAACTATGCGTGGCGTCATCTTAGAGAGCTGCAACGTAAAAAATTCCCTAAATTTTTTATTATTGCCTTAATCACCTCATTTTTCGTCAGCCACATTATTCATGTCTGGGCAGACGCGAAATTACAATACAATGTCCTGAAGCAAGATACTGTTTTACCGTTTTCATACCCAGCTACGGCTAAAACATTATTAACAAAATACGGTTTGTTTAATCAGGGTGATTATGAGCAGCGTAAAAATAGCCCTATTAGTTTTAATTTAACTGTGCCTAAATATCCTGATATTGGAGAACAGTGTAATGACCTTGTTAAACCAACTAATTCAGTATTCTTAGTATTAAACGAAAAAATGCTCAGTTATAAACAAATAAAACAATTTTCAGCACGATCATCGGTTAAGGCTAGCGAATTATTTAATTATATGGACAGTGCATCAACAGAGAATGCTTGGTTTAATTTGTTGTACTCATTACCTTCTATCTACGCTAATGGCATAAATGCACAGCATAAATCGCCATTGTTGATGCAAGTACTTGAGCAACAGCAGATGCCATCAACATTAATTAAGTTTGTTGGTGAAAGTAGTATTGCATCTGCAACAGATAAAATTGCACCATTATTTAATGTCGTTGAACAACATAAAGATATTTCAGACTTTGTCTTTGCTAAAAAGTTAAATGGCTTTGAACCCGGTTTACATGTGTTTTACTTTAGCGGCCAATCAGAATATCAATATGAACTATTCGTCAACGCACTATTGCTGGCACAGCAGAAAAAACAACAGCAAGATATTATTTGGTTAAGCTCACTAGGAAATATTAGCAAAGAACATTCTTTTCAAAACAAACCAAGCTTATTAATTTGGCCAAATAGAAAAGCTAAAAAAATCACCGAGCTTGCCAGCTCTATGGACATACAGCCAACATTAATGCGCTACTGGTTGCAATGTCGAGTAGATTACATAAAGTATGGCAGTGGCAGTAACCTTTATCGTTTAAAAGACAGCCGGATAATTGCTAATACTACAAGCGACGGCTTAATGGTATTTAACAAAGATAAAACCGTGTTTATAGACCAACAGGGAAATTTTGAAAGTTATTCAATACAATTAGAAACCTTAATTTCTGAGCACTCTAACTTCCCTCTTCTTATTGACGGCGTGCAATACATTAATAAATTTAGTAAAGAAAACACCACCCTAAGCAAGTAATTTCACTATTTGATTAAAATGTAGGCAATTAACTCTAATTGCCTACAAAACCTTTGCATTAACATTTCAAATCAGTAACATAGAGATTCGGTCGGGGTGTAGCGCAGCTTGGTAGCGCGTACGCCTGGGGGGCGTGAGGTCATAGGTTCGAATCCTATCATCCCGACCAATTCTTCATCACACTAATAATTTCCCTCACGTTCAGCGAATCAACGCACTAATTATTTAAACAGTTCATTCGGCTCAGTTAATTCCACAAATCACTCTTTATATTACTTCCTGCAAAGTCATCACAATGAACTTATCGGCTAATTAATAGCCTAATTGATAAATGGTCTATACTAATAGTAATTATTCGTATTTGCTGGTTAGCACATACTATATTTAACATTCGAAACTCGGAGGTTCTATGGTTCGCCATTATTATTTGAGCGATGATCTAGATGAATTGGAGCAAGTTGAAAAGGAACTTCTGAACAAGGGCTTTACTATCCCGCAAATGCATGTGCTTAGTGAAAACGATGCTGATGTGCAGTTGCACCATTTACATGAAGTTGAGTCAGTATTAAAGAAAGATGTAGTCCATTCAACCGAGGTTGGCTTTATGGTTGGATTAATTGGCGCGATTTTAGTTTTGGTTGTTGCTAACTTAGCCGGTTGGACCGATAGCGCTGCTGGTTGGATGCCATTTATCTTTTTAGCCATTGTGGTGTTAGGATTTTGTACTTGGGAAGGTGGTTTTATTGGTATTCAACGTCCAAATGTTGAGTTTGCCCGTTTCCAAACTCTATTAAAACAAGGCAAGCATATATTCTTTGTTGATGCTGATAGTTCACAAGAAACAACCTTAAACAGTTTAATGAATATGCATCCAAACTTAGTCGTTGAAGGTGTTGGTGAATCAACGCCTGCATGGGTTGTACGTGGTCAAGACGAATACCATAAGTTCATGAAAAAAATGCCATAGCCAGCACTTTACTGAATATGGAGCAAAGAGCGCAACAGCGCTCTTTTTTTGTTTTAAAAATAGCATTACTGAGCTGCGATATGTGGTCAGTTCGAGCTTGTTAGTGGTGATTTATTAAAAATGAGCTATTGTTATTAGCAATAGTGCATGAGTATTACTATCCGTAGTTTGAGGTGGTTAAAACACAAATAAAAAATGAAAGGATAACTCAACTATGGCGATAGCTATTGTTATTGTAGTTCTTGTAATCATCACCGTTTTGTTTCACTTCTTTAGCCCTTGGTGGTTTACACCAATTGCGTCAAATTGGTCATCAATTGATGACACTATCAATATAACCCTTTGGATCACAGGTATTGTTTTTATCCTAGTGAATCTATTTCTTGCCTACGCTGTTTATCGTTTTCGTTATAACAAAGACCGCCGCGCTGATTATGAACCTGAAAATAAGAAACTTGAAACATGGCTCACAGTAATTACCTCGATAGGTGTAATCGCTATGTTAGCTCCAGGACTCGTTGTATGGGCAGATTTTGTGCATCCACCCGATAATGCCGATGAATTTGAAGTGGTGGGTCAACAGTGGAGTTGGAGTTATAGATTTCCGGGTAAAGACGGCATCTTAGGTCAGGTAGATACACTTTTAATTAGTGCGAGTAATCCTTTTGGACTTAAAACAAGTGATCCTAATGGTCAAGATGATGTCCTTGTTAACAGTAATGAACTGCATTTAACCATTGATAGACCGGTAAAAGTACTACAACGATCTAAAGACGTATTACATAATTTTGCTATTCCGCAATTTCGGGTAAAAATGGATTTAGTGCCAGGGTTAACCAGTTATTTTTGGTTTACACCAATCAAATTAGGCCAATTTGATATTTTATGTCAGGAATTATGTGGTGTCGCGCATTACTTGATGCGTGGCACTGTTATTATTGAAACAGAGCAAGAGTTTGCATTGTGGTTAGCAACATTCCCTACCTTTAGCGAAAGCCAAAACATCCCTACTATTGATATTGCTAAAGGTGAACAGCTCTATCAAGGCTGTGTTGCTTGTCATGGTCAAAACGCTATGGGTAATGAACAATTGAATGCCCCCAAGCTTGCTGGCTTATCGAGTTGGTATATTCAGCGGCAACTGCACTACTTTAAGTCTCATATTAGGGGGGAGTCTAGCGAAGATACTTTTGGTCAGCAGATGTCCGCAATGATGGTCACCCTGCCCGACAAACAAGCCATTGTGCAAGTCGCTAGCTATATATCGTCATTAGAAAATTCTCAAAGCAAGCATGTGCCATCATCAATAGACAGTATAAATATTGATAACGGTCGGGCTTTATATAATAACTGTAGTTATTGTCACGGCCGTAATGGTGAAGGTAATTATTCATTAAATGCGCCAAAACTTAATGGCCAGCATGCTTGGTACTTAAAAAGGCAACTGGTTAATTTCCAGCAAGGTGTACGAGGCAGTCATAACAAAGATTTATATGGTAAGCAAATGATGCTTATGGCCAAGTTATTACAAGATCAACAGGCTGTTGACGACATAGTGGCCTATATCGGCGCAATGCCAGCTCAATTTTAACATCAGAATAAAAATTTAATCGACAAAAGGTAGCTAAGGCTAAACAGGTTTTCCATGACACATATTGCCATTGCAGATCAGATTGAAGAAGACGATCACCAACCTAGTGGGTTTGTGAGGAAATATATTTGGAGTCAAGATCACAAAGTTATTGCGATTCAATATTCTATTACCGCAATTTTTGTCGGCTTAATTGCGCTCGTATTATCGGGTATTATGCGTTTACAACTCGGTTTTCCTGATACGTTTTCGTTCATCGACCCAAGTGCTTATCTACAGTTTGTTACCATGCATGGCATGATCATGGTTATTTATTTGCTTACCGCTTTATTGTTAGGTGGCTTTGGTAATTATTTAATACCGTTAATGGTTGGCGCTAGAGATATGGTGTTTCCCTATTTAAATATGCTCAGTTATTGGACCTATTTATTGGCTGTTATCGTATTGCTCAGTAGCTTCTTTGTCACTGGCGGACCAACAGGCGCCGGCTGGACCTTATATCCGCCACAAGCCATTTTACAAGGCACACCGGGCTCTGATAAAGGCATTATCTTAATGCTGATATCTTTGGCCATATTTATTGTTGCTTTTACTATGGGTGGCCTAAATTATGTCACTACGGTATTACAAGCAAGAACACGCGGCATGACACTTATGCGCATGCCTTTAACTATATGGGGTATCCTAACCGCTACTATCTTAGGTTTACTGGCGTTTCCAGCTTTGTTAGTAAGCGCGATTATGATGTTGTTTGATAAATTGTTGGCAACAAGTTTCTTTATGCCGGCTATTGTCTCACTCGGTGAATCGTTAACCTATACCGGTGGTAGTCCTATACTGTTTCAACATTTATTTTGGTTTTTTGGTCATCCCGAAGTTTACATCGTCGCCCTGCCAGCTTTTGGTATGGTGTCTGATGTCATTGCTACTCATGCTCGTAAAAATATTTTTGGCTATCGGATGATGGTTTGGGCAATTGTCGCCATAGGTGGTTTAAGTTTCGTTGTTTGGGCACATCATATGTACGTCAGTGGCATGAACCCGTACTTTGGTTTTTTCTTTGCCACCACCACCTTGATCATTGCAGTGCCTACGGCCCTAAAAGTGTATAACTGGGTGTTAACATTATGGCGAGGTAATATTCACCTTACTGTGCCAATGTTATTTGCCATAGGTTTCATTTTTACCTTTACTCATGGCGGCTTAACGGGATTATGGTTAGGGAATGTAGTGGTCGATTTACCCTTATCGGATACCTATTTTGTGGTTGCTCATTTTCATATGGTGATGGGCGTATCACCCGTTATGGTGTTGTTTGCCTCAATTTATCATTGGTATCCTAAAGTTACCGGTCGGATGTTTCACGTAGGTCTTGGTAAGTGGCACTTTTGGTTAACGTTTGTGGGTACCTACGCAATATATTTACCTATGCATTATTTGGGTTTCTTAGGCGTGCCAAGGCGCTATTTTGCCATGGGCGAAACCAACTTCATTCCTGAATCAGCACAAAGTTTAAATGCCAGTATTACTGTCTCAGCTATTATTGTTGGTGTGGTGCAACTGCTGTTTTTATTCAATATTTTTTGGAGCTTAAAATACGGTAAAAAAGCCTCATCAAACCCCTGGGGAGCAACCACTTTGGAATGGCAAACCCCAGACACACCGCCTAAACATGGCAATTGGGGTAAAGAGTTACCGGTTGTGCATCGCTGGGCATATGATTTTAGTGTTCCAAATGCTAAAGCCGACTTTATTCCACAAAACATCACTGATGAGCAAGTTGAATGGATTGATAAATCCAAGCCAACCGTAACCGAGGAGCAAACCTAATGGCTTTCTTCGCGCAATTACGGACCAAACCTTGGCTAAGTGATAATGAAACCGCACGGGTAATTGAAGTACCACCGACACCCGGTAAAACCGCGTTAAAATTTTTTCTAGCTGTGGTTTCAATGATGTTCATGCTATTTATTATTACGTTTTTATCGCGCTCACAATTTGGTGATTTTCAAGCTCTGGCAGGTGAACCTTGGTTGCCGTTGCAAAATCGCACGCAATTATGGTTAAACACCCTGTTTATCGCCATCGCAAGTGTATTGTTACAGTTGGCGACAAGGCAAAAAAATAACCAGACAATGCAATTAATTGTCCTGGTGACTGGCGCAGTTATCTGCAGTTTAGTATTTATTTATGGTCAATTTACCGTGTGGCAAACCCTTAATGACAGTGGTTACTTGGTGTATAGCAATCCCGCCAACAGCTTCTTTTATTTGTTAACCGCATTACATGGTTTACATTTGTTTGGCGGACTCATGTTCTTGCTACACTTACTATATAAACTGACATTTAGCCAACAAGACGAGAATGCCACGGCATCATGTAATACCAACCTCAAGCTCGTGACTATTTATTGGCATTACCTATTTTTACTGTGGTTATTATTATTCGCATTGTTAACTAGTTCAACGCAAACATTTAAAGCAATTGCGCTTTTGTGTGGCTTTTAGGTTTCTCAGTTTAAGGTTTAAGACATATTATTTTTTAATAAACAACAGATATCAACTTTTTTGAATTCAGGTTCAATACTATGACTATTGATAAACAACAAGCATCACCTACTCGCTGGCAAAGTGCTGCCAGTGATTGGTCTGCAGATAAACAAGTATTTAATATGCCTTGGGGCAAGTTAATGATGTGGATCTTTTTATTAAGTGACACATTTATCTTCAGTATATTCTTAACCGCGTATATGAACGTGCGCATGACCACCATCGATTCTTGGCCAAGTTCTAGCGAAGTATTTGCATTAACAATAGCCGGTCAGCACATTCCTCTGGTACTTATCGCTATTATGACGTTTATTCTAATTACTAGCAGCGGCACCATGGCAATGGCGGTAAACTTTGCCTATCGCGGTGATAAAAATAAAACATTTTGGTTGATGATCATTACTGCGTTACTGGGTGCTAGTTTTGTCGCTATGCAAGGCTTTGAGTGGACTAAATTGATTGTTGAAGAAGGTATAAGGCCATGGGGTAATCCTTTAGGAGCCGCTCAATTTGGCTCAATATTTTTTATGGTGACAGGTTTTCATGGACTGCACGTAACTTGTGGTGTGATTTATATAGCCATAGTTGCTAAAAAGGTACGCCAGGGTGATTACGATAAACGCGGTTTTCACATTGTCGAAATTACCGGCCTATATTGGCATTTTGTTGATTTGGTTTGGGTATTTATATTCGCATTTTTCTATCTTTGGTAGAAATATAAAATGTTAGTTTTGGAGATTAAGTTATGAGTGATGATACCAAACAACATCCCATAAGCCTCTATTTAAAGGTGTGGGCATTATTGTTTGTGCTGAGTACCCTATCGTATTTAGTCGACTTTTATCAAGTACAAGGTTTATTACGTTGGGCATTAATTTTAATTTTTATGTTTTTAAAAGCGGGGTTAATTATTTCAATTTTCATGCATGTTAATTGGGAAAGTATGGCGATGAAATTATTATTATTCTTACCACCTGTGGCCATAGCCATTTTGATCAGCTTAATGGCTATTGAAGGTGATTATAGCTATCTCAATCGCTTATTATATCTTGGTCAGTAATTGCTATGGCGATAACTAAACCGATAATAACTAGCGCACCACCTATAACCTTATGGCAAGACTATCTGCAGCTATGTAAGCCTAAGGTAGTTGCAATGCTACTCATCACCGCATTTATTGGCATGCAGTTAGCCTATCCAAATTTTAGCGACTTAACCGCGTTTTCCTCTTTGCTAACCATGTTAATTGCATTAATAGGTATTGGCTGTGCTGCGAGTGCCGCTGCAGTTATTAATCATGTAGTCGATGTTAACATTGATGCACTAATGCAACGTACTAAAAAGCGGCCAATGGTTAACGGCCGAGTAAGTATTAAAAATGCGGTTTGCTTTGCCACTTTTCTAGCGACCCTAGCAATGGCTCTACTGAGCATTTATGTGAATGCGTTAACTGCGGTTTTAACATTCTTCGGCATAATAGGTTATGCCTTTATATACACCATGTATTTAAAGCACCGCACCCCACAAAACATTGTGATTGGTGGCTTGTCAGGTGCATTACCGCCTTTACTCGGTTGGACTAGCATAACTAATAGCATAGATATTAATGGCACATTGTTGTTATTGATCATATTTGTATGGACCCCTGCCCACTTTTGGGCGCTAGCAATAGACAGAGTAGATGATTATAAAAAGGCCAATGTGCCTATGCTACCGGTGGTAAAAGGTATTGCTTATACTAAAAATGCTATCGTGGTTTATGCTTGTTTAACTCTAGGGGCAAGTGTGTTGCCATATGTTACCGGTTTGAGCGGTATAGTGTATTTAAGCTGCGCAATAGCCTGTGGTACATGGTATTTGAGCCTATGTTTAAGATTAAAGTACGATGCAACTAATCGCAGTGCTAAACCCTGTTTTTATGCTTCTATCAATTATTTATTGGCGTTATTTATAGCCTTGTTAGTTGACCATTACTTTTTGCTATTACAGATTCACTTAAGTACATGATGCTAATAATGATCAGCGCAGCTGTATGCAGCAATTAAATAAACCAATAGGTATCGTCAGCTTTATTGTTATCTTGTTTACTTGCGCGGCACTAATAATAAGTTTCAAAGTTGAGCAGGATAAAAGCAATATACCACCATTGCCACAACTGCACGGTCAGTATCTACTTAACCCCGTCACTTTGCCGACATTTAATTTAGTTAATCAATTACATCAGCCTTTCTCTAATAGCGACTTAATGGGGGATTGGCATTTGCTCAGCTATGGCTATTTAAATTGTCCAGATATTTGCCCAAACACCTTACTGATATTAAGGTCATTACATGCTGAACTAACAACCGCGATGAATGGCTCAAAATCAAACGATATAACCTTAACTGCGCCTAAGATAATTTTTTATAGTGTTGATCAACTCAGAGACAGGCCGAAGAATTTACAAGCCTATCTCAGTTACTTTAATGATGAGTTTATTGGTTTAACCTCACCAACAAAGGACACCACAAACCAAACATTGGCACGGGGCTTAGGGATAAAATCTAAGACAGAATATGATCAGAATTCAGGAGCCCAGCTTGTCAGTCATGATGTTGCATTATTCCTAATTAATCCCAAGGGTGAACTGCAAGCAATACTTAAACCATATGCCTCTAGCGATGATAATTTACCGTATTTTAGCAGCGCAAATTTACTAGCAGATGTGTTAAAAACAATGAAGTTTTATCAGCAAATTAACCGTAATTAATCACCTACATAGTAAGTTACATCCTACCGCGGTGCTATTTATTGACCCTATTAACAAACACTACCAAGCCATCTAATAACCCTGTGTACTTTTATTGTTATTTATTTGTGGATAATTTTTGTATAACTCAAATACCAGCCCTATCGATCGCCAATAGAAATAGAGCTCAACGCTAGATCTAGATTTGTTAGTAAGTTACAAGTATGTGAATACCCACACCTACACGTGTAGAGTTACCAGAGTCCATCAGGGTAATTAGTGCAGGGTTATTGGGGTTGTAGTCAATCTAGCAAGTAGAGTTACCGGAGTCTTGTTGATAAATAAAGATAGAGTTGTTAGAGTTACCCATAATTCAATTTAAATCGAATGAGTAAACCATTATGCGCTTCCCTATAGTGTTAATATTTAATCCTGAATCGAACGATTACAAAGTAACGGTTCCTGATTTACCAGGTTGTGTTTGTCGGGCCAAAACAATGGATTTTGCACTGACTGAAATCATGGCGGTAATTGAATCGCATCTTTCACTGTTAGCAGAATACAGCGAAGATATTCCAAGTGCTTCAAGCTTTGAAAGTCATGTCACAAAAATGGAATTTAGAGGAGGTGTTTGGGCGGTTGTTGATATTGACATAACCCCATTTTTAGGACGAAGTCATAAGATCAATGTCACCCTACCGGAATTATTAATTAAGAAGATTGATGATGCTGTTGCAGTCGATCCAAACCATAAAACCAGATCAGGCTTTCTCGCGTTAGCGGCGATTAATGAATTAAAAAATAAGCCATAACGGCAAGTCATTATTCCTTTACGGGGATAATAAATTAATTTTTAAGGAATGATTCAAATATGCCTAGAAAGTATAATCTAGGCATTTTTTGTAAAAGCCGTGTCAGTGTTATTTGTCCTGCTTGAGTGGCTTGTTAGCAGTACCTTTAAATTGCTCTCTAAGTGTATTAATTTCAGTTGAGCAATGTTTATAGGCAACTCTATACAGTTCTTGGAATACCATTAAGCCTTTGTCATTAGTGCCGAATTCCACAGAAAGACTTTCGATAACGCTAGTTATTAAGGAAAGCTCCTTTGAAACCTTATGTTCAGGGTTTATTATTTCACTATCCGGTATTTTTGCCAGACAGTTAGACACTAACATAAATGAATCAATGGTTTGTTTAGTTTCAGTATCTTCAACGCAATATGCGAAAAAAGGTGTGCTTAAAATAATAAATAATATCCATATTTTCATCTGTGTTCCAAGTACTACTAACGCCCTATTAACAGGCAATAATATAGTTGGCTAGAATAAGCGACGAAGGAGCAAAAGCCAACTGTATTTTGTCCTTGTTTAACAGCTTGTTAGCTACCCAATACACCCAATATCCAGTCATGGTAATTTGACACCCTAACTTGATAAGCTGTAGTACCATACAAACCACCTTTAAAGGTAGATATATCGCCATGCCCCAACTGCCAACTTGATAAGCCTACAAGAAAAGGAATACCTTCTTGAAATACAACAGAAGCCCCACCGCTATCTCCTGAGCCATGCATGCCTTCAAGTGATAATGCGTTTGCTGGTTGGTCAAAATTAAATGCTAACCAGTTACCCTCTACGCTTTCAACTACGTTTTGAAACTGGTTCATTACACGAAGTGATTTAGTATCAGGATCTTCACCTGTTAATCCGTTACCAGTAGCTCCCTTACCATAAACTGTAATTATTTTGCCTTTCTCGCTGTTACCTTTGTATATACTGATTGGCTCTACACCGCTAACAGCTGAAGTTAATTTGATTAACGCAATATCACTTCTAGATTTAAAAAAACTCATCAAAGGCGCTAAATCGCCTTTAAGTAAGTTTTTATTAGGTTTGGTGTAATCTGGGTGTATATGAACGCTTTCTATTTTATAAGTTTTTGAACCAACGATTATATTTTTACCAACATAATCATAAAAAATAGTGTGTGCTACAGTTACAATCCATTGTGACTTGATTAGTACACCATGACCTTCATGTGGCATATCAATTAAGTATTCAGGCATTTTTTCTACAACATAATGTTCAGGGGGAATATCATGCCTCTTCACGACAGCATTGCTGCCAGGAGAAACGAAAAAAAAGAATAAGAGAAATAAAACTTTCATATTACGTCCATGTTCATTGATGGGTAGCTACCGATTACTCTAATAATGATAGCGACAAGAAATTATTGTTAAATGTGAATCAGTAACGGCATATACTAGACGATTAGTTTCATCTATACGGCGAGACCAAAAACCAGACAAATTCTCTTTTAATTGCTCTGGCTTCCCAATACCCTCAAAAGGAGAGCGCTTTGTGTCACTAATTAGTTTATTAATTCTTTTTAACGTTTTTTTATCCTGGCCTTGCCAGTAGATATAATCGATCCATGCTTCATCTGTCCATGCAAGCTGCCTAATCATTAAGAATATCTAGTTCAATTACTTTCCCTGATTGATATTGTTCAATTGATTTGGATAAGTGTGCTGCATTAGCAGGAGACTTTAATAAATGAACTGTTTCCATTAAACTGTTGTAATGATCCATAGACATAACAACTGCGTCTTCAGCATCTCTTCTTGTGATAACGGTGTAATCCACGTCATTTACAACACGATCTAAAACTGACTTAAGCCCGTTACGTGCTTCGGTGAATGAAACTATACGCATAAATTACTCTTTAAGTTGTACCATATATAAGACAAGTCTACACGACACCAGACATATGTACAACATTGAGTACAACTCTGTAATCTAAAGGTAGCTAACGCCAGCTATTGGTCGATAATCTCCTGTATTATTCTACTTACAGGCATCCTTGCCTTAATCAATCGAGCGCCTTGCCCTGATTTATTTTTCCTGCGCACAACAAAATCACAAACTTAATCAAATGGGCATAATAGCTTGGTTAAGTCGAAATGATTAGACGCTTGCTCTATAGAATCAACATGGTCAAGTTTAGCAATTAATGGCGCAGCAAACGTGTCGGTTAATAACTCAATGTTTTCGGTAAGAAACGGCATGTCGTGCTCAGCATTAGCGACCCAGCCAACAATATTCAAGCCATCATTAATAATAGTTTCATAGGTTAAAATGGCATGGTTCAAACAGCCGAGTTTCATTGCCACCACTAAAATCACATCACAGCCTTGCTGTTGAACAAAGCTGGAAAGGTACTGACCATTGCCTAATGGTAATCGCCAACCACCGGCGCCTTCAGTAATAACAATATCGCTATTTAATTCTTGTACACGCTCAAAGCCGGCATTAATGTTATTTACGGAAATAACTGTCTGACATTGCTGGGCAGCAATGTGCGGCGCAATTGGTGGTGCAAAAGCAATTGGGTTTATCTGCCTAATTGTTTGCCCACAATTGGCTTGTTGTTGCAGTAACAACGCATCTTCATTAACGAGCTCGTCGTTTATCAATTCACAACCGGCTGAAATCGGCTTAAAAACCGCAACTTTTTGCTGCTGTTTAACTAAGGCCGCTGTTAATGCACTTGCCACTAGCGTTTTACCTGCATCAGTATCGGTGGCGGTGATAAATAAATTGGCTAAGTATTGACGTTTATTGTTAAGCATGGGCTTTACTCATGGTTACCATACAAAGTTGGTAAGTTGCTGGATAAGCACCATTGTCGTCTTTAAAGACTTCATAAGCTTTAGTCATCTTTTGCCAACTACTTTTACCCGCCAAGCCTTTGTTGCGCTTATTCGGCACTTTATTGGCGCCAAGGTCCTTTAGCTCAGTGGCCAAATGTTTAACGTTGTCATATTCAAGCACAACCGCTTGCTGTTCGAGCCGTTGTACTTGTAGATCTGTTTGCGCAATGGCCGATTCAAAATCGTTAAAGTGTTTAAAGTCGATAATATGTTTATCGTCATCAACACTTGCCCATGCTTGTTGTAATTCAGTTAATGTGCCATTTAATAAGCTTGAAAAAACAATCACACCACCGGGTTTTAGTACGCGTTTTAACTCGTCTAGTACTTCGATTAAAGGCTCGCACCATTGTATGGCTAAATTTGAATAGATAATATCAACACTGCCGTCATTAAAAGGTAACTGTTGTATGTCAGCATTCAACCAATGAATTGCACTCGAGCGATTTTGTTTAGCGAAATTAAGCATATCGCTAGAGATATCTACGCCAAATACCTGGCTATATTTACGCGCAAGTATGTGACTGAAAAAACCAGTGCCGCAGCCTAAATCAAGCACCACACTGTTATTATTTGCCGGTAAATCAGCCATCAGTAATTGCCCCGAATAGCGTTGCAAGCGAGCACTTAGATCATAAGAATGACAAGCTAAACCGAATGATTTAGCAATTTGAGATTTTATTGTTAATGTTTGATGCATCATTTTTCTTGTGAGAAGCACTGTGTCAGCACTTTATTGATGTTGTAAGCTAATAGGTTGATATCATTAGAGTTATGACTTGATGTTATGGTTACGCGTAATCGAGACTTACCCATTTCTACCGTTGGCGGGCGTATTGCTGTTAGCCAAATACCCAACTTTTGTAACTCTTGCTGACAGTAAAGTGCATTGGCTTCACTGCCGACTAAAATACCTATGATTGAAGATTCTGATCTGGTGATTGTTACCGCTTTATCTAATTTACATTTAAATAAATCGGTTAGCGTTAATATTTTTTCACGGCGCCAATGCTCACACTGACATAATTTAATACTGGCAGATGTGGCTAATGCATTCGCGGTTGGCATCGCCGTAGAATATATATAATCACGACACTTATTAATGAGATACTCGATTAATTCTTCACTACCAGCAATGGCAGCGCCTTGCGTGGCTATTGCTTTACCAAAAGTCACCATCTGAATGATGTGCACGTTTTTATCAATATTCTGCGCAGTTAATGTGCCACTGCCATTTTCACCTAACACGCCAATACCATGAGCATCATCAATGTATAAATTACTTTGCTGGGCAATGGCTTGTTCATTAAGCTGTGCAAGTGGCGCAACATCGCCGTCCATACTATAAACACCTTCAGCAATAATGAGCTTATCGGTTGCAGTACTTTTAACTAATAGCTGCTGCAAATGCTCGCTATCGTTATGTCGGAATCGTTTACTTCTTGCGTTAGCATTAAATGCGCCATCAATTAGCGAGGCATGACTTAACTTATCGAGAAAGTAATCAGTTGTACGGTTTTGTCCTAAAGCAGATAACAGCCCAGAATTGGCGGCAAAGCCGGTAGAAAACAATAAACAACGCGGCGCATTTAACCATTCACTTAATTGTTGTTCTAAGTATTGATGAGCTGCAGAGTAGCCTGTAACTAGATTTGAAGAACTAGAGCCACTGCCGTGATCATCAACGCCTTGCTTGAAAGCCGCATTAATCAATGGATGGTTATTCAAACCTAAATAATCATTGCTCGAAAAATTTAGATACTCTTGCCCTGCAAATACCAAGTTACGTCCTGCACTTTTACTAAAAGCGTGCCGCGTTCGATATAAGTTAGCCGATTGCAGTTCAGCAAGAGTTGGTTTAATAAATGAAAATGTCATCTAATGATCGCTAAGTACAGCAATTAACTGGCAGTTGCATCATAAAATATGTCACTGTTTTGCTGATTTACAATTGCAGTGAGAATATTTTGTTCTTCGTCTTCCTGTTGATTTTCTGTTTTTGCCTTTAAACGTTCGGTATTAATGCCTAGCTTCTTAAATAGCATCATATCTGCATCAGCTTCAGGATTGTCGGTAGTCAGTAACTTACAGCCATAGAATATAGAATTAGCACCGGCTAAAAAGCACATCGCTTGCATTTGCTCATTCATAGCATCACGACCAGCAGAAAGGCGAACATGCGATTCTGGCATCATAATGCGGGCAACGGCAATACAGCGAACAAAGTCAAAGTGTTCAAGGTCTTCAACGTTTTCTAGTGGTGTACCATCAATTTTTACCAACATATTCATTGGCACACTTTCTGGTTGTTTTTCAAGATTGGCAAGTTGTACCAATAATGATGCCCGATCAGTACTACTCTCACCTAGGCCCATAATACCGCCACTACAAACTTTCATGCCTGCACTACGCACATTCGTTAATGTATCTAATCGGTCTTGGTAAGTTCGGGTTGTGATAATTTGATTGTAATGCTCTGGTGAGGTGTCTAGATTGTGATTGTAGTAATCAAGCCCTGCTTCTTGCAATGTATCTGCTTGCTCACTGTTAAGCATACCTAACGTCATACAGGTTTCTAGACCGAGCTCGCGTACACCTTCAACCATTTTAACAATGTGCGGCATATCACGTGCTTTTGGGTTTCTCCAACCGGCGCCCATACAAAAGCGAGTTGATCCTTGCGCTTTGGCTTTTTTAGCAGCCTCAAGCACATTTTCAACGGCCATTAATTTTTC
Source organism: Colwelliaceae bacterium BS250 (assembly GCA_040779355.1). GTDB lineage: Bacteria > Pseudomonadota > Gammaproteobacteria > Enterobacterales > Alteromonadaceae > Thalassotalea_A. Next base: position 286,782 of record JBFONS010000003.1, on the reverse strand, counting down.
TTTTTGCACATCTGTATTGTATCTAGCACTTTGCGAGCAGTACTTACAATCTTCGGGACAAGCACCAGTTTTAATCGATAACAAAGTACTAACCTGTACTTCATTTGGATTAAAGTGCTGGCGATGCACAGTTTGTGCTTCAAACATTAAGTCATTAAAAGGTAAATCAAATAGAGCCTGAACTTCGGTGACAGTCCAGTTATTACGAACGCTTGAATTAGTTTGCATGGTGATCCCAAAAAGTATTTTCTTTTTAAATTTATTGCTAATGTATTACTAATATCTGCTTATCTACCAATCAGCTATTAACCAAGTGTTAGACGCGATATTAACAATGGATGCTGAACACATATCTGTATTGCATCATTTATATTTTGCAGGTAGTCTAGCCCGACAACATAACCTGTCAACATAATACAACGAACTTAGTTTACATATGAGCAATAATTACACAGATCTTTTAAAGTATGACCAAAATCATCTTTGGCACCCATATACATCAATGACTAATCCCCTGCCTTCTTATTTAGTCACTAGCGCTGATGGTGTATATATAAACCTAGCGTCAGGTGAACGTGTTATCGATGGTATGTCATCGTGGTGGTCTGTTGTGCATGGCTACAACAATGCGGTATTAAACGATGCCATGAAGGCGCAAATAGACAAGTTTTCACATGTTATGTTTGGTGGTTTAACCCACGCACCGGCCATTGAGCTGGCGCAAAAATTGGTGACGTTAACGCCAGCAGGTTTAGATAAAGTATTTTTGGCTGATAGTGGCTCGGTTGCTGTTGAAGTTGCCATTAAAATGGCCATTCAATATCAGCATAGTTTAGGCAAGAGCAATAAAAATAAATTACTGACCATTAAAAATGGTTATCACGGCGATACCTTTGCCGCTATGTCGGTTTGCGACCCTGTTAATGGTATGCATCAATTATTCTCAGGCTTTATCACCGAGAATTACTTTAGTGATGCGCCGCAATGTGGCTTTAATGATACTTTTGATGACAAGGATCTAAATTCATTAAAACAACAGCTTAGTGAACAACATCAAAACATTGCTGCGCTTATTTTAGAGCCTATAGTGCAAGGCGCTGGTGGTATGCGCTTTTACCATGCTGATTTTTTAAAGGCTTGTCGAGTATTATGCGATGAGTATGATGTGTTGTTAATTGCTGACGAAATTGCTACCGGCTTTGGCCGTAGTGGTAAACTGTTTGCTTGTGAACATGCAGATATTACGCCAGACATTTTGTGTTTAGGTAAAGCTTTAACGGGTGGTTACATGACACTTGCAGCCACTCTATCAACCACCAAAGTAGCCGAAACAATTAGTAATGGCGAAGCGGGTGTGTTTATGCATGGACCCACCTTTATGGGAAATCCTTTGGCGTGCGCTGTTGCCAATGCCAGTTTAGATTTACTGATCAGTAATGATTGGCAAAGCCAAGTAAATGCCATTGAACAACAGTTAAAGCAACAGTTACTGCCATTAGTGAATCATAAACAGGTTGCTGATGTGCGTGTATTAGGCGCGATTGGCGTAGTTGAAGTAAAAGAGTCGGTGAATATGGCGGTTATTCAAAAGCGCTTTGTTGATATGGGTGTCTGGATCCGTCCATTTGGTAAGCTTATTTATATTATGCCACCATTTGTTATATCAAGCAGTGAATTGTCAATGCTCACTTCAGCGATAGCTAATGTTATTGAATGTGATGACATATTTGTACAATAACGATTTAAAAACTCAGCAAGAACCAAGTAAAAACCAAGCAATTAACCACTCAATATGCTGTTTTTAGGATTTATTTATATAAAACAGCATTTTTTTTGCCAAATTGTCGTTTTATCGGCAAGAAATACTTGAGTCTATTGCTCGCTCAAGTAAACTAGCAAACCCATAGTTTATACAAACTCCTTTTCATAATTAATGAGGTTACAAATGTCAGTTGCTACTATTACTGATGTCCTAGCTGGTAAGTCAGCTGTTGGTGAAACAGTTACAGTTCAGGGTTGGATTAGAACGCGTCGAGATTCCAAAGCAGGAATTTCTTTTTTAGCTATACATGATGGATCATGTTTCGATCCTATCCAAGCTGTTGTACCGAGCGATCTTAATAATTACGAAAATGAAATTTTAAAATTGACTACCGGCGCATCTGTATCGGTAACCGGTACACTCGTTGAGTCTATGGGTAAAGGTCAGTCATTTGAAATTCAAGCAACAGATGTTGAAGTGCATGGTTTAGTCGAAGACCCAGACACCTATCCAATGGCGGCAAAACGTCATTCAATTGAATTTTTACGTGAACAAGCGCATTTACGTGCTCGTACTAATATTGGCGGCGCGGTAACTCGTGTTCGTCATTGTTTAGCACAAGCTGTTCATCGTTTTATGCATTCAAAAGGTTATTTTTGGATCAGCACGCCGCTCATTACCGGCTCTGATGCAGAAGGCGCTGGCGAAATGTTTCGTGTAAGTACATTAGATAATGAAAACTTACCACGTGACGATAAAGGCGCGGTTGATTACAGCCAAGACTTCTTCGGTAAAGAAACATTCTTAACTGTATCTGGTCAGTTAAACGTTGAAACATACGCATGTGCCCTTTCAAAGGTATATACATTTGGTCCAACGTTTAGAGCTGAAAACTCTAATACTACACGTCATTTAGCTGAGTTTTGGATGGTTGAACCTGAAATCGCTTTTGCAGATTTAGCCGATGCTGCAACGCTTGCTGAAGAAATGCTACGTTATGTATTTAAAGCAGTATTAGAAGAACGTGCTGATGATATGGCCTTCTTCCAACAACGTGTTGATAAAACAGTTATCGACCGTTTACAGTCTGTTGTAGATTCTGAATTTGTGCGCATGGATTACACCGACGCAATTACCATTTTACAAAACTGTGGTAAGAAATTTGAAAATAAAGTCGAATGGGGTGTAGATTTAAATTCTGAGCACGAACGTTACCTTGCTGAAGAGCATGTTGGCGGCCCTGTTGTGCTACAAAACTACCCGAAAGACATTAAAGCATTCTACATGCGTTTAAATGATGATGGTAAAACTGTTGCCGCGATGGATATTTTAGCACCAGGTATTGGTGAGATCATTGGCGGCGCACAACGTGAAGAACGTTTAGATGTATTAGATGCTCGTATTGCTGAAATGGGCTTAGATAAAGAAGACTACAGCTGGTACAGAGATTTACGTAAATACGGTACTGTGCCACACGCTGGTTTTGGTTTAGGTTTTGAACGTTTAGTTGTATACGCAACTGGCATGCAAAACGTACGTGACGTGATCCCATTCCCACGCACACCAAACAATGCTGCATTCTAAGTAGTAATATTAGTTTTAGCATCAGAAATAATATTAACAGGCGCTATTTATAGCGCCTCTTTTTTTGCACCAAATTAATCCCAAGTGACATCACTGTACAAAACCCTGCGGCTAACTAATATTCATATTAAAAACTCTAATAAACGTTTGGCACTACTATCTTGAAATACATTACTCGGCCAAACTGCATATAACGGAATCGGTTCAACTTGCCAATTTGGTAACAATTCGATTAAATCCTTATTTTTAATTTCCTTGTCGATTAAATAATCAGGCGGGGTTGCGATGCCTGCACCATTGATACAAAGTTGTGTCATAGCTTCAACACTATTCACACTTATATTACTTGCAAAATCAATCACACATTTTTCACCAGCAGAGTTTAATAAAGTCCGATGATTGGCAAGCATATCTAATTTTATCCAATTCCACTTGCTTAAATCGTCAGGAGACATGGGGGTTTTATGTTCTTTGTAATAATTATAAGAACACACTAATTTTCTATTGATTACTCCGATCCGCTTAGATTTAAGATTACTGTCATCCATGGACCCTGCCCTGAATGCTAAATCAATGCCTTTGTGGATCAAATCTTCTCTGTTGTCGGTATAAAGTAATTTAAAATTTAACAAAGGGTGTAACTTGCTAAATTGCGATATTTTTTTACTTATTTCAGATTTGATTAAAGCCGAAGGTAGGGTCAGGGATAATGATCCTCTTAGTTCTTGTTTATCTAAAGCGACTTGGTTTAAGCCTTGACGAGCAGCTTGGATCATATTTAAAGCATACTGATATAACACTCCCCCTTCAGATGTTAATGACAATTTTCTAGTCGATCTATAAATTAAAGCCATACCTACTGATTTTTCTAATTGAGTCACTTGATAGCTAACTACTGAAGGAGAAAGTTTTAACTCTTTTGCAGCCGCTCGAAAAGAGCCTTGTTTGATTGTTTCAGCAAAGATAGCCATTGAGCGTAATTCATCTATCATTTTATTATTAAACTATTTAGAACAGTGTAAATTGATTATAGCACCTTATCTGATTAATAAATTGAGTGTATAGTTTACAAAAAGTAGAGGGGAAATTATGTCACTATTAATCGCAATGTTTACATTCTCATTGGCTATGTCAGTATCACCAGGACCAGTGAATATGGTGATTGTATCTTCAGGCGCAAGTTATGGGGTGCGTAAAACGTTTGCATTCGTTTCAGGTGGAACGATTGGTTTCACATTACTATTGTTATTTATTGGCTTAGGTTTCTACAAAGTAATTGATCTTTATCCACTACTTCTTAAATACCTAGCAATAGCCGGCTCAATATTCATTGTTTATATGGGATACTTAATAGCATCATCGAAGCCAGAGTTAGATATTAAACAACAAAAGCTACCAACCTTTTTACAAGGTTTCCTTTTACAATGGTTAAACCCGAAAGCATGGATTGCGAGTGTAGCAGGTGTTTCTTTATTTTCTGTACCTAATAATAGCCAAGTATTTTTAACCTTTTCTTTAGTATATTTTTTGGTATGTTATGTATCGCTTTTTTCTTGGTCTGTATTAGGAAATAAAGTAACGATACTTTTGAATAGTCCATTTCGATTAAAACTTTTCAATCATTTAATGGGTGGGTTATTGATTGTTACCGCATGTTTTTTACTTTACTCACAATTTAAATAAATTCATTACTGTTTTGTTACTGATACGTTTAGGTAATACACACCCATTTACAAAAAAATGATTTTTTATGGTTTCTAATACTTTGTTATTGAGCGATATTAATGTGAATCTAATAATAATTATAGATAGGTCTTAATGAGACATATCATTAATCTATTGGTGATGACTAAATCGAACTTGGGTAACTATCCCTTGCCTACAGCAATATTTTCAAACAGGATAAAATACATGAATGTTGGATACAAAACTGTCAAATACGGTTTAGCCGGATTATTGACAACATTAACAGTTGGTGTGTGCCAAGCGAGTGATAATCAGCACAATACGCTAGAGCAATCAAACCTAAAGAAAGCACTGTATTGTATGGATATCTTAGAAAACCGACCTGAACTTGAGCCATCGCAGCGAATAGATATATTGCGTAATGAATGCTTTGCCGAAAACTATATTCAACATTCACCCCATGTAGCGGATGGTCGAGATGCGGTACTAAGCTTGTTTGCAAAAAGGTTTAAAAATAGCCCGAAAATTACAACGTCTGTTAAGCGAACAGCTTCGGAAGGTGATCTAGTTTGGATTCACCAACATGTCAAACGAACGCCAGAGGCTCTTGGCCGATCGGTGATTAACATTTTCCGAATGCAAGATGGAAAGTTTGCGGAACATTGGAATCTTGGGCAGGCGGTTCCAGAAAAATCAAAAAATAATAACACTATGTTTTGATGTTCTTATTTAGTGCTCATCCTTACTTTTGTTCTTACAAAAAATGGACTTATAAAAGACACTATATTGTCCGTAACGTCGGTAAAGTGGCATTATTTATGCTTCCTATTGCGACCAAAAATGTTGGTTAATAGCCATCAGTTGACCTAAAGAACTGTCAATAGCATCACATATATAGCGGTATCAAATTGAAAACCTAGTGATTAATAATTATGGTTATATTCGTTCTACCAAGCTATTTGGTACTCCCTAGATATCACCCACGCTGCAATGGCACATAACCATTTGATTATGTACTAACCAATTTACTGAGCAGATATTGTAATTGCGGTAGATGCTCATTACTTTCGTTATAGACAATAGCTAACCGTCGTATAATCGGCGTAGGTAATTTTATTTCGGCAATCGTTCCTGTCTGTAAATGCAGTTCACAGCTCAACCGCGACGCTAATGTTAAACCCAAACCTACGGCTACTGAGCGAATGACTGCCTCAAGTGCGGTTAATTCCAACTGAATCTGATAACACTCTAAATGCGGCGCAACATGATGATCGAATTGTTCACGACTGCCTGACTGTGGTTCGCGTAATACCCAATTTTGATTGTTTAAATCTTGCCAATTTACTGTTTTACCCGCTAGCGGATGATGATTACTCGCCACCAATATCATTTCATCATCTCGCCAAGCTTTATGGCAAAGAGACGTTAAAATGGTCTCACTTTCAATAAAAGCTATGTCTAAATCAAATGACAGTAATTTTTTTTGTAATTCAAGGCTATTTTGGACTGTTACCGTTGGCCTAGGGATATCTTGTAGATCATTCGCCAATAATTCAGGCAGCAAATAGTTTCCTATGGTTAGACTGGCGCCAATGCGCAATTTACTCGCTAATGCGCCAGTATCAAACAAACCTAAAATACCTTGCTGTCTGGCTAACATGTCTTCGGCTAAAGGTTGTAGCATTCTACCTTTAGTATTCAACACTAATCTTTGCAGCACACGATCAAATAAATTAACTGATAATTGTTGCTCTAAAGACTTAATCGCTTGTGAAGCGGCACCTTTGGTCATAAATAATAATTGTGCTGTCTCACCTAAATTAGCGGTTCTAGCAACAGATGAAAACACCTGCAATTGCCTTAACGAAATATGTTGCATCAATAACCCACTGTTTAGAAAAAATGAACAACTAGTTCAATATTATTCGATATTTATTAACAATGCAATCATGCACAATATCGTTGTAACGAATTAGCACTTACTGTTTAAGCGATTAATGAGGGTTTAAAATGTTTTTATCACTGCGTACCAAAATGAATAGTGTACCGACACCAATTGCAGGACTTGCCCTAGGCATTGCGAGTTTAGGTTTATGTGTTGAATCACGATTCCCATTTGACGGTAATATTCAAATCGGTTCTGCGGTTATTGCCGGCCTTTTACTAGTGTTACTTATCGTAAAATTTTCACTTAATCCAAAGCAATTCAAAATCGATTTAGGCCATACTTATATATCTAGTGTGATGCCGACCTTTTCAATGGCATTGATGGTGGTCTCAATGTCTATCGGTATTTATAATTTACCGCTGGCGATTATTGTTTGGTATTGTGCTGTGCTCATCCAGTTTTTCTTGCTGATTGGTTTTATTCATTATCGAATTCAAACGCCAGATTGGTCACACGTAACACCAAGCTGGTTTGTGCCAACCGTTGGCGTGATAGTTGCTGGTATCACCTGCCCTAGTTTGGCTCAACAACCATTAGCGCTCAATATTGTATTACTTGGCTTATGTAACGGCGCCTTGGTGCTTATTCCGATGATTTACAGATTTATTTTCCATCCTGAAATCGTAGATGCTGCAAAACCATCGATTGCCATTTTAGCGGCTCCAGCCAATGTCGGTCTAGTTGGTTATTTAACGGTTACTGCAGAGCCATCTGCGTTACTGGTGGCAATATTGCTTGGTATTGGTTTACTGATGACCAGCATAGTGTACATGTCATTATTTAGATTATTGCGCTTACCATTTTCACCAGGGTTTGCCGCATTCACCTTTCCAACAGTGATAAGTGCAACCGCTGTTTATAAAAGCGCTGAATTATTTAAGCTTTGGGGACTACCTGAGTGGCAATTATTAAGTAATATAGCGGACTTAGAGTTGGTTATCGCAAGTTTGTTGGTGGTATATGTGGTTTGTGGTTATTTAAAATCAGCTATGCATTCGTTCAACAATATCCCTGCATAGATAACTAATTTATTGCTCGCTGGCAAGAATAACAGTGACACCACAAGCTAACCTTTTTTACTTAGGTTAGCTTTAGCAGATACCTACAGCAAACATCTAATGCGCTGTTTATTAACGCCAATAGTCAATGTGGTCATCGCATAATGTTCTATTCTTTATCGGCAACTCTTTGGTTTTAGTGCCTATATATAAAAAACCAACAATCTCTTCATCTAAAGCAATACCTAAGCCTGATTTAACAATATCACTGTACGCTAAATCCCCTGTTCTCCACATAGCGCCAAAACCTTGCGCTACCGCAGCCATTTGCATTGCTTGTGCTGCGCAGCCAGCGGTGATTAATTGTTCTTGTTTAGGTACTTTGGGATGTTGTTTAAACTTAGTTGAAATGACAATCATTAACGGTGCTCTATACGCCATTTTCTGTGCTTTAGCGATTTTTAGTGAGTCATCGGTTACTGCCTTAATCGCTCGTATATAAATGTTGGTGAGTTTATCTAAACCAGCACCTTGAATAATATGAAAGTGATATGGCGTTAAACCGCCATGATCTGGCACAGCAACTGCGGCATTGATTATATTGTGAAGCGCAGTTTCGTTTGGCGCTGGCGTGGTTAAAAAACCATTAGATTGACGATTGATTAAAAACTGAATGACAGACATAAAAACGTAAGCTTTAGAATAATAATGATGAGTTAGATTAGCATATATTCGTCGCTGTAACAGTGCTGTTAATATAAATAGCAGGCATAAAAAAGCCCAATTAAATTGGGCTAATGTTTATGTTGAACTCAGATATCAATTTCTAATATCAACTTTTAATTTTTTCATTTTTATCAGGCTCTGTATTAAACAGCCAATAATCGAGACTTACGTATCTACCGCCGCCAATGAAAAACAATGCTAACAGCATAATAAGATAGGTCGCGGCAAACTCTATACCGTTATTTAACAGCACTACATTACCTGTTTCATAAAGCCAATCGGGGTTACCATTTTCAGCAATAATACTGCGCACCTTATCTAAACGTTCAGCCGCCTTGTCACTATTCGCTAAACTCGCATCAGCACTTTCAAAACCTATCCATGAAAAAACTTGAGCTGAACTTGTATCTGCATTCGTTGGCGTTAAGGCATACCAGCCATTATCGAGATGCACTGATGTCGCAGCTATAAACATGGTAAACATTAAAGGAATAGAGATTAGCCGTGTCGCTAAACCTATTAGTATTAGCCAACCACCAAAAAATTCAGTCCATGCAGCTAAGTTTGCTAATAACTCAGGAAACGGTAAACCTAAGCCCCACTCTGAATTGCCAAACCAACCGACAATACTTGGGCTTGCCATTAATTGCTCAAAAAGAGTGAGACTATCATCACTAAATTGCATTTTATTATAACCGGCAATAATGAACACAGGGGCTAAAAACACCCTAAGCATCAAAGCAGGTACCGCATCTGCTTTTAATAAACCTCCAATCACTTTCTTATATAAACTGATTATACTCATCTCATTCCCTTTAAGTTATTGATACTTTATAAGAACATTGTAGTTCATATTTCATTTCAAATATTTTTAAAAAAATATGTTTTTATCAATTAACATTATTAAATTGTAAATATTGATTAATATAAGCAATCTTACAAAGATTTTTTAGTCGTGAGGATGTATTATGAAAGAGTTAATAAATATCAAGACGTGAGGATATATGTCTGAAAAACCGAGTATAATTAAAAGAGTTTTGTCAAAACTATGGCAAGTACTAAACACATCAAGAAAGATTTTCTTGAACTTAATCTTTTTCATCTTTATCGCATTTTTTCTAAGTGCCCTTTTTGATGATTCCAATGTAGTCAAAGTACCTAACAGTGCGGCCCTAGTATTAGATTTAAAGGGTGATATTGTTGAACAAAAACAAGAAATCGCCCCTGCTGATGCATTAATGGCGCAAGCATTTGGCTCTGAAGAAGAATCTCCTGAAATATTAATTACTGATATAACCCAGGTCATTAAAGATGCTGCAACTGATGACAGGATTAAAACATTAGTCATTTACCCTCAACGAGTTGGTCGAGCGAGTTTACCGCACTTGCAAGAAATTGCCTTAGCAGTCGCTGATTTTAAAGAGACGGGTAAAGAAGTTATCGCCTATGGTGATTATTTTACTCAAGACCAATACTACCTTGCAGCCTTAGCTGACCAAGTATGGATAAACCCTGAAGGTGCGGTTATTCTTGAAGGTTTTGGTCGTTACAGAATGTATTACAAATCTGCCTTAGAAAAATTAAATGTTACTCAGCATATTTTTAAAGTAGGTACGTTTAAGTCAGCAATTGAACCTTACATTCGTGATGATATGTCTGAGCCAGCTAAAATGGCCAATAAAGCTTGGTTGTCTCAGTTGTGGCAGTCGTATAAAACCGACATTGCCAGTTATCGTAATATTAACATCGAAGACTTTGATGAAACTGCCGCTGGCTTGCTAGAGAAAATTAACTTAGCCGATGGCAGTTTTGGTGAATATGCCCTGCAAAATGGTTTAGTTGATGCGTTATCTACTCGCGAACAAATCCGCTTAGCGATGATTGAAAAGGTAGGTAAATCTACATCTGGTAAACATTATAGCCAGATTCACTTTAAAGATTACCTTGCAGCCACAAAAGCACCATTTCCAATGGTTAACCCGATGACAGATAAAGTTGCTGTTATTGTTGCTAAAGGCACCATATTAAATGGTCATCAAAAAGCCGGTACCATTGGTGGTGATAGTACCGCAGAATTACTGCGTAAAGCCCGTTTAAACGACAAAGTTAAAGCGGTAGTACTTAGAGTTGATAGTGGTGGCGGTAGTGCTTATGCCTCAGAAATAATTCGCCAAGAAGTGGAATTGATTAAAGCTGCTGGCAAGCCTGTTATTGCATCTATGGGAACCTATGCTGCATCTGGCGGTTACTGGATATCAGCGTCAGCGAATGAGATTTGGGCTTCACCAAATACTATCACCGGCTCGATTGGTATCTTTGGTATGTTTATGTCGTTTGAAAAAGCCTTAGATAAAATTGGCGTTCATACCGATGGTGTTGGTACTACTGATATGGCTGGAATTAGCGTTACCCGCCCATTAAATCCAGACCTTGGTAATATTATTCAAGCAAGTGTTAATAGAGGTTATAAGAACTTTATCACTATGGTTGCCGAAAATCGCAATATGACAACAGCAGAGGTCGATAAAATTGGCCAAGGTCGTGTATGGTCTGGCGCTATGGCGAAAGACATTGGTTTAGTTGATAAATTAGGCAATTTAGATGATGCTGTTGTGGCCGCTGCTGAACTTGCTGGTTTGAAAACATATGATACTTGGTTAGTTGAGAAAGAATTATCCGCCAAAGATATTTTCTTACGTAATTTATTAGATAACGTATCGACTTTGTTACCTACCTCAGCTGAGCAAGTAAGTAATTTGAATAACCCATCGTTAACGCAAATGGTCAATAAACTTGTTGCTGACTTTGAACAAGTTAATCAACTGAATGATCCCAAAGGAATATATTCATTTTGTTTAAGTTGTGAAATGAATTAATCGTATAAACAATTCATTTAAATTGTTAATATGCATCTTAGATTTCTAAGGTGCATTTTTTTTAGCTATGACAAATTCAACAATACGTTCCCCTATTCGTAAAAAGATCTATGTAGCATATACCGGCGGTACTATCGGTATGAAAGCTAGCGAAGATGGTTTTGTCCCTGTAAAAGGCCACTTAACAGATTCGATTACTAAGATGCCCGACTTTCATCGCGAAGAAATGCCTGAATTTACCATTAATGAATACGCACCATTAATTGATTCTGCAAATATGACGCCCGCTGATTGGCAACGTATTGCTGATGACATAAAAGCTAATTATAAAGATTATGATGCTTTTGTGGTATTACATGGTACCGATACTATGGCTTATACCAGCTCGGCATTATCATTTATGCTCGAAGATTTATCAAAACCCGTGATCGTTACCGGATCACAAATACCGCTAACGCAACTGCGCTCTGACGGCCAAGAGAATCTATTAAATTCGTTATATATTGCCGCCAATTTTCCAATAAACGAAGTTGGCTTATTTTTTAATAACAACTTATTCCGCGGTAATCGTGCAATTAAAGCCTACGCAGATGGTTTTAATGCCTTTGACTCACCAAATATGCCACCGCTGCTTGAAGCAGGTATTAATATAAAAGTTTTAGCAGGCAGTATTGCCGTTGAGCACACAAGCGCCCTAACCGTAAGTAATATTAGTGAGCAACCTATTGGTGTTGTGCATTTATACCCGGGAATTTCTGTGAAGCTTATCGCTAATGTCATTCAACAACCGGTAAAAGCACTAATAATACTTAGCTACGGCGTTGGTAATGCACCACAAAATCAAGAACTACTAAACTTATTAACGGCAGCTACAGAACGCGGCATTATTATTGTCAATTGCACGCAGTGTGTTAAAGGTAAGGTCAACATGGGCGGCTATGCAACAGGTAACGCATTAAGTAAATGTGGTGTCACCAGCGGCCAAGATATGACCTTAGAAGCCGCATTAACGAAATTACACTATTTACTGAGCAAAAATTTATCTTCAATTGAGATCAGAGAGTTGATGGGTAAAAACCTGAAAGGCGAATTGACTAGTTAACTCAGCTCACTATGCCTTGCACATAGAAATAACGATTCTCGATGCAAGGCTCTATTCGATTAATGCTTACTTAGACTTTTCCCTTTATCCTTAGGATTTTCTTCTATATGCTCAGGAAATTCTAAGCGATTCATTTTAGCGCGTTTATTTACAGTACAATAAATCAATATCGACACAGCAATCGCCGTTTGTATAAGAAGCCGGCTCAAGCTGCCTGGTGATACAAATAAGTATTGTCCCCAATAAATGCACAAATCTAGGAAGATTAATAAGAAACTAAGTGGCAGTACCTTGCGCCACAAACTTTTAAGCCATTGCGGAGCATCGGGTTTTCGAGCGATTACAACATATAATAGTACCAAGCTTGGTATTGAAAATAACAAGCTTAAATAAAACATTGCTGAGTCGGGATAAAACCATTGGATCAGGGAAAGCTTATCTTTGAGGTTCGCTAACGATGCCATGCCAATGGCATAACCGCGTAATAAATAAAGTAAGATCAAATAATAGCTAAACGATAACTTAATGCAGTTATATTTATCAAAATCTTTTAAGGTATAGTTGGCTAACGGATGCTTATTCATGACATTCAATTAATCTTTGGACTGATGGCTGAGCCTACAAGTGTTCGCTTTGAAGTGTTAAGCATGTTATAAAAAATCGTTAAATCGGCCGTTAAACCCTCTGATAAAATCTAGTTTAATCAAATGAATAGCCTTCTTTTTCTAAGTCCACAACACCTTGTTGAATTGCTCTTAATGCTTTCGATTTAAACTCTCGACGGTACAGGATGTAAACCACAAACATACTCGACACCAGCAGCATTAATGGATGTACAAACCAACTGAGCGCTGACAAAGAAAAATAATACGAACGTAAACCATAATTATAGGCATGCGCAGCTTGGTCTTGCACAGTCGCCATTTGCTTGGCGTAATTTAACAAATGCGGTTTGGTGGTGTGCTCAGCAACAGGTGCAGCACCTATCATAATATTAACAAAACCGTATTGGCGCATTGACCAGGTAAATTGGAAAAACGCGAGCACAAAAATTAACACTAATAAACTCAGTTTAATTTGTATCGCAAACGCACTTGCCTCTTCAGCAATAGTAATTCGAGTTAATAATTCTTTAACGCTATCAAGTTGTGAGAACAAGGTTAAAACACCGGCAATAACCAGCATTGTAGTGGACGCAAAAAAGGTAACGTTACGTTCTAAGTTTGATAATAATGAGGCATGCGATACGCGGATGTCAGTATCGAATATTTGCCGCATCCAAATGATCCTGTGCTGATGTAAACAACGTGAAATACACGCGGTGTCTTTGGCTTTGATGCGAGCGAACTGGGTATAACCAATCCATGATGTAAAAAAAACGACCAATGCAAGATAGTCTAATAACCCTAGCGACATATCCTCTCAACCTTAAATATATTAACAGTGTTGTTATAAAACTCATTATGCCCAACCATGATCCATTATTCGAGCTTTAATCTAAGGTATTTATATTTAACTAAAAAATTGCTTACAAGCACGTTAAAAACTGCTCATTGTTGATTGACAATAATGTATTGATTGCGTTATAAATGTTACAACTTATTTCCAATAAGTTTACAACAATAATAATAAAGCATGCATAGGAAGCAGTCATGATTTTGCCAAGAAAAGGCCCTAATGTTATCAGCTCAATGATAATGTTAAGCGCAATGTCTTTTCACTCTTACGTTTCGGCCAAGCAGCCTGAAAAATTATCTATACCACATTTACAAGCTGACATTAATTTTGATGGCGAGTTAAATGAAGCTGTCTGGAAAAAAGCCAAACGTATAGATCTAAACATTGTAAATTACCCTTATAACAATACTGTAAGCCCAGTAACAACCCAGGCCTATGTGTTTGAAGATGGTGAGCAAGTTTATTTCGCTTTTAAAGCACAAGATCCAAATCCTGAAAAAATCCAAGGTTTTCTACGTGACCGAGATGAAGCATTTTCGGATGATATTGTTGGTATAAAACTAGATACCTTTAATGATCACCGCCTTGCTTATAAATTTTTCGTCAACCCTTACGGTGTACAAAATGACGGCATAGTGAATGAAATGAGTGGCTCTGACAGTAATTTGTGGGATGCCATCTGGAGTGCAAACGGTAAGGTAACAAAAGAAGGTTACCAAGTTGAATTTGCCATTCCGTATCGCGAGCTAAACTTTGCCGAAGGCACTGATATAAAAACTTGGGCGATAGAGTTAATTAGAGTATACCCTCGAGATAATATATTACGCATTTCTAATATTGAACTTGATCGAGATAATGCCTGTTGGACCTGTCAAATGG
This sequence comes from Colwelliaceae bacterium BS250, assembly GCA_040779355.1. GTDB lineage: Bacteria > Pseudomonadota > Gammaproteobacteria > Enterobacterales > Alteromonadaceae > Thalassotalea_A. Next base: position 271,763 of record JBFONS010000003.1, on the reverse strand, counting down.
TGCCAATGCAAGGTTTTGCAAAAGCAGCGCCTTCTGAAAATTTACTGATAACACCATCATTAGTCGCCAGTCGTAGTGAAGAGCGTGATTTAACTAACGGTCAAAACACCGATCAGAACTGGCAATCAGACAATGATATCGACTTAGGTTTAAATATTCGCTGGGGCATAACCCCAGATGTAATGCTAAATGCGACCATAAACCCTGACTTTTCAACGGTTGAATCAGATGCAGGACAATTAAAAGTAAACAAAAATTATGCCTTGTTTTATGATGAAAAACGGCCGTTTTTCTTAGATAATTCGGAATATTTTTCGAGCCAATTTAATTTAGTCTATACCCGTAACATTGCTGACCCTGATTATGGAACAAAACTTACCGGTCGCATCGATGAGCAATCGTTTGGTTTTTTCATGACCAAAGATAATAATACCAATATCATATTGCCGGGTAATTTGTTTTCCCTACCCGATACCATGAACCAAGAAAGCTACTCAGGTGCCCTGCGCTATCGTTATGATGTTAATCAAGATTTATCTTTTGGGGTGATCTCAACATTAAGAACCGCAGACAATGATTACCATAATTTAGTAACAGGTTTAGACGGTAAATATAAACTCAATATGAGCAACTCAATTGTTGCGCAAATATTACATTCAAATACTGAATACCCAATCGAGCTCTATGATTCGTGGTGTGCTAATGATGACTGCATGCTTACCAGTATGATTGGTAAAAATGATGGTGAGTTTACTGATACCGCTTATAAACTTGGTTTCGAGCATGCAACTGAGTTGTGGCTATTTACGGCCGATTATGAAGACGTTGGCCAAGATTTTCGCGCCGACTTAGGTTATATACCGCAAGTTGATTTTAATGAATTTACTACCTTATTAAGACGTAACATATTTTTTGAGGACAGTGCCTGGACTGAATTAAACTTAGGCGCTCAATATCAAATAAGTCATAATGACGAGGGTGACTTAATTGCCAAAAGCTCTACCGCGAGCTTTACCATACAAGGCCCTATGCAGTCGCTATTTGACATTATGTATACCCATGAGGAAAGCGTCGGTCTAAGATTTGATAGTAACGAGCAAGCGATTGATGGCAATACTACATTATTTACCCAAGACAAGATTGAACTCTATCTTGGTATGCAACCAACCGCAGCTATATTTTTGCAGTTTTATAGTTTACTTGGTGATCAAATTGATTATGATAATAATCGCCTCGGTGACATTATCGAAATATCGCCGAGTATCATTTACAACATGAGCACTCATTTAGAATTAGATTTAAGCTATACCTTTGCCGAGCTTGAGGTTGATAATGATTATGTATTCAAAGAAAACCTAGTCGATAGCCGTATCACTTATCAGTTTGACGTGAATAGCTATTTAAGACTTTCAATGGTTTACAGCATGACTGATTACAATGTTGATAATAATCCTGATGCGTTTGTCGATACCGAATACGATGACAATTTGTCCACACAATTAATATACTCGTATAAGTTGAACCCACAAACAGTATTTTTCTTAGGTTACTCAGACAACTCAATTGAAAATGATCAGGTTAAAAAGCTGAAACAAAATGAGCGTACCGGCTTTTTGAAGCTTAGTTATGCTTGGATGTAGGATTTTACTGAATTATTCGATTTAATCTGTCTGTTTTTTTCATAATGCTTTGATTTCATCTATGCTCTATATGTGTATTTTCATCATGTAGAGCATAGATTAATGATTATAAAGACGTTACTGGTACTAATCACTTTGTTATTTAGCCTGAATGCTTACTCTGCAGACACAAGCCGATCATTAAATACACCCACGGCACAATTCATTGCAATATCTACTCTCAGGACTCACAGTGCAGTCACGTCTAACGAATTGTTGTTAGCTAGGCATAAGCGCAACCGGATATTAAGGTGCAATTCTAGGGCTACTGTTAGTGCTGGCTTAAAAGCAGGTTCATTAAAGTTTTGTAGAATGGCTAAACATAAAAAACAACGTAACTCGGTTATTTAACCGAGTTATTTAGATGTGTTACTTAGCCGAGTTATTTAACCGCAATCATAATAATTGGTCACTCACTCATGTGACCACTTTAGGTCGTACATTTTAACTATCTTTTACCGTGTTACGTGCGGCTTTAACAATCTCTTCATCAACAAATTTATTCTCATCAATGACTACCGTTGCTGAGATTTGGTCGTGCATGGCTTGACGATTTGGATCCCAATATATTTGCAGAAAGCCCAATAAACCGGTAGCGATACCTGCTCCATAACCACCGTAGCGACCAAAACTATCCCATATTGATAAAGGCGTGCCATCGAGTTGTAGTACTCTAATACCCATTAATTTCTTACCGGGTGTTTTCCCCTCCCACCAAGCGGTAAAGACAGTGAAATATAATGCTGCCCAACCAAAGCCTAATCCTAAATCATCAAAAATACCCTTGAATAATTGCACCAACGAATATATAGGTTCTTCATCGTTACCGGCGTTTACCGGCTGACTTTGTTTCGCTATGTTTTCTGAATATTTATTGTAATTAGGTTTGTCTCTATCCGCATACGAGTCAATGCCCGGTTGACTTTTTAGCGCTGTTTTATCTTTCATTGGGGCTAGTAGAGCTTGTTCATCAGTTAATATTTGATACTTTTCATTTAAAAATAACACCACTTGCTGTTGCTCAGTTTTATTAAGCTCTGTGGCCTCACCAAGTTCAACAAACAACTCTTTGATACCATCAGGATTGAGTTCTAAATCAAGCGCTTGTGCAGGAACCTCTTGCATAACATCTTGCCAACAAGTCGCATTCTGACAATTTTTATCTTTCGCATCCGAAATAGTATTAATAATAAAGCCAGTCACTTTTAACGCATCGGCAAAACCAATTTCTTTACTTACGCCAATATTCTCATCAAGCTCTACTGATTGCGAAGAATCGTCATCCAACAGGTTATTTACCATAGGGGATAATACATCGAGCATCACCACCAGTATAAAAATTGCGCCAATAAACCTTAATATGGCACGGCGTTTCCTGCCTTTAACTTTACCTTGTTGCTCTGCCCGAGCTTTGCTGCCCATTCTAAATACTGAATAGGCAATAGCAAAAGCCAAAAATTCACCGCCGGCACTACTGAGAATAGCGATAAGCAATAAATCAATCAGTATCGCTATACCGCGTTTGTATGGGCTGGCAATCGCAGTACCAAAAAGGGAATCATCGAGTTTAAAAGCAAAGGGAGTGATCACTTCCTGAGTTTCATCAGAAGTTAATTTATGGCGTGTTTTAGCAAACAGTTTTTTCATCTCACCGTACTCTATTAAATGTTTATTCCAAGTATCATAAATAGGCCACCTATTTATGATAATTAGTAATATAGTTAAATATGGCTAATAAATTCAATTAAATCAATCAGCTTTGTGGTTACGCGTTACTAGCGCCTAGCTCGTTACAATAACTCTTTAATGCCATTCGACAAGCCTTCAATCGTCATCGGATACATTCGAGACGCCATCATTTGTTTCACCAAATCGATGGATTGGTAGTAGTTCCAATACTTTGTTGGTTGTGGATTAAGCCAGATACAATTGTCAAAATGATCGGTGACCCGCTTTAACCAAACATTACCCGGCTCTTCATTCCAATGTTCAACACTACCACCTGGATAGGCTATTTCAAACGGCCCCATAGTGGCATCACCAACAAAGATGATTTTATAGTCCTTGGAAAAACGGTGCAAAATATCCCATACATCAATGGTTTCTTGGTAACGACGGTTATTGTCATGCCATACATGCTCGTAAACACAGTTATGAAAATAAAAATATTCTAAATGTTTAAATTCAGTATGCACCGCAGAAAATAGCTCTTCACAAACACGAATGTATTCATCCATAGAGCCACCAACATCAAAAAACATCAGAACTTTAATATTATTATGGCGCTCTGGTTGCATTTTCACGTCTAAATAGCCGGCATTTTTCGCTGTTGCGCGAATAGTACCATCTAAATCGAGCTCTTCACCGGCGCCGGTGCGAGCAAATTGCCGAAGCTTTCGTAATGCCACTTTAATATTACGGGTGCCTATTTCAACATTGGTATCAAGGTTTTTAAACTCGCGTTTGTCCCAAACCTTAGCCGCCGAAAAGTTACGATTGCCCTCTTGGCCTATACGCATACCACCAGGATGTTCACCATGTGCGCCAAATGGCGATGTACCACCGGTACCTATCCATTTATTACCACCTTGGTGACGTTTTTTTTGCTCTTTTAAACGTTCTTCTAAGGTTTTCATTAACTCTTCAAGGCCGCCCAACTTCTTAATTTGAGCTTTTTCTTCTGCACTTAAATTGCGTTGAAAACGTTTATCTAACCAGTCTTTAGGAATATTCGACAAATCTAGGTCGATGCTAACAACACCTTTAAAATAATCAGCAAAGGCACGGTCAAATTTATCAAATTGGCTTTCATCTTTAACCAATATTACTCGGCTTAATGTATAGAAGTCGTCGACAGAACAAAAAATAACTCTCTGCTCTAGGGCCTTAATTAAATCTAGCAACTCACGTACCGTACAAGGCACTCGGTATTCTCGCAGCTTAAAGAAAAAATCAATAAGCATGAATTAACGTCCGCGATTCATAAATGCTAACTTTTCGAACAAATGCACATCTTGTTCATTTTTTAATAATGCCCCGTGTAATGGCGGGATCACTTTATTTTGATTGGTTTCACGTAAGACTTCAGGGCTGATATCTTCTGCCACAAGTAACTTTAACCAATCAATAAGCTCCGAGGTTGATGGTTTTTTCTTTAATCCTGGAATATCACGTAGATTGAAAAACAAGGCTAATGCTTCATCTAACAAGGTTTGTTTGATATTGGCAAAATGCACATCAACAATCGCTTGCATCTCGGCTTTTTCAGGGAATTTTATGTAATGGAAAAAACAACGTCGTAAAAATGCATCAGGCAATTCTTTCTCATTGTTAGAGGTAATGATCACAATAGGCCTTTGCTTTGCAACAATTTTCTCTTGAGTTTCATAGACATAAAACTCCATTTTATCGAGCTCTAATAATAAATCATTAGGAAATTCGATATCAGCTTTGTCAATTTCATCAATCAATAATACCGGACGATTTTCAGCAGTAAACCCTTGCCAAAGTTTACCTTTGATTATGTAATTGCCAATATCTTTTACATCTTCACTACCCAACTGGCTATCACGCAATCTTGATACGGCATCGTATTCATACAAACCTTGCTGCGCACGAGTCGTTGATTTAATGTGCCATTGAATAAGGTCGGTACCTAATGCCTCGGCTAATTCTTCAGCTAACATTGTTTTACCTGTGCCGGGCTCACCTTTGATTAACAATGGTTTTTCTAATGCAATGGCGGCATTAACCGCAAGTTGTAGATCACTGCTGGCGATGTAATTTTCAGTACCTTTAAATGTGTTCATGGTTTTCCTGATGAATATAATAATTGGCTAAATAGTGTTATTGGATTTACTATTTCTATAAGTAATATATACAATAAATCAAACTGTTATTAGTTATATCGTTCTATTACTTCTTAAAAAATAAAAAACCTGTAATCTTACCTATAATTAATACAATCTTACCTATTATGTAAGAAATTTCATAGGATTAACCATGGCTAATGTATATCAAAATAACCCAGACTCTATTGGCAACACGCCATTAGTAAAACTTAACCGAGTCACTGGCGGTAATGTTTATGCGAAAATTGAAGCTCGCAACCCAAGCTTTAGTATTAAATGTCGCATTGGCGCAAATATGATCTGGGATGCAGAGAAAAAAGGCACCTTAACCAAAGGTATTACGATTGTTGAACCAACCAGTGGTAATACCGGTATTGCTTTAGCATTTGTTGCAGCTTCTAAAGGCTATGACTTAATTCTGACTATGCCAGCGACAATGAGCATGGAACGTCGTAAGTTATTAATTGCGCTTGGCGCTAAGCTGGAGCTTACTGATGGCGCTAAAGGTATGAAAGGCGCAATTGACAAAGCCGAAGAGATTAAAGCACGTGATCCGGCTAAACATTTAATTTTGGGGCAATTTGATAATCCAGCGAATCCTGAGATACACGAGAAAACCACAGGTCCTGAAATTTGGGATGCGTTAGATGGCAATATAGATATATTTGTTGCGGGTGTTGGCACTGGCGGCACTATCACAGGTGTGAGTCGTTATTTAAAAAACACCAAAGGTAAAGCCATTCAATCAGTTGCCGTAGAACCTACGGATTCACCAGTAATTGGTCAAAAACTTGCGGGTGAAGAGTTAACACCTGGACCTCATAAAATACAAGGTATTGGTGCAGGCTTTATTCCTGGAAATTTAGACTTATCAATAATTGATTCTGTTGAGCGAGTATCTAATGACGACTCTATGGCTATGGCCCATCGCTTAATGAAAGAAGAAGGTATTTTAGCCGGTATTTCGTCAGGCGCTGCTGTTGTAGCGGCTAAACGATTAGCTGAATTACCAGAAAACGCTGATAAGAATATTGTGGTTATCTTAGCAAGTTCTGCAGAGCGTTATTTAAGCAGTCCTTTATTTGCTGAAAGCTTTACTGCAGAGCAACTGGCGTAAAGTCACACAAAAGCTAATATCTCAATATAGAAACACTTGGGGAAGTGAAATGGGCAACTACATTGCGATGTAGTTGCCCATTTTTTTACGTTTCATAAATGTTTTATCAATACCCATAGTCACTTATCATTTAATGCAGCTACTGGCTAAACACTTTACCTTCGCGGCGTGGGTCTGCACCACCTACTAATTTGTCGTTAAAGACTTCTATGGCGTGAATACCACTGTTTAAATCGCGAACATAAACCTTATGCCCCATCGCTTCTAATCTTGGTTTTAACGCTTCAATAGCGGTTGACCTTTCAAGCGTAGTTGCATCATTTCGATTGGTAATATTTGGCATATTAATCGCATCTTGAACATCCATATTCCAATCCAGCACACCTATAATAGTTTTCGCCACATAGTTAATGATACGACTGCCACCCGGCGAGCCTACGACTAAACGCAAGCTACCATCTTCATTAAACACCATGGTAGGTGACATTGAACTTCTTGGGCGTTTAAAAGGGGCTAATCGATTCGCAACCAACTTACCGTCAACAACTGGAGACAATGAAAAATCGGTTAATTGATTATTAAGTAAAAAACCATCAACAAAAACCGCCGAGCCAAATGCCATTTCGACACTCGTGGTCATCGATATGGCATTACCGTCACCATCAACAATCGAGATATGTGATGTAGATGGCATTTCAATGGCATTGTCATCCGCTAATGCAACTAATGACTGGAACTCCCCGGCTTTTGCTTTGCCCATATCATGACTTAAGTTAATAAGTGCACCGCGCTCGGTTAAGTATTGATCGTTAATTAATTGTGTTACAGGCACATCAACAAAATCAGGATCAGCAATGTAACGGGCTCTATCGGCAAAGGCTAAGCGCGAACTTTGACTAAATAAATGGGCTGATTGAACACTATTTACCGACAAGTTTTCAAGTTTATGTTGCTCTAGTTGCTTAAGAATCTGAATAACCGCAACGCCGCCAGAACTGGGAGGTGGCATACCACAAACATCATAGACTTTATAAGTACCGCAAACAGCAGCGGTTTCAGTAGCTCGGTAATTTGCTAAATCATTTAACGATAAGCGACCCGGAGCTATAGCAGAGTTCTGTACTGCGTTGACAATGTTTTTAGCTAGCCAGCCGTTATAAAATACCTTAGTGCCTTGTTTCGCAATGGCATTATAGGCATTAGCAAGTTGTGGGTTTTTAAGCAGTGTACCTGCCTTAACCGCTTCACCATTAGGGAAGAAATAAGACGCTGCGGCAGATAAATCCTTCACTCCAGGATTTATCTGCATGGCAACGAGTTTTGCCATACGTGGTGATACAATAAAGCCATGTTCGGCCAGTTTAATCGCATCAACGAACAACTCTGACCACGGTAATTTACCGTGTTTAGAATGGGCTAATTCAAGGGCTTTTAATACCCCTGGCGTGCCCACACTGCGGCCACCAACAACGGCATCAATCCAGCGTACAGCTTGACCATTGTCTTTTAAAAACAAATCTTGAGTGGCTTTCTCAGGGGCTGTTTCTCGGCCATCAAAAGCGACTAATTTATTGTTGGTATTATCATAGTGAAGGATAAACGCGCCACCACCAATGCCCGATGACTGTGGCTCAACTAACGTTAAAACAAGTTGTACCGCAATGGCCGCATCTATGGCACTGCCACCTTTCACTAAGATATTATAGCCCGCTTCACTCGCATATGGGTTTGCTGCGGCCACCATAAATTTATGACCAGTAACCGAAGTTAACTGTTGTGTTCCAGTTGCCGCTTCTGGTTCACGGTCTTCAATTAACACTTTAGAGGCAGGTGTATCATTAACACATGCACTGCTTGCGAAAATAAGTGGCAGTAACGCGAGTAGTTTAAATTTATTGAGCACAGTATATCCTTGCTGTTTTAGGTATTATTATTTGAACGATGTTAGCTAATCGAGTTATCTAGTTGATGTTAATTAACACGGTTTATGTGGTGTTAATGCTAATTGCATTTGGTTAAATTGCTGAAAGCTTGACAATAATGGCTGATATTTTGCTTTATTATTTTCTAAAGCGATTAATGCATGGGCACACGCTTCTAAAGACGACACATCTGCATCTTTATGATGCTTGCGAATAAGATACTGACTTTTTATATCACCACCAAGCGTTATTTTCGCTATATCGTGTAAGTTTTTCGACAATTGATACATTTTATAGGCTTTTTTCCAAGTACCATCTAAGACCAACACCACGCTTTTTAGCTGGGAGGCTGCGCTTAATGTACTGGCTTTGACCGCACCGTCTTGTGGGTAAAGTAATAATACCTGCTTATTTTCGTCGATAATTAATCGATTTAACTCATCATTATCAGTGAAATTTTCACCTATGATGATGTGACAATTTTCTAAACAAAGACTGGCGAGTTTGGCTGTGCCCTTGGCTTGCTTTACTTCACTGGGGTGCTGAAGAAACCAAACCTCGACGTTGTTATTGATGCGACACGTTAAATTACAAATACAGGTAACTAGCGGTCGCTCACAGCTTGTGCAATACTGTCGGCTCATAAATTTTGCAATATAAAAATAATTAATTAACCTATTATAAGCTTGAATTGACCGTATGTTGAAGTTGTCTTTACCACTAAATAAAAACGCAGTACTAATACCGGCTATTATCTTTGTTATCGCCGTATGTATCTATTTTTTGCCACAAAATATAGAAAGTTTATTGATTTATGACCGCAATGATATCGCAAATGGTCAATGGTGGCGTGTACTCACCGGCCATTTAGTCCACACAAACTTTAACCATCTACTATTAAATTTAGCCGGACTCATCATGTTGTGGGCGTTACATGGTGATGATTACTCCCCTAAATCTTACACCATAGTTTTTATCTTGTCGGCGCTCGTTTGTAGCTTAGGCATCTATTTATTCACACCTGAAATGCACCGTTATGTAGGCTTGTCAGGAGTTTTACATGGTATATTTGTATGGGGTGCGATTAATGATATTAAAAAAGGCTGGAACTCAGGCTATTTATTATTGATTGGTGTCTGGGGCAAAGTATTCTATGAACAGATATTTGGTGCTAGCGCCGATGTTGAAGCGATGATCAACGCCAGCGTTGCGATAGATGCACATTTATGGGGTGCTGTTGGTGGCCTTATTTATCCGCTCTTTGAATTTATCAAAAGTAAATCATTAGGCACTGATCATAATTAATAACATCATAAAAACACTATTTAGCAAATATTATTCAACAAAAAAGGCTGAAATCAGCCTTTTATTTATCAATTTTGTCTAGACCTCATACCATTTTAACCATTAAAAATGAGCAGGTAATTAATCAATTTGGTATAAAACATGCTTATTTAGATGTTTTGCTCTTAGGTGATGATAAATCAACTCGGTGCACGTAAACAGCATATTCTGATTTAGCAAAATGCTTGCCATAGGTTTCGAGTAAACTTTGCGCTTTAGCCTTATCCTTCATTTGTTCACTTAATTGCACAAAAAATGATTTTACAGCAGGCATCATGTCCGCATAACTTTCATGCCCAACCACTAAAGAAATTTGCGCAGCACCACCAATTCGATTGTGCCAAACCCAACTTTCAGGCCATTGCATATTTTTTGCGGCATCACTAATTTTTTTAATCGATGCTCTTACCGCGAAACCTTCACCTGCTTTTGGCGTTAATGTGTCTACTGAAAAGTATTTGAAATTTTTGCTATTATCCCAAGCACTATTGTCGCTATCAACTTCACTGTAATAATGATTTACAGCAATGGTATATTTACGCACTGTTTGCGCCCAATGTTTACCGGTATTTGATTTAGATGCCCACGCATTATAATCAGCTATTTTATCCCAATTGGTACAACACGCCCTAAGCGTGTATTGATTCATTTGTTCGCCAATCACTTGGGTATAGACATTCCATTCTTTCGGATCGCCAGCATTGACTCTAAATTGCATATGTTTTTTTAATGCACTTTCAAAAGCTTGCCTGTCGTTTACGTTAACCTCAACAACCCACATATCGGTTAAATTATCAGTGTTTTCTTCTGCCTGTGCGGATCCCAAACATAGCAACATGATTAAGATGGTTGAGCTGAGTGTTTGTAATGCGTTCATTTTAGTCCTTAAGGCAACAAGCCATTGTTATTGGTATTGGTATTGTATGGTTGTTCTACATAGTGTCATTTAATATAGTCTAAATATTCAACATTAGTTAGAAATAATTATATTTTAGATAGGCTTACGACGATTCAGTAATTTAAAATTGCCTATAAAAAAGGCCAGAGCAAATGCCCTAGCCTTTAATTAATGTCCGGAGTTTATTCTAGCAACATAAATAAAGCTGTTTATAAATTAGTTTCAAACAATTTATAAATACGGCGATATTCATTTAACCAGCTACTTGGTTGCACAAATCCGTGCGGCTCTACTGGATAAATAGCCGTTTCGAAATCTGTTTTTTCCAGTTCAATTAAACGTTGTACTAAACGCACAGTGTCTTGGAAAAACACATTATCATCGACCATAGGCGCATTGATCAATAATGGTTTTTGTAAGCCTTCAGCAAAATAAATTGGCGAGCTGCGCTCATAGGCAATTTTATCGTCTTCAGGGGTATTTAGAATGTTTGCGGTATAACCATGGTTGTATGAAGTCCAGTCAGACACTAAACGCAGAGCAGAGCCCGCTTGGAATACATCTGGTTCGGTAAACATCGACATCAACGTTAAGAAACCACCATAAGAGCCGCCGTAAACGCCAACACGATTTCTATCAACGTTAGCGTTATCCACTAACCAATCGACACCATCAAGCATATCTTCTACTTCAGGCTTACCCATATGACGGTAAATTGCGGTACGCCAATCACGGCCATAGCCATCTGATGCACGGTAATCCATATCAATAACGGTATAACCTTGTTGTACTAACATTGAGTGAAACATAAACTCGCGGAAATAACCTGACCAACCTAAATGAGAGTTTTGTAAGTAGCCTGCACCGTGAACAAACATTACGGCTTTACCTGGTACTGCTGCATTAGTTCCTTCGCTAGGTGCACCCTGATAAACACGAGAGAAAATGCCTTGTTGAGTATGCGTTGATGGCACTTCAACAATGCTAGGCGCAGTCCAAGGCATCGCTAAAAACTCTTCAGTAACAGTGTGCGTTAAGCGAATGGCTTCAATATTTTCGCCAATGTCTTGCACATAAAGCTCAGGTGGCATCGTTGTTGTAGAGTGTTCAATAAGCAGCTTAGTTTCATCAGGAGACAATGCATATGAGTTATTACCGCCTAAATCTGTTACCGCGCGAATAACGGCCGAATTAACATCGATATGGTATATTTCATAAATACCCGGATGATGTTTATTGGCTTGAAAGTAAAAACTTGAACCATCGTTAGTAAGAGTTAAGTCGCGTACTTCATAATTGCCCTGCGTTAATGCTTTGGTTTCGCCATTAAGCGGTTTCACATAAAGATGGCCGTAACCACTTTCTTCTGATTGAAAATATAAGGTTTCGGTTGCGCTAAACCAACCAAAGTCATTAAACGCCCAGTTAATCCATGCATCATCATGTAAGCGATGTTGATTAACAAGTTTGCTCGTCTCAAAGTCAATGGTCGCAATCCAGCGGTCTTTGTTGTCCCAAGCTTCGAACATAATGGCGACTTGCTTGGAGTTTTCATGCCATTGAATACTGTTAGAATTCATTAGATGAATATTACGAGGCTTTTTCTCTGATTTGTATTCTTTGCCTTCACGTGCATAATTTTCTGTTTTAACAGACGCTAAGACATCTTCATCAAATCCCGGTAACGCATCATACGTTAACAAGTACTGAGCATTGTTAACCAAATCAATTAAATACACTTGCTCTTCGTATTTACGGTTATCCGATACTCTACGACGAGCTTTTTGGGCGTCTATATTGGCATCATCGGTGACATAATTAGGCATGATGTCACCATCATTGCTCCAACTTACATCAGTAGTTACGCTGACAATCAGTTTCTCAGCATTTGGCGACAGTCTTGAATTGACCAGTTTTTTGCCTTCACCAAAATAAAAAACAGCGGTAGCTATGGTTTTATTTTCACTGCGTAGTTTGTTTGCCTCGTCAGCGCGTAAGTCTTTATGGTGCTGTTTTTTGGCAATATATTTGATTAGCTTTTGTTGTTCATTAGCAATATAAGTGGGATTACTAGCTTCACCGCCTGGTGTATTGGTCATTTGCAAATTTGCTAATTCACGAATTTGATTGTTTTTTGTATCAAACTCATAAAACACATTATCAATGCGATAGGCAACATTGCCATTACTTAAAAACATCACTTGGTTTTCAATCGCTGAAGTGTACGTTAACTGTTGCACTTCATTGGTAGCCAACGTTTTGAGAAAAACATTGCCTTTAAAGGTGTATAATTCTTTAGTGCCGTCTGAACTTAATACCGCATTATGGTCGGCTTTAAGGTGTAAATCGGCCAAAGCCACTTTACTACCATTGCCCGGCTCGGCAATATTTTTACTGTAAAGGTCAGTAAGTGGATTACCTAAACGTTTTTGCTTGTATAAAACTGTTTGATTATCATCACCCCAATACCATCTTGACGGAGAACGAGCGATCCAATCTGGATCAGACATTATCTTTTCTAAGGTGATCGCTTTGCTGTTATCTGGCGCTAATACTTCTTCGCCTTGCACAGGTGCAGTAAAAGTACTCGTTTGGTCATCGTTTTTATTAACGATAACCTCATTTGTTGCACAAGCACTTAACAGTAAACTTACGCTAGCAACAATTAATGGAAAGTTGTTCATATACAGCCTTATAATTTTTTGACGCACTATTAAACAAATAATCAACACAGAAATCAAATATCTATAGTGATTATATCGATTAAATCGTAATTATTTTATGTTTAAGTGGGTCAATGGTACATTTTTTACACGTATTTAACTTTTTATTTCTGTTATAATGCGCGGCAATTATATCTAGGTACTTTTTTTATGATCCCATTACCAAAAACAGAACTATTTGATTACCCAAAATATTGGGCCGAATGCTATGGTCCTGCACCTTTTTTTCCGATGAGCCGTCAAGAAATGGACGACTTAGGTTGGGATAGTTGTGACATTATTTTGGTTAGTGGTGATGCTTATGTCGATCATCCAAGTTTTGGCATGGCGATTATTGGCCGTATGCTAGAGTCTCAAGGCTTTCGCGTTGGGATGATTGCTCAACCAAACTGGCATTCAAAAGATGAATTTATGCAGTTAGGTAAACCCAATCTATTTTTTGGTGTTACGGCTGGTAATATGGATTCAATGATCAACCGTTATACCGCCGAACGCCGTATGCGTCATGATGATGCCTATACGCCAAATAACGAAGGCGGTAAACGCCCAGACCGTGCTGTAATGGTATATACCCAACGTTGTAAAGAAGCTTATAAAGGTGTACCGGTAGTCATTGGCGGCATTGAAGCCAGTTTACGACGTATTGCCCATTATGATTATTGGTCTGATAAAGTGCGCCGTAGTGTTATTTTTGATGCCAAAGCCGACATTCTTATTTACGGTAATGCTGAACGCCCACTGGTAGAAGTTGCACACCGTATTTCTCGCGGCGAAGACATTAGTACGATTACCGACGTGCGTGGTACTGCTTTTATACGTAAAACACCACTTGAAGAATGGCGCGGCATAGACTCTCGCGACATTGACCGTCCAGGTAAAATTGATCCTATTAGCAGTCCATATCAAGATATGACGCCAAGTAATTGTGATAAAGCCGATGAAGTAACAGATTCTGGTGCCACTATTGTCAGTCGTAAACAAGACAGTAGTGCTGTAGATATTACTAAAGACGCTGTACCTATTCAAATTAGCGACTATCAAAACAAAACGTGGGATAAAAAATATAAACCGTGGGAAAAAACCTACGTAAAACTGCCAAGTTATGAGCAAGTGTCAAACAACAAAATGTTGTATGCGCATGCATCACGTATTTTTCATCAAGAAGTGAACCCAGCCAGTGCTAGAGCATTAGTGCAAACTCATGGTGACCGCCTTATTTGGTTAAATCCACCGGCTCTGCCATTAAGCGAGCAAGAAATGGATGGCGTATTTGCCTTGCCATATGCACGAGTGCCACATCCAAGTTATGGTGATGCTAAAATACCCGCTTATGACATGATCAAAACCTCGATAAATATTATGCGCGGTTGTTTTGGTGGTTGTTCGTTCTGTTCTATTACCGAGCATGAAGGTCGAATAATTCAATCACGCTCACAAGAATCTATCATTAATGAAATAAAAGATATTCAAGAGAAGGTACCCGGCTTTACAGGCGTTATCTCTGACTTAGGTGGCCCAACAGCCAACATGTATCAATTACGCTGTAAAAGCCCTAAAGCAGAAGCCACATGTCGTCGTCCGTCATGTGTGTGGCCTGATATTTGTGGTCATATGGATACCGATCAAACACCAACGGTTGAGTTATACCGCAAGGCCCGCTCAGTGCCAGGCATTAAGAAAGTGCTTATCGCCTCAGGGGTTCGTTACGATTTAGCGATCCAAGACCCTGCATACGTAAAGGAATTGGCAACCCATCATGTTGGCGGCTATTTAAAAATTGCCCCAGAGCATACCGAAGATGGTCCATTAGCAAAAATGATGAAACCAGGCATGGGCTCTTACGACAAGTTTAAAGAAATGTTCGATCATTACTCTAAACTTGCCGGTAAAAAACAGTATTTGATCCCGTACTTTATCTCGGCGCATCCCGGTACAACCAATAAAGATATGGTGAACTTGGCGCTTTGGTTAAAAAGCAATAACTTCAAACTTGATCAAGTACAAAATTTTTACCCTTCGCCGTTGGCAAATGCGACCACCATTTATCATACCGAAATAGATTCATTGAATAAGATCCGTAAAGACAATGCGCCTATACCAGTGCCTAAAGGCACTATACAGCGCCGTTTGCACAAAGCGATATTGCGTTACCACGACCCGGTTAACTGGCCAATAATTCGTGACGCTCTTACCAAGATGGGCTTAGCGAAAAAGTTAATTGGTAGCGGCCCTGAATGTTTGGTGCCAAGAGAAACTCGCGGTGAATTACAAAATAACCAACGTCGTGGTAAAAATAACGCTGGGGGTAATAAAACCTCACCAGGACAACAGCGTTATGGCCAAAAACCAAAAGCGCAAAATGGTTTAACCCGTTTTAGTAGCGATCAATTTAAAAAGAAAAAGTAGCGAATTTCGCTCTATTTTCAAATATTAAAAAGGATAACGATTGTCGTTATCCTTTTTTATTGCTGTAACTTTCTCGATATATCACTCAAAACCCCTGCTGTTAACAAAATCACTACAAAATAATTTACTTTAGCGGGTCTTTCTCACGTATAATGCGCACAAATTTTATGCCTTAGGAAAACAGCCTTGATCTCAACAGCCAACATCACCATGCAATTTGGTGTTAAACCATTATTCGAAAATATCTCAGTTAAATTTGGTGGTGGAAACCGCTTTGGTTTAATCGGCGCTAATGGCTGTGGTAAGTCAACCTTTATGAAAATTTTAGGTGGTGACTTAGAGCAATCGGGCGGCACAGTTTCAGTTGATATTAACGAACGTGTTGGTAAATTACGTCAAGACCAATTCGCCTACGAAACTTATTCAGTAGTCGACACTGTCATTATGGGCCATAGCGAGCTTTGGAAAATTAAAGAAGAACGTGACCGTATTTACTCATTACCTGAAATGAGTGAAGCAGATGGCATGAAAGTAGCCGACTTAGAAACTGAGTTTGCTGAAATGGACGGTTATACATCAGAGTCACGTGCTGGTGAGTTACTATTAGGCTTAGGCATTCCTGTTAGCCAACATTTTGGCCCTATGAGTGATGTAGCGCCAGGTTGGAAACTTCGTGTATTACTTGCACAAGCACTATTCTCTGATCCAGATATCCTATTATTAGATGAGCCAACCAACAACTTGGACATTCATACCATTCAATGGTTAGAAGACATCCTTAACGAACGTAACTCGACTATGGTTATCATCTCGCATGATAGACATTTCTTAAACAGCGTATGTACCCATATGGCTGACTTAGACTTTGGTGAATTACGTATTTACCCAGGTAACTACGACCAGTATATGCTTGCAGCTGTACAAGCTCGCGCCACGTTATTAGCTGGTAACGATAAGAAAAAAGCACAAATAACTGAACTACAAGACTTCGTACGTCGCTTCTCTGCAAATGCATCAAAAGCGAAACAAGCAAGTTCTCGTGCAAAACAGTTAGATAAAATTAAACTTGATGAAGTTAAAGTATCAAGTCGCGCAACACCATTTATGCGTTTTGACCAAGAGAAAAAGTTATTCCGTAACTCGCTTGTTATCGACAACTTAAACAAAAGCTTTGATGGCAACCACGTACTAAAAGACATTAACATAATGGCTGAAGTAGGTGAAAAAATTGCAGTTATCGGTTCTAACGGTATTGGTAAGACAACATTCTTACGTAGCTTAATGGGTGAAGTTGCTTACACACCTGATACCGGTTCAGTTAAATGGTCTGAAAATGCGAAAATAGCTTACTACGCTCAAGACCATCACAGTGACTTTGAAAACGACATGACTTTGTTCGATTGGATGAGCCAATGGCGTCGTCCGTCAGATGATGAACAAGTTATCCGTGGTTATTTAGGCCGTTTACTATTCTCTGCCGATGACATTGATAAATCAGTGCATGTACTATCTGGTGGTGAGCAAGGTCGTATGCTATTCGGTAAAATGATGATGCAAACACCAAACATTCTAGTAATGGATGAGCCTACTAACCACATGGATATGGAATCTATCGAAGCCTTAAACATGGCCTTAGAGAAATACGAAGGTACCTTGGTATTTGTATCTCATGACCGTGAGTTTGTATCAACACTTGCTACTCGTATTATCGAGTTAACAGAAACTGGTTATATTGATTTTTCTGGTACTTACGAAGAGTACTTAAGAAGCCAACTTTAGTCTCAAAAATATTGGGTATTAGCATTGATTAAGGGCGATTTATCGCCCTTTTTTGTGGCCCCAAAAAAATAATTAAAAACAAAACCATAAACAAATCAAAACACAAACCTAAACACAAACTCATAAACGACTCCTATACATCAACTATACTTTTATATGAATACCACTATATGCCTCTATAGGATTGTTTATGTTAGCGAGTTTAACCCACATAGCATTGCACGTTCAAAATTTAGAAGCCTGCTTAGATTTTTACCAGCGTTATGCCGGATTAACCTTAGTTCGCGATAGACGACCACACGGTGATACTGGGAAGCGAATTGTATGGTTGAGTGAGCCAGGTAAAGAGCAAACGTTTATTATTGTTATTTTGCCAGGAGGTCCAGGGCGAAACCAACAAGACAACGATTTTTCCCACTTAGGCTTTGCCCTAGCAAGTAAGCAAGCCGTTGATGATATTGCTGAACTGGCATCAACTGAGAATATCCTCGCCTGGCCTTGCAAACAAGAGCCCTATCCTGTTGGCTATTATTGCGGCATAAAAGATCCCGATGGCAACTTTGTTGAATTTAGTTATGGTCAACCTTTAGGACCAGGGGCTGAGCAATTCACTGCCATGGATAAAAAATAAAATTCCTTAAAACTCAACTGATTAGAGTGTTTTTTGAGCAACCAAACTAATTAGTTTAATTAATGAACTAGCGATGACAATTTGGTTACAACTTAATTAATTTTTAATTTATTGATAAATATAGAAATTTTAAATAATGAAAAAATAATTTAAGTTTTTTTACATTTTCCACTTGTAAGTCTGACCAGTTGGTACCATTCTTATATTGAACACGAAACTTTAGGAGACTTATATGAAAATAAATATTTCTGGACATCATGTTGAAGTAACTGATGCAATTATTGATGTCATTAATAGTAAATTTGAAAAAATAGCCAACCATTTCCCTAGCCTTATGGCTCTCGAAGCCATATTAACGGTAGACAAGAACCAGCAAAAAATTGAAGTCGTGACCAACTATGAAAACCAAAAAGTAGCAGTATCGTCTGTAGATAATGACTTATACGTTGCTATTGGTAATTCTGTGAAGAAATTGGAAGCAGCCCTACAACATAGAAAAGGTGTTTTAAAAGCAAATCTTCACAACAAGTATGAAGTATCTCAGTCAGAATTAACCGCTGACGCTTCATAATTTTATCTAACTGAAAGTAATTATCGCAATTACTTTCCCCAATTAAAAAAAGAGCTCATATGAGCTCTTTTTTGCCATCAGGGAAGATGGTAATTCGATTTGCCATGGATGGCATTAAAATCGATAGACATCATGGATGAATGTATGTCAATTTTCCATGGGCCGTTCATTCACATCCATGTGATCACGGCATTAATACATCCTATATGTCATGGTTAAAAATTTACGCCATCAGGGAAGATGCTAATTCGATTGGTTGGCGAGACTTCAGTCTTGCGTTATTAGCAAAGCTAAAGCCTATTTGATCCCTACGTAATCATTACGTGAGGCTAAAGCCCCACCAACCCAACTAGCAACTAGCAACTAGCGTGAGTACAGATCAGATTAAGTGACAGGTAGGCGAGACTTCAGTCTTGCGTTATTAGCAAAGCTAAAGCCTATTTGATTACTACGTGATCATTACGTGAGGCTAAAGCCCCACCAACCAAACAGAACTAGCAACTAGCAACTAGCAACTAGTCTTAATCTTGCTCTTCAAAGTCGTTATCTTCAACGAACTGAGTTGGCTTTTTACGCATCACTGGCATATCACCGACATCTTCACTGAAGACAATTTGTTTCTTAATTTTTGGCTGAGATGGTTTTTTCTTCGCTTTAACCGATTTAGTTTTATTGGCAACTTTTGCTTTAGCTTTGACTTTCGGTTTTAAGCCTTTAAATTTAGCCACTAAACCTTGTTCTTCAGAAAAACTTATCTCTTGTTGTAAAAGCGCTTTAATGCTTAACAAACTTTGCCAATCTTTAGGACCAACAAATGATATTGCATCACCTTGTGAGCCAGCACGACCGGTTCGGCCAATACGATGAATATATTCTTCAGAATGCTTAGGCAAATCAAAATTAATCACGTGCGATACATTCACTAAATCTAAACCCCGCGAGGCTAAATCAGTTGTTACAAGTATTTTATGTTGGCCTTTAGAAAAGGCATCCATAGCACGGTTACGCTCGCTTTGGCTCAACTCACCACTGAGTGCAATACTATTCAAGCCTTGCTTGTTTAACTCTTTAGAAAGCCTGTCGGTATCACCTCTAGTTGCGGTAAAGATGATCATTTGTTGATATTCTTCACGACTTATAAAATGCTCTAACAGTGCTTGTTTATGGTCTAAATGATCACTTAAATAGAAACGTTGAGTGATATCTTTGTGTTCAGAAGTAATTGCCCCAATCGCTATACGCTTTGGTTTTTTCAATAAATCTTTAGCAAACTGTTCTACTTGATCATGTTCAAGCGTTGCTGAAAACATTAATGTTTGACGTTTACGATGATCGGCTGCTTCATTAATTTGCTTTAACTGTGGTGCAAAGCCTAAATCGAGCATTCTGTCAGCTTCATCTAAAATTAATAGCTCTAAGCCATTGAGATAAAACAAACCTTTAGATAAATGATCAGCTAAGCGACCAGGGGTTGCGACAATAAAATCAGGATGTTTATCTAACACCTTTACTTGGTCGTTAAAGTTTTCACCACCAAGAATTAATGCAGCTTTAAATTGAGTACTCGCAGATACCGCTTTTAAGTGCGCAAAGACTTGCTTAGCAAGCTCTCGTGTTGGTGTTAAAATAAGAACGCGAGGGTCTTTTTTGGTTAATGCACGGTTCTTAATTAAGCGCTGCAATGCCGGTAATAAAAACGCTAATGTTTTGCCCGAGCCAGTTTTTGACGATGCAATTAAATCATGACCTGACATAGCGGCAGGAATGGCTTGATGCTGAATTTCAGTTGGCGTAGTAAAGCCCATGTGTTCAACAGCTTTTAATAAGCGAGTGTCTAGATTAAATTGATCAAATTGCAAAAACGTTCTCCAAATAAACGTAAAAATAAAGGCGAATATATTCGCCTTTTATTAGTGTTGTGCTGTTATTAAGGCTAGTACATTTTTAACCATGCGTATTATAAATAACCGCTCAGTTGTGATAAACGCAACAGCCTTCAGTTAATAATATTATTGTGCTTCTTGTAAACGAACATCGATGTAAGCAATGGCTTTATCGATTCGTACAATCACTTGGTCTTGCTCTAATAACTCAAGAGTTACATCAAGAGACGGCGAGTTACCTGCACCAGTTGCAGCAATACGCAGTGGCATACCCACTTTACCCATACCAACTTCAAGCTCTTCTGCAGTGCTATTAATAGCATCATGGATATTTTCAGCAGTCCATTCAGTAATTGCAGCAAGCTTTGTTTGTACAAGCTCAAGTGGCGCTTTAGCAACACCGCGTAAATGTTTCTTCGCCGCTTTGGCATCAAGCTCACTGTATTCTTCATAGAAATAACGGGAAATTTGCGCCATTTCTTTCAACGTTTTAACACGGTCTGCTTGTACTTTAACAATGTCAGCTAAAGCAGGACCATTTTCAGTGTTAATGCCCTGTTCTGTCATGTGCCAAGCTAAATGCTCTGCTACATACTCAGGCGCAAGTGACTTCATGTAATGTTGGTTTACCCAATTTAACTTTTCAGTATTAAACGCTGAAGGCGCTCGATTACAGCCAGTTAAATCAAACAAGTCGATCATTTCTTCGCGAGAGAATATTTCTTGATCGCCATGCGACCAACCTAAACGTACTAAGTAATTTAATAACGCTTCTGGTAAGTAACCATCATCGCGGTATTGCATAACGCCAACAGCGCCGTGACGTTTTGATAAACGCTTGCCATCATCACCTAAAATCATCGGGATATGTGCATACTCAGGCAATGGTGCGCCTAAAGCATTTAAAATATTAATTTGACGCGGGGTGTTGTTTACATGGTCATCACCACGCACGACATGAGTTATTTTCATATCCCAGTCATCAACAACAACGGTTAAATTATACGTCGGCGTACCGTCTGAGCGAGCAATAATTAAGTCGTCTAACTCGGTATTAGAAATTTCGATATCGCCTTTAACAATATCTTTAATCACTACAGAGCCGGTAAGCGGATTTTTAAAACGAATAACGTATGGCTTATCTTCAGGATAATCACTGCGGTCACGCCATAAGCCGTTATAACGAGGCTTCTCGCCAGCTGCTTTAAGCTCTTCACGCATTACGTCCACTTCTTCAGGAGTACAATAACAACGATAAGCATGGCCAGTATCAAGTAACTGTTGGATCACTTCTTTGTAGCGATCAAAACAATCAGTTTGAAAAAATGGACCGCGATCCCAGTCTAAATTTAACCACGTCATGCCATCCATAATGGCATCTACAGATTCTTGCGTAGAACGCTCCAAATCGGTGTCTTCAATACGAAGCACAAAGTCGCCGCCATTTTTCTTGGCGTATAACCAACTGTATAAAGCTGTACGTGCGCCACCTACATGAAGATAGCCTGTTGGACTCGGTGCAAAACGGGTCGTCAATGTCATAATGTTCTCGCTAAAAAGTCTTTGCTCCTACTATAAATTATATATAAGTAAGCAAAGAAAAAGATCCATAAAAATTTGCGCGTATTTTAGCAGTTAAGTGCTAATAATTCACAATTATTTTTGTTTGTGCTAGATACCTAAAATCGTACTTAAAAGCTAATTAAAAATGCTTTTAACTCGTAGCAAACAGCTTTCGCTAAGCTCGACACTTTCAGGCTGAGTAATGTCGACTAATAAGCCGCAACCTAGCCATTGCTCCAGTTTACTTTGCAAATTAATCGCATCGCCCTGCATTAATTTATCAGACAATAATTGCACTTGTACTTGTAGACGTTGCTGCGATAAGTTTTTTGGCGATTCCACATTCGCTAATATTTCTAGCTCGATAGTGAGATTTTCAAAGCCAGGTATATCGATTGTTTTGCTGAGCGCTTTCTTGATTAACTTTTGCCATTGTTTTGGTAATCGGGCAAAAGCATCATTGCTTAGAACATTGTCAGCGGTTAGCGATTGAGTATGTAATTGCCCAATAACATCAAATAAATCAATATATACTTGTTTTTCTTGGTTGCTTTTAATGGACGCTATTTTTTCTTTTATTGATTTAAGATTGTCGTTAACAGCATTAAGTAAGCCTTTAGCGACAGGTTTAAGTTGTTTTATTTGATCGTTAAGTTGCTCTAATTCAACCGTAAGCGTGCGTAATGTTTTGGCATCTAGCGCATCAGCTATTGACTGAGTTAACTGATTAATAGTGTCTGTGTAAGACTTTTGGGCATCATCACGAGATTTTTGCTGTTGTTGCTTAGCGTCTTCTCGTTGCGCAAAAATTTGATCATTTACTTTACGAAACGTCTGCCACAATGGATTTTCTTTGTGCGCTCCGGCATAACCGACAAGGTTCCATTGTTGCTGTAATGCCTTTAAATTATTAATGGCAGCAAACACATCATCATTGTCTAGTTGTAGCTTAGCCTGTTCAATTAACGCTTGTTTTGCGTCAATATTGCTCTGGTGATAATCATTAATGCCTTGTTTAATTGGCGTAATTAATTCTCTATATAAAGCAACAATGTTTTGATATTGATCGCGGTCAATTTCACCCGTTTCACGCCACAGTGTGGTGAGTTTATTTAAGCGTACTTCAATATTACGCCAGTTTACATCCTCAGCCGACAACTCATTTTGTAATGATGCAAGCTGCTCTAACACGTTTTGCTTTTGCGCTAAATGATGTTCACGTATTTTACCCTGCTCTGCATAAAAGCTACGACAAGGAGCAAAGGCTAATTCTATGGCCTTATTAAATTCGTGATTAAGATCTTTGTCCAAGGCTTCATCGGCATGGCCTAATGAATTCCAAAGTTTACGAAAAGTCTTAATTTTTTCGGCTTGGTCAAGTGGGTTATCAAGTGGTTGTTCAACTAATAATTGCACATCGGCTAACACCTGTTGTTTTTTCGGTGTCACGATAAACGCTTCTAGTTCATGTAACTCATTAATACGCTGGCTAACATGTTCAAAATCACTTGCCAGCTTTTGTTGATGCTGATCGCTTAATGTAGGGATTAAAAACGTAAGCTTAGTATGTAAACCAAATGCTGATTTGTATTTACCGACAGTTATCAAACGCTTTAATTCAGCTATTTTTTTACCTACATGATTAAAGGCTTGTTGTTGCTCTTTAATTAATGGCTGTAACGCGCTGCGCCAAAGCTGTTGTAATTCATCACGAGCGTCAATAATTGATTGCGGTAATACATCATTCGCTAATTCGTTAATTCGTTGCCACTCTTGCGTCCATTCAATGAAGATTGGCTGACGCTGATTTAATTCTTCAATGTTTTCAGGCACCGCTAATGTTGATAATTTCGAAATTAATGACGTAGCTTTTGCCACACATTCTGCAACTTGCGGTAATTGTTTTAATTTATTCGCTAATTGATGTAATTGTGCTGCTAATTGTTGTTTATCTGTATCACTTATATTCGATTCACCAATGCGTAATTCAACAGCTTGTAATTCAGTGGTGAATGTCGATTCATCAAGTACAACATTTTCAAATACTGCATCAGTAATTTGTAATGAAAGATTTTTAACCGATGCATTAAACTCGATTAATTGCTTTGCTTTAAGGGCCTGTTGTTCAGCAATAAATTGCTGATGACGATAGGCTTCTTCTTGTACCGCAAAATGTTTTTTAAGTTGATCAGCTATATGTTTATATTTATCAATAACTTGTTGCTTTTCGCTGTCATCAAAACAGTTTAACTCGCTGCTTAGCGTTTGCCATTGCTGCTCTATGGTTAATTTGCGTGCAGACATATCTGTAAAGTCATGAATGTCTTTTAATGCTAATAGTTTAGATAACAGCAATTGTAGTTGTTTACGTAACTTTAATGGTTTTTCAATAGCCGTTTGTAACGCCAATATTTTAGCGTTTACAGTATTAACAACTTCGGGAACTGGTGAGTGTAATGATAATTTTTTAGTGATTTTTTCGAGTTGTTCAATATCGTCAATGCGAGTTAATATCTGCTTTTGCAAGTCGCTATTATCGGTTTTGATAAAAAATTGAATCAATGAATTTGGCTTCGACACTTTCAGTAGCATCTCATTTAATAGTTGCTCATTGTGCTCTACCATTAACCACTGTTCGATAAATGCGATTTTGTCGCATTGCGTCAGGAATTGCTGCTTTTGTTCTAAGCTAACAACAAATGGTTGCTGAGTTAAAATTGCTTGCTGTATTTGCGATTTAGCAAACTCTTGTATCGAACTCATTGAGTTGGTATTACTGGCATCTAAGAAAGAGCTATAATCATTAAACTTTATTAAAGCGGCTCGGCGCACTAATTCGCTAACATCTGAGCTGATCAAAGACTTTATGATGTCGATATTATTGGGCTCGGTTAGATTAAATTGATTGAGCGCCTCTACTCGTATTACCGCATCCTTGTGCTGCCATTTTGCTTTAAAAAATTTAGTTAAAATCATAAATTCGTAAACCTAGCTATGTTATTTTCGTTAGTATTATTTGTTTTGTCGACAGTGTTTTTTACAGCATCATCTTTAAATTGACGTCGTAACTCAGCTTTTGTTTTATTGACGATTTCACCATCGCTGCCAATGGTCAATATATCTTTACTATCAAGGTGTCTGGCTTGATACGCCATAGATAATTGCAGTGCCGAATCGCGTTGGGCTTGATCTACCGACGTGCCTTCTGGCCACTTACCAGTTTCAGCAGCAGTCTTTAATCTTAAGTACATTTCCATTGACATAGAGTCAACAACAGTTAATAAATCCATGATGTTATTTTCTTTTTAAAATGAGTAAACGCACACGATTGATAATATACCAAACGAAGCCAACAACAGCAGTGCCAGATGCTAAGGTATTTTGCCAAGACTCCGGCTCGGGCTGGCCCCAAAACATAAATCCAAAACCACCACAAAAGAGTAACATCGCCAACATCGATTGAGTCATAATAGCCGCAGATTTTTCAATACTGGTCATTTGTTTCATATTAATGCGTTGTTCTTCACTCATCTCAGCGACTACAGTAGAGCAATGACTACATACTGCGGCCATCGATGATATTTTTTTTGTACAACTCGGGCACTGAATTAACGCCATAACTACCTCTTATGCAAACTTGATCATGGATGTGATCTATTTGTTCAATTTAACCAGTAAAAATGAACACAGGGTTAATCGAATCTAGATTAAAACTTCTGAAAAAGATTTTAACAAAAAAAACGCCCTTGCGGACGTTTTTTATAATCATTTTTACTTAATTGCTAAATAAACCTTACTTAAGCTTATCTTCCCATAATTTAGCATTTTTAATACCTAATTTTTTAGGATCGAAGGTGTAAGTTGTGACACCTGCTTTATGCTGTTCTTCATAATCTTTTAATGCTTTAAGAGCAGGTTTAGCCATAAACCAAATAATTAAAATACCGACAATGTTTAACCAAGCCATAAGACCAACACCAATATCACCCATACCCCAAGCAATATCAGCAGCTTTAACGGTTCCGTAAAAAGTCGCTGTCATTATGGTGGCTTTTAGTAAAAATGGTAATCCTGGTACTTTAAAGGTACGTTTGATCCAGTAGATATTATTTTCAGCAATAAAGTAGTAAGCCAAAATGGTGGTAAAGGCAAAAAAGAATAACGCTATTGCAATAAACGGCTTACCAACGCCAACAAAGACACTTTCAACCGCCATTTGCGTAAACGCAGGACCATTAATAACAACATCTGCGCTAAGGTTTTGTACTAAAAACTCTTGCCCGACAGGATGTACATTATAAGCGCCGGTGATCAAAATCATAAAGGCCGTTGCCGAACAAACAAACAAAGTATCAATGTAAACAGAGAATGCTTGCACTAAACCTTGCTGAGCTGGATGTTCAACTTCGGCAGCTGCTGCTGCGTGAGGACCAGTACCCTGACCCGCTTCATTTGAGTAAACACCACGTTTAACACCCCAACCAATTGCCGCGCCAACACCCGCCATAGGCGTAAATGCATCACCCATAATGAGCATAAATACGTGTGGTAGTTGGTCAATGTGTAAGAAAATAATCACTAACGAAATTAAAATGTAAGCTAATGCCATAAAAGGCACGACAATTTGAGTGAAATTAGCAATACGTTTAACACCACCAAAGATGATGAAACCTAACAACAATACTACACCTGTTGCCGTGTAAATTTTAGCGTAACTGATCTCGCCTAAAGCTGTAAGAACAGTACCACCTGTGCCAAATGCTTGTTCAACAGCTTCGCCAATACCATTTGACTGCACCATAGGTAACATAACACCACATGCTAAGATGGTCGCAATAGCAAAAATCCAAGCGTACCATTTTTGACCCATGGCTTTTTCAATGTAGTATGCCGGTCCACCGCGATACTGGCCGTCATCTTCTTCTTTATATATTTGCGCAAGCGTTGATTCAACATAAGCCGTCGATGCCCCTAGAAAGGCTACAACCCACATCCAAAAGACAGCGCCAGGACCACCAAAACCGATTGCGGCTGCAACACCGGCAATATTACCCGTACCAACACGCCCTGATAATGAAACAGCTAGCGCTTGAAACGATGAAATACCTTTCTCTGAACTTTTTCCATCTAACAGCAATCGGTACATTTCTCTAAAGTAACGTACTTGCACAAAACGTGTTTTGATTGAGAAGAACAAGCCGGTTGCCAAGCAAAGGCCAATGAGCCAATTACTCCAAATAAAGCCATTTAGTAAATCAATAAAATCTTTCAAAGTGAACCTCAAATATTATTATTTTTATTAAAAAACCGAATACCATAATGATAATCGGTTTTTTAGTTGATGTTATTATTATTTCTATGCGAGTGAAATAAAGTTAATTTATCTTAAATCATCTACAACATGATAGATAGCCGTTAATGCATCACGTCCTAATATGCTACTGCGAGCGTCATTCCAGCCAACAACAGGATCAGGGAGTAAATCATTATCTTTAAATGGCATCTCAACGGTAAAAGCTAAACATTTGAATTCTTCACCAACCCAAGCTGAACCAACCGTTAAGTTTGCTGTACCCGGCTCATCTTTATCGTAGCCACGCTCGTCTTGAAATTCAGGGGTAATAGTAATTAATACCTGCTTGAACTTATCTTCTAAGTCTTTGTGACGTTGGTCATAAGATGGAATACCTTCACAACCGGCAACAAAGTTTACCGGCAACGCTTCATCACCATGAATATCAAGATGCATGTCAACGCCTACAGCACGCATTTTTTCACGTACTAAATAGACTTCAGGGCTTTTATCCATAGACGGTGTTTGCCATTCACGGTTTAAATTAGTACCCACAGCATTAGTTCTTAAATGCCCACGAACACTGCCGTCAGGATTCATATTTGGGACTAAATAAAACACCGCATGATCGAGTAACGAACGCGCAACACCGTCATCTTCATCAAGTAAACGGTCAATAAAACCTTCCATAAACCATTCAGCCATACTTTCACCAGGATGCTGACGCGCAGTGAGCCAAATATTGACTTTGGTATCACAAGGCTCGCCAACTCGAAGTAATGACATATCTCGACCATCGAGTGTTTGCCCTAACACTTCTAACTGACAATCTTCATCAAGTTGCGCTTGATGAATTAAGTCTTGATGACGTTCATAGCTGTAAGGCACAAAATAAGCAAAGTACATAGAATCAAAGTCTGGCGTTACGGTTATGCTCAGCGTATCACCATCAAATGTTGTTGGTACTCTAAACCAGGTAACACGGTCATAAGATGCAACGGCTTGGTAATCAACCCAACCGTCTACAAAAGCCGATTTACCAGCATTGGTGATATTTAACACATGCTCACAACGATCGGTATTGTGTAATTTAAAATGAAACCACTGATAAAAATCAGATTCATTATCGTGTTTTATTTCAAGTTGAATGTTTGCAGGAGTTTCGGCAGAGACAACACGGATATTTCCGCTGTCAAAATTTGAACTGATTTGCATAGTTGCCATGGTTTTAATCTACTTTTGCTAATAATATTGCACTTAGTGTACACAATGGCGCAGCAGATCTGAAGTTTTGTCGACACAGTTTATGAATAATTTCAGCGTTTGTTGTAAATACTTTTGTACTCGACTTAGTTGTTTATAAACTGCGCAAATATAGGCCAAGAGCTGAGGAATAACCCATAGATCTGTGCTCAATTATTTGTTTTTCGTTTAAAACATAGTAACTAGGGTAAGCGGTAACTTTATAATTTTGCTTGATTGACTCATTTCCTAATACGATAGGAAATGACAACTGTAGCTTTTCTGCAAATTTATCCACTTCACTGCGATGCTGGTAATCAAGTGCAATGGCAATAATATTTATATTATCTGAACGTTCGTATAGGTCTTGTAGATTGTTAATACTGATTCGACAAATTGAACACCAAGGTGCAAAGAAATAAACTACGGTTTTATGGTCATTATTTGGCAGTTCAACCAAATTATTTTGAAGATCGGGTAACATAAACCCTGTTTGCGTATGTTGTTCATTAGTCGCTAACATACTTGACTCTTTCAAAAGCGAAACGCAGTTAAAGATAACAAGCACTACGACTATCTGTAACAGTAAATTTCTAAGCATTGGGTTGGTTTACTATGATGAATTGAAACATACAAATACAGACCTCTATTAACGTAAAAATATTGCACAAATATTTACAGAATTAAAAAAGCCAGTGATAAAATCACTGGCTTGAACGTGCATAATCGTAAAGATCAGCCTTATAAAATGTACCGTGTAATTAACCTTTCGGTAGGCTTAATATATTCACACCGGCCATTTTATGCATCACTTTAACAACCTGACAGCTATAACCAAACTCGTTATCATACCAAACGTATAAAACAGCACGATCATCTTCAGCAATAGTCGCTTGCGAATCTACAACACCGGCAAAACGAGAACCGACTAAATCACACGATACAATTTCTGTTGAAGATGTGTAATCAACCTGCTCTCTTAAATCTGAATTTAAAGACACGCTGCGTAGATAGTTGTTTAACTCATCACGGTTTGTTGTTGATTTTAAGTTTAAGTTCATAATTGCCATTGATACATTTGGCGTAGGAACGCGAATCGCATTACCTGTTAATAAACCTTTTAGCTCAGGCAACGCTTTAGATACAGCTTTAGCTGCACCCGTTGATGTAATAACCATGTTCAATGGTGCACTACGTCCACGGCGGTCTGCTTTGTGGTAATTATCAATTAAGTTTTGATCGTTGGTATACGAGTGAATTGTTTCAACATGACCATTTTTAATGCCATATTTATCGTTTAATGCTTTTAACACTGGCGTGATTGCATTAGTTGTACAGCTTGCTGCAGAGATAATTTTATCTTCAGGTAAAATATCGTTGTGGTTTACGCCATAAACAACGTTTTTAATTTCACCTTTAGCTGGCGCTGTTAGTAATACTTTAGCGACACCTTTAGATTGTAAATGCTGACCTAAGCTTTCTTCGTCAGTCCAAATACCAGTATTATCAACAACTAGTGCGTTGTTAATACCGTATTGGGTGTAATCTATATCACTTGGTGAATTTGCATAAATAACTTTGATGAACGCGCCATTTGCTTTAATTGCGCAATCTTCTTCATCAACAGAGATACTGCCGTTGAATGCACCATGAATTGAATCACGACGTAATAATGAAGCACGTTTCTCTAAATCGGCGCCTTTACCTGGGCGTATAACAATGGCACGTAAACGTAAGTTTGCCATTGGTCCTGTGCGCTCAATTAACAAACGCGCTAATATACGACCGATACGACCAAAACCGTAGAGCACAACATCTTGTGGCTCTACTTTTTCTTGCTGTTTTAGTGGTGCTAATTCTTTTTCTAAATACTGCTCAATTGATAAATCGTTCGCTTCACCCATAAATAAGTAGCGGTAAGCTAATTTACCAACATCAATGTTAGATGGTTGTAAATCCATTTTACTTAGGGCTTCAACCACTGGAAAGCTTTCACGTAAACGTAATTTGGATTCTTCATGAATACCAACAGATTTGTGCGCCTTGATAATATCAATGGCAGAAGCATTTACTAATGGGCGACCGTAAATAGATATTTCAACGCCAAAGTTGCGGTAAAGCTGACCAATAATTGGTTGCATTCTTTCAGCGAAATCTTGGCGTTCTTGCCAGCTTTTTTGATATATCTCTTCGTTATGGGAAGTCATTTTTAAAACCTTTATGTATGAACTAAGTTATTGTAAAGCTAAACGAGTGATACCAATTTGATTACGTATGTGATCTATTTTTTGATGAGGAAAAACTGATAAATACAATGCATTAAATTTAGTAAGTAGTTATTCTACTTATCAATTTAATAAAGCAGTAGTTATTAGTTTTAACCATTAAAAATGAGCAGATATTTAATCAACTTGGTATAAGCTTTTTAGTTAAAGAACGGCTATTGTAATTGATGTTGTAATGTTTCTCTAGTACTTACAAAACGTTTTTGATAAAAATATACTAAAGCAGCATAGAGAATTGAATATATAAGTTTACAACTGGGCATTTAATACTTATATCAATTGGTATAAGTACTAACATCAATTAAATTTATAGAATAAAGGGGCGGTGTTAAGAAGGGGTAAAGTTAAGACTTAACGAGTTGACACAATGGCGTTTGAAGGTTGGCGCAGGTCCGTCATCAAACACATGACCTAAATGTGATTGGCAGTTATCGCAGCGAATTTCAGTACGAGTCATACCGTGCGAATTATCACTAATCGATTCAACAGCATGTTCAATCGCGGCATTAAAACTTGGCCAGCCACAACCTGATTGAAATTTTGCACTACTTATAAATAAAGCACGCTGACAACATGCACAAGTATAAGTGCCCTGCTCCCAGTGTTCATTGTACTTACCAGTAAACGGTTGTTCCGTTGCGGCTAAACGGCAAACCTTATAAGCGTCTGCTGATAATATGTCTTTATACTTATCATCTGTCATAAGGTTATGCCTTTTAATTTAGCCTTGGCTATTGGAGGAAACTTAAACTGCTTTAATTGGTCTGCCCGGTGTAGCCCATTCAACATGGAATTTTTTACCAGCCGCTTTATCTAATCGTTCAAAAGTATGAGCGCCAAAGAAATCACGCTGCCCTTGTAATAAATTAGCCGGTAAAGTAGCACTACGCATAGAATCATAATAGCTTAACGATGCTGAAATTGCGCCAATAGGAATACCCATTAACGTGGCCTTTGCCACAGCATGACGCCAACTTTGTTGATATTTACTCAATTGTTCACTGAAATAACTATCGACTAACAAGTTTTCAAGATTTTCATCTCGTTGAAAGGCTTCAGTGATAGATTGCAAAAATGCAGCTCGGATAATACAACCTGCTCGCCAAATTTTAGCGATAGATGCAAAGTCTAAGTTCCAGTTTTGTTCAACTGAAGCGAGTTTCATCAATTGGAAGCCCTGCGCATAAGCACAAATTTTGGCACAATATAACGCATCATGTAATTGCGTAATAAACTCTTCTTTCGCACTGCCGGTCAATTTTTCATATTCCGGAGCCAATAAAATAGCAGATGTTTTACCGCGTAATTCTTTAAATGAAGAAATAGAGCGCGCATAGACAGCTTGTGAAATAGTTGGTGCAGGACAACCTACTTGTAATGAACTGACCGCAGTCCATAAACCAGTACCCTTTTGGCCGGCTTTATCTAAGATCAGATTAACTAAATGATCGCCTGTTTCTGGGTCTTTGTGACGTAACACTTCAACAGAAATTTCCATTAAGTAGCTGTCTAAAACACCTTCATTCCAACTGGCGAAAATATCCGCTATTTCGTCACAGTCTAATTGTAAACCTTCACGTAGCACATGATATGCTTCACAAATGATTTGCATATCAGCATATTCAATACCGTTATGTACCATTTTAACGTAATGGCCAGCACCAGCGGGACCAATGTAATCTGCACATGGTTCACCTTGAGTAACAACATCACCAGGTTTAGTGCGCTCTAATGGTTTGCCAGTGTTACTGTCAACTTTAGCTGCAATAGCGCTCCAAATTGGCTTAACACGAGTCCAAGCATACGCAGAGCCACTAGGCATAAGTGCGGGTCCGAATCGAGCCCCTACTTCGCCACCAGAAACGGCAGATGAGAAGAATAAGAAATTGTCGCTGTATTGTTTTTCACGCTCAACAGTATCTGTCCATAAACTATTGCCGGTATCGATAACAATATCGTCAGGTTGAATACCCGCACCAATAAGATTTTGACAGACTTGATCAACAACAGTACCAGCGGGTACTGAAAGAACGATTAAATGTGGGGCTTTTAACTGCGAAAGTAATTCTGTATATGAAGAGCAGCCGATAACACGAGGTTCAGTGTTGCCATTTTCAAGGGCATCCTGGGCAATAGCCACAGAGACTTTTTCAGAATCTAAATCAAAAGCTGCGATTTTATAACCATTATCAGCTAAATTTAAAACCAGGTTTTTTCCCATAACACCAAGGCCTACAAAGCCAATGTCACACTTAGTTGAATTGTCAGACATGTATAATTTTCCATTTTAATTGACGTATTAAACGGCAATTAATAATTTATTTTTGAAATGCGATTATTTATCGGCTTATTTTGCCATAAACTTAGCATTTATGTAACTTTTACAAAAAAAAACTTAATAAATCTAATAAAACTACAAAAAAAGCAGAAAACACTTGATTAAACCTCAGAATGTTGTAATTTTACTACATTGAAAAAATATTTAATTATTCTATCTAAAGGTATTAAGATGAAAAAAATAGCAATTAATGGTTTTGGCCGTATCGGTCGACTAGTTTTCCGCGCCGCGATGGAACGTGATAATCTTGAAGTTGTTGCAATCAACGACTTAATCGACATTGACTATATGGCTTACATGCTAAAATACGATTCTACGCATGGTCGTTTTAAAGGTACGGTTGCTGTTGAAGGCAATACCTTAGTAGTTAATGGCAAAAGTATTCGTGTTACTGCTGAGCGTGATCCAGCTCAGTTAAACTGGTCGGCAGTAAATGCTGAAATCGTGATTGAATCTACAGGTTTTTTCTTAACTGAAGAAACAGCGCAGAAGCACATTGAAGCCGGTGCTAAGAAAGTCATTATGTCAGCCCCATCGAAAGATGCTACGCCAATGTACGTAGCTGGCGTAAACTTTAATGAGTATAAAGGTGAAGCGATTGTTTCTAATGCATCTTGTACAACCAACTGTTTAGCACCTTTAGTAAAAGTTATTAATGATAACTTTGGTATTGAAAGTGGTTTAATGACTACTGTGCACGCAACAACATCTACCCAAAAAACTGTCGATAGCCCAAGCTCTAAAGATTGGCGCGGTGGTCGTGGTGCAAGCCAAAACATTATCCCTTCATCTACCGGCGCAGCTAAAGCCGTAGGTAAAGTTATTCCTGAATTAAATGGTAAATTAACTGGTATGGCATTTCGCGTACCAACAGCTAACGTATCGGTTGTAGACGTAACTCTTAATTTAAAAACGGCTGCATCTTACGAAACAATTTGTGCAACAGTGAAGCATGCTGCTGAAAACGATTTAAAAGGCATACTTGATTACACTGACGACGCGGTTGTTTCAACTGATTTCATTGGTGAAACATGTACTAGCGTATTTGACGCAGCTGCCGGCATTGCTATGACAGACAAGTTCGTTAAACTTGTATCTTGGTACGATAACGAAATGGGTTACTCTAATAAAGTATTAGACTTGGCCGAGCATATGTTTGCCTACGAACAAGCAGTTAACGGAAAAAAGCTTAAAGCGGTAGGTTAATTTAAGTTTTAACTTAATCTTCAATATAAAAGCCTGCTAATTGCAGGCTTT
The DNA here is from genome assembly GCA_040779355.1 of Colwelliaceae bacterium BS250. Lineage (GTDB taxonomy): Bacteria > Pseudomonadota > Gammaproteobacteria > Enterobacterales > Alteromonadaceae > Thalassotalea_A. The sequence goes on along the minus strand of JBFONS010000003.1, from coordinate 236,981 downwards.
TTTGTAATTTTATTTCACCAAGCCCATCATTCAAAAATATTGTCTCCAAGTACAACAACAAATCCCCCCCTTTCAACAGCCACCCCCTTTCAACAGCCACCCACTGTAACAAACCCAAAAAAACAAAGGATTTAATAACAATCCATTAAATATAATGCTTCAGCACATGGTTTAAGTTATATCGATATTTTGGTAAGGACTTGTGCGGGTGAATTGCTTGTTATTATCAAATTTAAGACACATTGATCCAGAGTAAGACTTGGATGCCACTTGTTTAGGATAAGTATTTTATGCTGTTGCTATTATTAGGCCGTCGTTTTAATTTAGAGCTATGCATATGTTGATCTAAGGTGTTTGGATTGCCTACAGAACCTTTAAAGTAGTCTTCAAAATGTTGAGTAATAGCCAGCCAATTATCATCACCAATACCAAGTGATACCAGCATAAAGCCTTCTTTATCATTGATATATCCATGTTTACCTTTTTTCTGACAACGACCTGTGGCTTCAACGAGTTGTATATAATCGTTTACTTTAAAGGTAATGCCATTATTTTTCTCTAAGGATTCACCACCGGTGAATGGCAATAACTCATGTGGTTGTTCATTGTTTATAGCGGCCTTCATTCGCAGTTGTATGCTGGTATGGTCTGATTGAGTTAAGTTCGTCGCCATTTGTGCGCGTATTGGATTTAAATCAACATACGCCATGCATGCTAATAATGATGCATCATCGAGTAACGCTTGTGAAGAAAATCGTCCTTCCCAAAATCGACCCGTGCAGCCATCTTCGCCATTAGCTAAACGGGCAATGTATTCGTTCAAATCTTTCATGAACCAGCTCAGGTTAGATAATCGGGAGCGGTAAACGTTAGCGATGGCCTTTATTGTGGGTAATAACGCATCGTCAAACTTCTCATCTCGGCAAAATTGACGAGTAAGCAAGGTGCCGTAGTGTAGTTTGTGCCACCGTTCAAGTACCTGTTTGTCGGTGAGGTTTTTGGCTTGTTGTTCATCAATCTTAACGACTGTATGAGTGTGATTACTCATAACGGCAAACGCACATACATCGATAGTATAAATACTGGTTAAAAATAAAAGCCGTTCCTCTACCCAAGCACGTCTGTGCTCATAGGATTGATTGGTGATGAGATCAAAGCCACATAAAAAAGCGCGTCTTACACAACGCGAGACACAATGATAGTAAGGAGTTTCAGACAAAAAAATTTGCTTCTTCCTTGGGGTAGACATAATAACTCTTCCTTGAGTTAATCTTGAATACTTAAAGCTTAGATCAGGATGTCAATCAATGCGAGTTACAGTGTGTGGCTGATAAAAGGAGGATAAAAAAAAGGAGCCGAGGCTCCTTTTATTAGGCATTACATGAATCTGTATTATGCTGTTTTAGTGTATTTTTTACTTGTAGCTACAGCTTGTTTAGTAATTTCAGTGATACGTGCCCAATCTTTTGCTTTAACAGCATCATCAGGTACTAACCATGAACCACCAATACATCGTACATTATCTAATGCAAGGTAATTACCCATGTTATCAACGTTAATGCCACCAGTTGGGCAAAAACGGATATTAGGAAACGGTCCTGAAATAGATTTAATTGATTTAGCGCCGCCATTAGCTTCAGCAGGGAAGAATTTAAAATGATCAAAGCCTGCATCCATACCAGTCATTAGCTCCGAAATTGAAGCAATACCAGGAATTAAAGGAATTTCAGATGCTTTAGAAGCAGCAAGTAACTCTTTAGTAAGACCAGGGCTGATCACAAATTTAGCACCAGCATCAACCGCTTGTTGGAACGTGCCTGGATTGATCACAGTGCCAGCGCCAATCATAGCTTCTGGTACTTTAGTTGCTATTTCTTTAATTACTTCTAATGCATTAGCTGTTCTTAACGTTACTTCTAATACGCTAATACCACCAGCCATAAGTGCTTGTGCAATTGGCACAGCATCTTCAACATTCTCAATTACAAGCACTGGAACAATAGATCCAAGCGCAAAAACATCTTCAGGTTGAATTTTCCAGTTATTAGTTAACGACATACTGCCTCATTATTATTTTGTTGAACAAGAAACGCACTAGCACCTAAAATACCGGGTTGTGCTTCTGTTATTACATAAGTTGGGATTGCTCTATTGAAATCGGTAAAGCGGCCTTTAGCGTTGAAACGATCACTAAATTCACTATTATCAAGAAATTCAATAAAACGTGGCACAATGCCACCGGCGATATAAACACCGCCAAAGCTACTCGTAGTTAATGCTAGATTACCGGCAAAACTACCTAAGGTTTTACAAAACTGCTCTAATGTTTGTAAACAAGTAGGGCAGGTATTGGCAATAGCATGAGCTGAAATTTCTGTTGCCTTTAAGTTTTTATCTTCGACATTGTTAATAACACACAGTGCTTGATAAATTTGTTCAATGCCTAAACCCGAAAGCAATTGCTCGTATGATACTCGTAAATATTTTTTCTTTAATTCACGCAGTAGGGCAATTTCGGTTTCATCAACAGGAGCAAAGTCGACATGTCCACCCTCTCCGCCGACACTGATCCATTGATCATTACCCCAAATGACATTTGCTACGCCTAATCCAGTACCTGGACCACATATAGCGATAGGTTTGTGGGCTATTGACTCTCCTTGTCCTATCTTTACTCTTTGTTTTTTAGATAAGCTATTGATTGACAACGCAATTGCGGTGTAATCATTGATCATATACAAGTTATTTAAACCTAACTGATGTTTTAACTCCGACTTCGAGAACGTCCATGGTAAGTTAGTCATATTAATTAGGTCTTGATCGACAGGGCAAGCAATCGCTAAACATGTGTTTACGTCACTGACAGTACTGTCGATATAATTGTCATTAAAATAAAGCTCTAATACATCTTTTAAACCTAGAAATTCGCCGCATTGAAACACTTGTAAGTGATTGACGACACCAGCATCGTCAATAATACCTATCCTTAAATTTGTGCCACCTATATCAGCAACAACATTTACTACATTTGTTGTCATGACTTAGCTATCCTCTGAAAATAATGAACATGCACCTAATTCAGCGCCACTTAAGTTATTACGCATAAAGCCGAACATTTCACGACCCATGCCTTGATGCTCATGATGAGCTTCAAATTTAGCACTCGTACGTGCGTCTAACTCAGCTTGGTCTACAAGTAGAGTTAACTCACCAGTAAAGCCATCAAGCAAAATCATATCGCCGGTTTGTACCTTAGCGATTAAACCGCCATCTAATGCTTCTGGCACTAAATGAATTGCAGCGGGTACTTTACCTGATGCGCCAGACATACGGCCATCAGTAACAAGTGCTACATTAAAGCCTTTATCTTGTAATACACCTAAAGGTGGCGTTAATTTATGACATTCAGGCATGCCGCGAGCTTTGGGGCCTTGGAAGCGCACAACTGCAATAAAGTCTTTATCTAATGAACCTGATTCGAAGGCTGCATCTAATTCGTGTTGATCTTCAAATACAACCGCTGGTGCTTTGATCACTTCTTGACCTTCACGTAGTGAAGATGTTTTAAGGACCGAACGACCTAAGTTACCTTTGAGTAGTTTTAAGCCACCATCCGCTTTAAATGGTTTGCCTGGTGCTGCAATAATGTCGGTATCGCCAGACACTGTTGCACCATCTATCCAAGTGAGTTCACCATTTTCAATCACTGGCACTTGGGTGTAGCGCTCTAAACCTTGACCACAAATGGTTTGTACATCTTCATGTACAAGTCCTGCGTCAATTAATTCTCTGAATAATAATGCCATACCACCCGCTTCTTGGAACTGGTTAATATCAGCAAAACCATTCGGGTAAATACGTGTCATTAATGGCACAGCATCAGAAAGGTCGGCAAAGTCGTCCCAGTTGATAATGATACCTGCAGCTCGTGCAAAGGCAATAATATGCATAGTTAAGTTGGTTGAACCACCCGTTGCGAGTAGTGCAACAATGGCATTAACAAGAGAACGTTCATCAACCATTCGACCAACAGGCACGTAATTACCTGATTGTTGTGTTAAACGAGTTACTTGACGAGCAGCCGCTTTAGTAAGCTCTTCACGCAATTGCGTATTTGGCGCAACAAAAGATGCACCCGGTAAATGTAAGCCCATAACTTCAACCACTAACTGGTTAGAGTTCGCAGTACCAAAGAAGGTACAAGTACCGGCACTGTGATAAGAAGCAGATTCAGCTTCTAATAATTCATCTTCGCCAACTTCACCTTTAGCAAATTGCTGACGCACTCGAGCTTTTTCTTTATTAGGTAAACCTGAAGGCATAGGACCTGCAGGTATAAATACTGTTGGTAAATGACCAAATGTCATCGCTGCTATTAATAAGCCGGGTACGATTTTGTCACAAATACCAAGCATTACCGTGCCATCAAACATGTTATGCGATAACGCAACAGCAGAAGACATGGCAATAACGTCACGGCTCATTAAGCTTAAATCCATACCGGGTTGACCTTGAGTCACACCATCACACATTGCCGGTACACCACCAGCAAACTGGGCAACGCCACCAGTATCACGAACGGCTTGTTTTATGATTTGTGGGTATGTTTCATACGGTTGATGTGCCGATAACATGTCGTTATAAGCAGAAACAATTGCAACATCACTATGATTTAATTGCTTTAAAATTGCTTTATCTTCTTTACCACAAGCGGCAAATCCGTGTGCTAAGTTACCGCAAGACAGCGCTGAGCGATGTACTTTTGAAGATTTTGCACCATCAATTTTGGCTAGATATTTTGCACGCGCATCTTTACTGCGCTCTATAATGCGATTGGTGATCGCTGCTACTTGAGGATTTAAGTTAGTTTTAGTCATGATTATTCCGCCCAGAAAATATTACAAGTTTGTTGGTCATTTTGTAAAAATGCACGTATAGGCATTTCAACAGCGTTATCATCTGCAAGAGCTTTATTTAAAACATCTTGCTTTGATTGGCCGACAATGTGTAAGTATAAATTTGATGAGTTAATTAATGCGCTAAAATTAAACGTTATACGTTCATATGGCGCAGTGGTAGGTACTACTTTTATTAGAGCAGGTTCAGCGGTTACATCTAAACCTTCATTCACTTGAGCACTACATGGGAATATTGAGGCCGTATGACCATCTTCTCCCATACCCAGTATTGTTACGTCTAAAGGCAATAATTGTTGCTGAGCTTGTTTAGTAAGCTCGCTTAAGTAATTTTGATCAAAATCACCATCTTGCTTTAATGAGAAAAATGTTGCTTGTTTGGCATTGTTTTGTAATAAATTTTCAGCAAGCAAACGGGCATTACTGTCATTATCTTTCACATCAACCCAACGTTCATCCGCTAGAGTTACGGTGACTTTATCCCAAGCTATATCAGTTTGTGATAATGCATTGAAAAAACCTTTTGGTGTACTACCACCAGAAAAAGCAATACTTGCACGACCATTAGCATCAATGGCTGTTTGTAATTGCTGAGCGACTTGACTGGCAAATTTTTGATCGAGCTCATCACGACTCGAAAATTTATTTAAATTATTCATTATTCGTCCCAGTTTCTATCATCACGAGCTATTAATGAGAACGACGACACCGGTCCCCATGACCCAGCAGCATAGCTTTTAGGTGCTTCATTTGAAGCATCCCATGCATTGCGAATACTATCAGCCCAATCCCAAGACGCTTCAACTTCATCTCGGCGAATAAATAATGCTTGATTACCTTCAATGGCGCCTAAAATTAAACGCTCATAAGCATCAATGACACGCTTATTTTCATTGAAATCAGAGAAACTTAAATCGAGTTTAGTTTCATTAATGTCAAGGTTACTACTAATACCCGGTATTTTATTCATTACCGTTAACTCAACACCTTCATCAGGTTGTAAGCGAATAGTCAATTTATTTGCCGGTAACTGTTTAAAACTGTGGGCAAAGATATTATGCGGCTGATGTTTAAAATGGATAACTACTTCTGAATGCTTACAAGGCATTCGCTTACCAGTACGCAGATAAAATGGCACGCCTGCCCAGCGCCAGTTATCGATTTCGGCTTTAATCGCAACAAACGATTCAGTCGAACTTTTGGTATTTGCACCCTCTTCTTCAAGATAACCAGGAACAGCTACGCCATCCATATGACCTTTAGTGTACTGGCCTCGTACTGTTTTTTCGTGCACATTACTGTGGTTAATCGGACGTAATGCCTTTATAACTTTTAATTTTTCATCACGAAGACTTTCTGAAGATAAATCGGTTGGTGGCTCCATCGCTAATAGCGATAAAATTTGTATCAGATGGTTTTGTACCATATCGCGCATTTGCCCAGTTCCGTCATAAAAGCCCCAACGACCTTCAATGCCAACACTTTCTGCAACAGTAATTTGTACGTGGTCAATGCTACTGTGATCCCAGTTAGTACTGAATAATGAGTTAGCAAAGCGCAGTGATAATAAGTTTAATACCGTTTCTTTACCTAAGTAATGATCGATACGGTAAATTTGTGACTCGCTAAAATAACGACTCACTTGATCGTTAATCACTTTTGATGACTCAAGGTCATAACCGATAGGTTTTTCCATCACTACTCGTGCATGTTCATTATCTAAGCCAGTAGCATTTAAGCCATCGCCGATCATGCCGTATATGGATGGTGGGGTTGCTAAATAATAAAGAGTCACTAACTCAGGATTTAAAATATCATCTAATTTTTTAAAGTCGTCAAGTTTACTAAATTCAATATTAACGTAATCAAAACGCGCAATGAAGCGAGTTAATACCGTGTCGTCTAAATCTTTACTTACGAACTTATGTAAATTGTCGACCACAAAGGTTTTAAATTTTTCACAACTCCAGTCATGTCGCGCAACACCAATTATTTTGGCGGAGTCTTCTAATAGGTTTTCGCTATCTAAATGGTATAAGGCAGCGAATAATTTTCGCTTAGATAAGTCACCGGCGGCACCGAATAGTACGATTTGATGTGCACTGTGTATAGCTTGTTCAGACATAGATTCAATCTCTTAAAACAATGAAAATAAATTACATTACATACAATTTAAACTGATATCCACCGAAGGTAAAGTAATATTTGTAATTTTATTACAAACACTTCTTTCTCCTTTAAAACACTACTAGCAGTGAAGTTGCAGTGTAATAGCGGTTAAATTAGTTTCATTCAATATGAAATTCCGTTAAAAAATACCAATAATTATGAAATAAATTTACATAATACTGTTTTATTCCATAAAAATAACTTACAGTAGTGGTATACAAGATGAGGTCAACGAATGAATATACTAGAAAAAATCACCGCAGAGTTCGATACATTCAGTAAATCAGAACGTAAAGTTGCTGAAGTTATCATAGCTTCCCCAACAACAGTAATACATGCAAGTATTGCTACCTTAGCTAAACAAGCTAATATAAGTGAGCCCACTGTAAATCGCTTCTGTAGACGATTAGATACAAAAGGTTATCCAGACTTTAAATTGCATTTAGCACAAAGTTTGGCAAATGGTACACCTTATGTAAACCGTCATGTGGATGAAAGCGATACTGTTGATGAGTATACCAATAAAATCTTTGATTCGACACTTGCCAATCTTGAAATGGCGCGTAAAAGTTTAGATACCTCTTTGATCAATAGAGCTGTAGATGTTCTCACTCAAGCAAATAAAATTTCATTTTTCGGATTAGGCGCTTCAGCTATTGTTGCTCACGATGCACAAAATAAATTCTTTCGCTTCAATGTACCTGTGGTTTACTTTGACGATATTCTTATGCAACGCATGAGCAGTATTAACAGTGCTCAAGGTGACGTTGTTGTGGTTATTTCACATACTGGTCGTACTAAGCCTCTAGTTGAAGTTGCTGCAATGGCTCGTGAAAATGATGCCATTGTTATCGGTATAACCGATGCAAACACCCCGCTTGCAAAAGAATGTAATATTGTATTATCGCCATCGGTATCTGAAGATACTGATTTATATATGCCAATGGCCTCCCGAATTGCCCAATTAACTTTAATCGATATATTAGCGACCGGTTTTACCCTACGTCGTGGCTCTAAGTTTAGAGATAATTTGAAAAAAGTTAAAGATAGTTTACGTAGCTCACGTTTTGAACGTAGAGATTAATTTAAAAATATTAGAAAGGTTACCTTCTTATGCCTAGAAGAACGAAAATTGTAGCAACCCTTGGTCCAGCAACAGACGATATTAATGTATTACGCGAAGTGATCAAAGCTGGTGTTAATGTGGTAAGACTTAACTTCTCACACGGTGTTGCACAAGATCATATTACCCGTGCTGAAAATGTTCGAGCGATTGCCAAAGAGTTAAATACCTATGTTGCTGTTTTAGGTGATCTACAAGGCCCTAAGATTCGAATTTCAACATTCAAAGACGGTCCTATCGAATTAGAAATTGGTGACGGTTTTATCCTTGATGCTGACCTTGCTAAAGGCGAAGGCACAAAGCAAAGCATTGGTATTGATTATAAAGAATTACCAAATGACGTGAACACTGGCGATGTATTATTGCTTGATGATGGACGTGTACAGCTTATTGTCGATAAAATTGTTGGCAACAAAGTTTATACAACAACATCTATTGGTGGCCCATTATCAAATAACAAAGGCATCAATCGTCAAGGCGGTGGTTTAACAGCTGCAGCGTTAACAGACAAAGATAAAGAAGATATCAAACTAGCAGCAAAATTAGATGCTGACTTCCTAGCCGTTTCGTTCCCTCGTGACGCTGCAGATATGCGTGAAGCACGTTTACTTGCTCAAGAAGCAAATTGTAATGCTAAATTAGTATCTAAAATTGAACGTGCCGAAGCGGTAAACGACAATGATGTCCTAGATGGCATTATTTTAGCTTCTGATGTTGTAATGGTTGCCCGTGGTGATTTAGGCGTAGAAATTGGTGATGCTGCTCTTGTTGGTAAGCAAAAACATATTATTGCCCGCTCTCGTCAATTAAACCGTGTGGTAATAACAGCAACGCAAATGATGGAAACAATGATCAGTAACCCTATGCCAACTCGTGCTGAAGTTATGGATGTTGCTAATGCTGTACTTGATGGTACTGATGCAGTGATGTTAAGTGCTGAAACTGCTGCCGGCAAATACCCGGTAGAAACAGTTAAAGCAATGGCGTCGGTGTGTATTGGTGCAGAAAAACAACGTTCAGCAAATATTTCAAAACATCGTTTAGATATGATGTTTAATGATATTTCTGAAACAGTCGCTCTTTCTGCAATGTACGCAGCTAACCACTTAAAAGGTGTTAAAGCGATTATTTCATTAACAGAATCTGGTATGACCGCGAAAGTAATGTCTCGTATTACTTCAGGTTTACCTATTTTCTCTTTATCTCGTCACACAAAGACGTTAGCAAAATCGGCAATTTATCGTGGTGTTTACCCGGTATTTTTTGATTCTACGCAAACATCTGATGAAGCGCTAAGTAGCGAAATATTAGCTGCTGTAGGCCAGCAAGAAGAATCAAACTTGGTATCAGGTGATTTAGTTATTCTAACTCATGGTGATACCATGGAAACTGTTGGCGCTTCAAATACAATTAAAGTATTAACCGTTAAATAGTCATTTAAGCTTGCTACAAAAAAAGTAGTCAAAAATAATTAATATAAACCAGCATTTATGCTGGTTTTTTTTTGCCTTTTTTTGCGGTATTGTTAACCTATATTGATTAAATACAAAATTTAGAATGCCTGACATAAAAAAAATAGCAATTTTAACAAGCGGCGGTGATGCTCCCGGCATGAATGCTGCTATTCGAGCACTAGTGTTGACCGCCCTGCACTTCAACATTGAAATTATTGGCTTTTATCACGGCTATAATGGTTTACTTAATAATGAATACAGTCCATTAGCTGAACGTGATGTACGTACTATTATTCATCGTGGAGGCACTATTTTAAAAAGTGCCCGCAGTGTCGAATTTGCAACCGATAGTGGTCAAAGAAAGGCGGCACAAAATCTCCAAAAATTGAATGTTGATGCATTAGTTGTTATTGGCGGTGATGGTTCATTTTCAGGTTTGATCGAATTAAGTAAATATTATAGCGGTCAACTGATTGGCATTCCTGGCACTATAGATAATGATATCGACGGCACAGAAAGCACCATAGGTTTTGCCACAGCGGTAAATACGGCCATTCAAGCCATAGATAAAATAAGAGACACCGCAGATGCTTTTGAACGCGTGTTTGTGGTTGAAGTAATGGGTAGACATAGTGGGTTTTTGGCCTTAAATGTCGGTATTGCTTGTGCAGCAGAACAAGTATTAACATTTGAAAACTTTAAAAATCCAGGTTTAGAACTACAAAAGATCGCTGAACATATCACTCTCACCAAACAAGAACGTGGTCAATGTAGTTATTTGATTGTTGCGGCTGAAAATTTATGGCCAAAAGGTGTACAACAACTTTGTGATGATTTACATCAGTATGCCAATATTGATTGTACGCCTTGTGTATTAGGCTACATACAACGTGGCGGTACACCTGTGGCTAAAGATAGAATACTGGCGACAAAATTGGGTGTTGCTGCCATTGAAGCGATAATTGCGGGTAAAACAGACATGATGCTCGGCGAAATAGCGGGTAATATAGCTGAAGTACCTTTAGCAATGTCCGTACAACATACCAAACAAGTGAACACACAATTGCTCACTGCGCAGAATTCTATTTTAGATGTCGCTGAACTGGCTAAAATCCATAAACTGTAAATGCTTGCTAAAACGGAGGCTGAAACTGATAGTGGAAATTAAGGCATAAGTTATCCAAAGACAGCTTGTTTCACTTTATCTTTATAACTACGGCTCACCTTTAGCTCTTTATCATTGGTTAATATTAAATAATATTCACCATTAATATGATTACCAAATTTATCAATATAGGTTTTATTGACAATACTAGAGCGATGAATTCTTAAAAACAATTTAGGGTCAAGAATTTCTTCTAATTCTTTCATCGTCTTGCGTAAAATGTGCGTGCCTGAATTGGTGTGCACACACATATAATCACCGGCGGCATCAATACAAAGAATATCTTTGGTTGGGACAAGAGTCGTTTCACCAATATCTTTAATGGCTAAAACATTTGAATAGTTACTTACCGATACTGGGGTGTTGTTTGCTAGCTCTTCAAGTATTTGTTGAGTGTTATTACCCGTTACATCGCTAACCAATTGTACTAACTTAGCTTTATGTTCGCTGTCATTAGATTGCTCAATGGCACGTTCAACTTTTGCAATCGCTAAGCTTAGCCTTTCGTGATCAACAGGTTTCAATAAATAATCAATAGCATTAATTTCGAACGCTTTAATGGCATATTGATCAAATGCTGTGACAAAGATAACTTGCGGCATCATTGTTTGCATATCTTTTAATTCTTGTACTACTTGAAAGCCGTTTAAACCCGGCATTTGAATATCAAGAAAGACTAAATCAGGTTTAAGCTTATAAATTTCACTAATGGCTTCACGGCCATTAGTACAATTAGCGACAACCGTAATTTGCTCAAAGGCATCTAACCGAATAGCTAAGCCTTTACGGGCGAGGGATTCGTCATCGACTATTATGGTGTTAAGTGTTGATTTCATCAATGCTCATTAAGTTGAAAAAGGGATCCTAATACTTATTTTAACGCCTGATGGAATATTGTCACTAACAACAAGTGAATAATTTTCACCATAAAGAGTGGCTAGTCGCTCTCGAGTATTGGCTAAGCCAACACCATTCTCTCTAAATAGATTGCCATTTTTAATTTCAGCGCCTGGACCATTATCACTCACTTCAAGTTGTAAGTCATTAGCAAATCTGGATATTTTGACCGCAATAGTGCCACCATTCTCTGAAACTCCTATGGCATGTTTAATACAGTTCTCAACTATTGGCTGCAAAATCATACTGGGTACAAGCGCATCATTACAATTTTTTTGCACTTCAAAAGTTAATTGTAAGCGTTCTTCAAAGCGTACCTTTTCAATATCTAAATACAGCTTTAAAGCCGTAACCTCTTCCGTTAACAGCACCCGCTTCATTGGATCCATATCTAACGAGTAACGTAAAAAATCACTCAATTTTGTGACCATACCATTAGCGGTTTTATTGTCATCAATCATTATTAATGTGGATATGGCATTTAAGGTGTTAAATAAAAAGTGTGGATTTAACTGATATCGCAGCATTTTTAGTTGGGCTTGATTGGCCATATTATTGGCGTTTAACACTTTTTGACGCTCTTGCTGTAACATTTGGTAGTACTTAACACCAAAGTATAAGCCACTCCAACTCAGCATAATATATAAAGACCAAACACTATTTTGAGAGTAATACAGTAAAGAATCGGGTTTATAGCCGTGTTTATATATTTCCCAATGAGAAAGGTTTTTCAAAATTTGCCAAAGTAAACCGGTTGCATAAGAGGAAATAACCACAACCATGGCAATTTTAAGTGGCGAAAGGTTCCAGGCGCGACGATAGATATAACGCAGTGGTATTGAAAGAATACAGCCTGCATAAGCGTTAAGCAGAATAAGCCAAGTAAATAAGTCCCTTAAATCATGTAATAATGATCCAAGGTAATGCACAAAGGCAAAGCCAAGCCAGCCGCCAATATGTAATAACCAAAAAAATCGGTTTCTATTTTCTATAAATTCTTGCCATTTCAAAATACGACTCAACACTATAAAGCTTAAGATGAATTAGTAGTATCGCTTAACATAGATGTTAAAACACTGTTACTTAACGTAACTATTACGCATTTGGTCTTAAAAATGCCAATAAAGCCCTATTATTGGGTTTTATTTGTACATTTATCTAAGGAAGTTTTGAATAAAACCATTAAAGTGATCATGTTCATTTAACAGCGAACACCCCTCAACATTTGCTGGTTGTTGTTCAAACCATAATGCATTTATGATATTGCAAAGAGCTAAATACATATGTACTTTATCTGTGCTGAAGGATGGTTTTACATTAACAGAATAAGAATTATGACAATATTCTAGAAAAATTAATTGTTGATTTGTGCTTAATTTATTGATTGAAATGGCCATTGCAATATCATATTCAGCTTCTGCCAAACAACAATACTCCCAGTCAATCAAGAAACTGTCCTCGCCCTTAAGGATGATATTACTAAAATTTACATCACCGTGACATAACACCAAATCGCCGACATTAACTGTTACTTGTTTTAACTGAGTGTTAAACCGTGTGATGATTTTTTGTTTATCAGCTTGGGTTAATGGACATTTTACTATTAGCGATTCGACCACAGATAACAAATCTAACGGAGCAACCGCTGCATCTAGTTGATGACATTTAGCCAGTATGTTAGCTAAAGACTTTAACTTGGTCGTATCATTGGCAGTGCTGTTTAGCAGAGTGACCCCATCGATATATTCACACACCATATAACTGCCCAGCTCATCAGCCTCAATAATCTTCGCTGAAAAGCCTTTTAGGTATGCTGCATGTTGAATCGTTAGATGATGCGCAGGGTTAACTTGGCAATGACTGGTGTTGCAATACCCTGACAACGATTGGTTAGTGCTAAATAGCTTAACAAAATACATTTGCTGCAATGATGTCACTTTAAAACAATGATGACTCAAACCACCAACTAGCGGCTCAACTGTCTCTATTGGTTGAATACAATCTATGTTGTGTAAACGTTTTAGATGCTCATCAGTAATTGCCAATTCATTAACCTATGCTGTTGGGAGTTAATCTTGCACGACCGTTAAGTGCTTGTTTACAATAAACCTTATACCATTTAATAAAGCCGATAATACACATTAGTATATTAAATGCGGCTAAGGCAGCTGTTGGCTCTAAACCTTTTTGTAGGTATAGATATAAAGACACGCTATTGATCACAAACCAATACAACCAATTTTCAAGTACCTTTATCGCGACTAAATACGTTGTTGATATGGCAAAAACTGTGGTAAAAGTATCTAAATAGGCAAAACTTGCTTGCGTATAATTGTCCATAATAAAACCTAACATTAAGCTTATTACCGACAATATGGTGATTAACTTGAGATGTTTTAACCAAGGCCAAGAACAAATAGGTAATTCATTATTTGCCCCTAATACTTTTGAATTTTGCCAACAATACCAACCGTATAACGCCATTGCCATATAATAAATATTGAGTAAACTTTCCATTAATAATGACACATCATAAAATATAACGGTAAAAATCAAGGTACTTACAAATGCCGCTGGCCAACACCAACGGTTATTTTGGGCAACTAACACTACGTAAGCTACAGATAATAACACCGCTAACAATTCCCAAAAGGGTAATGTGGAAAAGTAGGTAAAGGTGTTGGTAAAAATGTTTGTCATAGTAAAGTGTTACCAATTATCTATTCATGTGACTAAGCATATAACTAGGCATGTGATTAAATTTCAGCTTCAGGCGCAGAACGATCGCCGCCGATGAACTTACAAACAAATACGGCACTCCCTAACGTTTGATGAGCATGTTTTATTTGCTTCATTACCGCATTTACGGTTAAGTCATATTCGCCAAACACTTGGGTGCTCATGCCGTTGGTCACAACTTTTAAACCATCAACATCACGTAATGTACGAATAAAAGCCCAAACGTCGGCTTTAAACTCTTGTTCAGCTAACGGGTACAAACTGATTTCAATTGATACTTGCATAACATTCTCTTTATAAAAATTTAAGGTAAGTTGTTAAATACAAATTACCTTATTTTGAGTGTTTGACGATAAGTTAAAACTGATAATCTAACGTTACACCAAATTCAGCGGGTGCGCCAAGTTGTGAATACTGTTTAGGGGTATACCCATCACGAGGGTCATTGCCAAAAAAGAAACCGCGGGTTTGGTAGTCTTTATCGGTAATATTACGACCCCAGAACTTAACTTGCCAGTGGTCTTGCAAATAAGTAACAGATGCATTGACTAAATCGATTGCTTTAGATTGTTCGTCATGGCTATCAGAGAAATAAAATTCATCTTTACCATCGACATTAACGTTGAATAATATTGATTCAAGCAAATAATAATTTACACCAAGATTGTACTGATACTTTGGCGCATGGGCTTGTTCTCTGCCTGATAAATCATCACCATTGCCATTGATAAAATCTTTGTATTCGCTATCCAACAATCCTAATGAGCCATAAACTTCAAAGTTATCGGTGAGTTGCCATGCAGAATCAATTTCAATCCCTTGGTTTGATCCTTCTGCAGCGTTATCTAAATAGGTAATAAACTCTTCACTACCGTCAGGTCGTTTATTGGTATTGTAGGTACTGACTTGCATATCAGTTCTATCCATGTAAAACACAGCTATCCGCGCGTACGCAGCACCATCTAAATAGTTTTGCTTTAAGCCTAGCTCAAAGTTCATTACATATTCTGGATCGAATTCACGTTTACCGGCTTCAAGACTGCCTGCGCTATTAACGCCACCGGCTTTAAAACCACGATTTACAGAACCATAGACAAGACTGTCATTGGTTGCTTGATAAGACAATACGACTTTACCGCCAACCATAGTTTCAGAAGGTTTAAATTTATTACCGTTAGAGTTAACATAATCTGCATTTCTATCTTCAACACGCAGCCCAGTCGTTAACGCTAATTTTTCTGATAATTGGCTATCAAATTGCACATAGCCAGCAATAGTTGTGGCATCAAACTTAGATTCAAAATCACTATCCGCATAAGTATATTGGCGCAATAAGTCTTCGCTTTCTTCTTTAATGAATAAGCCTGCAACCCAGTCAGTACTGTTATTAAATAATTTGGAATCTGCTTTAGATAAAATACGTTGTTCGGCGGTAAGCAGTGATTTGTCGCGGAAATAATAATCCTCAGAAGCATAATCACCGTAAGGACAGTCATTGCTGATACAAAGGTTGGGATTGCTCCAATCTTCATCATAACCATAGGTTAAATCTGAATCGTTAAAGCTGAATATTGTTAATAAGTCGACTGACTCTAAACCGCTGTAAGAAAACTTAACACTAGAGGCAAGTGTTTCTTGCTCATCAACCCCTGGCTTATCTGATAGGGTATTGCGGTTATTATCTAGTGAGAATGCATCGTAACCATTATTAAAGTCTAAATAAAACAACGCCAAGTCGATAGTTAAGTGATCAGATGCGATATATTTTAATTTTGTACGTGCAGTCAGTTCGTCTTTATTTTGGCTATCATCTACATTTAAATACTGGTTTTCGATAAAACCATCACTTTGAAACTGTTCTATGGCAACTCTATAGCCTAAATCATCTGTTGCAGGACCCGATAGCATTAACCCTAATGATGATGAATTATAATTACCCAACATGGCTTTAACCGATCCTTCAAACTCATCACTAGGCTCATTAGTAATTATGTTAATAACACCTGCCATTGCACTCGCACCAAATTTAGTGCCTTGCGGTCCGCGATACACTTCAACTTGTTTGGTGTCATAAAGAGACGCAGCACTGCCTATACTACTAAAGTCAACGTCATCTATAATCACCCCAACGGATGGGTTAATTGGCTCTTTAAATTGACTACGTTCGCCTATGCCGCGAATTTGGTAATAACGAGCCCGACTGCTACCACTAGAAAAGTTCACATTAGGTGTTGCTAACATGATCTCCTCAAGGTTTTGCGCATTACGCAATGCAATGTCATCACTGTTTAGCACAGATAACGATGAAGGGTTGTTTTGTAAGTTGTGACGACGAAAATCACCAATAACTTCAATGCTTTCGATATCAGCGTTGCTAGTTTGGTGTTCAATTTGAGTTTGCTCAGCAGTTGCTGAGGCAGAAAATAATGCTAATAAAATAGCAGAAGAAAGTGTACTTGTTTGAAAGTTCATTACAGATCTCTAAATTTATTCATACCAATTTAATTAACTTGGTATCTATTTAAGGATCCGGCACAAAAAGGGATAAACGCCTGATTGACAGCGATTCGGAATACGAATTGACTACTTTAGCGATTATAACCATTCCTACGCCGGTATTATCCGGTTCAGGTTCAAAGGGTTCGCGCTAACCAATTTAAAATAATTGGATTAACATCGCATCTCAGTGCATCAACATTTTACCAATGTAGATGAACACCCCCTGGCTCGCCGCGAATAATAGCAAATATTAATAACTTGTAAACAGTTGTAACTCAATTTTATGGAATATCTTATGCGTCGACTTTTTCACTAGCAATGCTTTTATAATTTATAAGAGCAAATCCTTGAAAGCAAAAAGCCAAGCATAGTGCTTGGCTTATAAATTAATGCTGTGGCTAGTTTATCTTTTGAGCATTGAGCCAAGTTGTTTACCGCCAACAAGATGCATATGAATATGATAAACTTCTTGGCCACCATGTTTATTACAATTCATAATAAGACGATAACCATCTTCATCTATGCCCTCCTCTGCCGCTAATTTTTTAGCGACGGTGATCATACGTCCTAACGTTAACTCATCATCTTCAGTTACATCATTAACTGTAGGTATAAGTTTGTTTGGAATGATCAAAATATGACATGGTGCTTGCGGTGTAATATCACGAAAGGCAGTAACCAAATCATCTTGATATAACAAAGGCGTTGGTATTTCTTGCCTGATAATTTTAGAGAATATCGTTTCTTCGCTCATAATTATGTACTTCTTAAGTTATATCGTTAAATTATTCAGCGGGGGCTGGCGTTGGCGTTTTAAAGCTAGCAAGCATTTGATCAATTAAATCTTGGATCTTAGCTTGTTTTTCTTCTACCGGTATCTCTTTATTTTTTAGAGTATCTGTTACAACAGAGCGCCATACTGATTTTTGCAATTTAGGGTCGACTAAGTCAATAATTAGCGTACCTTCTACGTACTGTTTAACATCGACTTGAGTCTGCTGATAATTAGCGCCATAAATACCGCGACAGCGCCAACAATTATAGAGACCTGAATTGTAAGTACGTAAGCGAATTTTATCTTTACTTACAAGTTGATATCTCACCAGCATGTCAGCATTGGTTTGTTCTGCTTCTACCATGCCTTTGTTAAGTAAATTAACCTTTAATGATTTAATGATCCTGTCATTATCTAAATCACTAATATTGCTATTAAGGCTTTTAGTTTGGCTGTCTTCTAATTTTGTCTCTATAACAGCAAAGGTTTTTAAACTGGAAAAGTTATATTCGGGATTATAATCTACAGCAGGCTGATAGCCAGAGGCACAAGATGCTAATAAAAAGACTAAAGCGATTGATTTGAATAAAGATTTACTCATGGTTGTAATTCTCTTTTATTTAAGACTTATCTTAATGATACCTAAAAATGCAGCAAAAAGATCATAAAGTTTAAATAAACATGACTGACGTGGGATTTTGTTTGTTTTTTTGGAAATAATGATTTGAAATATCTTGGGAATAAACTATCCAAATGGTACCCGGAGCCGGACTTGAACCGGCACATCGGTTATAAACATGAGCGACGCGGGATTTTGTTTTTTTGAAGTAATAATTTGATTTAATTTGAAATATTTTGGGAATAAACTATCCAAATGGTACCCGGAGCCGGACTTGAACTGGCACATCGGTTATAAACATGAGCGACGCGGGATTTTGTTTTTTTGAAGTAATAATTTGATTTGATTTAATTTGAAATATTTTGGGAATAAACTATCCAAATGGTACCCGGAGCCGGACTTGAACCGGCACATCCGTTAAGACGCGGGATTTTAAATCCCGTGTGTCTACCAATTCCACCACCCGGGCATTTGGGACAGTATTTTTTATAGTAGGTATTGATATCCTACTCATTCAATTTTAATTAAAACAGATTAAAATCAAATAATTATCTAATTTAAACTACGATAGTTAAAAAAGATTGGAGCGGCTAACGAGACTCGAACTCGTGACATTCACGTTGGCAACGTGATGCTCTACCAGCTGAGCTACAGCCGCTTCATTTAGAGCTTGTATTATAAATAATACATTTTTCATTGTTCTTTGTTCTTTGTTCAGTTGTAAGAAATGGTACCCGGAGCCGGACTTGAACCGGCACATCCGTTAAGACGCGGGATTTTAAATCCCGTGTGTCTACCAATTCCACCACCCGGGCACTGATATTAAGTAAAACTTAACGTGCCTGTCATCTCTTATAATGAACAAGGGGTAAAACTAGATTGGAGCGGCTAACGAGACTCGAACTCGTGACATTCACGTTGGCAACGTGATGCTCTACCAGCTGAGCTACAGCCGCTTCATAAAATCTATTTTGGTAACATTAAATTGGAGCGGCTAACGAGACTCGAACTCGTGACATTCACGTTGGCAACGTGATGCTCTACCAGCTGAGCTACAGCCGCTTTATTTAATTGTTACGCTCTTTAGTACAAACCATCAAATTAATGAAAATGGTACCCGGAGCCGGACTTGAACCGGCACATCCGTTAAGACGCGGGATTTTAAATCCCGTGTGTCTACCAATTCCACCACCCGGGCACAGTGGAGGCGGGTCCCGAAGTCGAATCGAGGTCCACGGATTTGCAATCCGCTGCATAGCCACTCTGCCAACCCGCCAATTTACATTAACTGCTGGTGATGTACTTCCCTTTTTTAAAAATTTGGAGCGGCTAACGAGACTCGAACTCGTGACATTCACGTTGGCAACGTGATGCTCTACCAGCTGAGCTACAGCCGCTTCATGTGTTGACTCCCTGTCAACGGAAGTGCATTCTACATCGTTCTATTAATGAGTCAACACTTAAATATCAATTTAATATGTATTTTTTTCTGTTTGCTTAAAATATAGATAATCTGTTTATTTTTTATCTATATTTTGTATTAATTTTAATATATCGCTGTAAATTAATGTTTTTATTAACGCTTTTATTTACCAGAAAAAGCTGGCCATGCTGCTTTTAAATATTGAAACATCGAAACAAATGCAAAAATAGTGGCGAAAAAGTAGAACATCCAGGCCGCATAAATAATAAATTCCGGCGGCAATGTAAATAACCCGAGATTAATATCGTAGTCAGGTCGCCAAATAAGGCCCATTAATGCCAACATTTGCGCGGTAGTCTTCCATTTACCTAATTCAGAAACGGCAACACTACTGCGTTTGCCAACATCCGCCATAAATTCACGTAAGGCTGAAATAACAATTTCTCGGGCGATCATAATAACTGCAGGTATGGTCACCCAAATATTACGATATTCAGACACGATTAACACTAAAGCGATGGTGACCATCAGTTTATCCGCTACCGGGTCGATGAACGCGCCAAAAGCACTCGATTGATTTAGTTTTCTTGCTAAATAACCGTCTAAGGCATCGCTTACCGCTGCCACCCAAAAAACGGCAAAGGCACCAAAGTTTGACCAATTATTGGAAAATGTGTCTGGCCACATATCATGCATGTAATACACAACGATAAATACGGGTATTAACATAATACGAACTAACGTTATTTGATTAGGAATTGTCCACATAGCTCTACTATTTGCTTATTGTTAAGGATTTATTATTTTGAGTTATTGTACATGATGTTTATGTATTGTCATGCAGTGCGTTAAAAATATTTGTCGCTAAATCTTTACTTATACCTGGCACCTTCATTAATTGCTCTACATCCGCTTGTTTTACTTCTTGCAAGCCACCAAGAAACTTTAATAATGCTTGACGTTTTTTAGCGCCAATACCTGGAATGTCTTCCAACGTTGATTTTTTCACAAGCTTGCCGCGTTTGGCCCTATGTCCGGCAATTGCAAAACGATGCGATTCGTCGCGTATATGTTGCACCAGATGTAACGCAGGAGAAATTGCAGGTAAAGATATTAATTGGTGTGAGCCGCCCATAATTAACGTTTCTAATCCTGGTTTACGTCCCTCCCCTTTGGCAACGCCAACAAGCATAGGTGATTTTTCTAAATCAAGATCGGCAAAAAATTGTTCGGCCCTTGCCAACTGACCTTTACCGCCATCTATAAATACAATATCGGGTAATTTCTCTAAATCTTTCATTTTGCCATAGCGTTTATTTAACGCAAAAGACATTGCTGCATAATCATCGCCAGGAGTGATGCCAAAAACGTTATAGCGGCGGTAATCTGTTTTCAATGGACCTTCGGTATTAAATACCACACAAGAAGCAATGGTTTGTTGTCCCATGGTGTGGCTGATATCAAAACATTCTAAGCGCTCAATCGGTTTATCTAACTCAAACACTTTATTAAGATCGCTAAAACGTGCCTTTACTGATTCTTTATGACTATTCCGAACATCTAAAGCATTATTGGCATTGGTATGAGCAAGCTTTAAATAACGAGAACGTTCAGAGCGCACATTGGCAGATATTTTAACGTCTCGCCCTACTTGTTTACTGAGCAGTTGCGCAAAGTCTTGTTGTAAAGGAATTGCCATTGGCAGGATAATTTCTTTGGCGATATTACTTTGATCAACCCCCTCGCCTAAATAATGTTGAGCGATAAAGGCACTAACAATCTCTTCATCAGTTGTTTCGCTTGGGATGGTTGGAAAAAAGCTTTTACTGCCTAACACTTTTTGCTCACGCACAAATAATAGATGAATACATGCTTGATTTTTTAAACGATAAAAACCAATCACATCAAGTTCGGCGGTAATGCCTGAAACAAACTGTTGTTGTTGAACTTTGCGCAGCGTTGCGATTTGATCTCGATATTTTGCCGCATTCTCAAAATCTAACGATTGACTCGTCTCTTCCATACGGTCGACTAGAGTACTGATCACCTGATCGTTTTTACCCTTTAAGAACAAACGAGCTAAGCTGACTTGCTGTTGATAGTTATCATCGCTTATTTTACCAACACAAGGTGCTGAGCAGCGCCCTAGTTGATATTGCAAACATGGCCTTGAGCGAGCTCGGTAGTAACTGTCTTCACATTGACGAATAGGAAATAGTTTTTGCATTAAGCGCAAACTCTCCCATACCGCACCTGCCGTTGGAAAAGGTCCAAAATACTCACCATTAATACGCTTACCGCCACGATGAGCGCCAAGCTTAGGATGTTGGTGCTTAGTAATAACTAAATAGGGATAAGATTTATCATCTCGTAATAAAACATTGTATTTGGGTTGGTACTTCTTGATGTAATTATTTTCAAGAATTAAGGCTTCGCCTTCGGTATGAGTGATAGTGACGTCTATGGCACTAATATGATTCACTAATACTCGAGTTTTAACGTTACCAACATCTTTGCGAAAATAACTTGTTAGGCGTTTCTTCAGATCTTTAGCTTTACCGACATAAATAACCGTTTGCTCGTTATTGTACATGCGGTAAACGCCACTTTGTTCGGTAACGTTTGCTAAAAATGCCTTATGATCAAATTCCTGCAGTTTCTCAGTCATACTAAAACTATAATGATTCGATATTGTGCATACCGTAACGAATTGCTAAATGTGTTAATTCAACATCATTATTAACCGTTAGTTTAGTAAACATGCGATAACGGTAGCTGTTAATGGTTTTACTGCTTAGGTTCAATTGTTTTGATATGTCTACGACCTTCTCACCGCGGGTGATCATCATCATGATTTGCAGCTCTCGCTCAGACAAGTGACTCAGCGGGTTTTCTTCCGTTGTCTGGAATTGATTTAATGCCATTTGCTGAGCAATCTCAGGGGTAATATAGCGTTGGCCACTATTAACTGCTCTAATGGCTTGGATCATTTCTTGTGGACCCGCAGATTTAGTTAAGAACCCGGCGGCGCCAATTTGCATGACTTTGGTGGGAATTGGTGCTTCCATATGTACAGTCAGAAATACCACTTTAGCATCTGGATTATAACGTAGAATTTTTTTAGTTGCTTCTAAGCCACCTATGCCAGGCATATTCATATCCATCAGCACTACATCTGGTTGATTGTCGCGACAATACTTAACTGCCTCTTCACCGGTTGCGGCTTCGCTAATAACTTCAATACCTTTAGCATCATCGAGTAAACGTCGTATGCCCATTCTAACAATATCATGGTCATCAACTAATAATACTTTAATCAATGGTCTTCCCCTGGCTATGATGCTCATTTTAATTATTTAAAAAATAACACAATTGTAGATCTTGTGATATTAACATTTGAAAATTACTGCAATATATTAGTACGCAATTCTTATTGTGTACTTGGCTAATTAAATTATCAGTTCATTAAAGCTTATTTTTAGTTAACCAATTATTTAACAAACCAATTTGACCATTTTTGTATGCGGCATATGTTATACGAATCGCATTAGATAAAATGGTACTGTCGGTCCAATCAGTTTGTTCATTTATTTTGGCATAACACTCGATTGCTTCTTCAGATAAATAGCCTCTAACTTCTTTTTTACCACTACCTTTTTGGCGGTCTCTAAAGCGCTGCTGTTTTTCTGCATTTGTTAACGCCGCTTTTTTAATTGACATAATAATAAATATTCCCATGCATATTAACTCACACCATGGTTACGCATAACCATAGGGAATGCAAACTATTTTTTATAGAGTTTCGCTTAAGCGCACAGCTGTTCTTACTTTCAAGCCTACTTAAGTGTATATAGGTAATAAACTAACTCATCTGTCCAGTACAAATATATTCATAGTGCCTATTGTTTAGTGTACGAGTGTACGCTAAAGTGCATCCAAGAATTTATATGAATGTTGATTACCAATAGTCAGCATCCATTTTTACATTAATAAAAGAAAGAAGACTCATGGAACAAAAAAACTCATATGATAAAGCAGGCTTGATCCAAGCCGGTACTGGTGAATTATTTGGTGAAGGTAATTCTAAACTTCCATCTGATAACATGCTAATGATGGACCGTATATTACACATCTCTGAAGAAGGTGGCTTATATGGTAAAGGTGAGATCACAGCCGAGCTTGATATTACTCCAGATCTTTGGTTCTTTGATTGTCACTTTAAAGGCGACCCAGTAATGCCAGGTTGTTTAGGCTTAGATGCAATGTGGCAACTAGTTGGTTTTCATTTAGCATGGGTTGGTGGCCCTGGTCGTGGTCGTGCACTCGGTGTGGGTGAAGTGAAGTTCACTGGTCAAATATTACCAACCAACAAAAAAGTAACCTACCAAATTGACTTTAAACGCGTGATCAAACGCAAATTATTCATGGGTATTGCTGACGGTACAGTGTCAGTTGACGGTAAAGTAATTTACAAAGCAACTGACTTAAAAGTTGGCTTGTTTACTGATACAACTAAATTCTAATCTTTTAATATAAAGATTGTCTTGTCCTAGAATAGGTTGATGGTTTAATGGAAGTCCAAGTGCTTACGCCCTTGGACTTTTTTATGCACTTGATTTGGCCATGGTCCACTCTTTCATATCCATATGATCGTGACATTAATACATGTTGGCGGGACTTCAGTCTCGCGTTATTAGCGTAGCTAATTTGATCACTACGTAATCATTACGTGAGGTTAAAACCTCACCAACCAAATATCAAGATTGCGGCCTTCGCCACAAAGACCAGGTATAGCCATATAATCACAGCATTAATACATGTTGGCGGGACTTTAGTCTCGCGTTATTAGCCTAGCTAAAGCTTATTTGATCACTACACAATCATTACGTGAGGCTAAAACCTCACCAACCAAATTTACAACTCTGTTGTCCCTTCTCGTCATATAAAGCAAGGTCAGCATCTTGTTTTATACACAAAAAAAGGGTTAATGATTTAATCATTAACCCTTTTTCAATTAGTCACTTTAAAAGCTAACTAGATAAATTTTCTACGTCTAAATAACATCAATGGTATTAGAGATAAGAATGCGAAAACACCAAAGCTTGCGCCTTTACGTTCTGTTTTCTCTTCTATTTCAGAACAATCTTCTATCTCACCTTCAATTGGAACAAGATACACAGCACGTAATACATCTTCGGTAATAGTTTCACCATCAATCACAATTACTTCACCAACAGCGTTGCGTTTATCCTGCTTAACAAACGCGGTAGCTAATATCTCGTTAGCATCATTAATATCTCTTGCTTCAACTACCGTATATTGTGATTCACAAGTTAAAAAACTATTGATATCACTGAAAGTGTCGGTATTTATATCGTATAAGAAACCATGACGTCTGCGCGGCGTTGAACCATTATCATTAAATGTTTCTACTTCACCTTCACCAACAATAAAACCAGTTTCATTTATAGCAAAGCCAGTACTTGCAGAGCCCTTGAAGAAGTCTTCAGGGAAAATAGGGGTAATGACATCATCAGTCGCATTAGCATAGAAAAATTTAGTTCTAGCCTTGCCATTTATAAAGGCATACATATAACCGGTGAATAAACCCGTATTAGCGATATCGAGGGCCCTTGATTCAAAGTAATCATCACGATCGGTAAAATCGATTACTTGATCGTCTTTAAACACAGCAGCAAAGCTCCCTACTCGTTCAGTTCTACTTGGTGTTTCGTCATAATCCCACCAAAAATTCGAGTAGCCAACAATAACACCACTATCATTAATCCCCGTGGCCGCACTTGTGAAAGGACGCTCATCTTCTGGGTCTGGATTAATTATGCCGGTGCCTAAGTCAGTAGCAACAACACCACTACCATCATCATTCACTGACCATTTTACCGCGTTTGAAAAGAATAAACGTGCTTTATAACTGAAAATACATACTTCATAAGATACATTTTCACCGTCACCAACATAATCAGGATCATTACAACCTCGATCGTCATCATCAAGCATATCTTCTAGTATTTGAGGATTAAGCGAAACACTACTGGTACCAACAGCAACTCTATTAGCATTAATATCATTAACAGCAGATAATCCACCGTAACTTGCTTCTAATGGTGTTACTTCGATTATAGATGTGCCATCAAAGCTTACCCAACCGCGAGTCGCAAAACCATTAATAGGATCACCGGTACTGTCATGTGGAATCCAATGTACGTAGGTATCATCATCATCATCAGTATGAGGTGGTAAAGGCATGTATGGCGCAGATGATGAACCAAAACTCCAGCCATCATTGGTAATGCCTTTAGGGATTTCAGCCGTAGAACGCGTATAATCCGAAGTACCAGGGATTATTTGATCAAAAATAGTTAACGGAATAGATGTTACACCATCAGTTAAAAACACAAAGGTGTCAGATATCTTTTGATACCTAGTGTCACCACGTTTAGTTCCTCCTAACCAGTTAATTGCCCATTGCAAATCATTAGGCACGGGCGTGCCAGCTCGAAGTGCATCTTCATCTTGAATATCTGTCAGTTCAAATATTTGATCATGATAAATTTCGGCATAGCGAACAATATCGTCAAAATCATCTTCATCTAAATATTGAAACTGCACAGGGAAATTATAGCCCGATACGCCAGAAATAATTGCTTGGCCATTAGGATTTTTTTCAACGCCGTAAGTATGTTTTACGGTATCAACTAAACCTAAATCAATAACTTCATAGGTTGCAGCAAATGCTGCTTGCGCGAATAAAGCGCTAGTGATGCTTAATGTTAAAGCGGTTTTTATCAAGTTTTTCATTAACTACTTTTCTCTTGAATTTCTTCTAATTCTTGCCATCTGTCAAAGGCTACTTCGAGTTCAGCTTCGTGTGTTTGTAATTGCTTAAATACCTGTTGTGTGTGCTTTTCACTTTTAGTATAAAAATCGGCAGCCGTTACTTGTTGTTGTAAGTCTTCGATTTTATTTTCTAGTTCAGCAAGCACTTCAGGTAACGCATCTAATTCGTGTTTTTGTTTAAACGTTAATTTAGTTTTAGCTTTAGCAACGCTAGTCGTTTTTGGTTTACTTTTAACTTTGACGTCAAACTTTTGATTTTGTTCCGCCTTCATTGCTAAATAATCTTGAACGTCAGTATAACCACCAACAATTTGCCCTATTTCACCGCTACCGTCAAAGTAAAGACAACTATTTACGCAATTATTTACAAAATCACGATCATGACTTACTAATAAAACCGTACCTGGGTAATTTGCCACCACCATTTCAAGTAATTCTAGTGTTTCAATATCCAAATCATTGGTTGGCTCATCGAGAATAAGTAAGTTACTAGGTTTCAAAAACAGTTTAGCCAGTAACAAGCGGTTTCTCTCACCACCAGATAATGCACGAACAGGCGTACGAGCACGCTTAGGACTAAATAAGAAATCTTGTAAGTAACCAAGAACGTGGCGCGGCTTACCGTTAACCACGACTTCTTGTTTACCTTCCGACACCGCATCTTGTACTGTCATATTGACATCAAGCTGGTCGCGATGCTGATCAAAATAAGCAATCTCTAAATTAACGCCATTGCGCATTTTACCGGAGGTTTGTTGATACTGACCGGTAATTAATTTTAATAATGTTGACTTACCAACACCATTACCGCCAATAAGAGCAACTCGATCGCCGCGGGTGATTAATAAATCGAGGCTATTAATCACGCTTTTATCATTAAATGTCATATTTAAATTTTCACATTCAAATACTAATTTACCCGAGCGGTCGCCTTGGGTAAGTACCATATTGTCTTGTTTTTTCACATCACGACGGGCACTACGCTCATCTCGTAATTTTTCAAGGGAACGAACACGGCCTTCGTTGCGAGTACGACGAGCTTTAACACCTTGGCGAACCCACACTTCTTCTTCCGCAAGTTTTTTGTCAAACAAGTGATTTTGTTGAGACTCTACTTGTAAGTCGTTTTCTTTTTGCTCTAGGTACAAATCATAGTTACCAGGGTAACTTGTTAGTATACCTCTGTCTAAGTCAACGATACGTGTCGCTACTGAGCGAATAAATGCCCTATCATGGCTGATAAATATTATCGTACCGTGATAGTTTTTAAGGAAGTTTTCTAACCACAGCACACTAGTAATATCTAAATGGTTAGTTGGCTCATCGAGTAATAACACATCAGGACTGGTCACCAGCGTCTGTGCTAACGCCACCTTTCTTAACCAACCACCAGAAAGCTCTTTAATACTTTGATCTGGTTTTAAATGCAGTTTACTTAATACTTGTTCAATACGTTGTTCATCTTCCCAAGCATTATTTTGTTCAAGCTTGTCTTGGATTTTCGACATTTTGTCCAAGTTTTGCTCGGATGGATCTTCAACAACGATATTAAGTATTTCGTGATACTGACGTATTAGCTTGCCATTTATTTCTAAACCAAGCGCAACATAATCGAAAACAGTGGTATCTTCCGATTTAGGTGGATCTTGGGCAAGCATGGCCACTTTAATGTTGTTGGTAAAAACCATTTGGCCATCATCTAAATTTTGCTCGCCATTAATAATTTTCATTAATGACGACTTACCTGCGCCATTGCGACCAACCAGACATAATCGTTCGCCGGTTTGAATTCTAAATTCGGTATTTGCGAGGATTTTATCTTCGCCAAACGCTAATTCAGCGTTAGTTATTCTAATTAGTTCCACGAATAAACTCTTGTAGTTGTTGTAAATCGAACGGCCAAAACAAGGTGTTACCGCTTGTTATGTGTTCTAGAACGGGAATGCTGATGCTATATAACTCTAATAGTTGCACAGAGTCAATAATATCAACGTAACAATATTGCTGAGCAGTAAAGACTTGCTTGCACAAGTCTTCTGCTATTTCACATAAATGACAACCATCTGTGCCATATAAGTTAAACGATAAATCTTTAATAATGCTTATACTCTTCAAACTTGCTCAAACGATGTCATTATATAAATACTATAAGCGGGTGATAACCCAGCTATTATGAATGTGTTTATTACGTTTAAAGTCAAAGTCTCTGGTAACTTCAGTTAAACATTCAGCTTTTAAGCCAACCAGGTTTAAACCATCAAAGTCCATTTTGAAATTACGTTTATTGTTGGTAAACACCAATTCACCACCAGGAGCTACCGACTTCATGCCGCTTTTAACGAGGTCAAGGTGATCTCTTTGCACATCAAAACTGTCTTCCATGCGTTTTGAGTTTGAGAATGTCGGTGGATCAATAAATACCACATCGTATTGGTTCTTATTATCGCTAAGCCACTTTAAGCAATCGGCTTGGATAAATTCATATTTATGACCGCGCAGCTTATTTAATTCAAAATTGTCTTTCGCCCATTCAAGATAGGTATTAGACATATCAATAGTGGTAACCTTCTCAGCACCAGCAAGTGCAGCTTGTACAGATACAGAGCCAGTATAAGCAAATAAGTTTAATAACGTCTTACCTTGTGACTTTTTAGCGACAATTTTACGAGTTTTACGGTGATCTAAAAATAGGCCAGTGTCTAAGTAATCCCAAAGGTTAACTTTTAACAGTGCGTCATATTCTTTTACCGTTAATGACTGTTTAGTTTTGCCCAGTTGCTCGTATTGGTTTTTGCCTTTTTGCTTAGAACGAACTTTTAGCGACACTTTTTCTGGCGCTATATTCATTATTCTTGGTGCCCAAAAAATCGCTTCTTGTAAACGCTTAGCTGATTTTTCTTCTTCAATGTCTTTTGGCGGCGCGTATTCATGAATAACAATATGATCGTCGTATCTGTCTATAGACACGTTAAACTCAGGAATATCGGCATCATATACTCGGTAGCAATTAACATCATTTTGCTTTAACCAAGACTTCATGCCTTTAATGTTTTTCTTTAAACGATTCGCAAAAGCTGAATTTTCTTGATCTGAAAAATCTGCTTGCGCAGGCGTACGGTCAATTTGTTTTGCATCAACGTTATATATAACGAACTGACAATCTAATGGACCATTTTTAAATTTATAGCGTTTATGACTTGAAAGCTTGAACAGTGATAGCATTTCAACACTAGAGGTAATTAAACTTACCGTCCAACCAAGAAAATCACGTTTAAAGACTTTACCAAGCTCAGTAAATGTTGCCACAAGCTCAGGTAATGAACCAATACGTTCACCATAAGGCGGGTTAAACAAAATAGTACCGGGTTCGCCAAACTGATTTTTTAAATCTTCAGCCATGCCTTGTTTAAATTCAATCAAATGACCAAAGCCAGCCGCTTTGGCATTCGCTTTAGCATTTCTAAGGACACGCCCGTCCATATCAAAACCAAACACTTTAACATTAGCGTTTTCGCTTGCTAGGTCAGACTCGGCTTTAACTTCGTTAAATACTTGCTCCCAAATAACAGCGTCATGAAATTTCCAACGAGTAAAGCCCCATTGTTCACGATTTACACCTGGGCTAATACCTGCAGCCATTGATACGGCTTCAAGTAATAATGTACCTGAACCACACATAGGATCGACAAGAGGCTTAGTCGTATCGTTTAACCAGCCAGAACGTATAACAAGTGCTGCCGCTAAATTTTCTTTAATCGGTGCAGCACCGGTACCTTCACGGAAACCACGTTGGTGTAGGCTACGACCTGAAAAATCAACAAACAAGTTTATTTCGTTACGAACTAATCGTGCTTGGATACGAATGTCAGGTTGGAATTTCTCAACGTTTGGACGATCGAGTCTTGCATCTCTAAAGCAATCAACTACCGCATCTTTTACCGTTAAGCCACCAAATTGTGAATCACGAATATTTTCATTCTTACCGACAAAGTCAATGGCAAATAAATCTTCAGAGCTAAAATGCTCAGTCCAGTCAACATTTTTAGCGGCGTCATAGAGGGCATCTTTATCTTTACAAGATACGCCATCGGCAACTCGTACTAATACCCTACTCGCTAATCGCGTTTTTA
Organism: Colwelliaceae bacterium BS250; assembly: GCA_040779355.1. Lineage (GTDB taxonomy): Bacteria > Pseudomonadota > Gammaproteobacteria > Enterobacterales > Alteromonadaceae > Thalassotalea_A. Next base: position 206,214 of record JBFONS010000003.1, on the reverse strand, counting down.
GACATATATAGTAAGCCGTTTTCAAGTCGGCTGAAAAATAGATACCTTCAGGTTTATGGACAACTTCTGTTGCACCAAGTTGAGTAAGTTCGTCGGCTAATAATGCTTCGATACCGAAAGATGTTAAGGCTATAAATTGTTTCATGCTGAGATCCAAAGTGTTCAATGGCGAGGATTATAAACAATGCCAAAGCGTTTGTCTTAGAATGGCAGTAAATAACTGATAATAAATCAGCTTTAATATCCAACACCAGCTAAAAAACAGCCATTTTGAGTACACATTTAAACCAACTGTTTATATATCGATCATATTGCCAAATAATATGCCCTTATTTAATAAATAAGCTTGCAATATATTAAGTCAGTCCTTATAGTACGCCTCGAATTCAGGCGCGGGATGGAGCAGCCTGGTAGCTCGTCGGGCTCATAACCCGAAGGTCGTCAGTTCAAATCTGGCTCCCGCAACCAATTCTCTTATGGTTAATGTAAATTAAACATGGGGATATGGTAAGATGACGAAGGTCGTCAGTTCGTTAACACAAGAGCAGGCACCCGAAATCAATTCTTTATAGTGAACTATAATTAATAGACTGAATTCAAACATATTACAGGCGCGGGATGGAGCAGCCTGGTAGCTCGTCGGGCTCATAACCCGAAGGTCGTCAGTTCAAATCTGGCTCCCGCAACCAACTTTCTATAGTAATAGAAATACTGTAATATATTCATGCATTAAGAATTAAAATAAATGTGGCTTGTTTAAGATTTATCTTAAACCATTCGGACGCGGGATGGAGCAGCCTGGTAGCTCGTCGGGCTCATAACCCGAAGGTCGTCAGTTCAAATCTGGCTCCCGCAACCAACTTCTAACTAAAGTATAAATAAGTTATTCTTTTATAACGGAATTTAAATTGTTATAGGCTTACTACTTTATGTAGTTCATTCGGACGCGGGATGGAGCAGCCTGGTAGCTCGTCGGGCTCATAACCCGAAGGTCGTCAGTTCAAATCTGGCTCCCGCAACCAATTTCCAAATGTAAAAAAGCAAACGAAAAAAAGCCCTTACGGGCTTTTTTCGTTTCTGACGTTTAATAAATATATAGTGGTAAGGATCATAACCGAAGGTCGTCAGTTCACTCTTCATAAAGTATGGGCTCCCGCAACCAATTTCCAAATTTAAAAAAGCAAACGAAAAAAAAGCCCTTACGGGCTTTTTTCGTATCTGGGATTTAAAAAAAACTTGGTTGAAATAAAACGCCGTCATCCTGTGCGAGCCTAAGCGAGATACGGGACCTCCTGACGCATGCTGATAATATTTTAAGAGCATATTTTCAACGTACAGTAACCCTTGAAGAATATTTATAACTTGTAAGGCTCAAACCCAAAGGTCGTCAGCTCACTCTTCATAAGATATAGGCTCCCGCAACCAATTATTCAAAGTAAAGTGAAGTCCAAAAAAAAGACCGTAAGGTCTTTTTTCGTTGCTGACGTTCAATACATCCATGTCGATACAATTATTATAATATTGTATGTTGCTTTGGTTAAAGTTGACATAATATTTCGGCAGCTTTAAGTAAAGTGTCGTCGTTTTTGGCAAAGCAGAGTCGGATCACTTTATTATTTTGATGATAATTCAGCAGTTGTTGCGCTTGGTAAAATGGACTCAGTGGAATAGCAGCAACGCCTATCTCTTTGGTTAACCAATGACAAAATTCACGGTCATTGAGCTCTGATATGGCTGAATAATCCAATAATAAGAAATAAGTACCTTTAGACGGCAGTATGGTAAAACGAGAATCTTCTAGTGCGTCAATGAGTACATCTCTTTTTTGCTGATAAAAACTCGCTAAACTTGTGACATGTGATGGTTGCTCTTTTAACATTTGCGCAATGGCTATTTGTGCTGGAGTAAATGAGCTAAAGGTGACGTATTGATGGATTTTTCTAAACTCGCTAGTAAGCTCACTTGGTGCGGCGCAATAGCCCATTTTCCAGCCGGTACAATGAAACGTTTTACCAAAGCTAGATACCACAAAGGCTCGTTTAAATAACTCGGGATAACGCAATACACTTTCATGGCGTAAGTCGTCAAATATAATGTGTTCGTAAACTTCGTCGCTGATGACATATAAATTATATTTCTCAACTAATGCCTGTAACGCACTAAGGTCCGACTGGCTAAGCACTGAACCAGTCGGGTTGTGTGGGCTGTTGATTATAATGGCACGTGTGTTTGCATTAATGGTCTGTTCTACCTGATCCCAGTTTATTGCATAACTTGGCGCAGCAAGTGCTATATGACGACAAATCCCTCCTGCAAGCTCAATGGCCGGCTCATACGAGTCGTAGGCGGGATCAAAAATAATCACTTCGTCATCTTGGCGCACAAGGGTTTGTATGGCGACCCATAATGCTTCTGTAGCCCCTGAGGTAATTGTAACGTTGTTTAGCCCATCGAGCTTTTGTGCATCGGCTAAATGAGTTTGATATTGCCTATGCACCATTTCGGCAATTTGCGTTAATAGCTCAGGCAAACCGATTGATGGGGAGTATTGATTTTTCCCTGCACTGATAGCTTGGTTAATTTTATCTTTCAAAAAATCTGGTGTATCAAATTCAGGAAAGCCTTGGGATAAATTTATCGCCTGATGTTTATTAGCCATTATCGACATTTCGGTGAAAATACTGGTGTCTAAGTTTGGCAGTTTACTGGTAAAAGTTAATGACACAAAGGCTCCTATAATTTGTTTGAGTAGATTTTAAAACAAAGGTCGAATGTAAGGATAACGGCTTATTAGTTCAATTGTTATCAGTTTTTAAACACTTATAGCAAAAAGGTTTTTTATATTTTTACATAAACAAGTGAGGTCATTTAATGTCAGGCAGATTAAAGAATAGCTCTAATTCGGGCTCATAACCCAAAGGTCGTCAGTTAACCAATACCAAGAACAGCGACTCTTGGCATATCCACTTCAGTTTTAGCGTCGAATCTTATCCCCTCTTCGATTTTACTTTGCGATAACATATCGAATATACTCATCAATAATTCCTGATCGTATTATTGTGCTTAGGCTCGACGGGAATAAGGGCATGACAAAGTGGCTGTAAATTTAAAATTAAGAGATATTAATGAAGAACCTCTATAACTTTTATCGTTCGATTACATTAAATCAATTTTTGACAACATTTTTTATTGTTACTATTTTGTCTGTTATTTCAGCCCAAACTGAAATCGCTGACGCACTAAATAGAAATGAAAACTTATCTATATGGAAGCCTTGGTTTTGGGCGTTTTCTGCCACATACAGTTATGTATTACTGTGCCCTATAATTATTTTTTGTTGTAAAGTCTGGCCTATAAATAGACAGCATATTCTTGCCACAACATTCAAGTTCATTTTGCTTTACATACCATACACGGCTCTGTTTATCTCAGTAATGCTACTCACTCGTGAGACTGGACATTATATCATTGAAGGTGTTTTTCATGACTTCGGTAACTTGTGGTCTCGTTATCAATACGAGCTTCCTAAAACCATAACGGTATACTTGGCTATTATCTTTGCGTCATATATGAAAAACTATTACATAACCGCTCAAAAAGAGCAGTTAAAAGCCGCTAAGTTAAACGAAGAATTGGCTATTGCTAAAATAGATGCACTAAGAAATCAACTTAACCCGCATTTTCTATTTAATACCTTGAATCTAATTTCCAGTACCATGTATGTAAGTATTGATAAAGCCGACTCTATTATTACTCGACTGGGCGATTTACTGCGTTACTCTTTAACAACTGAAAGTAAACCTTGGGTTAAATTAGAAGAAGAAATGACCGTAATGATGTCCTTTCTAGAAATTGCTGAGTTAAGATTTGGCGATAAAATGATTTTAAACATACAAATTTCGCCACAAGCAAACTCAGTGATGATACCCGCAATGTTACTCCAGCCTTTGTTAGAAAATGCGGTAAAGTATGGCATTGAACCCGCAGATAAATCATCAACAATATCGCTGCACGTGGAATTGCTAGAAGATAAGTTGCAGATTTTATTATCTAATGATTATCATCCAACAGCACCTGATGATAAGTCGTTTGGTATCGGTTTAATGAATACTCAGAAAAGACTTAAAGTACTCTACGAAAATGAGAGTTCATTAACATTAGGTGAACCTATAGACGGTATAATTACTCTTAAAATACTCTTGCCTTTAAAATCTACACCTGGCCAGTCTTTTACGTAATAAATTAAATCATACATTGGAGCACCGATTGATGAATAGAGAAAATAAAGTCACTAAAGCACCTACAGTAACTACAACAATTCATAGTGTACTAATCGTTGATGATGAACCTGCAGCGAGACAAAAGCTAAAGTTATTTTTGAACGATCATAAAGATTTCAATGTGGTGGCAGAAGCGTCTAATGGCGTTGAAGCTCTTCAGTGTATTGAAAACTATCAGCCATCTTTAGTTTTCTTAGATATTCAAATGCCACTACTAGACGGGATTTCTGTTGCATCAAATTTAGAGTTAGATTGTAAATCAAATATTGTCTTTATTACCGGCTTTGATCAGTATGCGATAAAAGCATTCGAGTTAAACGCCATTGATTACTTAATGAAGCCCTACGACAAAGCAAGGCTTGCTAAAACGCTAAATCGTTACCGAGAACATATGCAAACGGTGTCAGATTATAATTTACCAAAGTTTGTTCAAGATTATAGAGAACAAAATAACTTCCCAGAAAAGTTACTATTTAAAGCCGACAATGGTATTCAAGTGGTTAATGTTCAAGACATTCAATGGGTTGAATCTTCAGGTAATTATGTAAAAATATGCACAAAATCTACCGCATTTATTGCAAGACAAACCTTGTTAACAGTACTCAGTCAGCTCAACCCTAAACATTTCATCAGGATACATCGTTCACACATAATAAATATTGCAGAGGTTGCAAAAATTGAACCACAGGGCAAAGGCGATTACAGCGTATACCTGTTAGATAGCACGGTGTTAAAACTATCGAGAAAATATAAAGACGACTTTTTTGATCTTTTTAACTAGAGAGTCCAAATCACAGCGGTAGTTTATAGCAAAAACTCTAACCCTTTAGCCTGGTTTTATTTGTACTGCCAATCAATTTATCGGCGGGTAACTTTTTTGATGACTCCCCACTTAGCCCTATTCAAGCCCAACTAATCCCAACTCATTTTAAATAAATACCAAGATGAGATATTTTTCTTCGACCTAGAAGAAAACAAACTTTCTTCTTCATAACGTTAAAATATTTAGGATAATAAACATGAATAACTTACTTCTTACTTTAATAATGGGTATGTGGGCATTTAGTTCATTTGTCGAAGCTGCAGAAATACCGAAAGCAGGAACCTATAATACAGGTGTGCAAGTTTCAATTGGAGCTATTGACCACGAAAACTTTAATGATGACCATAGCGCAGCAGTTCAAGCAACATTTTATCAATACTATTATTTTAAACCCGGTTGGGCAGTAGAAGTTGGCCTAAGCTATAGTGTTAATAACGCACAATACTAATAACAGTATAATGCTTGATTAGGCTGTTTAATATTTTGATAAATAAGGGAATATCAATGTTTCTTCAATTTAAAATGATACGAAATAATCTTATCGCTAAAGGTAAGTTAGTAACATATGGTTTTTATGCACTTGGTGAACTACTGCTCGTTGTAGCAGGTATTCTTATTGCCCTACAGTTAAATAACTACGACCTTGAACGCCAATTTAAAGAAACAGAAATTCAGTATTATCAATCAATGAAGTTACAATTGCTTGATGACAAAAAACTATTAGAAGTAGAAATATCAGATATTAACGTCCGTGTAGAAGACTACTTAGTTGCGATTAAGTTGATTAAAGCAAATGATCACCAACACAATAACCTGTTAGGCGCTAAAATTAATCAATTACTCCAATATGGAGATTTCAGGAGGAAAAGTAGTGTATTTCAAACGTTAATTTATAGTGGTGAAATCAAGAATATTAAAAACTTATCCATTGTAGCTAATTTACAAGAAATTGAGCGAACCTATGAAATAACCGAGCGACTTGAAACAATACAAGAACAACTTGTTATGGCTCTTAACGGACCTGCCGTTATCGAAGTGATAGATATAGAAACCTCATCCATAATATCATCTGAACTTATATATACCCCCACGTTTAAAAATAGATTCTTTGTAACAATCGGCATCGCTATTGAAAAAAAGCAAGAGTTTGAACATGCTTTATCAGTCATTAATGACACTTTAATTGCTATTGATGTAGAGTTGAAAAACTCACCACAATAACTAACTCCTTAGTAATGTCGGTGCTTTTACCTGAAATAAATTTCCCGCATAGCCTAGCTAACTCTAGTTATGCTTATTTTCTAGATTAGTCGATAAATATATTGACTGTTTTATCACTGATATAGACCGTTTCATCCCTATCACGTTTCGTTAAGCGAAATTTTTTAATAATCTAATGGCATAAATAACATGGTTGAGGGAAACATTATGACCAGTAAGTCATTAGATTTTATAAGTAGAGAAAAATTCGGTGAACGTCAGCATTTTTTAGATTGGGTTAGAATTTTAGCCTTTGCATTTCTGGTGTTTTATCATACTGGAATGATGTTTGTTGATTGGGGCTTTCATATTGAGAGTGGCCATAACAGCACTTTTCTTAAGTCTATTATGATCCTCTCGAGCAAATGGCGACTCGATATATTGTTTTTGGTTTCTGGTGTCGCGATAAGCGTTATGATCACCAAAATGTCTATGAAGCAATTCATCTGGCAACGCCTAATAAAGCTTTACCTTCCTCTATTATTTGCAATAGCTGTTGTTGTTGCACCTCAATCCTATTTTGAAGCCATCCAAAAAGGTATCTTTGACGGTAGCTATTATCAGTTCTGGACCTCGTTATATTTCACGCTTTCATGGGATGAACGGATGATTGCTCCTTTTCCTACCTATAACCACATGTGGTATGTATTATATTTATTTCATTACTCTGTTGTTCTAATTCCGTTGTTTATATTAATAAATAGTAATATAGGGGTTAAATCACTTCAGCTCGCAGAGGGTTGGCTATCAAAAGGAACTCGAGTAATTTGGTTACCGTTTGTCATTTATTTAGCAATCTATCTGGCTTTTGACAACCATAATGTAACTCACGCATTTTTTGATGATTGGTATGCACACAGTATTTTTATGTTCGCGGTAATAATGGGCGTTGTATTTGTTCGTATGCCGTCGGTATGGCAATCATTTGAAGACAACCGCCACCTTTCATTAATCCTTGGGTTAATGAGTTACAGTATGCTGTTAGCGGTATTTTTAATACCAAAAGAATTACTGCCTATAAGTGGCAATTTACCATGGGATATGGCTGGATTAATGGTGAAGTGGTCATGGATATCATTAATTATTGGCTATGCCAGAAAACACTTAAATTATTCAAATGGGATAGTTAAATATTGTAATGGCGTTGTTTACCCATTCTTTATACTGCACCAGACAGTTACCATAATTATCGGATTCTTCATCATCGATTGGGGATTCTCAGGTGTTGTTGAATTTTTACTGATAGTGTTTGGCACATTCTTAATTTGTGCGATGATCATTGAACTTGTGATCAAACGTTTTAATATTCTTAGAGTATTATTTGGACTAAATTGGCAACAAAACACAAAGAATAAACGACAAGTCAAACAGTCGCTTGTTCAGGAATAGTTAATAGTGGCAATGAACTTAGCTTAAGGGCTATTGATAGCCTTTAACGATCAATAAACCAGCTCAGGTGAATGAGTTGCTTTAAATTTAACTTACATCTGTATTTCATCTAGCTAGTGACTAAAATTAATAATAGTAAAATATGTTTTAGTGTCTTTATTTTATATAAAAACAATTAAGTTGAAGTTTAAACCTTTACCCCAAAGCCAAAAACCAAAAGCATAAAAAAGTCCAAGAGCAGAATCTCTTGGACTTTAATTATTGTTCTAAACCCAGTATCGAGATAATTAATGGTTAGGCAAAAAGTCCTTTAAACCATGCATAGATAGTTACTGCCCAGTAAATGAAGAAACTATCTTGCATACTGTTTTTAACTAATTGAATACGTGGGTCGTACCCTTTTGGTACCTCAACTAAGTTATTCTTTTCTGAGTATGCTTCATATTCTGCAATAAGCTCAACCAGTAACTCAGGCTTTTCTTTTGCTAAGTCAAACACTTCGGCAGGATCAGTAATGATGTTATAAAGTTCCCACTCACCAGTGCCTTTAGGAGCAACGTTGCGAACCAATTTAAAGTCACCATAAAATACTGCGCTACTGCCTGCAAGCTCATAACCAATCTTTAGGTTTTCGTCATGAATAACATCAGAATCAGTTGTTAAGAAATTCCACATGCTATGACCTGACGGCTTGTGTATACCAGGTAATTTGCTGTAGGTTTCTGTTATATCAACTTTAGCAACCTCTAGTAACGTCGGTACAATATCTTTAATGTATCCAAACTCTGCAGATTGTTTAGCCTTAATGCCTTTAGGATAATAAGCAATTAATGGAGAACGAACACCACCTTCTGAAGAAAATGTTTTCCAGAAACTTGTCGGTGTGCCACTCGCTGCAGCCCAACCGGGTCCGTAGGCAGAGAAAGAACCTTGTTGCCCCATTTCAGGATAGCCATCGGTCATATCTTCTATATGAGTATACTGGTAATTCTCTTCATACCATGAACTGTATAAGCCAATATCTTGTAGTTCGGTGGCATCTGCACCATTGTCAGACATAAAGATAATGACGGTGTTCTCTGCTTCACCAATCGTCTCAAGGTAATCCATTAAGCGACCGATATTTTCATCCATATTATCAACCATGCCAGCATATGTTTGCATGCGACGTGCATTGAACTTTTGCTCTTGTGGAGAATAACTTTCCCAGTCTAATACCGAATAAAGAGATGCTTTATCAAGTGATTCATAACTTGGTAAAGTCGCATCTTTATGCAGTAAACCTATTTCTTTTTGCTTAGCAAAGCGATCTTCTCTTAGCTTTTCCCAGCCTTGATCATATACACCGTTGTATTTATCGATATATTTTTTTGGCGCTTGATGCGGTGCATGCACAGCTTGGTATGCAACGTAAGCAAAGAATGGTTGATCAGAGCCTTTGTTTGATTCAATGTAACTGATAACTTTGTCAGTGTAGTAATCAGTAGAGAAATACTCACCTTTTGGTAAATCAGTCGCTTTACCATCTTCGTAATAATGAACTTTCTTGTACATTGGACCATAGGATTGGTTTACCCAATTATCAGCGCCACTTTCCATAAGAGTGAATGAACGTTCAAAGCCACGATTTAATGGCTGATTTTCAGATTTTTTGCCTAAGTGCCATTTACCTACCATATAGGTATGATAGCCAGACCCTTTTAGCACTGAAGATACTGTTACTACATCAGGATTAATATGTCCTTCATACCCTGGTTTATTAAATTGATTATCAGCTTGAATTTCAAGCATGTTACCAAGGCCGGCTAAATGGTTATCAACACCGGTCATTAACATAGTTCGTGTTGGAGAACATGCTGCGCCAACATGGAAGTTGGTCATTTTCACACCGTTTTCTGCTAATTGATCTAGCACGGGTGTGTCAATTTCACTGCCAAAACTACCTAAATCACTATATCCCATGTCATCAGCAAGGATAACAATTATGTTTGGTCGTTTTTTTGAGTCATCTACAGTAATTAAACTTTCATTATTTTCCACGCTAGCCGCGATTGCGTTCGCAGAAAGTAAAAGTGTAATGCCTGTTAGTACATTTAATTTTTTCATTTAGTATCTCCAAAAATTGAATAATATTTAATGAACTAATTTTACAAACAACCAGGCATGAATCCTAGTGACAAATAGTAATGTGCAACATAACCCAGAGGAATATTACATAGAGTGAATTGTTCACCTTTGAGTTTTCACAAAAATTATATATTCATATAGATGCAGGTAATAACGCAGCTTAATTTATCAATTGTTTAAAATAATAATATGACTAATTAATTTACATTCATCAGTCAAAGTTAATTTATTTTGACTGATGAAATAATCATACACATGGTGTAATATAACTTTAAATAATATATCAAGCTCAGTATATAGCCGCTAGCTATATGGTAGGAGTTGCGGGCAACCTGATGAATAAATTAGAACAGAAACTAACGAGAATTGATTTAAACTTGTTAATAGCATTAAGTGTATTGATCAATGAAAAAAGTGTTAGTAAAGCAGCTGATGCTTTATATGTCACTCAACCAGCGATGAGTAAAACCCTTAATAGGCTCAGAGAATTATTTGATGATCCGCTATTCCATCGAACGTCTTCTGGCCTGGTACCTAATGCCAAAGCATTAGAATTAGAGCAAAAGTTGCCAAGTATTTTAAATCAAGTTAATGGTTTATTATTACCTAAAAGATTTGAGCCTGAAACATGCGAACAAACATTTACAATCTCAGTACCTTCTGTTTTATGCCATTCAATATTATTGCCCTTTGTATTAAAAGTGAATAAAGTCGCGCCAAATATATGCATAGTCGACTCCCCAAGTGAAGCAGACCCATTTCCTTCACTCGAGCAAGGACGATATGATTTCGCAATACATGTTACCAAGCCTAAAAGCTCTCAATTTGGTTGTACCTCACTTGGCCTACTGAAACCCAATATTTTTGCCAGAAAATCACACCCATTAGTGAAAACCAAACGGACAAACTCTTTAGATGATCTACGTGATTTTAGTTTTGTTGATTATCAGGTGAGCTTAGAGGAGAAAAAAGGCTTTGAAAACCCTGCCGACAGGATATTAAGATTATTCAAATTTAGACCTAATGTGGTATGTAAAAGTAGTCATTTAAGTATGATAACCGCTCTATTAGAGAATAGTGATTGTCTATTAATCGCCCCAAGCTTTATGACAAACTCAATTGATTTTTCAAATAAATTTTCTTCTGTATATGAATTTGATACGACAAAAGATCAAATGCTCGAACTATTATTATTAGAATCTCCCATTGTTAAAAATAGCGATGCAGAGCAGTGGATAAAAAATGAATTAATTAAGTCCATAAATTTCGACTGAGTTAGTTTATTTTTTTGTACCTTTTATGGGCTCTAACGTTTGCTAAACAAACTTTAAACATAACATTTTCAAAGCGAGTAAATTATCAGTTATGTATTAGCTTCCCAACGTTTTCACTAAGCACGTTGGGAAAAACTTTACCCTCATACGTCCTAAAACTTGTGCGTGTATGCAATAGCTGGCCCATGAGTAACCGTATCGTATTTATAATACCCAACTTCGCCTGGCGTTCCATTTTCATAATTAAGCCATGTCGATTTATATTTCAATGTTAATAGTCCGTTTTTAAATAACTTGTACTGAATGCCAGCTTCAACACTTGAAGTAAATTTAGTCCCTCCTTTACCTATGTCGCCCCGAACCATATAACTCCACTCGTTATTAATAGGTGCTACCCATCGAGCACCAACAAAGAAATCAACCCAATCTTCATCTACACGCAAAGCGATATTTCGATCTTGCGCAGTAGAAAGATTTAAATCGATATCATTATCCCACCAACGAAGTCCTAGCAAATATTCTAAAGTAGCATCTCCATGTTTTTGAAGATAAACAATTTCTGCCTGTAATTCACCTTGACGCACTTTAGCTGCGGCAATGTCTCCAGATGCACTACCCCTTAAATCCATAAAAGCGTAATTAATCGCCGCTCCCCAACCAGACGTGTGTATGGCTTTTATATTAATCATTGCTCCAAGGTGTAAGTTCTTTAATATTTTGTCAAAATCGACGGTGATATCAGCTTCATTACCTCGTCCTATTGCCGTATCACCTGAAATAGTCGTTGCTTGAGCGTACGGTTCAACAAAAACTGTCCACTCCCCTTCTTCTGCTTTAACTGATTGGCTAACCAGCAAAAATACTATTGATGACAAAAATGTAATAACATTGAATATACTTTTCATGTTACATATTTCCCTTAACTAACTGTTTATATTTCAGTTTATAAAATTAAAACAAGAGCTGATTCGCGTTGTATTTTATTGAATCAACTCGCTATAAGATTTTCTATATCAAATTTAGTGACCGCGATTTATCATTAGTTCTTTTTCGATATTGCTCATACCAATACCCCAATGTGTATGTGCATATGACGACATCGGTAATGGCAAAAGGGACAAACACTGCATTTAAATAAGCCGTTTCTATATTTAAAAAATTACTAAAATAGAGATAAACCATGAATAGTTTTTCTAAAAATGAATATAGAATTATTGGTTCACGCCAGGTTGGTTTAAATGCTGATGCTGCTATCAAGAAGCCCATTAAGCCGACCATTATCCCCCAATGTCTTATGATAAAAACGTATTGCGCATCAAAGTCTAAACCGTTCATGTCTTTTAATGCTGAAGATGGATCTATTGCATATATAACTGCATACATTGTGACCAAACCACCAATAATTAAAAATGGTTTCAAAAATTTTGTAAAAATCATATTTATACCTGTTGAGTAATGATGTAATTTGTTGCCGCTACAAAATGTAGCCGATTAGTTTGAAGCAAAATTAATAACGATTTACCAATCGATTAAATATTTTCCCTAATGACTTTTCGCCAACAATTTTTTGCAATATATTCATAAATTTTGCATCAGCTGTAGAGCGATAACTTAGCTTAGGATTATTTGAAAATCCGGCTTTGATCATGGTTCTAACTGTCGAATTCGTATTAGAGCCTCTGCCATAGGCATCCTTTAAAAAGTCATGTGACTTTTTAACAGCCTCGGCATAAGCGTCATGTTTGTTGGTATATTTCATATCAGCCAATTGAATGCCATCCAATTCAGTCTGTACACATCCGGGTTCGACAGTAATAACTTTGATATTAAAAGGGCTTAACTCTTGTGCTAAGCCTTTAACCATACCGTTTAGTGCATGCTTACTGGCTGAATACCATGAATTCATTCCGGTTGACACACGAGATGCAATGGAAGTAGTAAATACAATACGGCCTTCATTACGTTTTCTCATGTGTGGTAAAATTGCTCTGACAACGATGGCTGCACCGTAAACATTGGTCTTAAATTGCTCATGCACTTTAGCAATAGGAGTTTCTTCTACAGGGCCAGCAATAGCGAACCCCGCGTTTGAATAGACAATATCTATATGACCCGCTTTGGCAATGACTTGTGCGATAACGTCATTAACTTCAATTTCGTTACGAACATCCATTCTAAAAACATCAGCACCTAGACGTTGCAGTTCTTCTAATTTTTTAAGGCGTCGGGCCGCACAATATACATTGTGCCCCTCAATAATTAGTGCCTTCACTAAATCTTTCCCTATACCGGAGGAAGCTCCAATCACAAAAATATTTTTTTTCATTTCAATCTCTTTTACGTTAAGTTTTAATCAAAAAATACGATTAATATGCTCTTTAAGAGCAGATGGGCGTATTTTAGGTAAACCTAAAGATAACTACAAATGACAAATATTTATGAGTAATATAACCAAGAGGAATATTATGATTTTATATATAAAAAGTAAAAATACGGTACTTGGGAGAAAAATATTAACAGAGGTTGTTGTTAGGAATTCTAGGTCGAGGTAGGCTCACTATAATTATATTTACCTCCAACACTGAACGAACAATTATAGATATTTAAATTTGCTATATGGCGTAGTAACTACTAAATTAGAATTTATTCGTAATATATATACCTCAGGGAGTGGCTCGTCAGTACTATAAACACTATAAATATTAGAGATAATTATTTAGAGATTGAATTCTCTGGTCACATTACAATAGAAGAAAGAACAGTTCGATTAATGAAAGTAATAGCTCTAGTATCAAAGACCAGAAGCAAATATTTATTAGTCAGATTACAATCTGATGCCAATTTCCCCGAGCAGAAACACGTCGACGACCTCCTTGACAAAATTAAGCAAGAATATTTAAAACTAAGAAATATAAATATATTTATTAAAGTCGCTATATATGCCCCTTTCTCTTCTATCGATATTGTTGAATATACCAACGAGAAATTGCTGTCGAAGGATCTAACGGCTATTAAATTTTTTGAAAATATTAACAAGGCTATCAATTGGCTTGATATAGTAAGCTCTCTTGATGATATAACTGCATTTTTTCAGCCTATCGTCAGCCTTGAGAACAGTAAAATCGTCGGATATGAAGCTCTAGCAAGAAAAATAGTAGACAATGAAATAATACCTATTAATGAGTGGATGCCTCAGCTTTTTAATGAAAAACAGGGCAGTTATCGGCTTAGCGAAAAAATACTAGTTATCGCAGAAAACAAATCAAAGCAGCTTGAAGACGATCAACATATATCGGTTAATTTCGAAGTAAGTGAAATTAACTCTAATGGAATAAAGTCATTATTGAAACCCTATGAACAATCAAAATTTCTTAATAAACTTATCGTTGAAGTTTGTGAACGAGGTGATATTTTAATTAATCACAACGAGTTAATTGATAATATAAAAAATCTTGATATTCGAATCGCATTAGATGATTTAGGAACAGGACATGCAAGGCTTTTGCAGTTACTCGATTTTTCTCCCCATTTAGTTAAATTAGATAAAAAAATCACTGATCGAATGAATGACCAAAAGGTCGCTTCTTTTATTTCATATTTTTGTACTTGGTGTGATCAAAATAATATTTATATACTCGCAGAAGGCATTGAAACCGAAGATATAGCGATAGCTTGTCAGTGCGTAGGGATCAAATATGGTCAAGGTTTTTTGTTCGGTAAACCTCAAGCAGAGCTGGTATCAGTTCAAAATGAAAGCGAACAAGAAGCTGTTTCTTAAATCGCTTATTCATGATTGTAAGTACAACGTTGATTGAACCAATAGTCACAATATGTCTTGGTCATAAAAAGCCTGACTACACTGCAAAATTTTCACCATAAAGAGTTTTCAATATAAATAGCGATTTAACGAGGTAAATAACAGATCTGACGTATTAGATCTGTTATTTATCAACAGATGATTATTTACTTTATTGGGTAAACATATTTTAGCCAAGCCATCATTCGTAACAGAATTCGTCTTACAACGGATACATGCAATATGTCATGATCTTTGTTTATTACAACGGCTTGCCCTTGAACGCCTAAAGGCAGGTTATAGTCATTTAAATCTTCATCTAATTCAATAACAGCAACAACGAAACCATGTCTACTAATCGTATTTGCTGACATTAATGAACCAACCGCTTGTACTTGCCCTTCCGACATTGCAGGCATTACACTGACTAGTTTGCCCGTAAAAACTTGCCCTGGTAATGCATCTAAAATAACTTCGGCGTCTGAGCCAACGTCCAATCTTTTTAATGAATTTTGAAAGAATAGTCCTGCTATTTTTCTTTTTTCAGTCGGTATAAAAGTCATTACTGGAGCGAGTGGTAACACAGAAGCTCTGGTCCCTGGTCTAATGGCTATTTGTGATGGCATTCCATCAACAGGTGCTTTAATGAATGTGCGTTCATAATCTAGTTGGGCCTTTTCTTTTGCTGCCAGTAATTGTGCAACTTGAGTATTTTCACCCAGGATTTTAGATTCAGTAATCAAGCGTAAACGGCGTTCCTCTGACTTAGCTGTATTTAACGTTGATTCTGCTGACAAGTAAAAATTATACTTATTATCTATTTCTTGCTGTGAAAAAGGAGAATCAGCACCTGCGCTAAAATTGGCAACTTTTACTCGGTCATAGCTGGCCTTACTGCGATTACGCTCTGCTTCAGCTTTGTTTACTTTTGAAATAGCGGCTATTAATGATTCATCTTTTTGCAACACGGTATTTTGTGCTTCTGCTAATGCAGCTTCAGCTTGTTTTAAAGCAATACGTTGCTGATCATTTTCTAAAGTAAATAAAAGAGTGCCTTTTGCTAGTTTAATATTTGGTAGAACATCTACGGTTGCTACTGTGCCACTTACTTGGGGAACAATAGGAATAGTGACAAAATAATCTTTAGCATACTTAGCGTATGGGTGGTTGTAATTCATTAGCAACATGATGGCCGATAAAATAGCGACCCCACCAAGTACAGCGCTAGGTACTGTCCATTTATTTAATGGTAATTTGAAAATTTTAAACACACAAATACATAATGCGGTGTAAGTAAGAATAATTAGTAAGTCCATCTTAGCTCTCCTTATTCAATTGATTTTTTAATGCATTTAACTCGTTTTTCAAAAACACAACTTCTGTTGATAAGCTGTCCATGTCATTTATAGATAACTTATCATTGTCATCATATTTTAAGTTGGCCCAAATCCATAAGAATGGCCAAATGGCGCCGACAGTAAATAGACTAATCCACCCACCTACATGAATGGCTTCTTTTTGTGGGTGATTATTTTTCACTGCCATATCATATGGAATTTCATGAACCACAATAATCCCATAAAAAATAACAATAATGACAAAAAACACTAAAAACAATGCGAAATATTCAAGCATATCCAAACTCCTAAATTAATTTATATGATCTCATTTGTATGAAAAAATATTTGATTACGATTTTTCTACAATTTCTTTGCCGTTAATTACATACACAGCTTTTCCTTTTATCGAACCTGTACACTGTTGATTCGCTTTAGAGCACCAAGCATCAACAACGTGTAACGCATCGTTGGCTTTAATAATGTAGCGCCATCCATAAAATTGGCTTTTTTTGGCTGAAGCCATTTTTCCACCTAATAAGCCACCGGCAACTTTAGCGACATCATTACCTTTTCCAGACCCAAATACAGAACCTATACCAACCCCTACGGCAGCACCAAGTAAAGGTTTGCCATCACTTGTAACTTCGGTGGTAATGACTTCTGACGTCTCTATTACCCCTTCATAAACTGTTGAAGTAGCGTTACTATTTGCTGTTACACCCATTAATATGGTGAGAGTGATTAAATATTTTTTCATAGACCTTCCTTACTTTACCGAATGTTGTGAGGCTTTTTATTGCCAACGTAATTTGTTTAGCATTGTGCTATTTACAAATATGCAAAATATTAATGACACTTAAATTGGCATCATAATCGTCATTGCTGCTATCACTTCCTGCACAATTTGTTGACGTTGCTCTGGTGTGCCTTTATTTTTTAATGGCTTTGATACACTGCTGCGCCACACTAGTTTTTTACTATCATTATCAATAAAATCAATTACTAGAGTACCTTCCGTATATTGCTTTACATTGACTTCATGCAAACCTGTGCCATACCCCCCTAAATGTGAATAACCGCCATTAAAAGCATTCACTTCTAGATTATCTTTAGTGATAATGAAGTAACTCACTAGGACATCTGCATCCTCTTTTTTAACCGGAATTTTCTTTTTATTTTTAAATTCATTTTTTATCGCTTTATCAATCCTATCTTTGTCTAGTTCACTGACTTTAATATTTTTTGTTATATCGCTTTCAACAAGGTAATAAGTACCTACCTTTGAAAAGTCAAAGTCTTCTTTATAATCCGATTCAACTATATAGTTTGTTGAACAAGCACTTACAAAACTCAGTAGTAAAAGCATAATGATCAAATGTAATTTCATAATCTCTCCAAAATGGGCAAAACTTGCCAATAGAATTTAAGTGGGGAGATAATAGACACATTGACATATTCTATCCAATGAAATATTCTCATTTCAGATATGCAATTTATGCATATCTGAAACTTAACTAATAAAGAGTTAATATGAATACTATTGAAGGGGAATTATCAAGAATCGATTTAAATCTTATCGTTTCTTTAAATGTATTATTGCAGGAGCGCAACGTAAGTAGAGCTGCTCAGCGTATGTATTTATCTCAATCGGCGATGAGCCGAATACTACAAAAGCTAAGAGATACATTTTCAGATGAGCTTTTTACGCGTACTTCAAATGGTATAGTACCTACGGTAAAAGCTCTGGAGCTACAACAACAATTACCTGACTTATTACAACAACTGCATGGCTTAATAAAGAGCCAAAAATTCGATCCTAAAACATGCGCGCAAACATTCTCATTAGCTATACCATCTTTAATGAGTCATGCCCTGATGTTACCGTTTATAAATTCAGTTGCGGTACAAGCTCCTAATATTTGTATTGCCGAATATCCTGCAAAAACGGATCCGGTAAAATTTCTATATGACGGCAAGCTAGATTTTGCAATTCACGTAAATCGATTTAAGAGTGATGAATACGATTCATTGCCACTAGGCCAAATAAAGCCGACTATATACTCTAGTAAACAACACCCTATCCATAAACTTGAAGAAATAAGCCTAGATGATTGTTTAGCTTATAATTTTGCAGAAATTCTTATGGGGGAGGAAGTTCCTAAGCATTTTCAACATCCTTTTATTAATGCTCTTTTAGGACATAAATTACAACAACGAGTAACTTTAAAAAGTAGTCAACTCAGTATTTTAATTCAAATGTTACAAAAACATCCATTGCTACTGATCGGCTCTGATTTTCTGTTTAATTCTGAGGATATTAAAGAGTTGATTACTCCTGTGTTCCAGTTACAGCAAACAAAAAAAGAACGGTTAGAAATATTTTTAGTGTCACATAAGCGTATTCGAGACAGTGAAGCTCACCAGTGGATAAAACAACAGTTTATATCGAGTATGAGGGAACAGTCATTTTAAACATTAAAATACCGTATAGGGTTTAAGGCCGGTAGTTTAGAGGTCATTAATACGTTTAAATAAACGAAAATCATTTCAACTTAATATATGCATCACTACCCCACCGAATTTTATTTAGCTTAATTTGTTCGTCTCAAAGCTTTAATACACTTAACTATCAATCTTATTGATGATAACAGTAGATTTTATTTATTTTTATTATTCAACTTGTTTCCATAAACTGCCTGCAAATCTAATCAAATGTAACTTTAGGCGGAACGATGAAAACTTTAAATAAATACGCATTATCAATACTTACAGCATCTATCTTGTCCTGCACAGCGCAAGCTGAAGATGTACAAAATAAACCACAGACTCAAGCTTCTGAAACTGTCATTAATCAACAGAGCAATAATGTTGCTTTAACTGAAGAAGAGCTCGCTGAAATTCAACAAAAGTTAAATAATCCTTTAGCCGATCTTTGGCTGCTTTTTCTACAAAATGACTATACATCTTTTCAAGATGCACAAAATAATGACTACCAGATCAATAGCCTTAAGTTTCAGCCGGTAATGTCATTTGATTTCTCTGAAAACTACAATTTAATTGTACGACCAACAATTCAGCACCTAAGTATTGAAGCACCAGGGTTAGACCGCGAAAGTGGTTTGGGCGATGTCGGCTTACTTGCAGCGTTTGGACCTAAAACTGACATGGGTGGTTGGGTTATAGGCGGCGGTTTTACTTCAATGTTTCCAACAGCAAAAGAAGATGCACTAACAACATTAGGTGCTAACCAAGCAGCGGTAGGCCCAGCTATAGTGGCATTGAAAATTGGAGAAAAAAACACCTATGGTGCTGTTGTTCAGCATTTTCAGGGTGTAGGCAGCTCAGATCTTCGAGACATAAATGGTAACGAAGAAGATATAAGCCTTACTGATATTCAATATGTTTTTCGTACTAAAATATCTCCAACGGTTCAGGTTGGTTTTGCACCAAACATTCAAATTGACTGGACTAAAGAAGGTAGTGATCGCTTTTCAATTCCTATTGGTCTCGGTATCGATAAAATAACTAGAATTGGCAATATGCCAATTAGAGTAGGCATAGAAGCATATCACTACGTAGAGCAAAATGATCAGTTTGGCCCTGACTGGGGAATTCGATTTTTTGCTATCCCAGTTATTCAACCACTTTTTTAATCAACACTAATTATTTTAGATACACGTTATTACCGTATTAAACTTTATTGAAGGTACTCACATGAAAAATATTTTAAAAGGCACATTATGTCTTACCATTTTAAGTTCGACGCTAATGTCTGGTTTTTCTTATGCGGAAGATTTCTCATATAATTATTTAGAAGCTGCAGCTATACAGTCTAAAGTTGATAAGCTAGATGATGAAGAACTATCAGGTGGTAGTATTCAAGGTTCATTTGAATTGTCGGACAACGCATATTTAAAGGTGCTGTATGCAGAAACTGATGATGACATCAATCTTTCGGGAGAAAAACTGTCTATTGATTCGAAAACTTATTATCTAGGTATTGGTTTACATGGTGAACTCAATCAAAGTTCTGATTGGTATGCTGAACTCGCCGCCGAAAAGCTTAAAGGTCAGTTTGTAAATGGTATGGATGATTTTGATGATGCAATTTATAGTTATAGTGCCACACTTGGCCTAAGAAAAAAGTTATTGGAAGATGCTGAGCTAGAAGCCTCGCTTAAGCATTTATATAATCAAAATGGTAGTGAGTTTTCTGCAAGGTTTAGCGCATATTATGACGTAATAGATGAGTTAGCCATAGGTGTTCATTATGAAATTGGTACTGAATTTGATACGGTAGCTGCAAGTTTACGTTATTCATTTTAGTGTTAAGGTCGGTAATAATCCAAGTGCGTATAACTCATGTTGCATAAGTTGATTTTACGCACTTATTATTATTGTTTAATTCAATAATCCTTAGATATTTTAATCATGAACTCTTTAAACCAACGATGACTTGGCTCATGTTGAACCCCTACATACCAATTAATATAGGTAACAATTTCGTTGCATGGAAATGGAGGAGGAAATTGTAAAAAGTCAGAAAATTCATTAAGTGATTTTAACAAATGTTGCGGAGCTAAGGTGATCATATCTGACTTTGATATCATTGATAATACGCCTAACGCAGATGAACTACGATAACCAATCTGCCTATTTTGGGTAATTTCACTATGATTCTTTATAGCATTTACTGGCAGAAACTCCGAACCATCAGGTGAAATTACAATAGCATGTTTCTCTTCAATCAAATCAGCCATGGTTATCGTACTTTTATCTTTGAGTCTCGGATGGTCAATTCTTGCTATTACCACTAAATGATCTCTACTGATTTCTTGATAATTAAAGTCAGGGTGTACTATCGACTTGTAATCAACATGAATATCTGTGCGGCGATCACGAAGTAATTTTTCGGGATCAATAATATATTCTGAAGAAATAAATAGAGCTGAATTGGGTGATGCTATTTGTAATTGTTCAACAAAATCGACAGCTAAAATTGGTTCCGCATAATTGAATATATTCATTCTAAAATTAATTTTAGATGTGAGCGGATTGAATTTTTGGCTATCAGGTAACGTACTTTTAATGAGTGATAGAGCGTCAATAATGGTAGGGGCTATTTCTAGAGCCTTTACTGTCGGCTTCATTGTTCGGCCTTCCCGAACAAATAATGAGTCATTATATAATGAGCGTAAACGCTGTAAAGCCATGGAAACAGCAGGCTGCGTCATATTCAGTCGTTTAGCTGTATTAGTCAAATGAGGATCTTGTATGAGCTCAGCAAAAACATTAAGTAAATTTAAATCTACTTTTCTTAAATTAACACTCATAAATATATACTCTAAGTAGCCGTTAAGCAGATTTTAGCAAAAGGTATCTGATTCAACAATTAAGGGGCCTAATTAAATTGTATTCAATTGTAATTGTTATACCACCCTTTAGTTATTTAAATAACAAAATAACAAAATAACAATTAAGACAAATAATCTAGTTAGAGATCATAACTCAAAAACCGTAAGGTCTTTTTTCGTTTCTGGCATTTAATAAACACCAATATGAACTTCAGGCATAATCCAGCGCCCCTTGTATAAGATACGCTTATACCTATATACATTAGCTTAATTGTTGCTCACCTGATTTAACCGATAAAATTTAGCTAATTTAATTCCCTCAATAGGTACTAAGATGAATTCATATACAAAAATTTCGGCAAGTTTAATTACTCTTTTTGCAGTGGTATCAGTGCAATCTTTTGCTGCAGAAGAAGACGAAGTACAAGATATGTCAGATCCTCTGGCTGTTTATTCTCAGTTTGGCGCTGGTGTTACCAACAAAGGCTTAAACTTAAAATACGGTGAAAGTTACGATACAGGCAGTGCCAGCACAATTGGTATGAATGTACTTGAGCTACAGGGTTTTGGTGGTGAAGATTTGGGCTGGGACAATAATGATGTTAAAGACAACTCATTAGATTCTTTCCGCTTTCGTAATTTTCAAGTTGATATTACCAATGGCCGTGGTACGCAATTAGATATGTCTTTAGCCCTTGATGAATCTCCATTAGCAGATCAGTCGGGCTCTGTTTCGTATTCATTTATTCAAGCGTTACCGAAATTTGGCAAGTTAAGTTTATATCCATTAGTAGGTGCTGGTGCAGCAATTGCAAACAATGCCGTTGAAGACGATGGCAGCATTGACAGTGGTTACTCTGTTCAAGGTACTTTTGCCCTTGTCGGAATGTATTCTAAATATGCAATTACAGATAAGTTATGGGTCAACTATAATCCATTTTATATGGAAACACTTTCTGGCTCTAATACATATAAAGACAACGCTTACGGTTTAGGTGAAAGCTCAGTACTAACGCACGAAGCTGCGGTAAGTTATCAATTCACGTCAAAATTCAATGTTCGTTACTTTGCCAATTGGACCGAAAATGTATCTTTCGAAGATGGTAACCATCGCGTTGAATTTAACTACCAGTTTTAGAAAGTACTTAACATTAGAAGCTTAATTTTATCGATACAGCTAATAAGGCCAACAAACGTTAACTGTTTGCCTCAACGTTACAAACCAGAAATGCTTGTGGCTTGATATATTCGTTTTGTATCCAGAAATAAGTACTAAAGCTATTATTAGACGGGTCACAAAAACAAAAAAAGCCCATAGGGGCTTTTTTTATTTGTGATTCGATTTTTAGATAAATTAAAAATTAAAAGCTAAACCAACTACAGGGCCATGGGTGACGGTATCGTATTGAAAATAACCCGGCTGCCCTTTAGTGCCTTCTTCGTAATCAACCCAAGTTGCTTTGTATTTAACGTCTAATGTCATTAATTCGCTGATTTGATAGGTAACACCCGATTGTATAGCATAGGTTAAATCAGATTCTATACCAAAGCCACCTACATCAAGTTGTGCCAAGAAAGTAAAGTCATCATTGATGTCCCTTAGCCATCTCACACCAACAATAGGGTCGTACCAATCAGACTCAACTTTTACACTAAATCCTTCTCCTGGTAATATTGCGATATTACCATTTAGTTCCAAATCGTTATCCCACCAACGCACGCCAGCAAAATAATCTAAATAACCGTTAGATAGTTTATTTCGATAAGTCGCATGAAGTTCTAGTACACCTTGGCGTACACCGGCTTTTAAATAACTACCCTTATCATTTTTAGCTTTGCCACTTAAATCCATAAAGCCATAATCAAATATAACCCCCCAACCCGATACGTGGTGAGCTTCAAAATGCACCATAGCGCCACTATCTAAATTTTCAAGAATAGTATCAAAGTTAACGTCGACCTCAAGCCCTGTTGCTCTGCCAGCGCCTGCATCACCTTCTATTGCTGTAGCCATTATGTATGGCTCTAATTGAAACTGCCAATCATCAGCAAGTGCATTATTTGCCACAAAGATGCTCGCAACAATTAAAGCTTTATTTAAATTATGTCTAATCTTAACCATTATTTATCCTTAAATTTATCCTTAAAAAGTATTACACAACAATACTCTTATTCAAAAGTATTCTTTTAATAAAATCAAATCAGTACTAATTACTTTTTATTTCAGAATATATACGTCAACGGGTTGGAAAAAGTCTAAAATAAATTCTGTTAAAATCAACAAATTAAAGTGTTTTTATATGACCTTCATTTCTATAATAGAATAAAGTTATTATGTTAACAAATAAAAATAGTAAATTATAAATCATAACCAATTAATAATTACATAAAAGTTACATTGCTTTATATGTAACTGAACCTATGTCAGTTCAACCCTTCATTGTCGGTTTTTTATTTAGAAATAATTATCTTCTATATTAAAAATTTATACCTGTACACGTTAACTCAATTGTTGCTTAACGCATTGGATAGGTAAAATTCAATTCACTTATTGCACCAACAGCTAATAACGTAAATTTATATTCTAATATTACGCCAGTTTAATACTCATTTATTATGATTTGGCAGCAGGTGTTACTAATAAGGGTTTAAACTTAATGTTTAGCAGTTAATCACGAGTATTAAAATATCCTATACATTGTTTCTTAAACTATTTGATGCCCTACCAAGCATTTTTTTCATTAATATAGAATAAAATAAATAAGCACAACTTATTTTATGATTCAACACCCTACAAAAGAAAGAAACCCCAAAACACTAAGCCCTTGTAATAAATGCATTTTTTAACATACAACTTAAATTGCCTGATATTTAATAATCATACTATAAGTAGCACTTATGGTGGGTGTGTTCTGTTTAATTTCAAATAAGCAACCAACAAAGCTAATATTCGCTCGAAATTAATCATCAGTTACGGCTAGTAACTTTCATTTATTAAGGGTTTAAAAATGACTTTAAATAACAAATTAACAAAATGTGCCATAGGTCTCGGCTTATTGGTTACATCAGCTGCAAGTATGGCAACAACAGATACCTCGAAACCAAATATTCTTGCTATCTTCGGTGATGATATTGGCCCATTTAATGTTAGTGCTTATAACCGCGGCGCAATGGGTTATAACACCCCGAACATCGATAGTATTGCAAACGGTGGGGTATTATTTACCGACTCTTATGGCGATCAAAGTTGTACTGCAGGTCGTTCTGGATTTATTACCGGACAACATCCTATGCGCACAGGCCTAACTAAAGTAGGTTTACCTGGTGCGAAAGAAGGTATAAATAAAAAAGATCCAACAATAGCTAAGTTACTTAAAGAGCATGGCTATATGACAGGCCAATTCGGCAAAAATCATTTAGGCGATCAAGACGAACATTTACCTACTAATCATGGTTTTGATGAATTTTTTGGTAACCTTTATCATTTAAATGCTGAAGACGAACCAGAGCATGCTGATTACCCACAAGATGCAGCATTTAAGAAACGCTTTGGCCCGCGCGGCGCAATTCACTCTTTTGCCGATGGCAAAATTGAAGATACCGGTCCTGTTACTAAAAAACGTATGGAAACAATTGATGAAGAGTTTTTAGCTGCATCATTAAAATTCATCGATAAAGCCCATAAAGCTGACAAACCATTCTTCCTTTGGTTTAACTCTACACGTATGCACATATGGACTCGTTTAAAAGCGGAATCTGAGGGTGTTACAGGTCAAGGCGTATATGCTGATGGCATGGTTGAACATGATGGTCACGTTGGTCAATTACTCAATAAATTAGATGAACTAGACATTGCCGATAACACTATTGTTATGTACACCACAGATAACGGCGCTGAATTAATGCTTTGGCCTGACGGTGGTTACACTCCATTTAGAGGTGAGAAAAACTCAAACTGGGAAGGCGGTTACCGTGTCCCTATGATGGTTAAATGGCCTGGTCATATTAAACCTAACCAAGTATCGAATGAAATTATTTCTTTACAAGATTGGATGCCTACTATGTTAGCTGCGGTTGGCGATGACAACATCAAAGCCGACCTTAAAAAAGGTAAAACTATTGATGGTACAACATATAAAGTACATCTAGATGGTTACAACTTCTTGCCACATCTTTTAGATACGACTAAACCAGGTCCACGTAAAGAGTTTATCTACTCTTCAGATACTGGCGAAATTGTTGCAATACGCGATGGCGATTATAAAATGGTATTCAGAGAGCAAACTGCACACGGATTAGAAACATGGCAAAAACCATGGACTGTGTTAAGAGCGCCTAAAATGTATAACCTAAGAATGGACCCTTACGAGCGTATGGACCATGAAGCAGGTGGTTACAACCAATGGTACGCTGAACACATGTTCTTAATGGCACCATCTATGTTTAAAGTTGCTAAATTCAAACAAACATTTGTTGAATTCCCACAACGTCAAAAGCCAGGAAGTTTTGTTCCTTAAGGGATAATGACTTAGGTAGTAAGAATATAATGTTACAGCACCTATCAATATTGCATTGATAGGTGCTTTTTTATTTAAATAAATCGATAAGTCTAAAGATTAAGAATAGTAAGGTGTTTAGTTTCTAACTAGCATATAAACAGGGATAATTAGATTTTAGTTAAACGCTTACAATATAAGTAGGTGTCAATCGGCATCACCCCATTAATAACAAAGCAAAGGTAATTACATAAGTATATGTGTATTTACTGTAGAGCTGCCTCGTCCACTTCTTTACATGTTTCAATAATTAAATTACGTAACCAATTAAGAGACTGGTGATGTTGAGTTCCCCAATGCCAACTCATAAACATATTTATTTCTATCGTAGTAAACGGCGGGGTAAAATAAACATAATTCTCAGAATTTGCCATGGAATTGAGCATCCCTAAAGGCATAATACAAAGATAGTTTGTCTTACCTACCGTTTCTATAATATTTCTCATACTGCTGTTTGTATAACGTATTTCACGTTCAAAATTTAGGTTTTTAATGGCTCTTTGTATAGGATAAATATTGTTTGTACGTGGTAACAGCACTGCATGGGCTTCTGCTAAATATTGCTCTAACGTTATTTCATTTAACATTCCTACTCGTGGATGGTTTTTACTAGCTATCACATAAAGTGCATCACTAAATATCACTTGTTGATGACAACTCGGTAGATCGTCAGGAGTGTAGTCAATTTGTAAATCAAACTCTCTTTCACGCAGGGATTTTTCAATATCATCCACCTCCTTTTCATGAACGGTTAACGACACCGAAGGAGCAACTTTTTCAAGCTTTTGAATAACTTTAGTCATGAATAATCCATGAGGTACTCCACGCATATTAATTTGAAAATGTTTTTTAGATGTTTCAGGGACAAAATCCATCTGTTCAGGAAGCGTTTCAACAACGTTATTTAAAATATCCTCAATAGACACCGCAATAGAAGCCGCTTTTAACGTAGGTTCCATTTTTCCTCCTTTACGTTCAAATAAAGGATCATTATATAAAGAGCGAAGTCGTTTTAACGCTTGTGAAACTGCGGGTTGAGTCATTCCCAAATTTTTAGCACTATGACTTAAATTTTTATCTCGCATTAACGCTGAAAATACGGGGAGTAAATTTAAATCTATATTTCTCATACTTCTTGCCATTGACCATTCCTTTATTAAAGACTTAACCAAACAATACTATAAGCTAGAGTTATAGTGTTAAACAAATTTAAGATTTTAAAATATAGTGAGACTTTAGTAAAATAGCTTAACTGAATTTAACATCGACTCAAGAGCCTTATTAATTTGATGTTACTCTGAATACACTATTTTGGAATACACTATTTCGACTCGTTTGTAAAATAATAGGGGGCACCTATTTGTTATAATATATACAGAATAAATGCCGACCAAAAGACGACTGAAATAGATTAATTAAATTGTATATTATTGTTATATCAACTAATATTTATTTAACATGTTAAAAACGTGTTATCTAAAAGCTATTCAATAATATATAAGGATGATTATGTCAGTTATTAAGAGAGTCGTTTTAGGGGCGGGGTTAATCGCCATATCTGCAGGTGCCTTTGCAACCACAGATACATCAAAGCCAAATATTTTATCCATATGGGGTGATGATATAGGGCCATTTAATATTAGTGCTTATAATCGCGGCATAATGGGTTATAAAACACCGAACATTGACCGCATAGCCAATGAAGGTATTTTATTTACCGATTCCTACGGTGATCAAAGTTGTACAGCAGGTAGAGCTGGTTTTATTACCGGTCAGCACCCTATTCGTACGGGATTAACGAAAGTAGGTTTACCTGGAGCAAAAGAAGGGCTTAACAAAAAAGATCCAACGATTGCTGAATTATTAAAAGCGCGAGGTTATATGACCGGCCAATTTGGTAAAAACCATTTGGGCGATCAAGATGAACATTTACCAACAAATCATGGTTTTGATGAGTTTTTTGGCAACCTTTACCACTTAAATGCGGAAGATGAACCAGAGCATCCAGATTACCCGAAAGACCCTGAATTTAAAAAACGTTTTGGTCCTCGTGGTGTTATTCATTCGTTTGCTGACGGTAAAGTTGAAGATACCGGCCCATTAACGAAAAAACGTATGGAAACTGTCGATGAAGAAGTTTTAGCTAAAACATTAAAATTCATCGATAAAGCCCATGCGGCTAAAAAACCTTTCTTTGTATGGTTTAATACTACCCGTATGCATGTATGGACGCGTTTAAAGCCAGAATCGGTAGGTGTGACAGGACAAGGTGTTTATGCCGACGGTATGGTTGAACATGATGGTCATGTTGGCCAATTATTAGATAAAATTGACGATTTAAAAATTGCTGATAATACTATCGTGATGTACACCACCGATAATGGCGCTGAATTATTAGCATGGCCTGATGGTGGTTACACACCATTTAGAGGTGAGAAAAACTCAAACTGGGAAGGCGGTTACCGTGTCCCTATGATGGTGAGCTGGCCAGGTAAAATTAAACCTAACCAAGTATCGAATGAAATCATTTCATTACAAGATTGGATGCCAACCCTGTTAGCTGCTGCCGGCGATACTAATATCAAAGCAGACCTTAAAAAAGGTAAAACTGTTGACGGTACTAAATTTAAAGTGCATTTAGATGGTTTTAACTTTTTACCGCACTTTTTAGACACCTCTAAAGCTGGACCTCGTAAAGAATTTATTTATTCTTCTGATACCGGTGAAGTTGTTGCCATACGCGATGGTGATTATAAAATGGTGTTTAGAGCACAGAAATGTCATGGATTAGAAACTTGGATTTGCCCTTGGCAAGTATTACGTGCTCCAAGAATGTATAACTTAAGAATGGATCCCTACGAACGTATGGATCATGAATCTAGTAATTACGGTCAGTGGTATATGGAGCACATGTTTTTAATGGCACCATCAATGTTTAAAGTAGCTAAATTTAAACAAACATTTAAAGACTTCCCTCAGCGTCAAAAACCAGGAAGCTTTGTGCCATAAGCACATGTTAGAGAGTTAAAATTTGGCCATCAAAATTTAATTTGATGGCCTTTATTTTGACATAATAGTTATAAAGTTGCTAAATGATAGCCATTAAATACCATTGATGACTATCATTTAATAACACTATAGTTATACTTAACCATATGATTATTAGAGTTTTATGCTTTAAAATTAAGTTGTATTATTTTCAGAATTGAAAATATTTTTTTAACATAGCTGTGAACAGCTTTAGTTGTAATGAAGTGAGTTATAAATTTATGCGTTTATTTTGTTCTAAATTATGTAAAACCCCCCTTTTCAATGCGGCATTGCTTGTTAGTCTATCTATGAGTCCTAATGTCTTGGCGGAACAACAATCAGAAACAGAAGCTACGGTTGCTGCCAAATATCAAGAGTTATTAAAACAGTATGACATGGACATGCCCGATCCAGAGGCAGTTCAAAAATCAGAGATGAAATCTGACCCATTCCCTGAAGTTCAAGTTGATACTGAACTCAAACCACATATAGATCCTAAAAAAGATTCTGCAGCATTACATTATGCAGAAGTCCTAAAACAACAAGGTTTAGATCCCGACGATTTTGGTAAAAAACCTGACGCTGAAAATGACCGCGTATACGCCCTATCCGACAAAAGCCAAAAACAACTATTAGACGATATGATTTGGGTTGAAGGAGGCAGTTTTACCATGGGTTCAGAGGCACCTGAGGCGACAAACCGTGAGAAACCTGCTCATAAAGTCACACTCGATGGATTCTATATAGGTAAAACAGAATTAACTCAGGCTTTATTTGAAGAGCTTATGGGTTGGAATGTCAGTTATTTTGAATGCGGTCAGTGTGCAATGAACAACGTGAGTTGGTCTAATATTCAGTTATTCATTGAGCGTTTAAATAAAGTTACTGGCAAAGAGTTTCGGTTACCGACAGAAGCTGAATGGGAATATGCTGCCAAAGGAGGCATTAAATCGAAAAACTTCCGTTTTAGTGGTTCAAATAATATCGAAGACGTTGCTTGGTATGCTGGAAATGGTCAACGAAAGAGTCACCCTGTCGCTCAAAAGCAAGCTAATGAGTTAGGCTTATATGATATGACCGGTAATCTTTGGGAGTTTGTTCACGACGATATGGTGCGCTCTATCTATACTAAAGAGGAAAGAGTTAATCCTGTTTATTTACGAAGTAATGACCCAAAGCAAAAAACGATGAAAGTTATTCGCGGTGGCGGCTATGAGTTCTCAGCAAATGAGTCATTAATGTTTAAACGCGACGGGGCAACAAATAACGTTCGTATGCCCGATATAGGATTCAGATTAGCGCTCACATCCAAAGAAGCATCTAAACAGGCTTCTAAATAAGGAATGTCGATGAACTTTAAACAAAATCGTTTTCTCCAAACTTGTGCTCTAATCGTTATCTTTTTAACTAGTGCAAATATTAGCTCTGCTGCTGAATTTGTTGGCACGGAGCAATGTATCGACTGTCATCAAGACCAATATAAAGCATGGCAAGGCTCACATCATGAAAAATCAATGCAACACGCCAATGATGAATCTATGCTTGGTGATTTTGATAATGCCATTGTTGAATTTGAAGGTAAAAACAACAAATTTTTCAGAAAAGATAAACAGTTCTGGGTAAATATTGAAGGCCCTGACGGCAAGTTTCATGACTATCAAATCAAATATACTTTTGCCTACACCCCCTTACAGCAATACATGGTTGAATTTGACGATGGTCGTGTGCAATTAATTCCTTTTGCCTGGGATTCTCGATCTAAAGATGAAGGCGGCCAACGCTGGTTCCATCTTTATCCTGATGCCACTAAAAACCATCAAGAATTTTATTGGACGAATACCGGGCAAAATTGGAACTACATGTGTTCAGATTGCCACTCAACTAATGTAGAAAAGAATTTTGACAGCAAAACCAACACTTATGACACCAGTTTTAGTGAAATAAACGTCGGTTGTGAAGCCTGTCATGGCCCAGCAAGTGATCATATTACTTGGAGTAAGTCACCAGCTAAAAGCAATGAAGGCACTCATAAACAGTTAGGTTTTGAACGTAACATTATTAAATCGGTGAGTGAGTGGGTTTTAAATGGTCAAGAGCCAACCTTTAAACCTAAAAAAATTGATCACACCGATCAAACATTAGTTTGCGCTCAATGTCATAGTCGTCATGTGCAAATAAGCGAACAAGATCATATAAAAACGCAAGAACTAGGTGACCGCTATTTAATGGGCAGAATAAACCAACGCCTATATCAACCCGATGGTCAAATTTACGATGAAGTCTTTGTCTATGGCTCATTTTTACAAAGTAAAATGGCCCAAAGTGGTGTTGTCTGTAGTAATTGTCATGATCCACATTCAGCAAAGCTAACCATGCCTGAAGAAGTAGTATGTTTGCAGTGTCATAAGGCAGAAGTGTTTGCTACTAAAGATCACCATAATCACCCAAAAGAAAGTGCGGGTGCACAATGTACAAACTGCCACATGCCTGAA
The DNA here is from genome assembly GCA_040779355.1 of Colwelliaceae bacterium BS250. Taxonomy (GTDB): domain Bacteria; phylum Pseudomonadota; class Gammaproteobacteria; order Enterobacterales; family Alteromonadaceae; genus Thalassotalea_A. Next base: position 174,493 of record JBFONS010000003.1, on the reverse strand, counting down.
ACCACGTATATGGAAGTTGACCAAAGACGCGATCATAATTGGCACGTACCTCGCCCTGACTTATCTTTAAGTATTGGGGTTAAAGACAGTTGTTTAAGTTGTCATGATGATAAAGACAGCACATGGAGTGACGAAAAGGTACAGCAATGGTTTCCAGAATCCGAGAGGCGCAAAGAAAATCATTTTGGCCCAGTGTTTGCGGCGGCTGACTTAGGCTATCAAAATGTTGCAGCGGCCCTTTCACACATAGCTCAAAATGAAGCGAATGCGCCAATCATTAGAGCCTCGGCTTTGGATAGAATGCAGCCGTTCGTTGATACCAATACCATAATTGCGGTAGGTCGAGGTGCCAAGCATAGCGACACTAATGTACGCATAGGTGCTATCAATGGTGCCAAAGGATTAAAAGGACCTGAACGTTGGCGTGTGGTGGCACCTTTATTAAAAGATGAGGTGCTCGCAGTAAGAACTGAAGCTGCGTTAGCATTAATTCCTTTATGGTTTGAGTTATCAGATAAAAACAAAGGCTTTATGCAGCCGGCATTAGATGAGTACATGGCTATTCAAACATTTAACGCTGATCGAGGTTTTGCCCATAACAACAAAGGCAACGTTTACGCTTATCAGAGTAAATTTAAAGACGCTGAACAAGCCTATAAAGCCGGGATTGAGATTGAACCATACTTTGCTAACAGTTACTCAAACTTGGCAGAAATGCACCGTCGACAAAACAATAACGAAGCAAGCATTACTGTTTTACAACAAGGCATTAAAGCCATCCCAGACAATGCCGCTTTACCTTATTCGTTAGGTTTAGCGTATTTTAGAGCGAAGAATACGCCATTGGCGATAGAGTACTTTAGCAAGGCAACCAAAAATGCGCCTAACAACGCTCAATACCTCTATGTTTATGGTTTAAGCCTACAGGATACAGAGCCAGGTCCTGCCCAGAAAGCCTTACGTAAAGCGTATGATGTTGGCGGTAATCCAGAGCACTTATATGCTTTATGTCAAATGCAGGTACAGATTAAAAACGTATTTCAAGCAACTCAGTGTATTAATGAATTACGTAACGTTGCACCAGCTAATGTAATTAGTGAATTAGAGCAGCAACTAAAACAATAATTTGAACTAAAATAACTGTAGCAGATGAACTGTCTGCCATAGTTATTAGAGCGCTATTAGTGAATTATTAGATAACTATTTTAATTAAACAAGTTAAGGACTTTTTATGAGTCAGAGTCATCAGCAAATATTGCTACTAAAAGAGCAAATTGAAAAATCGGTAATTGGTCAATCTCATGTCGTAGATACCCTACTCTTAGCGTTATTAACTAATGGTAATGTATTACTTGAAGGCTTACCTGGTACCGCAAAAACTCGCTCAATAAAAAGTTTGGCAAATGCCCTCACCATCGATTTAGGCCGAGTTCAGTTTACCCCTGATTTATTGCCTTCCGATGTTACCGGTACTGAGGTTTACCAAGAAGTCGATGGTAAACCCATATTAACGTTCCAAAAAGGCCCGGTATTTAACAATTTACTCTTGGCTGATGAAATTAACCGATCACCTGCAAAAGTTCAGGCCGCCCTGTTAGAGGCTATGGAAGAACGCCAAATAACCGTTGCCGGTAAAACCCATAAACTGCCCGATTTATTTATGGTGTTAGCAACACAAAATCCGGTTGAGCAAGAAGGTACTTATCCGTTACCTGAGGCACAAATGGATCGTTTCTTAATGAAAATAAATCTTGAATATCCAGATGATGACGCTGAAGCACAAATCATTAAGTTAGTTCGCGCCGAAGAAGGTTCAACCAAGTTAAACGTAGAACAAATTGATCCTAAACATATATTTACTGCTCGTGAAGAAATCCACAAGATACATATGGAAGAGGCTGTGATTGCATATATCGTTGCGATTGTTATGGCGACACGTAAACCAGAGCGCTACCCTGACTCGCAATTACAAAATTGGATAAATGTGGGTTCAAGCCCACGTGCCAGTATATCGCTTGATAAAGCAGCACGAGCGCAAGCTTGGTTAAATGGTAAAGATTACGTCGACCCTGAAGATGTTCGCAGTATTGTACACGCGGTGTTACGCCATCGCTTAATCTTGAGCTACGACGCCTTAGCCGATGGTGTTACTGCCGATCATGTTATTGATGAAATCCTCAGCCAAGTAGCCGTTGCATAGGAATATCACTATGGTTGATAAAGCAAAGTCATCTTCAAGTCATAATATCCATGCCGATATTAATGAATTAAGACGACTACAGTATTTAGCCAAAGGATTCTCTTTTTTACCTAAGCAACCGGTAACTAGCCTATTGTCAGGTAAAAATGTATCAAAGCTTAGAGGCCGCGGTCTAAATTTTGAAGAGTTACGCCACTACCAACCTGGTGATGATATTCGCTCTATGGATTGGAAAGTAACGCGCCGTACCGGAAAACCGCATATTAAGGTATACACCGAAGAACGCGAACGTAATGTCTATTTAATTGTTGATCAACGAAGCTCGATGTTTTTCGGTAGCACAAATAAAATGAAATCGGTTATCGCAGCAGAAGTAGCCGCGCTCATTGCTTGGCGAATAGCTGACACGGGAGACCGAGTTGGCGCCATTGTCTATGGCGATAATAGTAGCCATGTTATCCCGGCAAAACGAGGCCGTAGTCATGTTATTAATGTATTAACCGAATTAGTCAAACAAAACCAGCAATTAAAAGCGGGGACGAAACTGCAAGATTCTACCGGGTCATTAAATTCGGTATTGAATAAATTACCGCAAGTTTGCGGCAATAATTGCTTAGTTATTTTTATCGGTGATGGCCATGGATGGGACTCTAAAAGTACCAGTATTATCAAAAAAGTTAGCCAGCACAACGAAATTATCGCGTGCCATATTTACGATCCTCTTGAGCATGAATTACCTAAAATGCAACAAATGATAGTAAGTGATGGTGAAAAACAAATACAGTTTTCATCAACCAACTCTAAAATTCATAAAAAATATCAACAAGAAATTGAACAACAAATAAGTAATTACGACGATGTTGCTAAAAAATATCGTATTCCACTAATACCAATATCAACCATAGCCCCGGTAGAGCTGCAATTACGTAAAGCCCTTGGCCAGGTGATGAAATGAGTCCATTTCCAGCCCCTTGGGGTAATTATAGTCTTAAAGATCTCGCTGAAACCAGCGTACCAGACACTATTTTGTGGTGGCCACAAACGCTCGGTTGGCAAATACTACTGTTATTGTTTGTGGTTTATGTGATTAACAAACTACACCAAAAATACCAAGCCTATAAGCGTGATGCATACCGTCGCGATGCAATTGCTTGGATCAGCAATTTACCTGAATATAATAGCAATGCTCCTGCTCAGAATTTTCGGCAGTTACCTGCATTATTACGCAGTACAGCTATATCAGGATTTGGCCGACAAGAAGTCACTCGTCTTGCCAATACACAGTGGGAATCTTGGTTAGATCAACAGTGCCAGAATAGCTGTTTTAGCAAACAATACTCGAGTTTATTACATCATTTGGCGTACGCGCCTGTCGTGAATATCACAGCAGAACAAATGCGTGAATTAGTCTCGCAAATAACGTTATGGGTCAATAATCATCGGAGGTTCCATGATTGAGTTTGTTTACCCTTGGGCATTTATATTATTAATTTTACCTTTATTCGTTATATGGTTTGTACCTGCGTATAAACAAAAAAAATCATCGGTACAAGTACCCTACTTTGCCCGATTGGTCGACGTTAGTGGTGAAAAACCACAAACCGGTGCAGTTACGCTTAATCGCAAGAATGTGCAGCGCTTTATTGTGGCTTTAGCTTGGTTATGTTTGGTTACCGCAATGGCAAAACCAGAAATGATTGGTCCAGCAATCAATAAGCAACAGTCGGCGCGTGATCTGATGATTGCCGTAGATTTGTCAGGTTCAATGCAAGTAGAAGACTTTAAAACCAGCGATAATCAAACAGTGAACCGTTTAGTTGCAGTTAAAACAGTGCTTGCTGAGTTTGCGAAAGGACGAGAGAGCGATCGTTTAGGTTTGATTTTGTTTGGCGATGCGCCTTATTTACAAGCTCCTTTTACCGATGACATTGATACCTGGTTGCAGTTATTAAATGAATCTGAAATCGGTATGGCCGGGCAAAGCACCGCTTTTGGTGACGCGATAGGCTTAGCAATAAGTGTCTTTGAAAACAGTAAGACTGACAATAGAGTATTAATTGTATTAACTGATGGTAATGATACTAGCTCACGCGTACCGCCAGTAGATGCAGCGAAAGTCGCGGCTTCGTATAATATTAAAATTTATACCATTGCAGTTGGCGACCCACAAGCTGTAGGTGAAGAAAAAGTAGATATGGACGTACTTAATGAAATAAGTAAAGTTACTGGTGGCAGCACCTACCAAGCACTCAATAGAGCAGAGCTGCAAAGTGTATATAAAGAAATTGATGACCTAGAAGAACAACAGTTCGAGTCCCTATCATTTAGACCAAAAACAAGTGTGCATTACTATCCTGTCGCATTGGTTTTTATCATTTATTTACTGTTATTATTAGCCATTAACATTTCAGTTAAATACCGAGGGGCAAACTAATGACCTCATTATTTAGCGACTTACTCGCATTACAGCACTTTCATTTTATTAGACCGTATTGGTTTTTAATTCTTATTCCTGCCTACTTTATATTAAAAAGCTTAACTGCGCGTGATGACAGCATAGGTGTTTGGCAAAACATTATGTCTGCAGAAATCCTCAGTAATCTAACTGTTAGCGGTAATAGCGAGAACCTATTTTCGCCTAAGAAGTTGATGTGGGTTTCATTCATTTTAATGAGCATTATTTTAGCGGGCCCTACATGGAAGCAACAAGCATCGCCTTTCAGTCAAGACAACTCGGCACTCATTATTGCCTTAGATGTGTCTAAAACAATGCAACAAAGTGACGTACAACCGTCAAGGTTATTACGCGCTAAGCAAAAAATAATTGAGTTACTTGCACTGCGCGGTGATACCAACACAGCGTTAATCGCCTATTCAGGCAGTGCTCATACGGTAATGCCGATAACTAATGACAGTGAAATGATCCGTCACTTTTTGGATGCTTTAGAGCCTAAGATTATGCCTACCTCAGGTAAACTACCACAAACAGTACTACCTTTAGCCGATGTATTATTAGCAAGTACAGATACCCCAGGAACCTTGTTAGTTATTGGCGACGGTGCGAGTAATGAAACTGTTAACGAATTTTCCAAGTTCTTTACAGACAATGACCAACAATTAATTGTTTGGGCCATTGGTGATAGCTCTCAAGTAGATAATACTGACGCTGACTCGGCGATTATTCCCATGCAATTAGCCCAGTTAGATGCTCTGGCAAGTGAAAGTAATGGCCGTTTAGTGTTAATGACTCATGATAAACAAGATATCAGTAAGGTTAATAATTATATCGAAAATAATTTAGTTATTGTTGAAGACGAAAGTCGCCCTTGGCATGACGCTGGCTACAGCATAGTATTTTTACTTGCCGCGCTATTTTTACTGTGGTTTCGTAAAGGGTGGACTTTGCAATGGTAGCTCTTTCAAGCAAATTAAATAAACATACCAATGCGCTTAAGCAGTGGTCAGCTAAACATAAAACAAAAATCTATGTTGTGTTAATAACTACCGTTGTCGCTTTTATCTATTTTAAGCCACAGCAGTTTATTGATGTGTGGCTCACCAGAGATCAACAAGGTCAACTGTTGTTTAATCTTGGCAAATACGACCAATCAGCGACTCGTTTTACCAATACTCGTTGGCAAGCATACAGCTTATATGGTGCTGAAAAATTTGACCAATCGGCCACTATGTACAGCCAATTCAAAAGTGCTGATGATAGGTTGGCTCGTGCGAATGCCCTCGCCCATAATCGTCGCTACGTTAAAGCTCGAGATATGTATAAAGACATTTTGCTAAATTTTCCCGAGGATCAAAGCGCATTACACAACCAACAACTTGTGCAAAAGATAATTGATGACAACAATCGCTTATCTGAAAGTCAAAAAGCAGAAGAAGGTGATTCATCAGATGAATTAGGTGATGAGCCGCAAACCAGTGATGGCGCAGAAAAAAAACAAGCACGAAAACAAGTGATTGAACAAATGAGTGCCGAGCAGTTGCTACTCGATCCGGCTTTGAATGATATGTGGTTAAGGCAAGTGCAAAAAGATCCTGCACAATTTTTATCACGAAAGTTCTTGTTGCAAACGCAACTGCAAAATGAAGCATCAAAAACATTACCAACAACAAAGGAAACAGTTCCTGGTGGAGGTAATGACAATGAGTAAATGTCCGCAACTAATGAACCTCACACTAAGCACAGCACTTAGCACTACACTGATAAAAGCACTCAGAGCAACACTGCGCATTATGTGTTCTGTGTGTTTATATTTTTCGGTAATTGGCGCAATAAACGCGGCCACTATTGACGATCTTATTGCCAATAACAAATTAACCATAGATTTACGTATTTCAAAAACTGAAAATATTATTGCTAAAGAGCAAATCACTTTATCTATTGATGTTGCTACCGATCGCTGGTTTGCCAAAGGTATAACCATAGACAGTTTCACTATGGTCGAAGCTATAGTGCTGCCACTTACAGGGCAAACAATTAATGGGACTAAAAAAGTCAATTATAAGACTTGGGTAACACAAACTCGTGAAATCATCCTTTATCCAAACCAGGCAGGAATTTATGAGATCCCAGCCATAGCCGTTAAAATGGCGATTAATACCGAACAAGGACCCGTATCAGGCATTGCTTATACAAAGGTAGCGGAGCTTGATGTTATCGTTCCTGCAAAGCTTAAAGGTATCTCAGACTATGTTGTCAGTAATAATGTCACTGTTAAAGTAGAGTATGAAGGTGAAGTTGAATCAGCTACTACAGAAGAAGACGAACAACAGGCAGAGCCAATTTATAAGATAGGGAGTGCGATCACGCAAACGATTAGTTTTTCTGCTGAAAACGTACCCGCGATGATGTTTCCTCAAATAGAACAACCTGAAATTAATGGTATAAGTATTTACCACAAACCAGGTCAAATAAATGACACTAATAACAGGGGTATGATCACTGGTAAACGCAGTGATTCATTTAGTTTTATTTTTGAGCAAGCAGGTACATATCATTTACCCGAGCGGAATTTCTTTTGGTTTAACACTGCAAGCCAACAACTAGAAGAAATAACTATACCTGGTCAAACTTGGCAGGTGTCAACTGAGGTTGTAGATGGGCATTCATCTATTGGAATTTCACCAACATGGAAATTTGATAAAGGCTTAATCCTTCAATTTATCGCCCTACTGATAAGTTTATATCTAATATTTAGACTATATCGTTATCGTACTAAATTATTCAATCTGTATAAACGAGTTAGCCGTCAACAATATCGTCAATATAAGCAACGTTATTTGCAGGCGATAAAAGAGCAAGACTATAAACTGGCTATTGGGCAACTGTATCTTTTAACTTCCGAATTTCAACGTTCTGGGGCATTGAAACCAGAAACACCGGCTCATAAAGAGCAGATAGAGCAAAGGCTTAAACTTTTTTATAGTAAAGAACCGTTGCAATTACAATTGATTGAAAAACTAATGGAGATGGGCTTTGGTGTTAGCAAAACAACCTTTACTTTAGAACAAGCTCAGCAGCTTTTAAAAATAAAGAAACGTAAATCTACTAAGAATAATGACCTTAAACTTACTGATAAAATTCAGTTAAATTCAAGAGACTAAGAATATTAGTTAGCACTCCCCTGTTGTCCTGGGTAAATCCATAGATCAAAAAAGGCCATGTAAATTAATGCATGGCCTTATACCAATTGGTATTACTAACTTAATGAGGCTGGTATAACGCTTTAATCTCTCTACTTGTTATCAATATCAATTCGATATTGGCTAGGAGATACTCCTGTCCAACGTTTAAACGTTTGATAAAATTTTGAGCCACTTGGGGTTATTTAATCATTTCAGTGGCTTTATATTTTGACTTTGGCACTTTAGCTAATATTAAAATCATATGATCGTTCACCTAATCCTTTAAATCACTTCACTTACTCCACAAAGAGTAAATAAGCTTCAATGTTTAGGGGGTATCTCATGCAGTCATGAGCAAGCACTTCTTTGCAGTAATACAAATCTCTATTTTAATGAGTGAAAAAACTCGCCAACATTAACAACGCATTAACCCTACACCAAACTTTCGCTAACACAATACAAACAAAGCCAACATCTTTACCATCGTAAGCAACTGAAAAATATATACTATTATGTTTTTTTATACCACGATACTTTTTAGTCGCTTTAAAGAAAATTTTATAAGACTAAAATGCGCGTAAATTACTTCAAAATTATAAGATATCGAAATGAACTTAGTTAAAACGTCCCTCAGTTTTTTAGCTCTTGCCGTAATGCCTAGTACAGTGCAAGCCGATGAATGGAGTTTTCAAATTGAACCTTATGCTATGGCGTCCACAATTGAAGGTGATACCAGTTTAGGAAGAGTTCCTAATGTTGATGTGGACGTAAACTTTGACACTATTTTGGAAAACCTAGAAAACGCTGCAATGTTGCATTTTGAAGCACATCATACATCGGGTTGGGGCATGGCTTTTGATTATGCATTTATGGATTTAGGTGGCACTACAGCGAATGACAATGGTAGCCGAGTTAAAGCCGATATACGTCAAGGTGTATTAGAAGGATTCGCAGTGCACAGAAGCCAAATAAACAATGGCCATATTGATGTAATTGCCGGTGCCCGTTGGTGGGACAATGACATAGAACTGAATATTAATGCCAGTCCTACAGAATCAAATTTTGATCGAGAAATGAAGTCTGATTGGATTGATGCTATTGTTGGTATTCGTGTGCAGCAAAAACTATCTGACAATTGGACTTTTCAAGCCCACGCTGATGTTGGTGGCTTTGGCATAGGTTCAAGCTCAGATTTTACTGCATCACTTCAGGCCGGCTTGCTTTACAACATAAACGATATGATGACCTTAGATCTCAAATACAAAGCTACTTGGGTAGACTTTGATGAAGGCAGCAAAGGTCAGCCTGGGTATTTTCAATACGATACCGTCACACACGGTCCTATTATTGGCCTAGCATTTAAGTTTTAAATTATCGCTAGCATTAGGGCATAAAAGTAACTGTCCGTGCTTTAGGAAAGTCACTCATTAATCAAAACGTGATAAATGAATGCTTCCACATAAAACCAAATTTGTTTAATTAAAATTATTGGATATATATATGACACATTCACACAAAAGTCCGCTTATCAACAAAGCATTGTTGTTACCCTTAATACCACTACTATTACTTGTTGGTTGCTCAAAGCCGGAAGTTAAAGAAGTAGCTGAACCTGTTCGACCTGCAACACTTTATACTGTTACGGACTTGTCGAGTAAATACCTTCAGCAATTTCCGGCATTATTAAAAGCCGCCAATGAAACTGAACTTGCTTTTAGAGTCGGTGGTGAATTAATTGAAGTAAACGTTGTTCCGGGCTCGACGGTTAAGAAAGGCGATATTATTGCTAAAATGGACCCTACAGACTATTCAATTAAAGTAGAAACGGCAAAAGCACGATACAACCTAGCAGCAAAGACCTTTCAACGATCAGAGCGTATGTTGGCATTAGAGTTAACATCTCAGGCGCAATATGACCAAACTGAATCGCAAATGATTTTAGCGAAAGTAAATTTAGAGAATGCGGAAAACAATCTTAAATATACCGTACTTCATGCACCTTACGATGGCAAAATATCAAGTACAAAAGTACAAAATTACGAAGCGATAAATCCGAATGAAACCGCATTTATATTGCATAATGAAGATGGCATTGATGTTATTTTTCAGTTGCCTGAGTCAATTTTAAGTCGGGTTACTATCGGCTCTAAATCTTATCGTCCAAGTGTTTTCTTTACCTCATCAAAAGAGATGAAAAGTAAGGAATTTAAAGCTGAATTTAAAGAAATAGATAACCAGCCAGACCCGCGTTCGCGTTCATACACGGTTAGATTACATATGAATACTCCTGAAGGCATTTACATTGCACCAGGAATGACCGTTTCTGTACAAATAGAATTAAACAAGATCATCGAAAACATTGGCCGCTACTCTCTCATACCGGTTGAAGCAGTATTTTCTCCGGCAGACTCAAATCCTGAAGATAAGCAATTTGCGGTATGGAAAGTCAATCCAGAAACGATGCGAGTGAGCAAGCAGATGGTCACTGTAGATGGTTTGAGTAGTAAAGGTATGGAAGTGATGTCGGGATTAAAACCCGGAGATATTATCGTAGCCGCTGGTGTTCACTCAATCATTGAAAACACTAAAGTAAGAGCTTGGTTTAAAGAAAGAGGTATCTGATCATGACCACAACTAACCTAGAACAACGTGACAACGTTGGGGGCGGAATCGCTGCCTTTTCAATGAAAAACAAGCTGGTGAGTTGGATGATCACCATAATTTTACTCTTTGGTGGTATCCTACATTTTTTCGAATTAGGTCAATTAGAAGATCCTAATTTTACCATTAAAAACTCTGTTATTGTTACGCTTTACCCTGGCGCTTCGGCTCAACAAGTAGAAGAAGAGGTAACGCACGTATTAGAAAATGCCTTACAAAATATGAAGCAAGTCGATTATATTGCTTCTTGGTCAAGTAATGGCGTGTCGCAAATTGATTTTCGTATTCCAAGAGACGTGACGGCCGATCAGGTACAACAAGTCTGGGATGACATGCGTCGTAAAATTGGCGATGTAGTACCTCGCTTACCCAAAGGGGCAAGTGCACCGATGATCAATGATGATTTTGGTGATGTCTACGGCATGATGCTGCAAATTAAAGGCGATGGTCATAACTTAGCGAAAATAAAACAATACGCTGACTTTTTAAAACGCGAAATACTCATTGTTGATGGCGTTGGTAAAGTGGCTATTGCTGGTGATCAACAAGAACAAGTATTTATTGAATTTGATCGTTCAAAAATTGCCAACCAAGGTTTAACTATGAACATCATAGCTAACGCCTTAGCAAATCAAAATGTTGTCTCTAATGCCGGTAATATACATATTGGTGAAGAGATGGTGCGTTTTAGCCCAACGGGCGAATACCAAACAATTGAAGATCTAAAAAATACGGTGTTAACACCTATTGGTTCAACAAGTTTAATCTATTTGTCTGATGTTGCCGATGTGTATAAAGGCTTTAAAGACAAGCCAACTAAAATTATCTCGTTAAATGGCGAAAAAGCCATAAGCTTTGGTATTTCATTTGCACCCGGTGTCAATGTAGTTACCGTTGGTGCCCTTGTTCAAGAACGCTTAAATGAACTGGAAGAAATGCGCCCTATTGGCATTGAGTATGAATTTGTATATAACCAGCCAGCACAAGTAGATCACTCGGTTAAAAGTTTTTTACAAAATTTACTTGAAGCCTGTGTGATTATCTTCTTTGTATTGTTATTTACCATGGGCCGAAAAGCCGGTTTATTGATCAGCTTTATTTTAGTGGTAACAATATCTGGTACATTCATTTTAATGGAAATGAAAGGTATTCAACTGCAACGCATTTCTTTAGGGGCATTAATTATTGCCTTGGGTATGTTAATTGATAATGCCATTGTAATCGTTGAAGGCTTGATTATTGGCATGGAAAAAGGCAAATCAAAGTACGATGCAATGATTGCCATTGTTAAGCAAACTCAATACCCATTGTTAATCGCCACAGTTATTGCCATTTTAGCCTTCGCGCCTATTGGTTTGTCGCCAGATGCTACCGGTGAAATTGTTGGTTCGCTGTTTTGGGTATTAAACTTTTCATTATTTTTAAGTTGGATAACAGCCATCACTATCACCCCGTTCTTTTGTGATATGTTTTATAAAGATGGTGAATTTGATGGCCACGGTGATACTGAGCATGACCCGTACGGCGGCATAATATTTAGAAGCTTTAAAAGTATGCTTAATGTATGTATGCGTTTTCCATGGACTTTTACAATATTCATGATTCTTGCTTTGGTTATTTCAGCAAAAAGTTTCAAACTGGTTAAACCTGAATTCTTTCCTGCATCAACAGTAAATCAATTTCAAATTGATGTTTGGGATGGTTATGGCACCGATATCCGTACCATGGAAGATAAAGTTCAAGCAATTGAAAAGTATCTACTGACAATGGAAAAAGTTACTCAGGCAACAACTGCTGTTGGCGGTGGTCATGTAAGATTTATGCTGTCTTATGCTCCAGAAAAGCAATTTGATAATTATGCCAACATTTTGGTTAAAGTCGAAACACCGGATGATGTTGTACCAACAATTAGTTCAATTAAAGCTCAGGCAACCGAACTGTTCCCTGAATTAACGTTGAACGTAAAACGTTTTTCTGTTGGTCCACAACCTAAAGGTGCTATTGAGGTAAGAATAACGGGTGCAGACCCATTGGTATTGCGCAAGTTATCAGAGCAAGCTAAAGATATTATGCGTGCTACCCACGGTGCAGAAGCTGTGCGTGATGATTGGATGGCAAGATCTAAAGTGATCAGACCTATTTTCAATGATGTTAACGCTCGACGTTTAGGCATTACCAAGAAGCAACTTGATACTGCAATTCGTCAAAACTTCTCAGGTACAACGGTTGGTCTATACAAAGAAGGCACGACCATGATCCCGGTTGTGAGTCGCGCTCCTGCAGCAGAGCGTTTAACATTAGAAAATCTTGGTGCGCTGAATATTTTCAGTATGGCGAAGCAAGATTACGTACAAATATCACAAGTGGTTGATGGTTTTGATGTCACGTTTGAAGATGCCTATATTATAAGACGTGATCGTATGCGTACTATTACCGCAATGGCTGATTATGATGTCACTCAAAACATCACTTCGGCGTCTGTTCGAAATGAGATGTTGTCGGACTTTGAGTTGTTTGAACAAGATTTACCGCTTGGTTACAGCATGGCTTGGGGCGGCAAACATGAAAAGAGTGTCACGGCCAAAGAATCTGTTATGTCGACAATTCCGGCTGGCTATCTTGCGATGTTCATCTTAACGGTATTATTATTTAACTCACTTAGAAAAGGCTTAGTTATTTGGTTTGTTGTGCCGCTGTCATTAATCGGTGTAGTGAGTGGTTTATTATTATTTGATATGCCATTTACGTTTATGACGCTATTAGGTGCCTTGAGCTTAACCGGAATGATGTGTCGTAATGGTATTGTTTTAATCGATCAAATCACCATTTATGAAGACTCAGGTGCAGAATCATACAAAGCAATATTTGATGGTGCCGTATCAAGGGTAAGACCAGTAGCATTAACAGCTATAGCCGCAATTTTGGGTATGATCCCGTTGCTACAGGATGCTTTCTTTGAAGCAATGGCTGCTGCAATGATGGTTGGCCTAGCCGTAGCTACGTTCTTAATACTATTAGCAGTACCGGTATTTTATATGCTTATTTTTAGAATTAAATATCGACCATTAGCTGAAATTGAAGCTGAAGGTTCATTAGAATAGTAATGAAATACTGAAGGGGCTTTCCCCTTCCCTTCTAAAAAGTGGATTACTTACAGCAAGTAATCCACTTTTTTTATGCCTACAATTCAGTTAAATTACGATAAAGGAGATGTTGGGATATTGGAACAGGCAGCAGCAATTTATTTCAACTCATATTTACGGTGCAGTTTGTCCTTACACAGGTCAAATTGAAGCATTGATTAGTCCGGTATTGAACATGGAAATGATGGAGAAACATCTTCGGCAGATATCTTATGCAACACCTCCAGGCAGATATGCGATTGTTATAATGGATTGTGCCAGTTAGCATTCAAATAAAATAGCAAATAGCTTCGATAACTTATCAATTATGCATCTTCCCCTGTATTCACCTGAGCTAAATTCTATTGAGCAAGTGTGGGCCTGGTTAAGATCTAATGACTTAGTAAATCTCACATTTAAGGACTATGACGATATAGTTGAACAGGTAAGTCGAGGATGGAATAACTTTAGACATCAAGTTGGCCAAGTGAAATCACTTCTTAAAAGAGAGTGGGCAAATCTGATCATTAATTAAATTCGCTTGGTATTACACTCTTATGAACTGGATGTTGCAAAAACTCATTTCTTAGTATGGATTATTACAAGCCTTTAATGTCACAGCTAGTATTTATTGAATTAAAAATGGCCACTTAAAATAAGCAGCCATTGTGAGTTATCCGTACATTTTGAACAATTAATCCATAAAGTAATAGCTTAGTTGTATATTGTACGTTGCCGGTGCTGATGTAGCAGCATGATGTGTGCCACCCAAAAGAGGTGTATCATTGTGATAATAGTAGTATTCTTCATCCGTTAGGTTACGGGCAATAAATGCCACATCCCAGTCTTCGTCTGGTGAAATTAATTTAACCGAGGCATCAACCAGAGCATAACCTTCAACTAATGAAGCTTCGTCCAAATCACCGGCGGCATAATAGTCATCTAAATAGTTCACATTTACACGACTAACCAATTGATATTCACCGACCATAGTATCGTATTGTAGGCCAAGCATGGTAGTGAACTCAGGTACGTCTTGGTTTGTTCTACCACTGAGGTCATTAATACCTGCCGCAGCACATTGTGCGCCGTTTAAGCCATTATCAAACATTTGTTTTGCCGTACAGCCTGCATTTAGGTAAGAATCAAATTCAAAATCTATGTAACCAAATGTTGAGTACACTGTCCATTCTTCGGTAAAGTTCCATTTAAAGTCTAGTTCTAAACCTTGCGATGTTGCTTCAGCGGCATTATCGACCACAAAGGTTGTGCCACCTGTGAATACCGTTGTTTGCATGTCCTTAAATTCGGTACTGAAGATAGCAATGTTAAGGTTAGCACTACCGTCTAAAAGAGTGAATTTACCGCCAATTTCGTACGAATTAGCTTCTTCTTCTTCGTATTCAGCATCTTCGGGGTTTGGGCCCATTGCAAGCGCATTAAAACCACCTGATTTAAAGCCTTTGCTATAAGACGAGTACAAGGTAGCATCATCGCTAACAGTCCAAGATAAACTTGCCGATGGTGAAAAGTGCGACTCACTTCTTGATAAATCAAATTCATGCGGTGTTGCTTCAAATAAAGCAGCGCCCCAAAATGCATTTTCAATTGGGTTTAATAAAGCATTGCCCGATTGCGCACCGTAGCCTGTGCCACCAAATAACTCAACACTCTGTGTGGCTGTTTTATCTTCCTCTGAATAACGTGCTGACACTTCTAACTTTACATTATCAGTGATGCCAACACCTACTTGCCCAAATAGCGCAAACGTTTCGGTATTTTGGTCAATTTTATTAAAACGGGAAGTAATATCATATTGTGGGTATACGTTGGCTAATGCTCCAGCGGGTAACCCTAATGCCATTTCAAACATTGGCATATTACTATTAAATAAATTACCAACAATACTGGTTTGACTGGTAGCAGCGTCGGTTACACCACCAAATTCCAAGTCTGCATCTTGGTAGTACAGGCCAACGATATATTCAAAACTATCACTATCGTTTGAGACAAATCGTATTTCTGCTGAGTTTTGCTCATAATCTTCAGTATCAGAATATTGTAAAAGAGGCAATGGACCAAAATCGGCATCAACAGAACGTTCAAAATCATAGCCAGAATTTGCAAGCACTAACGTTAAATTACCGGCATCAAGTGCGTAATTTGTTTTAAGTGCGTATTCGTCAAAATTAGTATCCATGAAAGAACTAGTGTCTTTACCGTTATAACCAAGGCCTGGATAATCCATTTGTGATGCTGAGCCCTGATGGTTTACTTCACCCTCAGTACCAAAGAATTGATATGCTCCTACTATTGGCGCTAAATTAGGGTCGTAAGCTTCTACTTGAGTCATTTCCCAATAAATACCGTTAGTTTCTTGATTACCTTGTTCAGCGCGTAAATTAAACGTTAATTGTTCATCAAATTGCCAGTTAAGAATACCTCGATAGGCATAATCAGTTACCGTTACACCTGTAGTATCTTTAGCAACATTTTCGATAAAACCTTCATCACTATCTGCGTATTTAAACGCTAAACGCCCGGTTAATGAGCCACTTTCATTAAGGGCACCCGTTACAAAACCGCTAGTTTCCATACGTTCTGCTTCAGTTTCATAGCCAACAGTTATTTTTCCTTCGAGTTCTTCTTTAGCCTGAGCAGGGTTAATTGAAATAACCCCTGCAATGGTGTTTTTACCGAATAAAGCGCCCTGTGGTCCTCGTAAAACTTCGAGAGTTTCAACATCTAAAAACGAGAAACGTGATTGCACGCCTCGGCCATGATAAACACCATCAACAAAAATACCTACCGACTGCTCCCCCCCCGATTGCAAATCAGAGTTAATGCCGCGAATTGAAATAGTATCTTGGATAGCATTAGCTGAAATGCTGACATTTGGAATTGAAGCCGAAACATCTTCAAGGTTTTCAACTTTCATCTGCTTCATTTCATTGCCACCAATAACACTCACTGAAGCAGCAACTTGTTGTAATGTTTTTGGCCGTTTGCCACCTTTTACTAAAATGACTTCTATATTTTTATCTTGCGCAATTTGTTCTTCTGCAACAGCAACGGTACTATAGCTGCCCCCTGAAATAGCTGCGATTAAAGCTAATGTTATTTTATTTATTTTGCCATTTGAACGTTGAATATGCATTTGTCTTCCCCATTTGAGAGTTGAACCCTTTAGCTTCACTTTGTATTTTTATTAAAAAAGCTTTTCGGTCTTATAATTGTAAAATGAAATTTAAAATTTAATTTTAAGCTTATTGATACTGTGTAAAGCTAGGGATCTAAGCAATAACAAAAAGCGACCATTTAATTAACATTAAAGTCACATAACTTCCCATTCACAAAGTTGAAGATTATGTAATCAACTATTAAACTAACCGAGATGACATTACGAGTATCGGTTAACACACTAATTTAATTGGGTTTTTAGGTTTTTAGGTTTTTAGGTTTTTAGGTTTTGTAAATATAAAAGGTTATAATTTAATAACACTGAATATTTGCCAATAAGAAGATAAGAGTAATTATTTATTAGAGCAGTAGAATCTATTGATCTTGAGGAATAACTTAATATTCGGCCGTAGCGTCTGACTATTAAATTGCCTAAGGCGTGACTATTTATAGTAACGCCTTAGTATTTTAGGTGAATAATGAGCCTAGTTAATATTACTTACCCAGTACTCCTTGTGCTTTCAATTGTAAATATTCATCTTCAGTAACACCAAGTTCGCTCAACACTTCTTGGTTATGTGAGCCAACTTTGCAACCGGTAAAGTTATACTTGGCCTTGCTTCTAGAAAACTTAATAGGCGATGCAATTTGTTTTATTGATTTGTTATTTGCTGTAGTCACTTCAATAACCATATCACGAGCTTGAATTTGTGGGTGCTGGGCGGCTTCAATAACATTCAACGTTGGTTCAACACAGGCATCAAGCTTTACAAACACTTCTTGCCAATAACTAAAGTTGTGTTGCTTAAACGCATCTTTTAGCGCTGCAACTAACGGCGCCTGCGATTTAGCTCGATAATCAAAACCATTATTAATCAAGTCTTCTCTGCCTATAGTGTGGCAAAGTTGCTGCATAAATTGTGGCTCAATGCTACCTACAGAAAAATAACGACCGTCTTTGGTTTCATAGTGATTATAAAAAGTCCCGCCGTTAAGTACTTCTTGCTCCAGGCCTGGTGATTCTCCACAACCTAATGCACCAGCACCACTCATTGCATTTAAAGCAAAAGCGGCATCTGTCATACTGATATCAATATATTGTCCTTCACCACTTAATTGACGTTCAATTACCGCAGCTAGAATACCATTTACAGCATGCATTGACCCGCCGGCTACATCAGCAATTTGAAAACCAACAGGCACTGGGCCGGTTTCTTTGGTACCGGTATAGCTAGCAACACCAGATATTGCTAGATAATTAATGTCATGACCTCCACGATGCATATAAGGCCCGGTTTGACCATAACCGGTAATTGAGCAATAGATTAATTTTGGGTTAATTTCTTTTAAGCTTTGATAATCTAAACCGAATCGCTTCATAACACCTGGACGAAACTGTTCAATAACAATGTCATAGTCTGCAACTAATTTTTTCACTAAATCAATCGAAGTGGGATTTTTCAAATCTAACCCAAGCGAGCGTTTCGAACGATTAAGGGTTTGATGGATATAAGAAACACCTTGTTCATCTAATGGAGGTAATACACGGGTAAGATCGACTCTGTTAGGCGCTTCTACTCTAAGCACTTCGGCGCCCATATCAGCAAGCATCATGGTTGCATATGGCCCAGGTAATAGAGTTGAAAAATCGAGCACTTTAAGGGATTTTAACGGCATTAGGTTTCCTATTTATGGTTAATCTTAAGAAACTAAAATTAAGCGAGAAAGCGTTAAACTACAATGACTAAATAGCACCATTGAATCAACAAAACTTACTCAATGGATTGGTAAAATGCATAAATAGTTATGTATTTAAAATTTTATAGGATTTAGGAGACAAACCAGTCCAACGCTTAAATGCTCTGGCAAAATTTGTATAATTAGAAAAGCCAAGTAAGTGACTAATATCGGTTAATGATAAATCGGAATTAGGCACGTAATCCATCGCAATTTCTTGGCGGCAATCTTCAGTTAACTGCCTAAAATTATATTGCTGACTTGCTAACCGTCGCTGCAATGTGCGTTCGCTCATATGCAATCTTTCTGCAATATTGATAATAGAAGCGGCATCCGTAGCCAAGTTTTGTTTGACCAAGATTTTAACTTGGTCAATAAGATGATGCTTATCAATTTTATTCAAACCTTCCTTCAATGCTCTAGTCGACACGGTAGGCAGTTGCCCTGCGCCAAAATTAGTCATGTTGCTAACATTACGCTCAAGCATCTCTTTATCGAAGACCATTTCTAGTTTGTCAGCTGAAAACTCAACAGGACAACGAAAGAAACGCTGGAAATAAGGTTTATTTGTGAGTTCAGTATAAGGAACTTTCACTGAAACCGGAGAAAAATCATCACCGTAGTGTTGGCGACAAATGGTAATAAAGGCCGAGAAAAAAGCGTCAATATTAGCTTGCGGCACGCCAAGGTTGGTTAATACATTAATTTGCAGGCGATAGCCGGCTTTAATTCTAACTAAATACATTCGTGCAGCATTAGAAAATAATCGAAAAAAACGAAACATGGTTTCCATCCCCTCTAAAGGGGTTCGAGTTAACATCATCGATGGTCCTAATATGTTAAAAATTCTCGGACTGGCAAATCGACCGGCTTTAATTCCAATATTTTCATCCTTGGTTAAATCCATCAGCTTTTGCCAGAGCGCACAAGAAACCTTATTTGGAATTTGATAACCAATATCAGCTAGCCTAGCGACCTCTACCCCTTCATCAGCAAAAAAACGGATTTGATCGATGTCATTTTCATCGAGCAAAGGCAACATCATTAACATGTAACTTGCTGATACATATATAAGATCTTCATCATCTACGTTTACTAATTGAGTGTAATCATACGGTTTTTTCAATGTCATACATAGCTGCTTATATCGATAAATATATGGTAAGACTAGCACAATGTCGTCTCAAGAGTATTAGTTTGTCGTGTCAGGAGTAATTTTATTGTGTAATTAATTGTAATATCGGAGGAATTACTGGCATAACCAACAATTAGAAACGCTAGTTTAACTCTTAAACAATAGCCACCAACTCGGTTAAATACGGAAAATAATGACGTTAATACAACAATTAAATAGACATAAAGAGTCTTTTTTGCAATCACCATTGCCATCAAGACAGGACAGAATAAAGCACTTACAATCGTTGAAAACTGCATTACTAAAATATCAAGATCAGTTGTGTGTGGCATTGAATAATGATTTTGGTCAACGCAGTGCAACTGAATCGCAGCTACTCGACATTTTACCAACCATTAATTATATCAATTATTCATCTAAAAAGCTTAAAGCTTGGATGAAAAGTGATAAGCGTCATTCAGGAATGTTATTAGCGGGGGCAAAAGTTAAGGTTATGTATCAACCCCTTGGTGTTATTGGCATCATCGGTTCATGGAATGCGCCGCTAACAGTAACGCTCGCGCCGTTAGTTGCCGCACTTTCTGCCGGTAATCATGCGATGATAAAAGTGTCAGAGTTTAACCCTGAAACCAATAACGTAATTGCTAAAGTGATTAATGAAGCTTTTACAGCCGATTTAGTTTCTCTGGTTGAGGGAGATGCTGAGATTTCTGCTGAATTTTCACAGTTACCGTTTGATCATTTAGTATTTACCGGTTCGAGTCAAGTGGGCCGTCATGTAATGAGTGCAGCAGCAAAAAACTTAACCCCGGTAACACTTGAGTTAGGGGGTAAATGCCCAGTAATTATTGCTAAGGATATGCCCATTGAAGATGCGGTTAATCGTATTGTGTTTGGTAAATCTTTTAATTCAGGTCAAATTTGTTTGGCACCAGACTATATATTTTGTCCGGCAGGTAAAGAAAAAGAGTTTATTCGAGCATATTGCAATAAGTTTCAGCAACTGTTCCCCGATTTTAATACCAATAAAGATCACACTAGTATCCATAGTGATCGGCATTTTCAGCGTTTTCAAAATTTGTTGGCTGATGCCGAGCACAAAGGTGCAACAATCACCTCAGCAAACAATATCAAAGGTAATGCGAATACCCGTTTAATGGCCACACACCTGATCTCTAACGTAAATGAAGATATGCAGATTATGCAAGAAGAGATATTTGGACCCCTTTTACCGATTAAAACCTATGAAAATTTAGAAGAAGTTACGTCTTACATCAATAGTAAAACAAGCCCGCTTGGTCTTTATATAATGAGTTTCGATAAATCCATTCAACAGTATTTATTGACAAATACTCAATCTGGTGGAGTAAGCATTAACGAAGTGATGTTTCATGCGATGTGTGATGACGCGCCTTTTGGTGGTATTGGTGAGTCTGGCATGGGTCATTATCACGGTCCTGAAGGCTTTAAGGCTTTATCGAAAGCAAAAACAGTACTCACTCGGAGCAAATTTTATCCAGGTAAATGGATAAGCCCACCTTATAACAACAGTTTAATTAAACCATTACTTAAATTTTTATTACGCTGCTGATAGACAGTAACAAAAATAATAAACTCAAAATAAAAATAAAAATAAAATTTAATACCTAAAACAACTAAAAAGTTAAAACAACAAAGGGTTCAAATATGCACGACTATATAATAATTGGCGGCGGCTCTGCCGGCGGAGTTCTTGCAAACAGACTCAGTGAAGATAAAAATATTGATGTCTGCTTGCTTGAAGCTGGGCCATCGGGAAATTCCCCCTTTATTACGATCCCTGTAGCAATGGCGGCATTGATCCAAGATTTTAAAATCAATATATTCAACTGGCAATTTAACACTCTAACAGACAAATCTATGAACAACCGCAGCCACTATCAACCTAGAGGCAAGGTTCTAGGCGGGTCTAGCAGCATTAATGGCATGGTATATATACGCGGAGATAAAACAGATTTTGATCAGTGGGCTGAATTAGGCAATAAAACATGGGGCTATGATCACGTTTTGCCTTATTTCAAAAAAGCAGAGCATAATGAACGCGGTGAAAATGAATTTCATAGCACTAATGGCCCTCTAAATGTCAGTGATGGAAAAATGGATTTTGATGTTTATCACAGTTTTATGAGAAGTGCCCTCGAACTTGGTTACAACTATAATCCAGATTTTAATGGTGCCAGCCAGGAAGGTGTGGGTGTTTATCAATTTACCATTAAAAATGGCAAACGAGCAGGCACAAAAGCATGTTATATAGATCCTGCATCGCAACGTAATAATTTAACCATAACAACCGGTGCCCACGCACAACGAATTATTTTTGAAGGAAAACGCGCTGTTGCTGTTGAGTTCATTAAAAATGGTAAAATATGTACGATTAAAGCTAAAAAAGAAGTCTTAGTGTGTGCCGGCAGCTTAAAATCGCCACAACTATTGTTGTTATCTGGCATAGGTCCTAAAGAGCAGCTAGATCAACACGGCATTGACGTTGTACATGACTTAGCTGGTGTAGGAAAAAACTTACAAGAACATCCTGATGTTTTGTTGTCCTATAAAAGTAAAACAAAATCCGGAATAGCCCTTAATCCTCTTGGTATTGCTAAAGGTTGTGCTGCTTATATAAAGTATGTTTGCAAAAAATCTGGTTGGCTTGCTTGTCCGCCAACAGCCATCGGCGGATTCTTTAAAACAGATGAAACAATGTCATTACCTAATTATCAAGTACATTCGCTCCCTATGGCTTATAGAGATCATGCTCGTGATTACAAACTAATGACCAATTGGGGATTTACTCTAGTCGTTAATTTATCAAGGCCTAAAAGCAGAGGTGAAGTCAGCTTAAAAGACGCAAATCCATTATCTGAGCCTAACATCCAATTAAACTTGTTATCTCATCCTGATGATATGGCGCAGATGATTGCTGCCGTTAAAAAGTCTCAACAAATGGTTGCACATCCATCTATGGATAAACATATTAAGAGTCAATTACATCCACAAAAACCTTTTATGAATGACCATGAGGTTGAACAATATCTACGTCAATATGGTGCGCATGCATATCATCCTGTCGGCACATGTAAAATGGGTAGCGATGCTATGGCAGTTGTCGATGAACGTTTAAAAGTGCATGGATTAGAAGGTTTAAGAGTGGTAGATGCGTCAATAATGCCAACATTAGTAAGTGGTAATACTAATGCACCAACAATTATGATTGGCGAAAAAGCGGCTGACATGATCAAACAAGATAACCAGCATAATTAACAGCGGTTAAATGTTCATTAATCGGTTTTATTTGGTCATTGAGCTGATTTAAAAACCACTTAATATTATATATACAAACGGTTCAGGTTTAAGCCCTGAACTGAATAACAATTAGAGAGAAAAAATGATTTTTACACAAGCAATACAACGTAACGCACAAGTTTATAAGAACCAAATTGCCTTAAAATGTGCCGACAGAACTCATACTTGGGGCGAATTAGAAGATCGTATAGCTCGTCTTGCCGCAGGATTGCAAGTAAATGGGGTTAAACCCGGTGATCGAGTTGCTATTTTGGCGTTAAATTCTGACCGATATTTAGAATTTTATTATGCAACAGCATGGGTTGGTGCGGTTATGGTACCGTTAAACACCCGCTGGTCAATAAAAGAAAATGAATATGCATTGAATGACTCAGGTTCAGTGATGTTAATGGTTGACGACACCTTTTTAAAAAGTGGCAATGAGCTTAAACAAGCGTGTGGGTTAGTTAATAATTTTGTCTACCTTGGTGATAATAATACCCCAGAAGGCATGTTAAATTACGAAGAAGTCATTGCCAGCAATCTACCTATCAGCGCTTTTGAAAGCTCTACAACCGATATGTTAGGTATATTTTATACTGGTGGAACCACCGGTTTTCCAAAAGGCGTTATGCTTTCTCATAAGAATATTTGGGTAAGTTCAATTGCAATCATGACTGAAATGAACTTCAATAATCGCGATTTGGGCTCAATGATGATGGTGGCTGGACCAATGTTTCATTTGGCTGCCGGCGCTATGTGTTGGAGTAGTGTGATTGGTGGTGTGCCAATAACTGTTGTGCCGGCGTTTAATGTTGATGATGTTTTAACCTGTATAGAGCGTGATAAAGTTACTGACTGTTTGTTAGTACCAACCATGATCAGTATGTTATTAGCAGACAAAGCTTTAGCCACAGCCGATTTATCTACATTAAAACAAATAATTTACGGCGCATCTCCTATGCCTGAAGGTACTTTACTTGAAGCGATGGAAAAAATCCCAACGGTTGGCTTTATTCAAGCCTATGGTCAAACTGAACTTGCGCCGGCCTGTTCTTTACTTCCAGCAAAGTATCACACCCTAGAAGGACCGTTATCGGGTAAAATTCGCTCTGCGGGTAGGCCTGTTTTCACTCTAAATGTAAGCATTAGAGACGAGCATAATAATGAATTGGCCACTAACCAAATTGGTGAAATTTGTGCTAAAGGTGAAAATGTTATGATGGGTTACTGGAACAACCCAGAGCAAACGAGCGCCGCTTTAGCTAACGGATGGCTGCATACCGGTGATGCCGGTTATATCGACGAAGATGGTTTTATATTTTTAGTCGATAGAGTTAAAGATATGATTGTTTCAGGCGGTGAAAACGTATTTTCTGCAGAAGTTGAAAGCGCCCTTTCCAAACACCCTGATGTTCATGAAGTTGCCGTTATTGGCATCCCATGTCAGCAATGGGGTGAAGCTGTGCATGCCATCGTTAGATTGAAACCAGACACTTCAAATGAAGAACAAAACATTATTACCTTTTGTCGTGAATATATTGCCGGCTATAAAGTCCCAAGATCTATTGAGTTTCGTAATGAACCATTCCCAATTACAGGCGCAGGAAAAATACAAAAGAACGAGTTACGTGAAGTTTATTGGAAAGATCAAGAACGCAATATAAATTAACTTTATTTACATTATTGATTTATTTCCAAATCCCCTAGGACGACCTGCCGAGGGGATTTTTTTGCCTCGATTAACTCTATATCACTTATCTTTCTTAATACTATGGACCATTTCTGCTCTTAAATTTTAAAATGAGCTAACTGAAAAAAAATGCAATTATTCGTGTTTCGCTTATGCGCTATCACTTTAAATCAGCGCTAAATTCATTCAACATAGCCACTACGTAAACATTGTTCGGCGTTAATTTCTTAGAGGTCTAGGACTTATGCCAAGTGACATATATACCTGATCATTTTTGATGGTTAAAATGAATAACAAGGTATCGATGCTATCTCCTAGTTAATATTCAGGAGATATCTAAGCTCTTCGAAAGCAATATAGCTAGCAATTTATGAGCAAGCTCTGAGTATTCGTTAATGAGCTAAGGATGGCAGACATCATCGAAAGCAAAAGAGTAAACATCGAACTTGTTTTGTGCCAAATATTCGTATGATGAAGGACATAACCTGAACTAATTAAGTATGCTCTAGTTCAGGGTAGAGTGACTATAAAGTGCCATAAGCGGAAGTACAATAGAATTTACTCCTGAACCGTTCTGGTGTATATTTACATCAATAGCGCACCAGAAATATAAGGTATTTATTATGACAAGACAAAGCATAACGTTAACTGATCCGAACGATGAATGGATAAAATCTCAAATATCGACTTATCATGAGTATAGTAATAAAAGCGAATTAATTAATGATTTGATTCGTCAGGCCCGACGAGCCGATATAATTAACCAGAAATTAGCACAATCAGAAGCTAGCGGTACTGTCACGCAAAACAAACAAGAAATATTGCAAGAATTTAAAGCTAAGTTAAAGTAAATGTATAAATATGAACTTACTCAAAACGCCAAGGATGACCTTTTTCGTATCTATAGTTTCGGTTATAAAGAATTCGGTGAAGCGGTAGCAGATAAATATTACGAAAGTTTGTTTGATGCTTTTGAACAAATATCAAAAGACCCTTTTATCTATCAAAATGTTGATCATATCCGTGCAGGATATAAACGATTCATTCACAAGCCTGACAGTATTTATTACCGAATTAACAAAAATAAAGTCGAAATAATAGCGATACTAGGAAGGCAAAATTACGACAATTGGCTGTAGAGTGCCATAAACGGAAATAGGAAAATAATCCGCGTAAATAGAAAAGAAACACCGTCATCCCGTTATGCTTTGAACGGGATCTTCTCCAGTTAAAGGTGACTCAATAGGTCCGCTTTGTCATTAACCGTCATTCAGTTTTTATCACAAAACATTTCTATATATTAGAACAATCGAGTCATTTTTATGTTCACTATCTTCAATAACAGAAAGCTTTAGGATAAATAATCTATGGATTTTCCGCCCCCAAAGTGCGATAGAAAACTTTAATAACATAGAGAATCAACTAAACCTCCCAAGACGAACTTATTTTAATCTGCCTATTTATACAACATAAAAAAACCGAATATTAAATATATTCGGCTAAATTAAATGTCAAATTTGCATAAAGAGCATCACTTAATGATACAAAAAATTATGTAATACTCTTGCCTCTAACATTAGTTCTTATAATTGAACTCGCTGATGGTACCGGGTTTCCAGCTTTGATCAAAGAAAGGTTCTAATGGTGAATATAAGCGTATTCCAAAGAAGAAGCCTTTACCTTCTTCTGTTTGGATCCAGTTAGCATCTGGATTTGCTGGCTTATGTGTACCCATATAAATAGTTGCTGTGCCGTCTGCGTTGTAATTAATTTTACCGGTAGATGAAACTGCCGAGTATGGTTGATCTGTTGTTTCAATTAACGAACGACTATCTGCATCATAACCAGTTACTGACCAATAGTTAGCAACTGGTACATTTGCAGGCATAATAAATCGGTATTCTTTGCTACCGTCTAAAAATTGACTTTTATCATCTTCAAAAGATATTACATATTGCGAACCTTTACCGATCATTTTTAATACCATCGCATCACTTGTTGAATACGCTTTATGGAAAAATGCGGTTTCTGAATCTAAATCATGGTAAGTCGGTTGATCAAAACGCGCATTACCATTAATGAATACTTGTGCAAAAGGCAGTGATTCATCATAGATTCGAGTTGACTCATCGGTTAAGTAACTTTGGCTAGCGGCCATTTTAAAGGCAACTTTAGCGGCTTTATCAAATAAAGCTCGATCTTTTTTATTTGGATTAAATGGTTTGCCCTTTTCAATGCCAATGCTTTCCAGCATGCCACGCATAACCATGTCTTTTTCACTTACCGCTTCATAATTAATAAACTCAGCGAGTTCGTCAAAATAACGCGCATCACGTCGAATGTCACCAGCCATATCAACGCCTGACATATTTGGAAAGCTCATTTTTGGCTGGTCATTTACTTTAGATAAAGGATAAATTTTGGTTTGTTCTAATAATGAAACACCTGGGTTAGTATCATCATTCAATACAAATGCTCTCAAAAATACAAAAACACGGTAAGTTTTTGAACGAACAACATAATAACCTTCAGGCACTTCACCTTCATAGCCAGGTGGTAATACTAAGAATTTACCGCCTTTGCCTCTATCTGGACCTGCACCACCAATATCAGATAAAGGGCGATGCCACATATCATCCATTAAGCCTTGTAATTTTGGTGGCATATCTAGCACCATAGGTCCTTCTTTTTTCAAATCCAACCAGTTAAAGGCATAAATCACATCTGAATTAGCCGTCGATATTTTTGCATGGTAATCTATACGATCTTTCCAAATAGCTAACGTATTTGACTCAGTACCTACAAGATCATCCATGCCTCGGCGCATAGAAGAAACATTCATTGCCGGTAGTGCCCATAAATACGTTTGCACAGCGCGTTGAAATTTTAATTCGTCAAGTAACTCAGATTGTGCGGCTTTGGTTGGGTACCCATTAGGAAAAGGTAAATCGGCTAAGTCTTGCCAATGGCTATTGTCAGCAAAAGATACATTCGCTATAAGGGTTGACGCAATAAGTATTGATAATATTGATTTTTTCATAAGAACCTCTATAAGTTCGATTTAGTAACGTTTAATTAGGTAAATATGATGCAGTAAACTTTACACCACATTATTGATTATAAAAATTTGTAAAATAAACTATTTTATTTAATATTTTGCTTAATGAGATGTTTTTTCAAAGTTAGGTAATACCCACTTACGATCAAAATGCTCTTGTGTTGGGCCGTACAAGCGGAAGTAGCTAAACCAACCTTCGCCTGGATTTGTTGGGATCCAGTTTTTCTCATGACCTTTTGGTGCTTTCGGACCAAAATAGATATCAATAGACCCGTCACTGTTTTTATCTAAATCCATTACCGATGATTTATCCGCAATTACTTGTTCGTTTTGGATTAAGTAACGAGTTGCATTGTCATAAACAGTAACCGACCAAAAGCGTTTTGCAGGTACATTTGCTGGAATGTTGAGTTTATAAGATTGAGCACCGTCTAACCATTCACCGTCACTGTCTTTGTAGCCACCTAAGTAAGCTGAACCAACACCAGGTGTTGTACTTTTCATGCCTTTTGATGACGTTAATGCTTCATAAAACCAAGCCGCACGTTCATCTAATTCGAAATGTGTCGGTTGACGTTGTGTTGTAGAAACGGCAATTGCATTTCTCCAATTTGTTCCATCAGCATAGAAACCTGCTTCTAGGTTACCTGACCAATCGATATCTTTGGTCATTGCTTCACCGACAAATGTCGCTTCAGTTAGCATATCGGTCATTTTTTTAGATGGCGTAAATGGCTTGCCTTTTTCAATGCCTAAATCTTTTAAGAAGGCATACATAAAACCATCGCGATCATGCATTGGCTCTTGGTCAATGATCCACTTCAAGCGATTCCAGTATTCAATACCACGAGGCTGACTAGTGCTCCAGTAACGACCATTAGGGTGTTCAATTTTTTGCTCTCTAGGATTTGCCGCTTCTGCGAATGGGTAAAGACGAGTTGCTGCGATCATTGCTTCTTTTTCCGCTGGATCACGCGCTAAAACACGTAAGATCATTAAGGCATGGTTAGTTGTTGAATGTACAACATGGTAGCCCTCTGTATTTTCTGGCACGTCTTGATTTGGCCCAATGATTAAGTGCTTACCACCTTTACCTTGGTTAACCCCAGGGATACCTAAATCCATTACTGGACGTTGCCACATATCAACAACAAAACCGGCTGAAGGACCTGCTGGTACATCAACAACCCAAGGGCCTTCAGTTTCTAAGTTAACCCAAGTTACTACGTAATCTGTAGTAGCATTAGCAGTAATACCATATTTTAGATCTGCAGGCTTGTTAAGACGCATTAAATCACCAAATTCTAAATTAAGGGATTCTTTAAACGTTAATATAAAATCAGCCATAGAGGTAATTGGTACTGCCCAGATGTATGCTTGTGTCGCTCTCTGGTATTTACGAGCATCAGTTAATGTCTGTAAGGTTTGCTCAGTAGGGTATTCATTAACAAACTCTAACTTGCCTATTTTTGAGTCGAGTGAAGATAGCTTAGGCGATACTTCATTGTTTGCTGATGCCGCTGAAGTAACAGCCAGTGACATTACTGCGGCAGCGATGATTTTTTTGTTTAACATAATTTAGACCTATTTAATTCAGTAGATCCATTATGAGTGATTCATTTCAATATTAATAATGGCTAACATGACTTATACTCATAACAAATATGAATCAACCGTTATTTTAAGGGATCGGAATGATCAGTCGTGATTTTGATTTAAATCTACTCAAAGTGCTTGTGGCATTACTTCAACAAAAAAATACTTATCGTGCCGCAGAAGTATTAGACACAAGTCAGCCATCAGTAAGTCGTTCATTAGCAAAGTTAAGAGTTTTGCTCAATGACCAATTATTTATTCGTAGCAAGCAAGGATTTAAACTCACCCCACGAGCAGAAGCGTTGGCGCAAAGTTTGCCGAGTATGTATAGCGCATTATTAGATACTTTCGAAACCAGTGTCTTTGTTGCAGAAAACTACGAAGGTAGTATTAAAATAGCAATGAATGCTTATATCGCTGATATTTATGGTGCTAAAATATTTAAACATCTATCCGATTTAATGCCAAAACTGTCCATTGAATTATTGAGTTGGAATGAACGTTCAAGTCATCTAATACTTGCTGATCAAGTTGATATAGCGTTAAGTTTTTTACCGATGACGCTACCCAAAAACATTATTGAAAAAAAAGTAGGGGAATTAGAGTTTGGTTTTATCGCGAATAAAAATCACTTCCCAAATTTAGCTGAAATTACACCATCAGAACTTGCCAAATGTACGTTAAGTACGGTGTTAATTCCCGAGTACAACTCACAACAATTTAAGTTTAATAAGTTATCGAATAAAGAGTTTAAAATTAATGTGGCGCTAACAAGCCATCATATAACCCCTTTACTCGATTTAACTCAGAATACAGATACTTTATTTGTAGCTCCCCAAAAGCTATTTGAGAAAATTGATAATATAAATTTTAGTTTTATAAAACTGGCCGATTTAGACTCTATTAATTCGATTGCTGATATTGGGATGATGTTTAACGCTAAATATCGAAATTCGCCTGTTTACAATTGGTTCGAGCTACAAATAATGGCGTGCATACTTAAGTAATAAAATACATTTAATGACCAGGTTGTCGAATAGTTGAGGTTGTAGTCGTCAAAAGTTTAAGTAAACTTTAGGGCGCTTTTTGCCTAATAGAGTGATAGAAACTATATATTTACGTCTGCTGAATGGTCGCAATTTAACGTTTGGTATTTTGACTTGTCTTATTTCGATTAACGCACTAAGTGAGCCAAATTTGTTAATTATTGATCGGCGGCTGCTCGCTCATAGCGTAAGTTAACCATCCGCTGATTTAAATTTATCCTACTGATATTCCTCAAGTTGTCAATTAACAATAGCAGAGTGTTTGACTGGTGAATTGATAGATCAACAATTAACGCTAATAGAGCCCCTTAATTCAATTAACTTTAAAATCTAGTGAGTACTGGTCAACTATAAACTAAATCAATTTTTTTATCAGGCTACCTAAAATCAATAAAAAGTGTAATGAATCAAATTTTATAAAGACAATTAAGATCGGATCTGAATTTCTCTTAATAAGCATTTATCTTCACTACTCATATAGGGATACAGTAAGTTCAAAATTTGATTTACACCCTGTTTAATGTATAAGCTTTGTATCTCTAAGTTAACGCCATCAGGGTTAACTTGATTTGAACTAGCAGCAATATAACTTGGCCATTGAGTAAATAACAAATGTAAATTATTAGCTAAACACACTAATTCTTGTTCTTCCGCTGTAATAATTTGTCTATTTTCTAAGAGCCGACAAAATGAATCTATAGCGTGCTTTGTGGTTTGCATTACTTTAGCGAATGTTCTGCGTAAATGTGGGTATTTACTTAGAATGTAGCTCGACTCTTTAAAGATAAAACGATATTTATCCATTAATTGAAAACTTAAGGTTAGCTTCAGCCACATAGATTGCTTTGATGACATTGTCGTTGATTCAGTTTTCATAAATGCATTAAAATCGGTGTTAAAACACCGCAACAATTCAGCAATAATTTCGGATTTACCTTTAAAATGATAATGAAGATTTCCCGGACTAATATCCATGATGTCAGCGATATGATTTGTCGATATTTGCCCTACGCCTTCATCCGCAAAAGCATCAAGGCTGGCGATTAAAATTTTATCTTTGGTTTTCAATGTTTTGTCCTTATTTTGAAAACTGACTGATTTTCATATCGGCCAGTTTCCAAAAAATTTCCTATCAATAATTTAACGTTTATATTTGTAATCTTTCACAACGCAATGATTCAAATTACTTTTTTCAACTAAATTGAGTTTTATTTAGCATTTTTTCATTGCTGGTATTAATGCTATTTTTAATTACCTTTTGATTAATCAAACAGGTTAATGCAGGTATCATGACTAACGCCCCGATCATATTCCAGATAAACATAAAGGTCAGTAATATGCCCATGTCAGCTTGGAATTTGATTGGCGAAAACACCCAGGTACCCACGCCAATACCTAATGTAATGCCAGTAAATGCCACTGCTTTCCCCGTGGTTTTAAGTGTGTTGAAATAGGCATCTTTTAACGTCATACCGGCATCTAAATAGGTTAACAATTTACTGTAAATGTATATGCCATAGTCCACGCCAATGCCAACCCCTAATGCAATAACAGGTAAAGTTGCAACCTTCACACCTATACCAATTTGAGCCATCAATGCTTGACACAGTAACGACGTTATAGCTAATGGAATAATGATACATAAAACAGTGCGAATTGATCGAAATGTGATTAAACAAAGAAAACCAACAACGCTATAAACCCAGAACAACATTTTATATTGTGATTGCTCAATAACGATATTAGTAGCGGCTTCAATTCCAGAGTTACCGGCCGCTAAATTAAATGTCAAATCAGCTTGATTAAACTCAGCCGAAAATTGCTCTACCGCAGTTACCACCGTTGTTAGCGTTTCAGCCTTGTGGTCATTTAGATACACAAATAGTGGCACTAATGAACAGTCAGCATTAAAGCTTTCGGGGGTGCGAATTGATGCTTGGTCTAACAACACTTGATTTCGATTTAATGCAAACCACTTAATACTGCCCTCATTATTACCAGACATAATTCTTTTGGTTTTATCAACCAAGGATGTCGTTGACTGCACTCCTGGTAACTGATTTAGGCGCGCCTGGAGTTGATCGATGGCATCAAGCGCTTGATAATTTGCACATTGGTCTTGAGGGGTTTTAACCATAACTACAAATATGTCGGTACTGGTTCTATAGTTTGCTGTGATAAAAGCATTATCTTTATTGTAGCGAGAATCTTGACGAAGCTCTGGAGCACCAATATCCAAATCACCTGTTTTTAAATCTTGACTTAAATACAAACCGCCAGCAGATATTAATAATGTTACAGCTACAACGGTTTTGGCTTGCTTTACTTCGGTGAAACTGGCCAGAAAATTCCAAACATAATGCTTACCATGTTCTTCTAGATGAATTTGCTTTTGCACCGATTTCTGGCTTACCCCTGCATATGACATAAGTATTGGTAGCAACACAATATTTGTCAGGATAATAACCGCTACCCCTAAACTTGCAGCGACAGCAAGCTCTTGGATCACTTCAATTTTAATCACCATTAATGTAGCAAAACCTACACCATCGCTGATCAAAGCGATTAAACCTGGTAAATAAAGTGCTCTAAAAGCTAGACGCGCCGCTTTATTCTTATTTGCACCCTTAGCCGTTTCGTGAGCAATATTATTAATAATTTGCACACTGTGGCTAACCGCAATAGCGAAGACTAAAAACGGGACCAACATAGAGTATGGGTCTAAATCGAAACCAAGCGTTTTAAGTAAACCAAGCTGCCAAATCACTGCAACAATTGAACAAAACAGTGGAATTAACGTACTTCGCAAACAAGATGAGTAAAAATATAACAGCACTAAGGTTATCAATAATGCTCCCCCGAAAAATATAACGATTTGACCTAAACCATCAATAAGATCGCCAGAAACTTTGGCAAAACCGGTAATATGAATTTTAATGGTATCGGTCTGATATTTATCGCGAATGAGGCTTTCAAGACGATGAGAAAACTGCTGGTAGTCAATAATATCGCCTGTTTCTGGATTTATTTCTAATAAAGGCGCATAGATCACCGCTGACTTATGATTATTGGCAACCAAAGCACCTATTTGGCCTGATTTTTCAACATTTTTACGTAATTGCAGCAACGACATAGCAGAGCCGTTATATTCAGAGCCAACTACAGGGCCACCGGAGAATCCATCTTCCGTAACTTCCATCCACCGAACAGCTGATGCCCAAATAGATTTAAGCTCTCCTCGATTAACACCGGGAATGTAAAACATTTCATCATGAATTTCACTTAATACCTGCTGAAATTTCTGGTTGTAAATATCTCCAGTTATGGTTTCAACTGATATTCTGATTGCATTACCTAAGCCTTTTAGGTCTGCTTTATGATCTAGATAATTACCGATATATTGATGGTTTTTAGGGATCATTTTTTCAAAGCTTGCACTGGGTTTAATGTCACTTGCTTGGATGACAAAAAACAACGTCAATGCGGTGAACAAAACCAAATGCAATGGTCTGAAGTTAAAAAAGAAAGATTCTAGAATACTCTCTAAGCGATTTTGATTATTAGTTTGATTCATGAAAGTATCCTTAACCTTTATTGACTTGAGAGATGGACTGAATGCCACCCAAACCAGTTAACACCAAGGTAGTGTCTTTACCATTAGCTGAAATATTGCTTACAACAGAACTTAGCGGTAACTTAAATTGACTTGTTTCGCTCTTAAACACGTTTCCTTTGTTATTTATGTGCAATACCACACCACTTGCACCAACCAATACAAAATGTTGCTCACTTATCTTATAGCCCCCATAAAGGCTTGATTCCACACCGGTCACAATTTTTTGCCATGCAAGACCTTTATCATAAGAAATATAGGCATTACCGCGTAAGCCAAAGGCTATCAAGGTATTATTTTGATCACCAACAATGCCGAAAAAAGACCCTTCATAAGGGCTTGATAATGACAGCCAGCTTTGACCATTATCGTCGGAACGAAATAACGTACCGGCTTCAGCGGCGATATATAAACTGTCGCCGATTTTGTTAATTGCGTTTAGATGAAAGCCATCAATATTATTTAAGTGTTTAGACCAAGGAGACCATGTTTTTCCCGCATCAGTAGTACGTAGAATTAAACCAAAAGCGCCGACAATAAAACCATCGGTTTTATTATCAAACCAAACATCAAGGAATGGACGGCTCGCGCCTTCTTCATCAAAGGCATACGCATCATCAACAAAATATTGTACATTGTCTAAGGTCTCATTAAGCTCTTCAAGTTCGGCTTCGCTAGCAACATCGATTGCCTTAAGGGTATTTTCAAGTAACTGTTCAGCGTAGCTAATCATCATTTTATTGACCAATTCACCGTCCAACAGCTTTTGCCATTTAGACCCACCGTCAGTTGTCGATAACACCACACCGTCATGGCCAACAGCCCAGCCATTGAGATCATCGATAAAAAAAGAAGACGTTAACGTTACACGTACTGGCACATTCGCTTGCAACCATTCTTTATTAGCTGTTTCTTGAATAACAATATGGCCTCTTTCGCCAACCGCTATCAATTTTGAACCAATTTTAGTAATGTCCATCAATAAGCTATGTTTAGCTTTTACTGATATTGTCGATGTTTCGTTTAATGCATCACCTTGTGCACATGACATTGTGGTGAAAAATATCATCACACAAGTAAAGCAAAAATATACGCATGGATTACGTAAACGCTTACTTAATGCATTAACTGTCTGATAAATCATAATTTTTTTCTCATTTTTTTTGCTACTATTTTTATAAAACTTAGCCATTAACGGCATAAATAAGCGAGCTACTAATCTAAGCGTTGCTTCATTAGAGCAGATAGCTCACCGCTAATGTTAAGTCGAACTAATACTATTAATCGGTGTTAATTTAACGATCAGCTAATACTCTGTTCGGTTATATTTCGACCGTTTACATTGCAACTTAATTTTGCTATTTCAGTGCGATACTTCGATTTTTGGTTGTGTGAGTTGTTCATTAACCAAATTAGAATAATGTTCATC
Source organism: Colwelliaceae bacterium BS250 (assembly GCA_040779355.1). Lineage (GTDB taxonomy): Bacteria > Pseudomonadota > Gammaproteobacteria > Enterobacterales > Alteromonadaceae > Thalassotalea_A. Next base: position 139,065 of record JBFONS010000003.1, on the reverse strand, counting down.
TGCAGCTTTTAATAACGCTTCATAACTGTTGTTTATGCATTGAATATAAAATTTTATGTCTGGCATCATTGAAGGACATGAAACAACATTGACAATTAGGTTGCCGTTATAACTCATCACTCCGTGTAATAAACCTACACCGTCACTAACAGGTGCTATACCCGCAATATTGATTAAACGCGCACCAAGCATGTTTAATTCTTCTTTTGGTCCAGGTACATTTGTCACGACCGTATTGCCTAAGCGAGCAAGAATTTTATTGGTTGATGAGCTACTAATGACTTTGTTCATATAGCTTAAATACGCAGCAGGAATATTCTTAGCGACATCAGAAATATTACGAGAGCCTAACTTAAGTTGTTCGTCTTTTGCTTTACTGGTAAATTTAACAACCTCGATTAACCGCTTAATTGGATCAACAATTTCTACAGGTAGTGATAACGACATAAATGATATTTCATTACCCGCTTGTTCAGTTTCTCCCTCTGAGCGGACATTTAAAGGAGCCATAGCTCGCATTGCAACTTCAGGGAGTTCGTTTTTAGAATCAAGATATTCTCTTAAGGCTCCTGCAACTACCGTTAACAACAGATCATTTATTGTGCATGTTGGAAATAATTTACGAACTCGATTAAGCGGTTCTATAGATAACTGCGCATAACCCCAAACTCTTTTAGCGGTTACATTGCCAGCAAAACGAGTGTCAGCAACTTGATCAGTTGATTTATTTAAATTATCGACAAGATAGTTAATCGCGTTAACACTTATTCTTGGTGCAACTTTTAATAATGGGTTAACCAACTGTATAGACTGCTTGATATTATTTGACACGATTCTTGTGGCCATACCTAATAATCCACCAGAAAGTAAGCCGCTATCGGAGGCTAATTTTACTGGTTCACCAATATCAATTTGACCATGTATTTTGGCCGTTAAATTCATCAAGGTCATGCCATCAGCAACCGCATGATGTATTTTAAGGGCGATTAGAAAACAATTTTTTGGCAACGTTTTAATGTTGATACCGCTAATCACCATAGCATCCCAAAGTGGTCGTTTAGGGTCTAAGGTACTTGCCTGATATTGGATGATGGCTTTTGATAAATCTTTAATGCTTGTGCTATCTTTTAAGGTAAAATGTGATATATGGTTGTTAACATTATAATTTTTATCTTCTACCAAATAAGGATTATCTAAATCTAATGGAGTACGATGCAGTTTTCCACATAAAACAGGGATCGTGCGAACACAACGATCGATATGCGCTAACAAATCGTCAATGTTTAATTTTCCATCGACCAAACCACTTGGGTCATAAAAATATATGGGAATGATACCCATTGGATTATCTGGATTTTCCATATCTAAAAAAAGACGATCAATACTGTGTAGTTGACGAGGCATAATTTTTCACTTACTAAAATATTAAAAATAGAAGCCGCTTATAAGCAAGCGGCTTAATTGTTTTTTGCTAATGTTTAATTAACGCTTACTCAATTTACGAACTTGACCTGGGGTAAAAAACTTATCTTTTTCACCTTGGTAAAATTTAACCGGTTTAAAATCCAGCTCATTAAACGCGTAATTACCATTTTGAAAATCGGTGTGCCACGTTGCGCGCACTGCAGTTAGAGGGACATCATAAGCATTTAGGAAGTTGGCAAAACCTGCACGCCATAAGTTACCGCGACCATCATAAATGTCAGTTGCCGCAATCATCCAAGTATCTTCATCGATGAAGAATGTACGTTTGGCATATACGTGACGCTTATCTGCTTTCAAGGTTGCTTCTACTACCCAAACACGGTGCAGTTCCCAACGAGCAAACTCTGGATTTGGGTGATATGGAGTGGCAATTTTAGCGACTTCGTCGTCACCTTTTTCAGCGGCAACAAACAGACCATTATTGTTGTAAGAAATGAACATTTCTTGCTTGCCTTTCAGCTTCCAGTTATAACGCTCTGTTGAACCATTAAACATGAATGAATCGTCATACGTTGACTGTCCTGCAAACTGTGTATTTGGGGTGTCAAAAGCAATTGTTGGTGCACGACGAACTCGACGTTGCCCAGGAATATACTGCCAAGCTTGACGTGGTTCTTCTGCAGCATTAACAGGATCACGAACTAAAATAACTTCACCTTTACGACGCACTGGCAAACTGTATTGCACTAAAAGTTGTTGGATGTTGCCGTTATATTCTTCAGCGCTGCTTTTAGGGTTGTAATATGGGAAGCTTTCCCATATTTCACCTTGGCCAAGAGTGCTAGTGCCATTGCCATAAACGGTTAAATTCTTATAGTTTTTATTACTGCCTTGACCCGTCCAACGCAGTGAATGATTCCAAATAGCTTCATGACCACTTTTAGGAAGCGGGAAAGGATAACCACCAAATGCATTAGCTACACCATCACCGTTTGCTGTTGTTTCAGCATTAAGCGCATTGGTTTTAGTTTTATCATAAACCCATTGTGGCGCAGCAGCTGTACGATGAGTCGCATAAATAGGCATTTTAAAAGTGTCTGGGTGTTTAGCAAACAGTGTTTTTTGCCCTGCACTTAATTTTGATTCGTATTGTTTATAGTTACTTGCATCAATAATAAACATTGGTTTTTCATCTACAAATGGGTCAATACGTGTAGTACCTTCGCCTTTATAACCTGCAGGTACTGTTGTCATACCACCGGTCCACTCTGGGATACTGCCATCAGCATTACCGGCACGTTCAGCACCAACTGGGGTAAGCTCTACACCCAATTTAGCGGCGTCTACTGCGCTAACTTTTGATATTGCGCTGGTTGAAGTTAGGGTACAAACCACCGCAATGATTGCGAATACTGCGTTATTAAATTTCATTATTTATCCTTGTTAATTTAATGCGGTCAGTAGTTGTTACCGAACCGCATGAAAAAGTTATTTGTTGGCTATAATATTCTTGTTAAAAGCTGTACTTTGCATAGACTGAAAGGTTGTCTCGGTCAGCTAATTGATGCCCTAATTCAAGTGGTTTACCGTCATCAACAATCTCTTCTGGATCTGTTAAAAATGCAGCATATTGAATGCCGAATTGGTAAATACCCTGATAAGTGAAATTTGCGCCTAAACCAAGATTCATAACATCTTCAGTGAAGGTAAACCCTACCGATGATGTACCATCAAAATCATGTTTTATTGAAGCACTCAAGGTAAGGTCTAATGCAGGTAGGATAGAATAGTAATCGGCATTGATTTTCATAAAGTAACCGGCAGCACTAACGTCATTATCTAACGCTGATTTCTTATCATTAACATCAACGCCAAGAGCCGACGCAGGGATCATGCCTAGCGTTTGTGTTTCAAGTGAAGAATCGATATCAAGCACTTCGTTGTAACCAATTTCACCCATAAATGTAATGTTGTCGGCAAATGCACTACCGCCAAATATGTGTAACCAGGAGATTTGTGCTTGCACCGTTTGTGCAGAGTTATAGACATAAGCGCCAGGTACATTTAACTGAACGGGCTGACCGTCACGGTAACTAATTTCGCCACTGACGTTGGTATCACCCAAAACGGTACCAAAGCTTGCGCCATATAAATCAATGTCTTCAAAAGATTTAATATGTAACTGTCCAGCAAGCGATAATAATTCAAACGTTGGTAAGGTGTCGTCATAGTTCAATACATAAAAACCATATTCGGTGCCTCCATCCGCTAAATAACGTAATGCCACACCATAAGATCCACCATCAGGCTCTTCGGTTCTATTAATATCAATTGGTGCAAAACCAGGTACTAGGAATTGGCTGTCTTGTGCGCCTTCACCAAGAACATCAACACCAAAAAAACTACCTGGTGCATCAATACGCGTTCTTTCCCAGTCGTACTGATAATAAGCACCTAAGGCAAAATTGTCGGTTAAACCGGTTTCAAGATATATCTGGCCAACAGGCATAAAGATTTCTTTTAATTCAACCCCTGGAACATTTGATTTAGATGCATCAAGTGGCCCTTGTGCTAACGAAATACCACCATTAAGTGCTAAGCTTTCGCCCCAACTCACTACTTGTGAACCAACACGCAGGCTCGCATCTTGTTCGCCAATGCTGAAGTTGCTGTATAAAAAAGCATCAAGAATTTCAACTCGATTTTTATGATAATCTTCAATACCATCATTATTATCAAACGTTGAACAGTCTGCACGGTTGCAAAATGGGTTGTCTGCTGAAGCTGAAGCCGTATCACCAGCATAAGCATCGTCATACCAACCACGAACGCGAACAAAAACGCCACCTGAAAAAGCATCGTTATCAATAGCAATATCTAAATCAGATGACAACGCTAGACGATTTTGGGTCATATCATGTTGATCAAAACTCTGGTTGCCATCGTTGGTATTAAACGCGAATAAGCCGTTAGTCGCAGGGCTTAATAAGGTTTTATCTTGTTTTTCCATGCGCCATTGGGCGGCATAACTAATTTGTGTATCCAAATCTATAGTCACGCCATTTTCTAGCTCAAAATTAGCCGCCTGTGTATTTCCCGTTTGAACTAACAAGGCGCCAAACAATACAGCTTTTATCGCTGTAGACAGTGGCTTATTTTTAAAGTAATTATTATCCTGCGAAGGTATTGCCTTAATCATTTATGTCTCCCGTAATTATATTTTTTTATATGTTTTTAACAGAGAGGAATATACCGACAAGATAACTTTTTTGTTATGACAAATTAGAACCATTAAATAGTCAAATCAGGGTATTTTTTTGTATTATTGACCAATTAGAACCAAGCAATGAACAATAAATGCTTTTGCTAGAATGTATTATTAGTTTTGGTAGGAAATGAAAAGTTTATGAGCAGATAAACGACACCAACAGAATCAAAAATTTATTATTGAATTCTGTTTATGTCGTATAAAAAATCTGAATAGTGGATCGATATAGATTAAATTAATTTGATCAAATAGCGGCTATTTTTAATGGTTAAAACTAACAACTATAGTTTTCTAAAATTAGTATTACTGAGATTAAACCACAAAACCGATATTGTTAAAAAATCGTTTCATATCTGCAATGTACAGTTTCTGGCCAAGATGCAAAGTATGGTTACCATGAAACCAATGAATATCCGGTCGTTGCCAATGATCCCAAAGTAATCTAGCTTGGTTTGGCGGTGCACAGCGATCCCCAGCCCCGGCAATAATCATTAAACGTTCTTTAGCAATTACAGGCTGATATGTTAGCGGGCTATGCAGTGCAATTGTATGACGCATTTGTTGCAATGTTGTGCCACTTGCATGCAGGGACTTTTTTAACATTTTGCTGGCTGGATTCCACAACATAAACAAGTCGGCAATGGACGTTACGGGTACATTGGGAATAGCAAAGGCGAGTCTTTTATCAACACATGCTAATAGTGCCGTAGTATAACCGCCTAAACTTAATCCGGTGACACCAAATTGAGGCGTCCCCTGTTGCTCTAAATAATTCAGCAATGTTCTAAAATCAAAAATAGCATGCAATATTGTTTCATTTAACCAGGCAAGTCCGCCAGAAAAATAAGCACTACCACTAAATGGTGATTTATCTGATTGTCGTGGCCCATGATGAGGAAGTGTATAAAGTAATATATCGTAACCTTGGTTGAAAAAATCTTGCATTTTCATCAAGGTACTATTGATATTATAAGAATCAACCATAAAACCATGGATCAAACAAATGGTCGGTCTTTTATGATTTTTATCATGACACCAATATTGTGCATTTGCGGTAAAATTAGCTGTATTGCTCAGATATTTTTCGCGAACTGCAGGGTTAATCGGGTTAAACATACTCTGAAATGACAAGTTAGTGCAAATGGCGGATTTCGGAGCACTATGTCCTTTAGAAAGAATTTTTTCGCTCACATCAACATAAGGAGGATCAATAAAAACATCTTTTACTTCATGGCCATCAGCTAATTTTCTATAAAGCTCACCCTCAGCAATATCTTTAGTCATTTGTGCTTGATTAAACGTTGTTGGCAAAGTACAACTCGCTAATAACGTTGCCGCCATAGATCTTGCGCCGATATCTAAAATAGCAGTAGCATTGACGATTTTTTGAGTTTTTTTATCTAATACTAATTGATCAGCCAAGCTGTTAAATTCAGTACTAAGGTTATTCCACCAAGGTTGCTCGGGCATAATTGTAGGTTGTGCTGCATGTACGTTACGTGAGATCCGTGGATTTTTCAAAATTTTAGTTGTCATAGTTAACTTAGTTTTAGTTATAACCGATAATATTTAATTACAGAGGCTGAATTTATAAAAAATTTTCAAAAGGTTTAAAAGTGTTATTCACTAATTTTGTAATACCTTGATAATCAAAGGGTTGCCACTGCCCTTCTGGTTGCGCTAATCGATTGGCTAGTAACTTAAACACTTGCGGGTTATGAGTTAACCCTGAGTGACTACCAAATACTTGAATATTTTCGGTTTGCTCATGCTCTAGCGGGTCAATCGCTATTTTCCAATGCACTGCCCCATCTGCTTTTGAATAAATAGCTGTGGTTGGTACCGGTGGTGTTCTGTTCCAACAATGTAAACTTTCATCATCAACCAAATCGACAAAACTTGAAGATATTACAGCTTTTCCTAACAATTCGATGATAGGAGAGGTCCCTTGGAATTCTCGATTCACACCAATTGGGCTACCTAAACTTATCACCATACGAATATGTTCACTGACTTGATGGGCAACATAACGAGCAAATAAACCACCGAGACTCCAGCCAACTATGGACACTTTTTCTCCATAAGTTTGTGAAAGATTTTTAACCCGCTCGGTGAGTCGTTTTTCTATTCCCGCCGTAGGGCCAACATTTCGGCCCATATTTAAACCGTGAACTTTATAGTTTCGAGATGTTAAAAATTGTCTTAATAAATAGGTTTCTGAATCTGTCGCGGTAAAACCGGGGATTACGATAACCGGATGACCATCACCTTTAGGTAAATTAAGCAGGTAAGGACTCATCAAGCCCAAACTAACGGTTTCTATTACTGCTCGAGGAATTTCAGATACAGTTTGTAAATAACTTGGCGAAGTATCTGGTTTAATAACATTTAATAATGTTTTATACATAATTATGAACCTGAGCTTATGGTTGCAACGAGATCGTTGAAACTATGTTGAATGCATTCGCGATAGAAGGCTGGGTCTGGCAGCATTTCTCGACACGAAGTAAAAGCTAAATTGACTTGTTGCTGGTCGTAACTGAGCATATGGGTTAAACCCAAACCATTGCTAATTTGTGGCAACCCTGAAAAGTACACCAATGGTGCAGAAAATAAGCTCATCGATTCTTCATTAGAGCCCAGGTCAATTAATGCGGTATTACCTAATGGATTAATGGTTGCCTTTGTCGTCTGGATACTGTGTAGGACATCATTGGCTTTAGACATTTTTTGAAACGCAGACAAATGTTTTGGATAATGCATTTTATCAATAGTTTCTTGGCCACTTTTATCAGATGCAACAACTTGCTCAAATCGTGCTTTTGCAGCGGTTGTTGAGGTAAACAGTTTTTGGGCAAAATAACTAAGCTGTAACTCATTATCTTGTTTACTAATTTCCATTCGTGGCATTAATAATATTAAGTCGTGTCCGGTGAGTTCTTTTTTATCTTTTAAATACAGAGCTAATGCACCACCAATAATGGTAACAATCACATCATGCAATGTTGCTTTGCTAGACTGTTGCATCAGTTGTAGCAGTTGCTTAAATTCATCTTGATTAAACGAACAACTCTCCCACACCCGAAAACTGGAAATATCGGTATTAAAACGCGTGTACGGAACCTTGTTGTTGCCTAATAAAGCATTAGAAAAAAAACGGACATTGGGTAGAATAACTGATGCAAGTCCACGAGTTAGACTAAGCGATGTTCTGATTGGCTCTGCAAATGGTCTAATTAACCGGTCTACATTTAATTTTAATAACGAATTCAATGGCGCCAACATACTCACAGGTTCAAACGTTGGATTAAGATCAGCTCTCAAATCGTCTTCATTTAAAACATCATGAATTGCCCAGATCAAACCTTGTTTCAGAGTTTCACTCACTAATTCATGATCTATTTTGCATACTAAAGCAAAATGACCTTCGCCAGCAAAAGGCACGTCATTTAATCCCTCAATGACATTGATTTCCCATAATGGCCGTGTTTCATCAATCGGGCGAGCATGCATTCTGGCTACCAAAATACAAAACTGTCGCCAATCACCTGGTTTTGGTAGGGCAACATGACGGATATGGAATTCAGGATCGAAAGTATCATCAACCAGCCACTCTTTAGAGATAAAAGGAATGATTGAATTACTCTGTACTTGTTGATACTTAGGATAGAGTCTAATTCTGGCGCTTATGCGAGCTAAAATTTGTTTAAAACGTATTGGACCAGCTTCTAAGTGTTGTTGATTATAGATGGTAACAAAGGTATCGACACGATTGGTGGTAGCATCTAAATTAAGCAGAGGTAAATCTGATAAATTAACAAGTGCCATAGTTATTCCTTAAAGATGAAAATTGCAACATAAACACCTTCGGAACGTCATACTAGATCAATGAATTAGCCATTATTTGCGTTATCAGCAAAGCTATTTTCAATAGATTTTAATTCGAATGGCGAAGGTTTATAACATTTGAAAATTGATACTTTAAAAGTAAAAAAACTGCCGTAAATACGGCAGTTTTTTTATGATTAATAATAAATTATTTTGAATTCGCTGCAGTACGAATTAATTTATTTGGTACTTCGATTAGTTGCTCTGAAGTATTCTTTAAAAGTTCAACCGTAGGAGTTGTAATAGACTCTACTGAATTTAAAACAGAATATTCAAACGCACCGCCTAATACATTAACTGGATTACCAACACGTTCAAATACGTCGTTAACACGAGCTGAAGCTTGATCAGAAGAGCTATCAAAAGCTTCTAATGCACGCTCTTCAACTTTGCCAGTTTGTTCAATAACTTGCTCAACAAAACGATTAGCTTCTTCACGAGTACTTGTTAATGCGCCAGCACTAGTTTGAATGATAGAGCGGTTATAATCGATAGCTTTTTTAGCAATATCTTGGCTTGTTGCAAGTACAGTGTTAACGATTTCTTTGTTAGCATTTAATACTTGACGACCAATTGCCGTTAATTCGTTTGTTTTGAAAAAATCTAAAATCATAATATTTACCTTTCTATTTATTGTTTGTTTATATCCATAACAATGTTGGTTGGGAAACCACATTTGTAATATATGTCTTAAGCGTTGAAGGAATAATAAAGATAATAATTAGGGTAAAGTAACTAAACTGTTAATTTATCGAAAAATTAAATAAATAGTAGGATTGGTAAATCCACGTTCCACAGATAATTAATGACATTTTGCCTTTATAAATTGGCCCATACGCTTAATAGCCGCTCTACCTTCTGGCAATCCTATCGCGGCAATATGCCAACAACTGGGTACATCTTGCCACACATCAAGGGTAGCGAATCCGCCAGCTTTTGTTATTGCTTCGCTCAGGCGGATGGAATCATCAAGCAGCATTTCGCTGTCAGAGACCTGTAATAATACCGGTGGTAAATTTGATAAATCAGCCATTAAAGGCGACACTTCTGGCTGACTGGCCTGTATATTGCCTGATAAATAAAAACCGATACCGCGCTCAAATACCGCAGGTGTATTACAACAATCAATGTCTTGTAGTGTCTGCATTGAGGGTGATGAAAGCGTTAAATCATACAAGCCTGATAAACCAAAAATTGCTAATGGTTGAGTTTTTCCATTATCTCGCAATGCAATAGCAAGAAGCATAGCCATGGAAGCTCCTGACTGATCGCCCGCAATATACAGTCCTGAATTTACGGCTTCGGTGGTCAGCAAATGTTCATAGACTGCCTGGATATCGTTTTGCCCTTGTGGGTAAGGATACTCTGGTGCAAGGCGATAATCGGGCACGATAACCGTAAACGACAAGGTTTTGGCTAATTCACACGTTACTCCGCGATGACTCAACGGAGATCCAAGAGAAAAACAACCGCCATGAAGGTAAAGAAGAGTACCTTTTGACGTGGTATTCTTTGGGTAGATAACATCACAATGTACACCATTGATATTTTGTTGTTCAACATGCAAGGAATGACAAGGCGAAGGCATAAAGGTATTTATCACTGAATCGAGTTCCTTTCTTGCCTGTTCAAGCTTTAAATCGCCATTAAATCTGGGTTTGTACATGACTCTTAAATACTTCTTCAATAAAAAATTTTGAACACTCATGGAATAGCCTTTTATAAGCGCTTACAGCACAATCAAGAATAGAAACGAACACTGTCAGTTAAATTAGCTCTAGATGTTCGGGTATTATTAGCCAGCTGAGTTTTATCTTCATAACCAAAAGAGAGACCGACTAATACGCCCATAGATTCTGGAATATCAAGTGATTTTTTAATGGCTTCAGGGTAAAAACTTAATGCCCCCTGTGGACAGCAGCCTATTCCAAATGATTCCATAATCAGCATAAGTGATTGTAAGTAAATGCCAATATCCAAAGCATTAATCACTTCAAACGTTTTTGGCATACAAATAAAAGCAACATGAGGAGCACCAAAAAATTCAAAATTTCTCAGTAATGCATGTTGCCGCTTTACTTTATCATGGCGCTCAACACCCATAGCATCATAAAGTGCCATGGCACATTGTATTTGTCGTTCTCGATGTTCACCGTTAAAAGCTGAATAATATTGAAAATCACTATCAGGTTTTGCCCCTGATACTACTGTTTCAACTAAACGCTGCTTTAACTGGTCTTTAACAGAGCCGGAGGCAACAAATGTTTTCCATGGCTGTGTATTGCAATTAGATACAGAATGTTGAGCGAGTGAAAAAACTTCGGTGAGTAATTCAGGAGCTACTTCGTCCTCACGAAACCCTCGCACAGAATGTCGTTGTTTTAGTAATTTTTTAATGGCATTAGATGACATGTTTTTGCTCGTTTATGAGTAACTCATTATGTGCAGTTAATTTTCTTTCAATAAATGCAGAGATGATTAACATCGCAGTAATGAATGTTGCTTTCACCTGGATGTGAATTAACGGTCCATGGCAATGCTAAGTTAATTCATCCCTGAATTAAAAAAAAGGTGGGTTGCCCCACCTTTAAACAATACTTAAATAAAGTACTTAATACAGTTGTTATGCGCTAAAAATATCTCTAGCAATAATCAATTTCATTATTTCAGAAGTGCCAGCAAAAATTCGAGTGATACGGGCATCGGTATATATTTGTGAAATCGGGTATTCTTCCATATAACCTGCTCCGCCATGCAATTGCACACCTTCATCGGCAACATCACATAACAATTCACTTGTTATAAGTTTTGCTTGTGATGCACCAATACTGTCATGATCGCCGCGATTGGTATTTGCAACCAGAGTATCTGTGTACGCCATTGCCATATCTATACGAGCACGTAATTCTGCCATTTTAAACTGAGTATTTTGAAACGTAGACAAAGGTTTACTAAAGACTTTTCGGTCGGTAACAAACTCTTTAGTCAAATTAAATGCATACTCGGCTGTACCAACATTCCATATAGCACAAATTAAACGTTCTTCAGCCAACCCGCCCATTAAGTACTTAAAGCCTTGGCCTTCAACACCGAGCAGGTTCTCTTTAGGTATTTTAACATTATCAAAAAATAACTCAGCAGTATCTTGAGATTTCATGCCCATTTTCTTAAGTTGAGAGCCTCGTTTAAAGCCTTCCCAGCTTGCTTCCACCACAAATAAACTTATTGCATGAGCGGAATCAGGGTCAGTACGCGCCGCAACAACAAATACGTCACCGCAAATACCATTCGATATATAGGTTTTATTACCGTTAAGTAAATAATGATCACCCTTATCTACAGCGGTTGTGCGCATACCTGATATATCAGATCCTGCATCAGGTTCTGTCATTGCCACACCAAAAATGTACTCACCAGTAATGCCCTTAGGAATATATTTTTTTTGTAGATAATCACTGCCGTAATTAAGAATATATGGAGCAACTATCGTGGTATGTAGATGTGGCATGAAGCCGGTTTCGCCACAAAGTCCTATTTCTTCTGAAATTATTTGCGGGAAACGAAAGTCGTCAATATCTAACCCGCCAAGTGATTCAGGAGCTTGCGGGATCAAAAATCCCATTTCACCGGCTTTTAAGTATACCTCGCGAGGTACAATACCGGCTTCGCGCCACTCTTCTCTATGAGGAACTACCTCTTGTTGAAGAAATGATCGAACAGACTCTCTAAACATGTTGTGATCTTCATCAAAATTATATCGTTTCATGATTATTCCTAAATATTAATTTGCTATAATTAACGCTGGCTGCAATTAAAACTTAAGTCAGCGTTAAGTGTATTTATAATGCGACTATGGCTTCGCCAATTAATGTTTTGCTGCCATCTTGTTTACAAGCTTGAATAGCCACTCGAGCACATGGCTCATCATTATGAGTGAGTAGTTCAATCACTTCACCTGAACAGGTGATCACATCTTTTAATTGCGTCATTGCCGAAAATTTATTACTGAACTTGCGTAATTGTGATTGCGGCTGCCAATTGGTTAACAAGCGGCCAAGATAGGCCATAGAAAGCATACCTTGTGCAAAAACATCTGGCATGCCCGCTTTTTGAGCAAAGTCACTATCAATATGAATTGGGTTATGATCACCCGATGCACCAGCAAATAAAGCCAGAGTAAAGCGACTAATTGGTGGTAATTTTAATTCCGGTAACTTAGTACCTACAGTAATATTGGTCATGATAATTCCCTATTTAAACGTTGCGGTAAACGAGTGTTACACTTGCTTGCGCCATTAACTCGCCGTGTTGATTGTTATAACTATTTTCCATAACAACAAACTCTAATGCGCCGCCTTTTTTATCAAAAATATCTTTTAACTTTGAACTAACCGTAATAGTATCTCCGGCATAAATTTGACCAAAATAATTAAACTCTTGTGAGCCATGTAACACTTTAGCGATATTAAGATTTAATAAGCCAATTACAGGTAAAAGCTCTGGGCCATCCATATCTAATGAAAACGGGAATGTAGGCGGCGCGGGTAGCGTCTTATAACCTGCCGCAATTGCTGCGGCTTCATCAGTATATATAGGGTTTGTCTCACCAATAGATTTGGCGAAAAACTTCAGTCTACCTTTTTCAACATCAGCGCTAAAGCTTGGAAATTGATGGCCTATTTTTGTTTTATCTAGCATGATATGTCCTTAAATTAGCGTGATTACATCACGCTAATAATATTTTATTTATTATAAAGCGCGGTACATTGTAACAACTGCAGCGCCGCCAAGACCCAAGTTATGTTGCAATGCAATGTTTGCACCTTCAACTTGACGCTTACCGGCAGTGCCACGTAGATGCCAAACGAGTTCAGTACATTGTGCTAAACCTGTTGCGCCTAATGGATGACCTTTTGACATTAATCCACCTGATGGATTAACCACGACTTGACCACCATAGGTGTTTTGCTTGTCATTGATAAATCGTTCAGCTTGGCCTTCACCACATAAATTTAAACCTTCGTAGGTAATAACTTCATTGGGAGTAAAACAATCATGAAGTTCAACTACATCGACGTCTTCTGGGCCAACACCTGCTTGTTCATATACTTGGCGAGCAGCTTCTTTGGTCATTTCGCTGCCGATAAGTTTAATCGGATCGGTCCAAGTACCCGCGATATCAGTCACCATAGATTGACCAATAATTTCAACGTTCGCTTTAATGCCGTGTTTTTTCGCAAATGCTGGTGAACAAACAACAACAGCTGCTGCTCCACAAGTAGGTGGACAAGCCATGAAGCGCGTTAAATAAGGAGGATAAATAGTTGGCGCTGACATGACCTCTTCCAAAGTCATTTCATTAGAGAATAATGAATAAGGATTATTGACCGCATGAGAGCGAGTTTTAACCGAAACTTTACCAAAAATATCTGGATTTGCGCCGTACTTTTCAATATAAGCCGTGCCCGCTTGACCAAACATTTTTAAAGCAAGTGGTCCATCAGAGCAATCAGCTACTTCATCAAGCTTTTTCATCATAGGACCAAATGGCGATTCACGGTCGTCCCAGCTTGAGCCTAATGCGCCCTTTTGCATTTCTTCAAAACCAAAAGCTAGAGCACAATCAACAGCGCCTGAAGCAACAGCTTGACGAGCCAAATATAAAGCGGTTGAACCAGACGAACAGTTATTATTGACGTTAACAACAGGGATACCGGTCATACCAACATCGTATAAGGCATGTTGACCACAAGTACTGTCACCGTAAACATAACTGGCATAGGCTTGTTGGATTTGTTTATACTCAATACCGGCGTCTTTTACAGCATCTTTAATTGCTGCACTTGCCATTACTCGATACGGTTGTTGCTGACCAGGTTTACAAAATTTAGTCATGCCAACACCGGCTACTCTTGCATTATTCATAATTATATCCTTTGAAAACTATTATTTTTTGGCAGCAAGTAAATCAATACCTACCATTTTACCAACTGCATTAAATGTACTCACAATACTTTCTGCTGGTTCTGAATTGCTAAAATCACAAATAGCATCCCATTTAGCAGCCACATCTTCAGCACTGACACTATTTTCAATACCAAAAGCATAACCTTCACTACGTTCTACTCGAATTTTTGCAAACCAGCTAGCGCCTACTTCATAGACTCCGCCAGTATCTTTATTTTCTTCACTACATAATTTAACCACTAGAGGGACTACATAATCAGGAGAAGTAGCTTTTAGAATTTCTTCACCCCAGATGGTTTCAGTCAAACGTGAACCCGCAATTGGAGCTATAATATTAACTTGAACATTTTTGCGAGCACCTTCAATAGCCAAAGTTTTGCCTAAACCTAATAAGGCTGATTTTGCTGAGCTGTAATTTGCCTGTCCAAAGTTACCGTAAATGCCAGCGGCTGACGTAGTAAAAATAACTCGGCCAAAACCTTGTGCAACCATATGAGGCCATGCGGCTTTAGTAATTTTATATGCGCCATCAACATGTACTTTGTAGATAAGTTCCCAGTCGGTATCAGACATTTTGGCAAAGCTTGAATCTCGTAAAATACCAGCATTATTAACAATAACGTCGATTCGGCCAAAGTTATCAAGAGCTGTTTGAACGATTTTTTCGCCAAATTCTACAGAATCGTAGTTAGCGACAGCGTCACCGCCAAAAGCTTTGATTTCAGCAACTACTGAATCAGCGGCAGAAAGGCTTGCACCTTCACCTGAACCACTGCCACCTAAATCGTTTACTACCACTCGTGCGCCACGTTTAGCAAAATCAAGTGCATATGCACGTCCTAAACCACCACCAGCACCGGTAACAATAACTACTTTGTCAAAAAATTTAATATCGCTCATAAAGAATCACCTTATTTTTTTGTTTTAATCAATAAATTTATTATTTTCACTTAGATGATAAATATTGAAGATTTTCGAGTGAATCGACAATGACAGAAAGGAACCATTAAATTATCAAATACTGTAACTTTATGTCCTAGGAGTAGAATATCTTCATCAAATCCCATTATTCAGTAGAGATTAATGATTGAGCCATTAGATATATTCGAATAACAACACAGATAACAACAATCAAAACGGTGCACTTAATTTGTAAATAAGCATTTATTATATGGTTCTAGATTTGTCGGCGATGAAAATCACAACTAATATTTGTTGCGACAGGTGATTTATTTCTTTAGGCTAATAAGAAAGTGAAGCACCTGAAAAACAATTAACGTTTCAATTAACTGAAAATTAACTGAAAATTAACAAAACGGACCTTGATTTTAGAATTTAATATTCCTATCAATTGTCGTTTAGAACTTTCTTAAGTATTTATTGGTGACCCCTTGGAAAAAACAACAATTTTATGTCATTACGTTAAGGCGTTAATGAATAGTGTAGAACGAAGTGGCCATGATCCAATACCGTTATTGAATTATGCAGGTATCCCCTTAGAAGTAGCCAATGATGTTAATGCCAGAATCCCTTATCATAATTTTATTAAATTGCTACGCAAAATCATGTCGACGTTACAAGATGAATATTTTGGTTTAGTTGACCCAGCAACTCCTCCTGGTACTTTTTATTTCGCTGGACATCTACTCATTGGTGCACCTAACCTAAAACGTGCACTACAATTAGGTATTGGGTTTTATCAACACATTAGTAATGTTTATGAACTTAAAATGATTGAAGATGGTGATATTGTTCGTTTAGAAGCAAAATTAGTCAAACCAGAACTCGACCCAGATCATCTATTAGCTGAATTTATTCTTACCGGTTGGCATAGAACCGCTTGTTGGTTAATAAGTAAAAATATTATTTTAAAAGAAGTTAAATTTGACTTTCCCCCTCCTGAGCATGAAAGCGAATACCGTTATTTATTTCCGTGTCCTCGAAACTATAACCAAGACTGTTTAAGTTTAAGCTTTAGTGGCGAGTATTTGTCGCTACCAATCACCCAAAACTCAAGCACTTTAGTCGATTATCTGCGAAAATCACCAGAAAATATTTTGCTAAACCCAGTCGAGGATGACAGTTACAGCACAAAAATAAGGTTAGAGATTGAAGCGTGTGAAAACAATAGTTTCCCAACGTTTGAAGTTATCGCTGAAAAGTTCTTTATGACGCCTAAAACGTTACGTAAAAAGCTTAAAAGTGAAGGTATTACCTATCAAAAAATTAAAGACGTGCTACGTCGAGATATCGCAATTTATCATCTCACTCAGCATAAATGGTCAATTAGTGAAATAGCAATTAAAATTGGTTTCAGCGAACCGGGGGCATTTATCCGAGCATTTAAAGGTTGGACCGGTGTTACCCCAAGAGCTTACAGAGAAACTGATAGCCAAGCTGATATTAGTTAGTGTTAAAATACAGCCGTTTTATAGCCTCGACGTAACCAATTTGTTGCGTTCACAACGATGTGACTTAGTAATTAAAGTCCATTCAAATCAATATCTGCTATTACGTTCTAAGATCATTATGAAAGATGCCATAAGCGTTATATGTCGGGAAGATCATCCTCGACTCAGAGGCGATTCAATTAGCATTGATGAATTTATGGCTGAAAAACACGTCACCCACCTACAATTTGATCAATAAATTGGTTACTTAGTTGGCAGTAGATTAAAAGAAGAAAACATGTTGGAGAACGTCAGATGACTTGCCAAGCGAGTAGTATTATGAATACTCCCCGTTATTGCACAATGTGACAACATTTCGCGGTTACCTCAAAGGCTAGCTGCTCAATATTTTTATGTTTATAAATTAAAGCCACTTAACATAACATTTTACCGGATCCTGTCCAAGTTGCAGTTTACTGGCACTGATCAAGAACAAACGATCCAATACATAAGTGGTTAAGATAGCAACTTGTTAAAGCAACTCAAAATGTCCGAAAGTATTAGCTAGTATGTTTTACGGTACTTTAAAAACTAAAAAACTGTCGTAAAAACGACAGTTTTTTATTAATCAGAATAAATTATTTTGTATTCGCTGCAGTGCGAATTAATTTATTTGGTACTTCGATTAGTTGCTCTGAAGTGTTCTTTAAAAGTTCAACAGTAGGAGCTGCAATAGACTCTACTGAATTTAAAACAGAATCTTCAACAGCACTACCTAATACATCAGCTGGGTTACCAACACGTGTAAATACTTCGCTAACACGAGCTGATGCTTGATCAGAAGAACTATCAAAAGCTTCTAATGCACGTTCTTCAACTTTGCTCGTTTGTTCGATAACTTGTTCAACAAAACGGTTAGCTTCTTCACGAGTACTTGTTAATGCACCAGCGCTAGTTTGAATTATTGAACGATTGTAATCGATAGCTTTTTTAGCAATATCTTGGCTAGTTGAAAGTACAGTGTTAACGATTTCTTTGTTTGCATTTAATACTTGACGACCAATTGCAGTTAATTCGTTTGTTTTAAAAAAATCTAAAATCATAATGTTTACCTTTATATTTAATGTTTATTGTTTAATGTCTATTTACATTCATAATCATGTTGGTTGGGAACAACATTTACATGCATGTCTTAAGCGTTGAGTGAATATTAAAGATAATAATTAGAGTAAAGTAACTAATCTGTTTATTTATTTTAAAATAAATAATAAACGACAATTTATTCTTATGAATAGTGAATGCAAATCTAAATAGATAATTGGGCCCTAACAATAAATATAATAGCTATAGCAAACTGATTGAGTAGAAGTAGAAGTAAAAGTAAAAAATATTTCAACAGTTCAATTTAAGTATTACTAACATACCGATAAAAGCGCCCTCCTTGTACTGGTAAAAAACATTATCACAAACATTCTGTTAAATAATATAGATTGTGCAAGCCTTGTTATCGACAGTCTAGCTCTAGTTTCAGCTTACACCATCAATATTTTACAATGTTTATTTAGCTTAATTTAATTTCTAGTTACTTTACTCTATTTTTATAAATTAATATCTCTAACATCATAAAAGATAGTTACTTAAACTATCAAAACACGAATTGTAATAGAGGTATAAAATGATATTAGATTTATTAAAGACAAAAGAGTTATCAGCAATTGCACAACAATTACTAAAAACAAATAAAGGCTTAGTAGATACTTTATTAAGCTCTAGCCAAACAGCATTGCAAAAAGGTATTGAGTGTAATCGTTCAGTTTTGGAATCAAGTGTAAGTACTATTACTACAGGTCGTGAACAAGCCAGTAACCTCACAAAACAAATTTTCGAACAAGCCGAAAATTTAGAAAAAAGAGCACTAGAAACAATAAACAACACAAGCGAACAAACAGTAAAAAATGTAGATGAATTATTTGGACGCATTGGTAACCCTTCAGAGCAAGTTGCTGTAGCTATTGATGATTCAATATTAAGCTCTGTAAGTAAAATTTCTGAACCTGCACTTAATGCTTTTAAAACAGCGACAAATACAATGGGCAGTATTCCAAGTAAAGTGATTAAACAAGCATTAAGAACAGAAATTAAAAATGTAAAAGTAGTAGCAGAAAAAGTCAAATCTGCGGTAAAAGTAGAATCAGTAAAGTCTGAAAAAGTTGAAGCAGTTGAAGCAGTTGAAGCAGTTGAAGCAGTTGAAGCAGTTGTCGTTAAAAAAGCGACATCAACTGAAAGCAAGCAAGCAACTGTTGCAAAAACAGCAGCTAAGCCAGTAGAACATAAAAACACCAAGGCAACCACGACGAAGCCAGAAATGTCGGTTAAAACAGAGGTAAAAACTACTCCTGTTGCCATCAAGCAAGTTTCAGAAAAAGTAGCTAGCCCTGCAAATAAAACAAATGCAGCGACTCCTCAAAAGAAAGTAAAAGTAGCAACATCTGTAGAGAAAGCAAAAATATTACCTAAAGTAGCAAAATCAGTTGTAGCTAAGAAAAAAACAACCTTTAAAAAGTAGCACAGTAGTAATGTCAATCTAATGCTTGGTTTCATTTATTAAGCTGAATCAATTAACCCCTTTCTCATATCAAATATGGTTAAGGGGTTAATTGATCATATTTATGGTATTCAACGTTTAATTTTTGAGTGTTACCCATGACCAAAAATATTAATTGCGAAACCAATCATCAGTAACGGCAGCTAATACAAAAATTTTAAAATTGATATTAATAAACTTAACTATGCTCAACTATGCCCAACTATGGCTTATTTTTAGAATTAAATATCGAAAATTAGCTGAAATTGAAGCAGAAGGTTCATTAGAATAGTAATGAAATAAAATCAGTTGATAATGAATAAGGGGCCTTTTAAGGCCCCTTATTCATTTAAAATTAACCATTCCTTATAAAACTCAATCATTAAAATAATGCGTGAATAGGAAATTACAAAGCAGAAGCTAATTTATCCTGAGGTCATTAACTAAGCTCTATAACTAGGCTAATTGAGTTGGTTTGTCGCGCTAACAACTCGGCTTCTCAACCACTTATGGCCAGGGTCATTAGTTCGAGATGAATGCCAATACATCGCCACTTCAATCGGATCCAGTAGGAAGTCACTTTTAAGTTGCTTTAGTTTATGGCTATTACGGTATTGACCGATTAATTTTTGTGGCAACAATGAAATATAATCACAACGCTCGATCACAGGTAGCATTTCCATAATATTACTCGCTTGCCAAGCTACCTCGCGTTGGCCAAGTATATTATCTTCTTTCAAGCCCCTACCCAGCAAGTAACCACCATTTTGCTCTAGTTGCGAATGTGTTACATGCTTTTCAGCCAAAAATTCTTCAATACTTATCGAGTCACCAGTTAACCTTGGGTGGTCAATTCGACATACTACATTCAATGTGTCCTGCATAATAACCTTTGAACGAAGTTGTGGATATTGGTTCGAATGTGCTTCAATGACTAAATCAAATTGTTGAGATCTCAACATACTAGTCAAATCATTATTATAAAGCGGCTCTATTTTAATGCTGGCTTGTGGTGCCTCAACACTCATCATTGATGCTAACTCAGGCAATATAGTAAAACCAAAGACACTTAATGATGAAATAGTAAATTGCTTGTCACATTTTAACGGATCAAACTTCTTGAATTCGGGCATCATATACGCAATATTTTCAACAGAACTCGATAACGTTGGATATATATCTAACGCAAATTGAGTTGGCTCAACGCCTCGGCTGCCGCGTATAAATAAAGAGTCTTTAAACATCTCTTGTAACCTAGTAACCCCCTGGCTTACAGCCGACTGGCTAATGCCTAAACGTTTGGCTGCTTTGGTATAGCTTTTCTCTTCCACAATAGCGACGAATGTTGGGATCAAACTATAATCTGAATGCTTCATTACTTAAACTCTCAATAAAAAACCACCTGTAACATAAGTTAACTTATATCACATATCAGCCATCTTTTGTGTTTATTTCGTACTATAGCTCCATCAAATTAAACAACAGACATTAGAGGTCTTTATGAAAAAATCTATTATTACTTTATCAATATTACTGGCAAGTACTTTTTCTCATATAAGTGTTGCTGCAGACAACAATATAAATCGTTTTGATGACGTTAATGTAAATATTCCTACACTTTCTCATGACTACTATCTTGGTAAAGGCTCGGGAGCTACTCATTTTTGGCATGGTGACAATAAAGACATGACATTTATTGAAACCGGGGGCAATGATGCCTATGCGCAAGTATCGAATAAAGTGCACCCAGAGTTGACTGCGCATTCGTTGAAAATGAAAAAAGGCATCTTTGCATACCAAGAAAAGTTCTTTCAAGTGTACGGCTATGGTTTAACATCGCCAATGATTGTCGATGGTGATGATGGTTTATTGATCCTTGATCCTGTTGAATCAGTAGATAAAATGAAAGAAGTAATGGATGATTTTCGTAAGGTAACTGGCAATAATAAACCCGTTGCAGCCATTATGTATTCACATTGGCACCCAGATCACTATGCCGGTGTTCGTGGTATAGAAGGTGCTGAAAATGCCGATATTATTGCCCACGACTCGTTTATGACAAACGTGGTAAAAGGCTCTATGGGTGGCACTGGTCCAGCACTTGGTTACCGTGTTGATTACTCATTAGGTACGCTACTTAATGTTGAAGAAGGCGGACGTATCAATGGTGGTTTGGGGCCAGATTTTGAAATTCGTGAGCATAGCTTAATTGCCCCTAATGTACTTGTAAAAGGTAAAAACGGCGTACTTGAAATGACCATTGCAGGTATTAAAGTTGAATTTAAGCATGTTCCTTCAGAAGCCGCTGATGAGATCACTGCATACTTCCCTGAGTTTGACATGCTGTTTGGCTCTGAAGTTATTCAAGGTGAAAGCTTTCCTAACTTACATACAATCCGCGGTACTCAATACCGTGACCCAAGCATTTGGTTCCCTGGCGTCGACACATTACTAGAGTACGATGCTAATGCAATGATGGTATCGCATGGTCGTCCTGTAATTGGTGCAAAGCATGTTGATAACACCTTAACGTCTTATCGTGATGCGATTCAATATACTTACGATCAGTCTATTAAGGCGATTAATGACGGCGCGACGCAAGAAGATTTGATCCGTCAAATCAAGTTACCTAAGCATCTTGTTAATCATCCTTGGTTAGGTGACTTCTACGGCTCTATACGCCATGCAGCTAAACAAATTTTTGTTGGTGAAATGGGTTGGTTTGATGGTGACCCAACAACGCTTAACCCTACTTATTCGGTAGAAGCTTCACAGCGTTACGTCTCTATGGTTGGTGGTAAAGACAAAATGCTGGACTTAGCGAATCAAGCTTGTGATACAGGTGATTATCAATGGTGTGCAGAACTAGCAACTCATGCTGTTCGTATCGATTTAGATGACATGGAACCACGGTTATTAAAAGCCGAAGCATTACGTGAATTAGCATACCGTGAAACCAATAATAACTGGCGCAACTGGTATTTAACCTCTGCGCAAGAGCTAGACGGCACTATCGACTACTCTAAGAAGATTAACTTACAAGCGCCAGATTTAATGGCCGAGTTTGAACCTTCACAGCTTGTTGGAGCAATGCGCTTTGGATTGAACGCGGAGCGTAGTCAAGATGAACACTTCACTGTAGCATTTGAGTTTGCTGACTATAAAGAAACTCACGCACTTGAGATACGCCGCAGCGTTGCTCAATTCCATAAGGACTATGAAGGCGAGCCAAAGGCAACAGTTAAGTTAACTAAGCCAGTATTCTTAGGGTTATTAGTCGGTAAAGTTGACTTTGTGCAAGCAATTAAAGATGGATATATTCAAGTTGATGGTGAAGCACTCGCGGTCGCAGAATTCTTCTCATTATTTGATAAGCCTGCTGAAAATCCAAAAGTTACATTACGTTAAGCAATAAATCAGAACATACCACCATAGTGGTATGTTCATTTTTATGGAGAATGAAAATGAACAAAATCATATTAATGACTATTTCACTATTAATCTTTTCTAGCAATGCTATAGCTTGTGGCGCACATGTAGATTTTTCTATTCCTCATGTCCATAACGAACAAGAGTTACTGGATAGCATCAAAAATATTAAACATAGTGAACTTAAACAGATAGATATTTATCAGGTTTTAGAGGGAAAACTAGAAAATAATCAAGATAAAATCGCGATGATTGATAAAGACGACAAATCGGCTAATTTAGTTGATAAAGCTAACTGAATTATCAAATTATAATTATGACGTATACCCTACTTAATGGTTTGCTATTCGGTTCAATCTCTTTTTAGACAATATTAATCCCCGACCTATAGATATGATTACAGTAACTTAAATTAAACTGATACAAAGTACATAAAGATCATTGGTCACCGAGAGGCTGCTATTGAAGATTATAGGTTATTACCTTCATCACAGATAAACACTCTCGTTTAGGAAATACTTAAAATGAAAGTATCACCACATTTACAATGCGATGATATTGGAGAGTACAGTTATTGAAGTACTGTTAATAGTAAATGTTAATGATGTTTCAATAAACTCTGTGTATTATTTACATATTAATAATAATTAAAGAAAGAATTCATATATGACCATTACAGCCGGTAAATACCAACATTTCAAAGGTAACTTTTACCAAGTGTTAAATGTTGCAAAGCACAGTG
Organism: Colwelliaceae bacterium BS250; assembly: GCA_040779355.1. Lineage (GTDB taxonomy): Bacteria > Pseudomonadota > Gammaproteobacteria > Enterobacterales > Alteromonadaceae > Thalassotalea_A. Next base: position 115,372 of record JBFONS010000003.1, on the reverse strand, counting down.
AAACAGAAGAAGATTTTGTCGTTTATCAGCCATTGTACGGCGAAGGAAAGATTTGGATCAGGCCATTATCGATGTTTGATGAGTTGATTGAGCGAGATGGAAAAACCTTTAAACGTTTTGCTAAGGTTGAAGATTAATAGCAAAAACAACAGCAAGATTGCGGCATGCGCCACAAAGACGAGGGTGTTTACAACTCCAGCATCCATACAGTTGTTCGCCGAAAAGACGATGGAGTTTACAGCTCTACTATCCCATACGCGAAATTAATCAACAGTAAGAATGTATTTACCGATGTTTTTATTTTCGCTCATGCTCGCATGTGCTTGTTCAGTATTCGACCAAGATAATACTTGCTCGATTACTGGTTGCAATTCATCCGATTCAAACTTATCTAAAAACTTTTGGCTGAACTGCTGCACCAAACTAGTTTTATATTCGTCACTACGATTACGTAATGTCGATGCATGAATGTTAATTCTTTTGAACAGCATTTTAGCCACATCGACAGGTTCACTAAAGCGCCCTCCTAGCATAGCCAACATCACAATACTGGCATCTCTGCCTGCAACATCTATGTTACGATTTAAATAATCGCCGCCAACCACATCTAAAATCACGTCAAAGCCCTGTTTAAGGTGCTCTTTTTTCCATTTCACAAAATCAACTTCGGTGTACTTTATAATGTTGTCTGCGCCAAGTGCCTTACAAGCTTCGGCTTTTTTGTCGCTACTTACGGTAGTCGTCACTTGGCAACCAATTGCTTTGGCTAACTGAATAGCGGCACTACCAACGCCACTGGCACCCGCATGAATTAGCACATGATCGGTTGCCTTCATTTGGCCAATAGTAAATAAACTTTGGAATGCGGTTAAAAATACTTCCGCGATTGCAGCACCTTGGGTAAAGTTGAGATTGCTTGGTAACTTAAGTAAATGTTGTTGGTTAATCGCGGCATACTCGGCATAACCGCCGCCAGCAACTAGACCGAAGACTTTATCGCCAACCTGCCAATCGGTAACATCAGGGATTATGCTTTCGAGTTCACCGCACACTTCTAAACCTAATATTTCAGATTCACCAGGAGGCGCAGGATACTTACCCGCACGTTGTAATAAATCGGCGCGATTAATACCAATTGCTTTGACTTTAATTAAACATTGGCCACTTTTTAATTCAGGTTTGTTTATGTCATTTATAAACAATTCCTGTTGTTCATTTACATCAATGAATTTCACAGTTAATCCTATACAGCGATAAAAATTAGGCGTTAATAAACCAAAACCATTGAGTTACTTGGTATGACATTATTAACCTATTGAAAAATGGTTTATATCACGAGGGTTCGTTGGCGTAATTTCAACATTTTCGACAACTGCCTCAGTAGGTCCTACTTCTAACCACTTGAGCATTTTTTGTACGCCATCGTCTTCACCACAAACCATAACTTCTACACTACCATCTTCTTGATTATGGGCATAGCCACTTAAACAATGGTCAATGGCTTGATTTTGAGCTTCGGCTCGAAAATAAACCCCTTGCACTGTACCGGTTACTTTTGCTATATAGCAAACTTTCATAGTTAATCCTTTGTTATTGTCGCATCACGCCAATAGAAATAATCAAATTGGTTTCATACCAAGTTGTTTAATTAACTGCTCATTTTTAATGGTTAAAATGAATAACTACTGCGTTATAAAATTTATAAGTAGAATAACTACTTACTAAATTTTATGTCTTGTATTTATCCATTTTTCCTCATGAAAAAGTAGATCACTTAATCAATCAAATTGGTATTATTGTTTCCTACCTAAGATAGGTTTACAATTAGTGCACTTTTTACCTGCCTTTAAGAATAATAGTATGTCTGCCAGAATAATGTTGAATCCAAGTAGAGAAAAATCTCTTTTACGTCGTCATCCTTGGATTTTTTCCAAAGCCGTGAACAAAGTTATCGGCAATCCATTAAGCGGAGATACTGTTGATATATATGATAGTAAAGGAAATTGGATAGCAAAAGGTTCATATTCAGCTAATTCACAAATAAGAGTACGAGTATGGACATTTAATCAAGATGAAGCGATTGATGATGAATTTTTCCGTAGCCGTATTATTGCCGCGCAAGCCTTAAGAACTAAGCCAATTGCAGATGGTGGTCTTACCGGCTATCGCTTAATTGCTGGCGAGTCAGACAACCTACCAGGCGTTACTATCGATATTTACGATAATATCATTAGTTGCCAACTGCTCAGCGCAGGTGCTGACTTTAACCGTGAAACGCTATTTCGTATATTAGGCGAGCTTTACCCTAACTATGGTATTTATGAGCGCTCTGACGTTGAAGTGCGTAAGAAAGAAGGTTTAACACTACAAAAGGGTTGGGTAACTGAACCGCTTGATTCTACCGAAGTTATTATTGAAGAACATGGCATAAAAATAAAAGTTGATGTTGATAAAGGCCATAAAACCGGTTTTTACCTTGATCAGCGCGACTCACGAGTTGCAGCAGCTCGCTATGCAAAAGATAAAACTATTTTAAATTGTTTTTCTTACACAGGTACATTTGCAGTGCATTGTGCCAAAGCGGGTGCTAAAGAAGTCACCAATGTTGATGTTTCACAACCGGCATTAGATTTAGCAAAAGAAAATTTAGCGCTGAATGGCCTTGAAGACTCTAACGTTAACTTTGTTAAACAAGATGTATTTAAATTACTTAGAGAGTACCGTGAAGCAGGCAAGAAGTTTGATATGATCATACTTGATCCGCCTAAGTTTGCGGAATCAAAAGCGCAGTTAAATGGTGCCTGTAGAGGTTATAAAGACATTAATATGTTGGCCATGCAGCTGTTAAATAAGAATGGCATATTATTTACATTTTCTTGTTCAGGCTTAATGGAAACGGGTTTGTTTCAAAAAGTTGTTGCTGATGCGGCATTAGATGCGCAAAGAGAAGGTAGAATTGTAGAGCGCTTACATCAAGCATCTGACCACCCTATTTCGCTTAATTACCCTGAGGGTTATTATTTGAAAGGCTTGATTTGCCAGATGGACTAGTTAGGTATTAGGTATTTTTGAGTGATCAATACATCAACAAATCTATGTTTAGCTTAGTTTTGTTGATGTTTTATCTATTCACATTCGAGTATTTCAATAGCCAGTAAAAATAACTCTTGGCTTTCTTGCTCACAACGTAACACTTTACCTTTGCAATCCATTAAAGGCACAGAGATTTGATCATCACAGTCGAGGTGAAATTTGATCATGGTGCCCACTTCTACTGGATGGGTAATTTCTAAAGCTAAACCGGTTTCGCTGAGATCTCGGCAATTCCCGCTTATTTCACTATTGGTTTCGTCATCAAGTAAAATAATTGTGACTTCTTGATTCACCATAGTTCGAAAGCATACTCGGCTTTCATCAAATCCTTGTTCGTGATTATGATTGTGATCACGCATACAACGTACCTCTTGATAATACATCCATAGCTCGCGCTATATGAATTCCTTACCTTTTATATGGTTTTGTTGTACAAATGTCAACAATACAAAATGGTAGGCTTAAATCCAGTCTCACTCAGCTTTCTAATTCAGCTATCTAACTCGGCTATCTTATTTTTAATACGCTTTAATGAAACAGGATAGGATGTGCCAACATTTTGCGCAAACAAAGACACTCTAAACTCTTCTAGCATCCAGCGTATATCGATAACATCAGCATTTAATGGTGTATTTTTAGGTTGCTGATTAATAAGCGCTTTATACATACTAGTGGCTTTTTCAACATCAATCATTTTAATTCGGTCTTGATTTGGGTCGATTGGCAATTTTTCCATACGGCGCACAATTGCTTTTAGAAAACGTAAGGTGTCATCAAGTTTATCAACGCCATTTGCGCTGATAAAGCCCTTAAACACCAGTTGTTCAAGTTGTTGTTTAATGTCGCCATGCGCTTGAATAACATTTAAGCCAATATTACCTTTCATTTTTTTGGCGATATCATGACGAATTGATAATATTTGCTCTAACTTAATTGCACTGGCTAACACTTTGTCTGCTATTTCACTGCGCACTAAGTCGCGTGTTTTTTCAAAGCCAGCTTTGTCATAGGGCAAGTCGCCAGCATCTTTAATTAATTGCTGGGCACAACCCTCAATACAATCGGCCAGTAGATCAGCTATTTTACCAAATGGATTAAAATACAAACCAAGTTTAGCTTTATTGGGTAATTTGTTTTCTAAATACTTAACCGGTGATGGGATATTTAATAACACCAAACGGCTAACACCTTTAACCATTGCCTGCTCGGCTTGGCTTTGATGTTCAAATAACTCTATAGCGACATCTTTATTGTTATCTACAAGAGCGGGAAATGCTTGAATGGTTAAATTTGCGGCTTTCTTTTCATAGGCTTTCGGGATAGCAGAAAAATCCCAAGTACTAATATTAGTTCGCTCAATGCCCTTTTCAGCCACCATTTTAATCGACTCTTTTACTTTACCTTGTAATTCATCTTTTAAATTTGCTAAGTTGCGGCCTTGCTTTAACAGTTTGCCTTTGTGATCAACAATTTTGAAATTCATTCTTAGATGATCAGTAATTGTGCTGAAATCCCAACTATCTTCAGGTAAGCGCACACCACTCATTCGTAATAGATGTTTTTCGATGGCCGCAGTTAAAGAGCCTTGCTCTGGCGAGATGGTATCAAAACACGCCTCAGCATAATTTGGTGCCGGCACAAAGTTTTTACGAAGTTGTTTAGGTAAACTACGAATTAACGCCGTAATTAACTCTAACCTTAACGCCGGTATAAGCCACTCAAAGCCTTGTTCAACAATTTGATTCAATATGCCTACCGGTATATTAACGCTAATACCATCATCAGCATCACCTGGGGCAAAGTTATAACTTAATGCCAAGCTAATATTATTTTGTTGCCAAATAACCGGGTAATCTTTTGCACTTAAGGTTTGATCTTGCTTTAACAGTTGTTGTTTAGAAAAGTTAAGCAGTTCTTTATTGTTAAGCTTTGCTGTTTTCCACCAACTTAAGAAACTGGCTTGGCAAACAACCGACTCAGGAATACGTTGTAAATAAAATTCAACTAAATCATCTTCTTCAACTAAAAAGTCTTTACGTCTGGCTTTGTCTTCTAAATCTTCAATTTGCGCAACAAGTTGATTATTTTTTTGTAAAAACGCTTCATTGATGGTGCTATCGCCATGCACTAATGCTTCACGAATAAACATTTCTCGACATACTTCGGGCTCTATCGATGAAAAATTAACACTGCGTTTAGCCACTATCACCAAACCGTACAAACTCACTTGCTCAAAGGCAGCAACTGCGCCACGTTTCTTTTCCCAATGGGGCTCAGAATAACTGCGTTTAAGTAAATGCGGTGCCAGTGATTCAATCCAGTCGACGTCGATTTTTGCACACATACGCGCAAATAATCGGCTGGTTTCAACCAACTCAGTTGCCATTAGCCATTTAGGCGATTTTTTAGCAAGACCAGAGCCAGGGAATATATAAAACTTACTACCTCGTGCGCCCTTGTATTCACGATTTTCATCTAAGTTACCGATATGACTTAATAACCCAGATAATATCGCCTGATGAATCGTATCTTGATGTTGAAGATCTTCATCGATAACGGGATTGAATGCATTCCAGTTGAGTTTATTTTCATTAAAGGTTTGCTTTAATTGGCTGAAAATATCTTGCCACTCACGAATGCGCATATAGTTTAAAAATTCTTTTTTACACATTTGCCTAAATTGATTACTGCTCAAGGCTTTTTGTTGTTGCTGGATATATATCCACAAATTCAACAAACTAATAAAATCAGAGTTATTGTCTTTAAAGCGATTATGACATTGGTCACTCGCTTGCTGTTTCTCCATTGGCCGTTCACGTGGGTCTTGAATACTCACTGCTGAAACGATAATGGCGATCTGCTGCGCACAACCGTATGTTTCGGCGGTTATCAACATTTTAGCTAAACGCGGATCAATAGGAAAACGCGCTATATTTCGACCAATGGGTGTTAATGTAGGTATTATTTCTTTGGCCGATTTAATGGCGGCAATTTCTTCTAATAAACGCATACCATCATTGATGTTACGTTGGTCTGGCGCTTGTAAAAATGGAAATTTATTAATTTCGCCTAATCCTAAAGACAACATCTGTAATATAACAGTCGCCAAATTAGTACGAATAATTTCAGGATCGGTAAATTCGCTACGTGATAAAAAGTCTTCTTCACTGTATAAACGAATACACGTACCGGCAGCAACACGACCACAACGACCTGAACGCTGGTTTGCACTCGCTTGTGAAATAGCCTCGATAGGTAAACGTTGTACTTTGGTTTTATAGCTATAGCGAGAAATTCGCGCAGTGCCAGGATCAATTACGTAGCGAATACCGGGTACCGTTAGAGATGTTTCAGCAACGTTAGTCGCCAGTACTATATTACGGCCGCGATGAGGGGCAAATATACGGTTTTGCTCCGCGACGGTTAAACGAGAAAATAGCGGTAAAATTTGGGTATCACGTAAATTAAGCTTTTCGAGGGCATAAGCGACATCGCGTATTTCACGCTCACCATTTAGAAAGACTAAAATGTCACCCATAGGCAATGCATCTAAGGTATCAATAGCCAACATAATGCCTGATATATAATCAGCATCTTGTTCATCTAATGGCTGGTATTGAATATCTACCGGGAATGTACGGCCAGACACTTCAATAATAGGCGCATTATTAAAGTGCTTGGAGAATTTTTCTGGGTCGATGGTTGCTGAGGTTATGATCACTTTTAAGTCAGGTCGTTTAGCTAATACCTGTTTCAAATACCCTAAAATAAAATCAATGTTTAAGCTACGTTCATGGGCCTCATCAATAATAATAGTGTCATATTGACGTAATAATCTGTCCTTTTGCATTTCGGCTAACAAAATACCATCGGTCATCAGCTTGATGTAAGTATTACTGCTAACCTGATCATTGAATCTAACCTTATAACCGACTTGTTCACCAAGTGTGCTACCTAATTCATCAGCAATACGATTAGCAACCGTTCTTGCTGCGATTCGTCTTGGCTGGGTATGACCAATAAAACCGTTAATACCACGGCCTAACTGTAAACAAATTTTAGGGATTTGGGTGGTTTTACCTGAACCGGTTTCACCCGCAATGATCACCACTTGATTATCTTTAATCGCTTTAGAGATACGCTCTAAACTTTGACTAACCGGCAACTGCTCAGGATAAGAAATTTTAGGTAAGCTGGTGATAAGTCGTTTTTTATCAGCAATAGAAGCATTTATTCTGCTGCTTATTTTTTCAAGCGCAGTTAACTGTTGCTCTTCTTTGTTGATTTTTTTAACGCCATGTAAACGTTTTTTCAGTAAAACACGGTCACAGCCGCGAACATGAGTAAGTTGTTTAAATAATGGGTCTAAAAGAGATGATAAAGCAGTGAGATCAGCAGACAAAATATACTCGAAAAATATTAACAAAAGAAAACAGTATTAGTTACTGGATTTTATCAGTTTAAACTAAAAAAATCAGTAGCTAATAGCAATGATAAACAATTGCCATTAATTACTGATTTAATATAGAACTTAGCGGTTTATTGTTATAATACCAATTTGATTGATTAAGTGTTCTACTTTTTCATGAGGGAAAATGGGAAAATACAAGGCATAAAATTTAGTAAGTAGTTATTCTACTTATAAGTTTTATAACGCAGTAGTTTTTCATTTTAACCATTAAAAATGAGCAGAAAATTAATCAACTTGGTATAACTCTAGCCAGTTTTAGTGGTTACGTGAAAACTGGCACGTATTTGACTGTCCATGGCTTTTAATACGTCATTACGGCTAATCGTACCAAGTAAGCTACCGTCATCAGCAATTACTGGATACACCTTAGGTTTAGCCTGTAACATCATTTGTGCTAACTCAACAATACTCGAGTAGGGTTTAACCGATAACACATCTTTGCGCATTAAGTCTTCGACAGAGCTGACATGCTCACCGAAGTAACTTGTTTCAAGAATTTTTGCCAGGACATCTGATTCTGATAAAAATCCAACTAAATTGCCCACATCATCAACAACCGGCCCACCTAATTGACATGCTTTAATTAACAAAGCAGATGCTTCTTCAATGGCCATATCGGGTTTAAAAATAACCGGATGATGGTTTAAATAATCTTTAACGAGTAATGATTGCATAGGTGCTCCAAATATCATTTTTTGTTGTTTGTAATGATGATTTTAAATTTTCACATCACTATCACTTTAATACTAGTTCAATATAATAAAAACAACAGTCCTAATAGTAATACCAATTCCGATAATTATGTGGTCTATTTTTTAGTGAGGAAAAATGGATAAATACAAGGCATAAAATTTTATAAGTAGTTATTCTACTTAAAGATTTTATAACGCAGTAGTTATTCATTTTAACCAGTAAAAATGAGCAGATAATTATTGGTCTTGGTATACTAATTTCATCTATTATGGTTGTTTTATTCTTTGAAAATAGCTACTTGAGCTTGTTCACCAGATTTTCTACTGGCGCGGTACATGCCTTTACTATTAAATGGCATACTAATATTGCCCTTAGCATCAATGGCAATAACACCGCCACTACCTCCCGCTTCAACTAATACCCCATTAACAACGGTATTCGCAGCTTCTTGTAAAGATATTCCTTGATACTCCATACGGGCACAAATATCGGCCGCGACATGGTAGCGAATAAAGTATTCCCCATGACCGGTTGCTGACACCGCGCAACTAGCATTATTGGCATAAGTACCCGCGCCAATAATAGGCGCGTCACCAATACGGCCAAAACGTTTTGCGGTCATGCCCCCCGTTGAAGTACCGGCAGCTAAATTGCCCTTTTTATCGACGGCAACGGCGCCAACAGTACCATATTTGTATTTCACGTCGAGCTCATGATGTGCCGCTTGGAAGTCTTTTAATTCTTGTTGTTTTTTCTTTAACTTACTTTTAGCTTTTAATAGTTGTTGATAACGGTGCTCTGAATCAAAATAACTATTGTTTACTTGTTCTAAGCCCTGTTGTTTAGCAAACTCAGCGGCACCGTCACCACTTAGCATCACATGAACAGACTTATCTTTAATCTCATTGGCCAATGCGATTGGACTCTTAACTGTTTTTACCCCAGATACAGCCCCTGCATTTAATGTTTTACCATCCATAATAGAAGCATCTAGTTCATGTGTTTCATCAAAAGTATAAACGGCGCCAATACCGGCATTGAAAAATGGCGATGCTTCCATCACTTGTATAGATGCGATAATAGCGTCGGTACTACTACCATTTGCAGCGAGTACTGAGTACCCTGCGTCAACCGCTTCTTTAAGTTTTGCACGATACTGTTGCTCTTGCGTACCGGTAAAATTTGCTTTTTCGATAGTACCCGCACCACCATGAATAGCAATTGCAAAGGGTTGTTCAACCGCAATCGTAGAAAAAGGCAGTAACAGAGTGAGGGCAATTGATTTCGCACAAAGGCTTGAAGATAATTTCATACTTAGATCCTAAAGAGAGAACAAATAATATATTTAATAACAACTTACCTTGTTCAAAAGCATTGTAAAAGCAAATTTAGTCACCGTTTAAATACCTCATCGAATATTTACCCCATAAAAGTAGATAAAAATCCAAACTTTATAAAGAGCCCCCCCCATTAAACCCATAATCATAATAAATTCACATTGTTTTCATTAAATATTACTATTTTACACACAATCCACACAACTAAACAGTTAACTACTTGATTCATAACCTTTCACATAGATATTAAATAGATATTCATCATGTTTTCATCAGGTTTTTAATGTTGAAAAGACCTTTAATTAAGGTGTTCCAAACAAACCTTATTTGAAAGCTACATGAATAAGACAACAGAACAAATGAATAGATAGTGAATCAAAACAAAAAATTTTAAAAACATTTAAAAATACATATAAAGGAAAACACATTATGAAAACTTTTAAACTACTAGCAACAGCAACTACAGCAACTTTATTAATGGCTTCTATTGCAACAGTAAATGCTGCACCAGGAATGTCAGCATATATGGAGACTGCATTAATTGATGTTTGTAAAGCAGCTAAATCAAACAATACGCTTCGCCTTAATAAGACTGTTGACGGTTATAGATTAAAAACTAAAACAGTAGCAATGAAGGTGGTATGTAATGGCGAGAACATTTCAGACTTTGCCGCAACTCATGGTGCGAATAAAACATCAGACCGTTTAAATCGCAGTTTAGGTGATGTGAGTATTGAAGATGTTGCCTTAAACAACTCTGATAAGTTATATGTAACTTTTTAACTGAGTAATCATATTTATCAGGTCACATGGACATTAGATTTTTAGAACACTAATTAATTATTAACTATTGAGTAAACGTACAAATATTTTATATAAAGGAATACATATTATGAAAACTTTTAAACTACTAGTAACAGCAACTACAGCAACTTTATTAATTGCTTCTATTTCAACAGCACATGCCGAACCAACAATGTCAGCGTATATGGAAACTGCACTGATAGATGTTTGTAAAGCAGCTAAATCGAACAATACAATTCGCTTTAATAAGACTGTTGACGGTTATAGATTAAAAACTAAAACAGTAGCAATGAAAGTGGTATGTAACGGCGAGAACATTTCAGACTTTGCCGCAACTCATGGTGCGAATAAAACATCAGACCGTATAAATCGTAGTTTAGGTGACGTCAATATTGAGGATGTTGCTGTAAATAACTCTGACAAGTTATATGTAAACTTTTAAATGAGCACTGCTATTGATTAGAACGTGATTATTTATTACAGCGCTTAGGCATTTGAATGCTAGAACAGGAATTAATTACCAACTATTGAGTCGTTAGTTGATAATTAATTTTTTGTTTTTGTGACGCAATAGATTTATTTATATAAGAAATCCATTGCGGATACCGAGGGTCACCCTTTAACTGTTCTAACGCAGGGTGTTGACCTGCATATAGCCAATCGTTCCATTGCAACCACCCCTCATTTAATGCTTGATTAAATGACTCAAAGGCAAGTTGTTCCTGACCAATAGCCAACAAAATAATGACGTCAGCAATACCATACCCTGCTATCCCATTGCGTGGTCTGTTTTTAAAGTCAGTTAATAAGGGTTCGGCCATTTTTTTAGCTTCTTCTAATTCATTATTTTTAGCAAGTAGCCAAATAAAGTCTGTTTTTTCGTTGACTAAATAGCTCGGTTTAATAACTCTAACGCTGTTTGTTTTGCTAAAATTTAACCGATATTGTTGCAGCGCTTGTAGATGTTTATTTAAAAACATTAAATTTCTGGCTAAATTAAAATGTACTCTAATGACATTGCTACCTTCATCAGCTAAAGAACATGCGCGTGTTGCCTGTTCGAATAAGTGTTGTAACGTTAAAACGGTGCATTCCCTTAAATACTGTAATGATGGTTGCCTGTTAACATCAACTTGTTGGTATAACTCTATTGCCTTAGTAGGAATACCGAGTAAATAATAACTATCGGCTAGATCTTCTTTTAACCTACCACCTTGTTGCTCTAAATCGATTTTATTCAAAAAATTTACCGCTTCACTGAACCGGCCATTGCTTAAATACAATTGACTTAATAAAGCACTTAAATTGACACTAGGAGAGAATGATTTTAATTGATTTTCAACGAGTGATATCGCAGTCTCGTTATCTCCTGAAGTACTGGCAATAGTCGCTAACTGGTAAACCACAAAAGAAAAATTTGGGGACCGCTGATAAGCCTCATTAAATTGTTGTTTTGCTTTGTCAATTTCATCATTATAGCGATAAAAACTGCCTAAAATGGCCATAACTTCAACATTATTGGCATTGGCCTGCAACGCCCTTTCAGCAAAAGAAATAGCCGTATCTAATTTAATTTCATTGGTATGCAGCTGATAAAGGGCTTTGATAATCCAATAAACACCTTCGAAATTTTGTTGTTGTTCGGCTCGTAATAGCAATTCTTTAATTTGATCCAAATGAGAGCGACTACCGACAAGACTCATCGCACGAAAATGTGATAAGGCTAATTCTTGGATCAGTAACGGCTCTTCAGGAAATGTCAATAATGCATTTTGTAGCATATTTATAGAGATTTTAAAATTTTCAGGGCTTCCTTCTAATCGAAGCACTCTAGCTTGATGGATTAAAATGGCCGCTTGTAAACTTTTTAATGACAGCGTTTTAAGATCTAAATTGTCTTCATGCGCAACGGTAATAAAATACAATATTGTTTGGCTTATATTATTCACTAACGCATGCCAACTGTCTTTGTCTCCCGCAAATGATTGACTCCAAAGCACATTGCCATTTTGTTCATCAATAAAGTGCAGATTTACATGATATTCATTATTTAATTCTTTAACACCACCACCTAACATATACGCATTACTAAGCACGGCATTACTCGTTTCGGTGTTCATATTGACGTTAACCACATCTGAGTTACTTAACGTTGTGATCAATTGCTCAGATAGCACTCTGGCAACCATAGAGCTCGATGCTAAATTGTCTGCTGCGACAAAATCATCTACTTTAAGATGAATTTTTTGGACTGGTTGTTTGCTTGTTACATTATAAAATTTAACAAATATAAGGGGCACAAAGATAATAACAAGAAGTGCAACAACTGCTATTGATATAGCAACACGGGGAGTGATCAAGTGCATGAATTTAATTTTCAAGCTAGGATTGTTTATGGTTTCATAGGGGGTTGTTAAAGATGCTTCAACAACCGTTACTTCGTGTTCTAAAACATAGCCATGTTTTGGCACCGTTTTTATCAAGCGATGGACTTTACCGGTATCACCAAGTTTTTTTCTTAATACCGATATTGCTCTCGTGATCACTTCATCGGAAGCAAAGCGAGACTGCCAAACCTGCTCGGTTAATTCCTCTCTAGAAATCACCCTATTGGCATTTTTAATCAAATAAACCAATACTTCCATGATTTTGGGTTCTAAATGGATTAATTCATCATCACGTTTTATGGTTGATTTTTCTGGATAAATCAACCAGTTATCTAATATAAACTCTACCCCAGAATCGGTCACACACTATCCTTAGTATATATAAATGGATTTTCTCTCGAAATTAAACAGACATAAACACACAAAGCTCCTCTAATAATAGTGGATATTGCTTGCTTTGCAGGGTTATTTAAAAAAATCTGAGTATAAATCTAGCTAAGGATCTGGTATTGATACCAAGTGACATTAATATCTGATCATTGTTGCTGGTTAAAATGAATAACTACTGTGTTATAAAATTTCAAAGTAGAACAACTACTTATAAAATTTCATGCCTTGTATTTATCCCTTTTTCCTCAGCAAAAAACAGTTCACCTATTTATCTCAATTGGTATGAGTTAAACCTTGGTCAGTAATTGTTGTTGATAGTCATTAACATCTATCGTTAAATTATGACTGTTAAGATGAGCAATTAACTCTTGTTCATCTCTATTAAGAGATGACAAAGTAATTGTATTGTCGTCGAGGGTGTATAATTGTCGACAAGCTTTATAGTAAAAACTTAATATAATTAAAGCACTTATATCACTTTCTTGAAGTGCTTGTTTTTTGACAACTTTGAGTTTGCGATAAATATAATTAATTTGCTGTTTCATTTTCCAAACATAATACACTTCAGACATGAATTTATGGTGTTTAAAATGATTTATAATGGTTAATGTAAATATTAGCGCTAACACCACACCACTGAAATTGAACCAAAAATTATTATCCACATTTCCGGCAAAAATTAAGATGAATAGTTGTCCAAATAGCACGGCTAACACCATAAAAGTAATAATGAATCCTACAATAATTTTATTTAAATGCTTTCTATAAGTTTTTTTATCTATATTTTCTAGTTTCATTATCTATCCATTGGCTGAATTTGTTGATCTTGGTATTTTGTTATTTTGACTAAGTCAAAAAACTCATAAGCCGCTTGGTTAAACCAGACGCTCGGCTCACCTTCTGCTTAACCCCAGCACTCCAAACCGCTTTATTACTAAAAATTTGTAAATGCTTTTTAGCGCGAGTAATACCGGTATATATTAATTCGCGAGATAATAACCGATTAGATGCCTGTTCGGGAAGAACAATTGCGACATGATCAAATTCAGATCCTTGAGTTTTGTGTATTGTCATCGCATAAACGGTTTCAAAAGCAGGTAAACGCGATATCGATACCGCTCTAATCGCCTCGCCATCAATAAAGTAAGCCATTAATCTATGCGCATGCTCTCCGGTTGTGGCTTTAAAGAGTATGCCTATATCACCATTAAATAGATTTACGCCATAATGATTTTGACTGATCATAATCGGCCGGCCATGATACAAGGCGTTATTAGGGAGAATACAATCGAGTTTAATTAACTGTTCTTCAACTAACTTATTTAAATTTTCTAAACCACTATCACCACTTCTTGTTGGTGCTAAAATTCTAAACTTGTTAAATTGTGAGAATGCTTGTTCAATGTTATTTAAGTGAAATAGTGGTGCATAATATTGCTTGGTTAAGTGTTTAATGTGATCGGGCAACGATTTATTATCAATGTAATCTAACTCGCTATCATTATTATTTGTTAATAGTTGCCATGACTTATCGGCTTCGCCAGCAATAACCAGTTTTGCAAGTTTACCAATGCCACCATCACCGCTAAACCGGCGGCTAAAAGTTAAATAGGTTAAATAATCAATGCTGACTTTTGTATCATCAGAATTTAATGTTTGCATACTTACCGAGCCAATATAGTCTTTATTTTCAGGGCTATATTGGGTAACGCCAAATGGCGCTAAATCGGCTAATACACTGCCAGTTGCCACCGAAGGCAATTGTTCTGCGTCGCCTAGCAATATGACTTTACACTGGTTTGGTAAGGCACGGAATATTCGCGTCATCATAGGTAAATCAACCATAGACACCTCATCAATGAGCAGTACATCTAAGGTTAATGGATTATGTTGATCATGACGGAAATTGGGGCTGTTTTTTATCACCCCTAATAAGCGATGAATGGTTGAGGCGGTTGTTGGAATAAGTTCTAGTACCGAGGTATCTATATTACCCAGAGTCACAAAGTTAGCCACCGCCTGATTAATTGATTCCGACAACCGTTGTGCCGCTTTACCTGTTGGCGCCACCATTTTTATTTGCACATCAGGGTTTTGCATTAACAAACCGGCTAACAGTTTTGTCACTGTGTAGGTTTTACCTGTGCCAGGACCACCCGCGATAATACTAAACGACTTGTTTAAAGCGTTGGCAACACTCACCCTTTGCCAGTCGATATCGGCATGGGGTTCAACCGGCCCAAACAATGCATCAATAATATTTTGGCTTTGGTCAACATCACTGTGGGTACTAATGTTGTTACTGTCGACAGGCGTACTGACTTTAGTTTCAATAAAACTCGCTAATTGACACTCAAATTGCCAATAACGACGTAAGTATAAATAACCGCAGTCAAAAACAATTAATGAGTTTAAATGCTCATTTGTACTTGTACCAAGCTCATTTAATACACTGTCATCTTGTAAAAATGATGCCAAACAAGCTTGTAAGTCATTAAGCGCAGGAAAGGTGAATCCAGGTGTACTTTCTTCAGGATAAAAAGCTTGAGAGTCATTAACGTTAACCGTGTCAGTGCACCAGAGTTGTTGGTTAGCGATCAAACTAAGATCAAGGCAGCTATGACCATTGCGTTGGCTTTCACTTAACGCAATAAACAAATGGAACAATAATGTTATTTGTTGAGGGTTATCATCAAGGTTCACCGTCGATGTTTCTAACAGCTTGGCGGCTAAAAAGAAATCTATCGCCTCAATTCCGTCTAAAACAGTAAGCGCTTGATAGTAATTGTTATATGGCATATTAGTGGTCATCACTCGTCCTCGCTACTGGCATCAAATGCTTCTGCAATGACTATTTTTTTAGTACTTTTAGTATTGCTGACACCACTAAACGCATTATCTAGATCAGTTAATAACTGTGCCGATAAAGCATGATAAAAAATCCCTTGGAAATTGTCGTTATTCTCGCTCATGCCGCGTAAATACAAATAATAAACACCACCAAAATCTCGTTCAAATGAATAATCAGCGATCCTGCGTTGTAAATATCGGTGTAATGCCAATGAATAAATCAAAAATTGTAAATCATAAAAGTTTTCAATAATGTGTAAGCTTAAATTTTCTGCAGAGTAATCATTAAAATGATTGCCCAAATGACTCGATTTATAGTCGCAGACATAATACTTACTGGCATGGTGAGATTGTTGGCTATTGCTAGTGTCACTGCCGGTAATTTCAGTACTGATGATGTCATCACAAAATATCAAATCAATAAAGCCATGCATCATACCTTTCATGTAACCAAAAGCAGGTAATTCATGGCTAACACTATTGAGTTGTTGGCTTGGAATATTTAATGATTTGCGAAAAGTATTCAGAATATTTTTCAACGCGTTTAAGTTGACATTATCCATAGGGAAATAGAATTCTGATTCTTTTAACGTTTGCTTAACCGGTAATTGCGCTAACGTTAAGCCATTACTGTTTAATTTGGCCAATAAGCAATCGTCAAACCATGCATAGACATCTTCGGGTTCAAATCCTTGCGGTAATTGGCCAAACTTAATTAAGCTATGATAGGCGTTTTTTGGCCAGTCAGGTGCTGCAAAATCGGTGCGTTCAAACACGTCATGCAGTAAATTACCGGTTTTAGCGCCTTTGACAAAAGCAAAACGGATAACATCTTTTTTCAAAGCAGTAAGATGTTTATCGTCACTTAAGTCTCTATCAGGTGCTATGCGTCCTTTGTGGCGAACATTTCGTGTTAAAGCTGAAAATGAACTAAGCCACCAATCACGCTCAATAATGCCTTTAAACGCTGCTGGTGCGTGCTCTGTTAAGGCTTTAGGGTCTGCAACTTGCTCACCACTAAATTCATCGTCGCAAAGGGTCAAAAGGCCAATAGCTTGTGGGCAAAAGCCGTTTAAAGTAGCGATGGCATCACTAAATGGTTGGCCTTTACTTAAGCCTAATGTTTGCCCTACGGGAGATAAATGACTTTCTTGAAAGTCACAATAACCTAGGTAACATCTATGTTTAGCGCGCGTTATTGCAACATAAAGTAAACGAATGTCTTCTGCATAACCTTCTTGTGCCATGGCACTGCGATGCACATCATCATCACTCAAATGTATTTGTAGAACACCTTGTTCATCGTGATAGCGTAATACTTGTTTGTGTTGTACACCAAATTTAGACGGATTTTTATGGCGCGACACAAAAGGAATAAACACAATAGGATATTCAAGCCCCTTAGAGCCATGCTGAGTAATTATTTGCACTAAGTCGGCATCACTTTCTAAGCGTAACTCGGCTTCGCCACTGGCAGGGTTTACACATTGCTGCTGCAGGAAGGCCAATAGCTCTTGTGGCTGTTTTAAACGTTGGCTTGCTGTTTGTAGTAACTCAAACAAATGAATAATGTTAGTGAGCTCACGCTCTTTATTATTGTCAGTTGAGCTATGGTGTTCAGAGTCAGCGCTTTCAGTATTAGTGCTGCCCGTGCTACTGCCTGGATAATAATCATGCAAAATACGTAAAGCCATCGCCATAAAGCCGCGTTTAAACCAAGTATCTTTTAAGCTATTAAACTGACTGCGGATCCGCTCCCATTGCAGTTCATCGTACTGCAGTTCGTATAAACGTTGCGGATCATACGCAAAATAAGGACCCGACAATGCCGCAACAAATGCCCTATCATCTTCATGATTAATAATGGCATTTAATACATTGATAAATTCAAAGGCAATATCACTTAAAAACAAATTTGAACGTTGTGACTGATAAACACAGGAGATATTTAGCGCATTGAGAGCGTCTTTTATAGTGTTTGCTTCTTTACCATCACGAACTAAAATGGCTATATCACCAGCCTTAATGGCTTTATGGGTCACTGGTTGCTCGTTAGTTGCTTGATCTTTAGTTGGTTGTTCGGTAGTTGTTTTTTGCTTCTGTTGCAATGTTGCCGACTGTAGCAAGCGAGCAACCTCAACCGCAGTCCAATCGGCCATAACAGCGCGAAAATCTGATTTGATAACCCCCCTTGATTGAAACTGCTCAGGCGCATCAAAATCAATAAATTGCATTGCTTTAAAATCAGAGTCATCAACTAAGCATTCGTTGTCGGCAGTAACACTTGCCTTAACCGGTTGATAATTTATACCAAAACCAAACACGTCTTTTGCAGTATCGGCTAAATTATTACCATAAAACAAATGATTGTAAGCTGCGATCATATTCGTTGATGAACGCCAATTGGTATCCATAACCCATTGCTGATCAACTTGTTGACCCGCGGCTAAATAAGTAAAGATGTCGCCACCACGAAAACCATAAATTGCTTGTTTAGGATCGCCAATTAAATACAATGCCGAAGTGCTTGTATCTGCACTTTTATGTTCACTTACATCGGCACTTTCATCTACAGTATCATCTATAGTATTAGCCGCCGTATGGGTGCTTGTGTGGTGCTCTGTGGCGTCTGTAAAATACAAATGTTTTAATATTGAAAACTGCTTAGGATCAGTGTCTTGAAATTCATCGATTAACGCCACAGGGTATTGCGTAATGAGGGTATTGGTCAGCGAAAGTGATTCATTTTGAGCACTTAAGGCATATTCTAGTTGTGATATAAGATCATCAAAGTTCAACATGTTCAATTGTTTCTTTTTGATGCTAACCCTTGATTTTATTGACTTAACTGCATCTAAAACTAAAGAAAACGCATCAGATCTTAGTAACGCGTTACCGTAAGTTTTGATTTGTTTATGCAAAGCAGTGACGGTTTTAAAGGCAGCAATCAATTTCAGTTTGGCGTCTGCTTTCGCTTCGCCTTTGGGCAAACGATTGGCGGCGATAAACTTAAAGTCAGGACTTTGGCTGAGCAAATCAGTGATGTTTTGCTCTGGCATTTTTAGCTGTTTAACAAAGTGTATTAATTGCTCAAATTCAGCAATACGAGTATCTCTTGCTTTGCCTTTTTTAGTGTCAATTAACTGCTCATAAATAAGCGCTTCGTATTGATGTAAATCTTGCTCACTTTGTTTAGCCAGTTGCTGTAAATTTTGCTCTAGAGTTTTTTTATCCGCAAAAATTGGCAGCACATCATCGTATAAAATACTTTTAAAACTGCTTAAAAACGACTCTGGTGTGGGCCAATGTTCAACAAATAATTGATACTGGCTAATATCACCCAAGGCTAAAATTCTATAATGATCTTGGCATGCTTCTAAAACAACGTCATTGTCATCAACTTCCATGGTGGCATTAAAATTCATTCCTGATGCAAATGCTTGTTGCGATAATACCCGCTTACAAAAACCATGAATGGTAAAGATTGCCGCTTCATCTAAATTGGTTAAGGCACTTTTTATTAAGATTTTAGCGTCGCTATAAGCAATGACTTTACCCAAATGATAAAAATAACTATTACTTTCGTCCCCGCAATACGCTTGCCAATTGGTCAGGGCTTCTCGTAAGAACTCATCAATACGCCCTCTTATCTCTTCTGTCGCGGCTTTGGTGAATGTCATCACTAAAATATTTTCAACGCTAATTTTTCGCTCTAACAGCATACGTAAGTAGATACGGGTGATGTTGAAGGTTTTACCTGTACCAGCGCTTGCTTCAATTAAATGTCGACCGGTGAGCGGTAACGTCTCAGCAAATAAAGGTTGTGCACATAGCTTACTCATTATGATCAGCCTTAATTGATACTTGCTCTGAATGAGCTGTCATAGCAACCCTGTCGATTAAATCACTCACCGATATATTGAGGTGTTGATATAAATTTTGATAAATAGTATCAATACAGTCAGATAAATCGCTAAAGCTTGGCGATTGAGGCCAAAAATAGTGCATATACGGGTCGCTCTCTAAGCCTCTAATATTGAAACCACTGCTCCATAACTTAATAAAATCCGCTTGGCTAAAGTCATTTTCCTGGTAACTACCACCACTTTTAGATGACTTCCAAAATACTTTATCGGCAATGCTATTATTTATCAGTAATGGTTTCGTTAAACCTAATTGATAGACTTCAATAATCTGTTGCAAGTGTTGGCAGGCATTATCAATGGGTTTAAAAACCACCTCTTGCACTTGTTGATCTTTTTCATTGATGAAATAACCCACAGAGCATACTTGTTTGTTGTTGGTGTTAGCGGCACAGGCAACTAAGTGCTGTAAATATAATGCCGATAAATCTTTCGCTTTAACTTTTGCCGGTCGGTAATTAAATTGATAAATACAGCGGTCATTTTCATAGATATGTAAGTTAGCCGTTAATTGCATGCTTGTAAGTGAACCGGCAGTTCCTAACGGTATGTCGATGCTTTGCAACTCATCATTAATGGAAAATTCACTGCCACCAGCAACCGCCAATTGTTGAGCGATTTTAGCTTTAATGGTGCCGGCAAAACTACCCATAGTGTGCTGCCAAGACGTTAACTCGTTGCTAAATAACGGATTATCAGGAAAATCTCCAGATAGCACTGCTTTTGCATAAAGTGACTGTGCACTTTGCGAGCTTACCGAGCCATCAAGCAAAGTGTCGAGTGATGCTTGATTAAACAAATATTTATCTAAATGGTCAATGCTGAACGGTTCGGCATCGTCAATAGTTTGTCGGTCTTTATCAAAAAATAATTTTAATCGTTGTTGGGCAAACTGCTGCGCGGGATTCGATAAGAATCGATTTAATTGCACGATATCAAGACTGGTGAGTGGCTCATCATCATTCATTAACAGCGGTTCAGTGCTATCAAGGGCCTTTTGCTTGTTCGCCATAGCAAACCATTTACCATCAAAGCTTTTATATTGATTATTTTGATGAAAATTATCTAAAGAGAATACCTGCATTGGCATTTGTCTTAACTGATTGTTGTCTTTGAGCACTTGCTGGTGAAAATGCCAACCATAGGCATTACTTAAATAATCGATAAGTTCACGCAGTACTATCGACGGTTGACGAACATTATTATTTTTAATGTCATTACCCTGATAGCTTAAGTACAAGTTTTGACGCGCTGAAATTAATGCTTCAAGAAATAAGTATCGGTCGTCGCCGCGGCGTGACCTATCGCCTAATTGCGGTTTTGTCATCGACATTAAGTCAAAACCTAACGGCTGTCTTTGCCTTGGAAACTCACCGTCATTCAAACCCAACACGGCTAACACTTTAAATGGAATGGCGCGCATCGGTAACATTGAGCAAAAGGTAATTTGACCAATCATAAATTGTCGACCGGGATCGGGTTGACTAAAGTGATGATTCAAATATTCACGCACCACTGACAGCTCAATATCGCCTTTATATTTGGCGTCTTTACAATAGAGTGCAAGTGACTCTATCGCTTGTTTAATAATGGTTAAGCCTACATCTGAGTCATCCGCAATAAACAATTTATCAATAAAATCATTTAACTCCTGTTGCCATGCTTCTGCTGTTTTGGCCTTAGCTAAGGCATTACCCATGTATTTTAATTGCTCAAACAACAACAATAATTTACCTAAGGTGATGACATTATTACCTTCTACCCATGGCAACACTAAATCATCTGCAAATAAACTGGTACTGTCACCATAAGCAAAACCTTTGAGCAAACGATCTAAACCTTGTTGCCAGGTAAACTGCGAGCTAACATTTTGCTGTCCTAATACCGCAGCCTTGTGGTGTTCATCAAGACCCCAATGCACATTAGCTTTTGCTAACCAATCACATATTAGTTCGATATCATTTTCGGTTAAACCGAAACGCATTTGCAAGGGTAATAAACGTAAATAGGCAACAATTTGGTTAATGCCAAATCGGCTATCGGGCATAGTCAGTAGTTCACTAAAGGCCGCAACCAATGGCTCTGAATCTTTACTTATTCTGTCAGCAATAGAACATGGTAGTGGCGGTACATCACTGCCAACATCATCCCAACCACGTACAAAGACAGAATCAATATAAGGCGCATATTGCTCTATTTGCGGGCACATCACTAACACATCTTTTGGCGTTAACGATGGGTCATCATTAAATAAATGCAGTAAATAATCGTGTAATGCTTGTACTTCACGCAGCGCGCTATGTGCTGACGTGATGGTAATACTGTTATCAACAGCGACACTCGGCGTGTGTCTTTTATCTGTTAACGTTAAAATATCTTTTTGTATTTGTAATAGCACTGAGGGCTTTGCAGCTGCGGGGGCATTGCTATCGTCAACTAATTTAAATAACTCATCGAATAATGGGATCTCAATATTTGGCGCGCCATGCAATAACGTTAAAAATTCACGTCCTTGTTGCCCTAAATTAGCGAGTAAAGGATTGGCACTGTCATTGACTAAGGCATCTTCTGGCCATTTATCAACCTGCGCTAAATACGCTTGTTTGGCTAAGGCTTTGTCTGTTTTGATATCACCCCAATACTCAAAACAAGGATTTAAATGATAAAAATGCACATCAACAACGCTCGACAGTATTGACAGAAAATCTAACCACATTGGCGCTAAAGCATTAATACCAAATATTGAAATACGTTGTGGTAAAAGGTGTTGATATTTGGCTAAATTAGCTTTCGCGATAGTCACTAACGCTAACGGGTCATAGGCACTTTCTAAATTTAACAAGTGCCAAATATAAGCCTGCCACTGCTGGTGTTCACTGGCTGTTTGTGACAAATCGGCAATGCTGCTTTGTTTTGCCCAAGCCGTTATCCACTCTGGTCGATAGATTAAATACTGCTCGTATAAATCGGCTGTTTGTACCGCTAATTGAAATCTTTTTAAGGGATCGGCCTTACCATTATTTAGCCAATATTGGGTCGCAAGATGACACTCTTCACTAGCGATCACCTGCTCACTTTGTAATAACTTATCAATACGCCAAGCAAGTACTTCTCTTGAGTATGGTGACTGATCAGGTACTTCGTCTCCCGCCAGTAAGCGTAATTGTTGCCATAAAAACTGTGCAGGTAAAACGAATGAGGCATTCATACTAATGCCTGAGATCTCAGCCTGTTGCATATTAAGCCAGTGCTGCATACCCGGGTTTTGTACGAGCACCACTTCTTCAGCTAAAACGGGTAAGTTTGAGGTTTGCTGAACTTTATCAAATAAAGTCAGTAAATCTTCCATTCGGTTGGCAGGATATATATAAATCAATGCGTGTCCATAGAGAAAAACTAGGATTATTACCTTGATTAAATCATAAAGAAGAGTGTTTAACTAGCTAAGATAAAAGCTATTTATAGGTTTTAGAGAGATGATACCAGTTCTCTTAATTAAGTGTTCTACTTTTTCATGAGGAAAAAGGGATAAATACAAGGCATGAAATTTAGTAAGTAGTTATTCTACTTATAAATTTTATAACGCAGTAGTTGTTCATTTTAACCATTAAAAATGACCAGTTAGTTATGAGGATTGGTATAAGCACTAGGGTGCTAATTAATTGCACAACTATTTTTGTTCAAATTCAATTAGGCTACTAAAACTCTTTTGATAAAACTCGCCAATATATGGCACTGGCGTCATATCCCCTTCATAGGCATTATATAATCCGATTACCCATAACACCAATACTGGTATAGCCAGCAACCAGCCAATTAACGGGATAAACGTTAATAACACCCAAGTTAATAAAAAACCTAGCGTTTGTCTCAAATGAAAAGCCGATACTTTAGATGGATTGTTACCGTGCATCACTAAAGCAAGTATCCAACCTATAATGCTTAAATAGCTAATAATGGCAATTGTCTTGCCATCAGCATTGGTAAACTTGTTATTGATTTGATCATAGGTCATAACTTATCCTTAAGATTATATACATTACTCTACCTATAACTATGGGAAATTTTCGCCATTAATCAAGTTGACATGAATATTAACCACACAAATAAGCTAATCACTATTGCACCAATGTCTAAGCGTAATGGTTTATCGTTACTTGCATTAGGCCTAATATTAATGCTCATAACAGTGATGGCTAGCCTATGGTTTTGGCCGACATTTAAATTACAGATGATATTTGTTATTTTGGTCAATATTATCGTCATACTCATTGGTTTAGTAAAAGTGCTGGAACCCAAAATAAGTTATAAACTTACCCCTAAAAATGTTTTATATATTCATAAACATGGCTATTGGCAAATCTTTTGGACTGACATTATTCGCATAGGTAAAGTCAATAGTTCCGTAGGACTAACACAGCAAGAGTTACCATTTTTAGGGATTAAATTAACAAATTTACACTACATTGCCGAACATATAACACCTAGGTTAGCCAACAGATTATTACACGAGCAAAACGTTTTGAGGCAGCTAATAATGACAACTGGCAATGATACTCAAGATACTACGGTGATAAGTTTTGAACCTTATGAATTAAACGGCAAGTGTTATAAAGGCCCTATCGCTGCTTGGTTATTTAGGTCTGAGCAATTAGCTAGACATTATGGCTACCATCTATATTTGCCAATAGACAGTTTTGACCGAACAAGTGATGAATTTTTATCGTTATTACGAGAGTGTTGGCAATATACCAAGACTCATGAAGACAGTTAACAACGCTATACTGTCAATATAAGTAATCTTCATATTAGTTATTCAGGTATATAATTAATGTCATTACATTGGTTATACCAATTGAGATAAATAGGTGATCTGTTTTTTGCTGAGGAAAAAGGGATAAATACAAGGCATGAAATTTTATAAGTAGTTGTTCTACTTTTAAATTTTATAACACAGTAGTTATTCATTTTAACCAGCAAAAATGATCAGGTATTAATGTCACTTGGTATTATATAAATGCACATTTTATTGCACACAAGGTAGCAAAATGAAAATATTAATGATCCTCACATCTCATGACAAACTTGGCAATACCGGTGAAATGACGGGTTTTTGGCTTGAAGAGTTTGCGAGTCCGTACTATGTATTTAAAGACGAAAATGCCGACATTACGCTAGCGTCACCACTGGGTGGTCAACCACCACTAGATCCTAAAAGTGATGCGCCCGATTTTCAAACCGACGCCACCAGACGATTCAAAGATGATTTATCAGCACAGACAATGTTAGCGAATACTTTAAAGTTAGAAAACATTAATGCCGATAATTACGACGCAGTGTTTTATCCTGGAGGACATGGTCCTTTATGGGACTTAGCCGAAGATAAGCATTCTATTGCAATTATAGAAACACTGTTTGCTGCAGGAAAACCTGTTGCCGCTGTTTGTCATGCGCCAGCGGTGTTTCGTCATACTAAACATAAAAATGGCGATATGTTAGTGCAAGGAAAATCGCTAACCGCATTTAGTAATAGTGAAGAAGAAGCGGTACAGCTCACCAACGTTGTACCTTTTTTACTTGAGGATCAATTAATACAAAATGGCGCAAATTACTCGAAAACAGAAGATTGGCATCCTTATGTGATCTGCGATGGCAATTTAATCACCGGACAAAACCCAGCATCATCCGGGCAAACGGCTCAGGCACTTTTAAAGTTACTGTCTAAATAAATGGCTCTATTAGCGTTAATTGTTGAAGGATGATTTTTCAATGAATTCTTATAGCAATGATAGTTAATGGGGCATGAAAAATGAGATAACCTTGTGGCAATCTCATTTAACTTGATCATCATAAATATTCAATGCTGGGCGTAAGTGCGCATTTACGCGTCGCTAGCAGCCGTTTGTTATGAGGTATTTCACCTTACAAGCAGTTCACTAGCAGATATTACTTAGTATTTAGGCCTTTGCTCACTAAAATTTAACATTGAGTTTGAGGCATCGAAAGCAGTCCGTTATTTACTTGATTTTATGGAAAAGTTTTATAATAAAAACGTATTCTCGTAGCATTTATACGATAGTATAGATGTTAAAATTCATATACTAACTGGAAATGATATTGACTGTAAAATGGCACAAATTAATTGATAAAGCATGGAATGATAGAGAAATATTACATAAATCTGGTGAGTTTGATTGTTGGCGTATTTTCCATGGTTACACTGAAGGTGCAAACGGTATAGTCATTGAAAAATTCGGTAAGATGGCCATCATTGAATATAAAGAAGATATTAATGATGATCTTAATTCAATTAAAGATGCTCTTCTAGAACACTTTAATTTCACGCTCATTCTCGCAAAAGGTAATCAATCTACAGGCGTAAAGTTGAAGGACAGAATATTTGCAATTCATGGCAATTTCTCAGATGCACCTGATTTTTCAGTAGAATACGGCATCAATTACGCCTTACTCCCAGATGCGATGCATAATTGTGGTTTGTATCTAGACGCTCGTCCTGTTCGTAAATGGTTAACTAATAATAGCCAAGGACGGCGTATTCTTAACTTGTTCTCATTTACAGGAAGCCTAGGTCTTGCAGCTATCAAAGGTGGCGCTAAATCAGCAGTCCATTTAGACAAATCTAAAGCTTTATTACCCCGAATAAAAATGAGCTATGAAAAAAATGGTCTTGATTTAGGCATACGAAGTTTCATACAAGGTGATATTTATAAGCATTTACCTAAAGCAATTAAAAATGGCCAGAAATTCGACGGTATTATTTTAGATCCCCCTCCAAAGGTATTTAAGTCACCTTACTCGGAACACCAACCTAAAGGTCAAGATTTTTCAACATTAGTAAGTATGTGTACACAGCTTTTAAATCCTGGAGGATGGTTGATTTGCTTATTTCATAGTTTTGACGCAACTTGGGATGAGTCAAATACGGAAATTATGGCCGCATCTATGCAAACTTTAAAAGTAATCGATCAGTTTAGCAGTGAATGTGACTTTCCTGACAAAGATATAGAGAGAAAGTTAAGAGTAACCGTATTCGAAAAAATTAAAGAGTAGTTGAATCTGCCCCCTACGATCCACATAGTTTTCCCGAAACATGTGATTTACGGTTAGATATACCTGTTAACAATGTGGGACTAGCGTGGCCATGATTGAACAACATTATATTTAAGCTGATAAAGTGATCAAAGTATAAAATCTAATCGTATAAATATCATATTGTTCAATAGTAAATTAATGTGAAAAAACAAAAAACTGTTCCCAGTTCAAGGTTATCGAGATTAACGACCCTAGGGTCACT
Source organism: Colwelliaceae bacterium BS250 (assembly GCA_040779355.1). Classification (GTDB taxonomy): domain Bacteria; phylum Pseudomonadota; class Gammaproteobacteria; order Enterobacterales; family Alteromonadaceae; genus Thalassotalea_A. The sequence continues at coordinate 88,109 of JBFONS010000003.1, read as the reverse complement.
CGTCTCTAAGGTCGCTGTCAATGTACTTGTCGACGGAGCAAAACAATGGTCTAAAGGTCAATCAACAACAGTAAAAGACTTGCTTGTTCAACCTAAGAATATAGAGAGTTTGGCTGACAAACTGTCAGAACTCCGTGGTGCAGCGATGAAAGTGGGTCAAATATTATCGATGGATGCAGGTGATTTATTGCCACCAGCACTAAGTCAATTACTTGATAAACTCCGTTCGAATGCTGTGGCGATGCCCCATAAACAACTTATACAAGAGCTAGAAGCAGAATGGGGAAAAGATTGGTTAAATGCTTTTGGGTATTTTGATTTAAGACCTTTCTCTTCCGCATCAATAGGTCAAGTACATATTGCACATAAAGATAATGGAAAAAAACTAGCAGTAAAAGTGCAATACAAAGGTGTTGCAAAAGCAATATCGAGTGATGTAGACAATGTTGCTTTATTATTAAAACTGTCTGGGTTATTGCCAAAACATATTAATATTGGTCCTCTACTTGAAGAAGCTAAAGCTCAATTGCTTATGGAGACCAATTATATTCAAGAGGCTGCCTTTATCAATGATTTCAGAAACTTACTAGTAGATGAGGAATTCATTTTACCTGAAGTCGACAACGATTTATCTACTCAATCTATTCTGGTCATGAATTTTATTGAAGGCGTTCCTATTAATAAAGTTGAGGCATTAGATCAAGCAGTCAGAAATAAAGTAGTAGAATCTTTAATAGGGTTATTTTTTGAAGAATTATTTTCGTTTCAATTAATGCAAACAGACCCTAATTTTGCTAATTACTTGTTCCAAGTAGATACAGGTAAAATAGTACTGCTTGATTTTGGCGCGACTCGTAAAATTCCAACTGAAATTAGCATGGGCTATTTAGCCTTAATTAATTCGGGTGTTCAACAGGATGAGGATGGAATGATCAATTCAGCTAAAAACATTGGTTTTTTTAAAGATGACATTGACTCTGCATACTTAACACAAGTTTTAGGACTTTTTAGGCTAGCTTGCGAACCACTTATTAGCGATGAAAATTATGACTTTGCCTCAAGTGGTTTAGCACAAAGGATTAAAGAAAAAGGCTTGTTAATTAACTCACAACAAGAACAATGGCATACACCGCCTATCGATGCCGTATTTATTCATCGAAAATTAGCTGGTTTATATTTACTAGCCGCTAAGTTAAAGGCCAACATTAATATACACAGGTTATTTGATAAATATGTTACCAAAAAAACATCTTGATAGACTAAAACCATCTGATAAATCGAGAGTTATTGAAATGGCTTGGGAAGATAGAACGCCATTTGAAGCTATTGAAACGCTATATAGGTTAACTGAAGCTCAAGTTATTGATTTAATGAGGCAAGCATTAAAGCACAAAAGTTTTAAAAATTGGCGTACAAGAGTTTCAGGGAGAAAAACTAAACATTTAAAAATACGTTCAGATGTAATTGGACGCTCTCATTGTCCTAGCCAATATAAGGTAAAGTCAGCCACAAAAACTAAGCGATAATAACAATTTATTCAACTTCAAATTCAACATAAACGTATGTCTATAAATCATCCAAGTTCGATAAGTAACTTTTAGCCTTATCGAGTGTTGCTTGTTGCAATGTTTCCGTTTGTTTACGCCAATTTCTGTAGACCATTGCTTGCCTCGGGTTCGATTCAAACAGTGTGCTATGTTTTTCCATAAAGTGCCAATAAAGACTATTTAATGGGCAAGCATTCTCAGTCGTTTTTTCTTTGACGTTGTAGTAACAACTCCCACAATAATCGCTCATTTTGTTTACGTAATTACCGCTGGCTGCGTAAGCTTTGGAAGCGATAAGTCCGCCATCAGCAAATTGGCTCATGCCTCTTGTATTGGGTAACTCAACCCATTCAATAGCATCAACATAAATACCTAAATACCATTCATCTACTTGTTCAGGTTCAATACCTGTCAGTAAGCAAAAGTTTCCGGTGATCATCAACCTTTGAATATGATGAGCATACCCAAACTCTAACGATTGATTTATCGCATGATGCAAACAGTTCATTTTAGTATTTCCATCCCAAAACCATTTTGGCAGATTGTTACTTGCTGCTAGCTCGTTTTTTTTGTTGTATTGCGGCATATTTGCCCAATACATACCACGAATAAATTCACGCCAACCCAAAATTTGTCGAATAAACCCTTCTACCTGAGCAATGGTAATTGAGTTGTCTATTTTAAAGTATTTCAGAGCAGTATTAACAACTTGCTTTGGAGATAATATTTTACTATTTAGAGAGAAAGATAACCTTGAATGATAAAGGCTCCATTGTTTTTTTGTGACCATATCATCGGCAGCACAAGTCATGGAATCTTGAAAGGTACCAAATAATGGTAATAAATAACGACAAAAATACTCGAGTAACTCTACACTTTGTTTTCGATTAACTGGCCATAATAGCTTATCATCACCTTGACCAATGGTTTTAATTTCATGTCGGATAAGTCGCTGATTAATTTCATTAACATCATTACCAAAGACCAATGGTGGAGGGATGGCAGCAATATCTTTCTTTTTTAATTTGTTTCTGTTTTGTTGATCAAAATTCCATTTTCCGCCATCAGGTTTATTGTCTTCATCAACTAGTATATTAAAGTGTTTGCGCATATAGCGATAGAAAAACTCCATTCTGTGGCTAGTATCAACATTAAAATATTCCGTTAATTCATTATGTGACAAATAAAAATGAAAAGAATCTACACAAGTAAATGTTATGTTTTGTCCTTTCAACTTATTACAAAATATAGCCAGTTGCTCAGATAATCGATATTCATCAGGTTGCTGATATTCAAAGTGATCGACATTATTATCTAGCAAACTGCTAAGTAATGAAGGGAGGTCGTTGTGCTTTATTGTATCATCTAATGTTAAATACAATACTTCATGACCAGCAGCTTTTAAAGCAAGTGCAAAAGACTGCATTGCTGCAAAAAAAGCTTGAACCTTTTGAATGTGATGCGTTACATAATTAGTTTCTTGATGAAGCTCTGCGATAACATAAGTACAGTTTTTATTTACTTCATTAAACCATGGGTGAGATGCATTCAGTTGATCGCCTAAAATAAGTCGTAATTGTTTTTGATTATCTAACATGGGTTCTCTTATTTAATGGCGTGAAGGTAAACATTTAGCTTCGACAGAACGTTAATGTAATACGCACAAAGACGATGTTTGGATTACTACAGAGACTAATTAACTGAGAAAAACAATTTATATATGTCGTTAAATTTTAAAAGGATACACTCTAGGTAGCGAAGCAGAAGAGCTTAGAAACGTCGCGTTCACTGAATATGGCAGCTATAAAAATCATTACGACAAAATATGCATAGACTACTATGATTCACTTGAAATTATTACAAATACATTGAGTGAAATTGAATAATAAAACTAACAAGTGACTATGACTTATCACCATCAATCAATGATCGCTAAACGACCGCTATGTGCCATTGAAAGTCAGTCACATTGCTAGTTTAGATCACTATCAAAGCAAACACTTCAGTTGAATAGTCGCACCGTCATCCCACCATGCTTTGAAGTAGCCCCCAAAACTTGGACTCTTTTTTAAGCTGCCCACAATGAGTTTTACGGCTGCCTATTCGCTCTTTATAGTCTTTTAGTCCTGAATTAGACCATACTTAGTTAGTTCAGGTCATGTTTGCGTTATGGGACCAATAAAACAATGCGGAACAAAGGGAACAGTTGCGCCACAATGACGGTTTCCATAATTAATTATATTTAACCCATAAAAAAAATCGAGGCTTATTCCTCGATTTTTTTAGCTCCACACTTAAGGTTAATGCCTTGCCTTAACAGGTAGCGTTTTTTTTGTTTTCAAAGATATAATTACTTCTCTAAATACGCTTGCACTGTCACCTTATTTACAGAACAATCATTTTTTGTCACTGCTAAATCAAATTTATCCGAAGATGTGCCTTTTATTCAATAAAGCTAAGAAATAAATAAGTAGCAAGTACCACAGCGACCCACATAGCCATACTGCCAGTAGGATAGTTTCGTGACAGTAACAAACCCAGTCGATCATTGTTTCCAGAAAAATAACGTAAGCAGATATTAAGCCTTAGCTTCACCCCATCCCGTAATGTACGATCTGCTTGCCAAATAATACTAAACATTTTTTGTAATACCGTTGGCATTGCCCGGCGGTAAATCCAATCAAAATCTAAATTCGTAGAGCGCAGCTCTGGTGGATACAAGCCCTTAAGGTTAAGCCAAACAAAAGCCAGCGCTGAAAAGAATAATAACTGCGTTTGTGCCAACACATGGGTTGCGTCATAAGGGTTGTAACCTGTGTCATAAGGTAACAATGAATATAATGCTTGTGGGTAAATACCAATGGCAATACAAAGAACCGCAGATATCGTCATTGCTAATAGCATATTATTAGGCGGATCACTTGCTCGAATACCGGAGTCATGAGCAAAGAAGGCAAAATATGGGATCTTAATGCCCGCATGATGGAATACCCCCGCAGAAGCAAACAGTAACATCAGCCAGATCAAGTCAAACCCTTCTTCAAGCGCAGCCGTCATCACCATTGATTTACTGACAAAGCCACTAAATAGAGGGAACGCGGAAATAGACGCGGCACCTACGATACAAAGTATCGTGGTTTTAGGCATGGTTTTATATAAACCACCAAGTTCCGAGCCATTTATCCGTCCGGTCATATGCAACACGGCGCCCATTGACATAAACAACAAACCTTTAAAAATAACATCATTGAAAGCGTGGGATATCGCGCCATTAATGGCAAGCGCTGTTCCAATACCGATACCAACAACCATAAACCCTACTTGGTTTATCAAACTGTAGGCTAATACCCGACGTAAATCATTTTCAATTACCGCAAAAAATATAGGGAAACAAGTCATGGCAGCGCCAATATAGACCAGTATCTCAGCCCCAGGGTAGGCACGCGCTAAGGCATAAACCGCCACTTTTGTGGTAAAGGCACTTAAAAATACAGTCCCGGTTACGGTGGCTTCCGGGTAGGCATCGGTTAACCAATTATGGGCAAGAGGAAATGCACATTTTATCCCAAAAGCGATTAAAATAAGCCATCCGGCAATGCTATCTAAACCAATATAACCAAATTCTAAGGTATTATTTTCATGAGCATAAAAAAGCGTACCGACCAGTAAAATAACACCCGATAATACTTGGATAATAAGATAACGCATACCTGCATCATAAGAACGCTGGGTTCTACGTGCCCAAATTAGAAATACCGACGTAAACGCTAATAACTCCCAGAAAACAAATAAAGTTAATAAATCACCAGCAAATACCGCACCTAAGGCGCTACCAGCATACAGCATTGCTGATACTTGCTGCATCGTATCGCGAAGGTGTAACGAATAAATAATGCCAATTAGCGCCGCGATATGAAAAACATAGCCAAACATTAGGCTTAATTTATCAACTCGGTAAGGAGTAAGTTGATAATCAAGAAACGTAAACTGTAGGTAAATACCTTCTGGGATCATCCATAAATGCATTGCACTGATGATCGGTATTGCCAGCATAATTGCACTGCGCAACATGCCGCGCGTGAATAATAAAATCAATGCCCCAATGAAAAAAGGTAAAAATGGCGGGAACTCAGTCATCCACATGATGCTCTCCCCGTTTAATCAAGTTGTCTTTCGTTGGTTCGGTGGGGGTGTCGTAATAATCTTCTGAACGCATTAGAAACGTTCGCATCCAACTGGCCACAATAACCAGAACCACACAACCGACAAAACCATAAATAGGATAAAAAACCCATAATTTTTCCCATTCATGCATAGTATGGCGATGGATAACGAAGTCCAAAACAACTAATAAAACACAACACACATAAAAAATATGCATTAGACGCTTTATGTTTTTAGGATCATCAAATAGGTATTTTTTCTCATCTTTCATGAATTATTCTCTACCGGTTAAAACTGCTGAAGCCAACTCAAATAAAGGTTGGGGGTAAATAAACAATGTCAAACAACCTATTGTTGTTACCCCGATAGCGATTAATGACGGCAACGGTGCTTCTTTAATATCAAAGCTCGGCAATCTACTTTGGGAAGTTGCACTATTATTAAAATTGATCGACTCTTTAAAAGAAGTGAGGTTGGGAAAAAACGCATGAAACGAGATAGGCAATAAATAAGCAATGTTCAGTAAAGAACTCAACATTAAGATTACCATGAGGACAAATTGTTCTGTTTCTATTGTACCAAGCATTAAATACCATTTACTCCATGTGCCTCCTGCAGGAGGCACCCCAATAATGCTAAGGCTAGCAATAAAGAAGGCGACCATAGTCAGTGGCATTTGGAAACCAATACCACGCATTTCACTGATTTTTGATTTATGTAAGGTGACGAGAATGGCACCGGCACAAAAAAACAAGGTTATTTTGCCAAAAGCATGCATAGCAATATGCATAGAACTACCAATAACGCCTGAAGAGGTTGCTAATAAAGCACCTATTGTTACGTAACCCAACTGACTCACCGTGGAGTATGCCAACCTTGCTTTAAGGTTGTCTTGACGCATGGCGATAATAGAAGCAAGTAATACTGAAGCGCCAGCCAAATAAAGTAGGAATTGTGTCGTTGGTAATACCGCCAATAAATCTAAACCAAAGATAAATACACAGACTTTAAGTACGGTAAATACCCCCGCTTTTACTACGGCAACTGCATGTAATAATGAACTCACTGGCGTTGGCGCAACCATAGCAGCAGGTAACCAGCGATGGAAAGGCATGATCGCGGCTTTACCAATACCAAAAATAAACAGCACCAATAAAGTGCCGGCAAGCACTTTATCAACGTCATCAGCAAAGATACCGCCGGGAGTAAAGTCTAAGGTACCCGCGACAAACCATGTACTGACAATAGCCAGTAAGAAGAACACGATTGAGGTAGTAAGCAAAATCCCGAGGTAAGTTCGGCCACCTTTTTTGGCTTTTTCGGTACCTGCGTGGGTAACTAACGGATAAGTAGATAACGTTAGTACTTCATAAAAGATAAACAAAGTAAAAAGGTTTGCAGAAAAGGCAAGCCCCATCACCGCACCAATCGCGACGGCGAAACACACATAAAAACGCGTTTGATTTTTTTCTTGATGACTGCGCATATAGCCAATGGCATAACAGGTTGTGACCAACCAAAGAAAGCTCGCAATTAACCCGAACAGCATACCCAGTGGTTCAATATCAAAACTAATGGTTAAACCAGGTAAAAGCTCCCACCAGAAAGCACTGATAGACTCTCCTGCTAATACACCTTGATATAGGTTAACGACTAAATATATCAATACCAAACAAGTCGTAATTGTGACACTTTCTCGAAGATTCGGATATTTCCCTGCAGCAATAATCGCAAAAATCGACAACAAAGGGATAATAATTGCGAGTTGCAGCATTAACTCTAACGAAAGATTCATAATGATACTCCAAACAAGCTCTGAGCAGCAGCTTCTGCTACTTGCACACTAAGACGAGTATCTATGCCAAAATAAATATTAGCGATGACCAGTGTCCATATTGGGATAAGAAAGCTCATGGGCGCTTCTTTAACCGTTGCATTTTTGTCCAATGGTTCTGTGAAATAAGCAACTTCAACAATTTTCCAAACATAAATAACGGCTAACATTGAGCCTAACAGAATAAGTACAGCAACCGGCCACCAACCTTGCTCAATTAACGCCGTCAGTAAATACCACTTACTAATAAAGCCAACCGTTAACGGCACACCAATTAAACTTAATCCGCCAATCACAATCGCCGCCATGGTCAATGGCATTTGACGACCTAAACCTCGAAGGTTATTAAGCTCAACGTTACCTAGTCGATACACAACCGCAGCTAAGGCTAAAAATATTGCGCTTTTCATTAAGGCGTGATTGAACAAGTGCAATAACGTAGCGGTTAGCCCTGTTACCGTACTCAAGCTATAACCAACAATCATATAGCCAATTTGAGCGATACTTGAATACGCAAAAAGATGTTTAACATTACTTTGAGAAATTGCAGATATTGACGCAACAAAAATACCGATAAGGCCAAGCCCCATAAATAACGTTTGGAGCGGAATGGTGGTGAAAGAAAAAGACAGCCCGAAAACCGAAAACGTAAATCTGATCAGTAAATAAATCGCCACTTTTGTGGCGGTTGCAGCAAAAAATGCAGTAACAATAGACGGCGCATATGCATACGCATTAGGTAACCATAAATGCAGTGGAAACATTGCCAATTTTAGACAAACACCGACAATCACAAAGGCAAAAGCAACAAATACTGTCCGAGTTGCAGCGACCTCAGGTAAGCGTTGTGACAAGTCTTGCATATTTAGTGTGCCGGTCATTTGGTACATCAATCCAATGCCAATCAAAATAAATGTGGCGCCGATAGTCCCCATAATCAAATATTGATAGGAGGCCCAAAGTGCTTGTCTGTTTTTGCCCAGAGCGATTAACGCATAAGCAGATAATGAGGATATTTCTAAAAATACAAAGACATTAAAGGCATCACCTGTCGCGACAATCCCCAACATACCGGTAAGCGACAGCAGATATAAGACATAGAACAAGGTGTGTTTTTCTTTCGGTATTTCTTTTTCAATGCTCGCTTGCGCGGCAATTAATACCAGAGTACTAATTGCCGTGATAATCAGCAGTAAGAAAGCGTTGAGCCGGTCGATTCGATACTCTATACCCCAGGGTGCTTGCCAGCCGCCCAGTTCATAACTTATCACGCCTGACGTCATCACTTGTTGTAATAACAAGATACTTACTGAAAATGCTAAACCACTCACAATTAGAGAAAATAACCAGACCAATTTCGCACGTTTTAACATTAAACAAATAGGTGCCGCCATTAGCGGTATAATCACCTGTAAAATAGGAAGGTGTGTTGTCACGATTTATGCTCCGTTAAAATCGAGCCTTGGGTTTGATTATCTTTATGTTGAATCGCCTCTTCTTCAATGCTGCCATAAGTTTCCTTTATACGAACCACCAATGACAAACCCAAAGCGGTAGTCGCAATGCCAACTACTATGGCAGTCAGAATTAGCACATGAGGTAAAGGGTTAGAATATTGAGTGATGCCGTCAGCTAAAATGGGCGCGGTGCCGCCATCAACTTTTGCCATACTGATGTAAAATATGAATACCGAGGTTTGAAAAACAGTTAAACCAATTAATTTTTTAATTAAGTTCCCATGAGCAATGACGATATAAAGTCCAATCATCATAAGTATGACAACAACCCAGTAATTAAAAAGGCCGATTAACATATCGTTGACTCCTGGTTTTGAGATTTTTTGCTATGTTGTAGTAACTCTCTACGACCGGCAAAATTGAAAAAGATAATCACCATCACCGAAGCAACTGTGCAACCAACGCCCCACTCAATCAACAAGATACCTAAGTGTTGACCGGCAATAGGGTCGCTAGATAACACATTGTAATCAAAGAAGTTTCCACCATTCATTAATGAGACAATACCAACACTGCCATAGAGCAGCACACCAATTGCGGCAATGAGCTGGATAAACGTTTGATTGATGACTTTACGCGCAGTGCTTAAACCAAACAACATGGTATATAAAATAATCGCAGCAGCAAAGATAACTCCCGCTTGAAAGCCGCCACCAGGACCAAAATCACCATGAAATTGCACATAAAGCGCAAACAACAAAATAAAAGGGATCAACATTTTGGCGACAATACGAATGACAAGGTGCTGTAGATGCATAGAATCATTGATTGATGCAATTTCTTCATCATCATCTTCTTTACGACGACCTACGGATAGCATTGCCAACACGCCAATACCCGCAGTAAAGATCACAACCACTTCACCAAATGTGTCAAATGCTCTGTAGCTAGCAAGCACAGATGTCACAATATTCGGTACGCCGATTTCTTCCATTGAATCGTTAATATAGTGCGGAGCAGTATGATTATGAATAGGTGCATCAGCCGAACCAAAATATGGCATATCTAACGTGCCGTAAATTAGCAATCCACCGGTGATAATAACCACGAACAAAGCCGACCGCGGTTTATGCCGAGTTGGCTTTTCTTTTCGTCCGGTCATAGTAATGACAACCAGCATGAGCAAGGTTGATATACCCGCTCCGACGGCAGCTTCAGTAAAGGCAACGTCGACCGCATCCATTGCAACAAAAAAACTTGCCGATAACAGACCATAAATACCGGCGAGCATAACGGCTGCGAACAAATCTTTCATACGAATTATTGCAATGGCAATAACCACCAGTAAGGTTAATAAGACGATATTAATCAAAGAGTCGATGAGTTAATCTCCTTGTCGTTACTCTGCTTAAGCTGGTTGGAACCTTTAGGCATTAAGCCATTATGATAGGCGGCTTTAGCTAATACATGACTTGTTGTTGGTCCAATCAACCAGGTCAAGAGCAACACCATAACTAACTTAGCAACGACTAATAAGTCAGTACTGATAATCATCAGTCCGACCAAAATCATTCCAGCGCCTAAGGTATCGGTGACACCAACGGCATGCATGCGCGTATAAAAGTCAGGAAAACGCAACAGACCAATACCGCCGGAAAAACAAAGAAAGCTACCAACCAATAAAAAGAAGCCACTGCTAATCGTTATTACCATATCCATCTAGTGTTCCTTCTCGACTGGTTCTTTTTGGGTCGGTGTATGCTTAAATTGATTCGTATCAGAGTACCGTAATACACCAATGACACTGATAAAGTTAATAAGTGCATACACAATAGCGATATCTAAAAATTCAGGCCGGCCCATTACAAAACCTAATAAGGCTATCATCAGTACCGTTTTAGTACCGAACATGTTGACCGCCAAAATACGGTCATACAAGGTTGGTCCGACAACCCCTCTAAAGATGGCTAAAATCATGGCGGCAAAAATAGCGAGAGTAGCGGCAATTAACATTAGCGTTCCAACCTAGTTACGCGGCGATCCATTTCACCGGCTTCTAATGATTCAATATCTTTATACAACAAGGCATGTACAGTAATTTCGTCTTCTACCAAGTCGATTGCCACAGTACCTGGTGTTAGAGTTATAGAGTTGGCATAAATCACTTTTCCCATGTCTGTTTTTTGACTGATTTTTATCTTCGTTAAAGTGGGTGAAATACTATCGCCTGTTAACCAAATATGCTTAACCACAGTAATATTAGCTTTGACAATCTCTTTAATAAGCCAACCATAGTAGCCAAATATATTCGTCGTTAAATATATTGGTTGAGATTCTTGATCAACCACATCCATTTTATGAGTTATAAGCAAAATCAAGGCGATAGACCCTAAGCCAAGGGATAACATCAACATCGAATAATGGCCCGAATTAAACAGCCAAAATGCTGACAATGTAATAAATAAGCTGATTTTATGCTTCATAAATCCTCAAAAATAACTATTTTCATAACATTATATCGTTAACAGCAATGATCATTAATCACCCCTTACGATGAAATTTTTCGTGAAAGACTTCGCGTCGCTTTTTGAATTACACGGTCAATGACGAAATAGAGATCAACTTGAGTTTCCTCAATGACGATATTCGGCATGTTATAAAGTGACAATGTTAGTGAACAATGCTTTTCAGCTTTGCTATCAGGGCCAATCGAATCAGAGATCACGAAAGTAATGGACGAGATATATGGCGCCACCTTCGATAGCGCCAGCCTAAGTCTGCGTTGAATATCGTATTCTAGTGATTTTTCAACTTCACTCAAACGATTTTGAATGTCTATTTTCATTGCTTAATGACTTTTATTGCCAGACGAACATGCTGTTGTTAACGCCTTTAATAAAAAAGAATTAAGCTGTTTTAATGACACAAAAGTAATAGCGGAATCATCCGAAAGGCGCTCCAGAAGATCATCCTTTAACTCATCAACCGTTATACATGAATGACTTAAGGGGGTGCGCTGTGATTTTTTACCGACTCTACTCGCGTATGCTCTTTCTACAAATGTAGAAGGTTTTTTATTATTTTCGTCAATTTTTGCAACTTCCGGATTGCCGGCATTTAATAAACCATTAAAGAATCCTTTAATGTACATAACACACGGCAACGTTTGGTCATTATCGGCATTGGTTTTAAAAGCATTACATGAGCTAAGCAAGTATTTATCAGTATCAACCCCATTCACTTCAGTAGCTAGCGAAGAGAACGACAAAACTGATGTTAACAACAGGATAGTGAAACTGCCAATTTTTAGCCGCTTAGTTTTAGGAAGTGATTGAAGAATAACCAAATAAAGTGAACGACTTTTTCCATGCTTCATAATATTCCAATTAAATAATTAACCAATAGCTATTGTTATAACGCACTTGATGTCACTGGTAAATTCGAATATTATTTCACTTATCATCGAAAAAAACTGACAATGAACTTATGAGTCCACTTAATTACAACCATCTTTTCTATTTTTATATCGTCGCTACCGAAGGCACTATTTCTAAAGCAAGTACAAGATTAAATCTGACGTCGCAAACCATAAGTGGTCAAATAACTAGCTTCGAGGCTCAAATAGGCGTCAAATTATTTGAACGAAAAGGAAAAAAATTATCACTTTCAGAGATGGGGGTGCTCATATACAGCTATGCTGAAGAAATTTTTCAGCTAGGTGATGAAGTAAAGAATATATTAAAAAGACAGCAACCGAGTCTATGGCATACCTTCACTGTCGGCATAACCGACGTTATACCTAAAGTACTAGCACACCAATTACTGACACCTGTACTAAAAATGAGTGAACCTGTTCGCTTAATTTGCGTTGAAGGAGATCAAGACCATTTATTAGCAGATTTATCAGTCAATAAAATTGATTGTATTTTAACCGATCAACCACTTCAATTGGGTAGTCATATAAAAGCATACAATCATTTACTAACTGAAAGTGGATTTACCTTTTTTGCAGCTGAAACTTTACTGAAAAATTGCAACGAAGAGTTCCCTCAATGTTTGTCAGACTTCCCTTGGCTTATGCAAAGCAAAAAATCGGGGGTGAGAACACGTTTAACATCATGGTTAGAAAAAAACAATGTTGCGCCAAACATTGTCGCTGAATTTGATGATAGCGCATTAATGAAATCTTTTGGGCAAACAGGTTTTGGGGTGTTTAGTAGCCCAACTCTTATTGAAGAATACGTTGCAGATAAATACGAAGTTAAAATTTTAGGCCGAACTGACGAATTTAAAGAGCCTTATTATATTATTTCTCCGGAGCGGAGATTAAAGCATCCAGCGATTATTGAAATTGTTAATGCGGCTAACATCTAATGGTGTTGTTAATTTTCCACCTAATTAGATTTTTTTCGATAGAAATATATAATTAACCCAAAAAATTTGATTGATATATCTCGCAAAGGGGCGGAGGCGGATCATCTCATTAGCGAGTTAGACTTACACTAAATTCAGTTGTAAATGGATGTGGGTTTCTAACTAAAAATGGCCGTTTTAGGCTCAAAGTTAACATCAAGTGATGGAAGTTCAACGGCAACCTTGAGCTTGAAGCAGACCGTCAGGTTACTAACCTTTTAACTTCCCTTATTCGCTCAATAGGAAGTTCATTACCCGCCTAACTTAAAATTATCTTACTGATATCTATGGGATTGTCAATTCACGAGAGATAGATGACTTATAGAGCAACAACTAACGCTAATAGAGCCAAATAAATATAAAAGCTATAAAGGCATTAACCTGCCCTTATAGTTTAGTTTCATTACTAAGTTATTGATGCGCTACTGCAACTCAACAGCAATAATTCGTCGTAAAGTCGGTGCAGACATTCCGAGTAACGTGCTGGTGACTTTGTTGGTAAAGCCTTTTTCTAATGCGGCTCTTGCTACAAAGTTATGCATCACTAACACTTTAGAATCGAAGCTATTGATATTGATAATGTATTGAGCAAGCTCTTCAGCTTTATTTGTAAGCATCTGATTATCTGGATGTATTACCTGCTGTAATTTTTTCCAACGACGTCTAAAAGTACTTTCCGCGATATTTAATTGATTCGCTGCCTGTAACGCTACCTGTTGATGAGTAAATAAACATTGTTTATATAAATAAAATTCCACCAAGGGCGCAATCGCATCATACCGGTTAATGTTTCCGGTGATATTTATGTAACATTCAACAAATGCAATGGTTTGCTTAAATAATTGCTCAACATCATCTCGCCCATCAACAGCAACGTTAACGCGAACATCGTCGTTGATATTACCTGAGTATTGACCGCGTTGAGTAAATGACTGTTCGAGATCTGAATTTGCTAGTACAGCGCTTGCTCTTAGATTCGCCGTATTTGCTGTATTAGGCGATAGCATCGACGTTTGATTATCAACAGGATATAAACCAAGTTGCTGACAATCGAGTACCGAGTCACTGCATAAAATAACCGCTCGATGAATTAAATTTTTAAGCTCGCGAATATTACCCGGCCATTGATATTCGTTTAACGCTTGCAACGCAGATGGAGTGAAGGTATTGATAATCTTATTGTATTCGTTTGCGTATACTTGCAAATATGAATCTGCAATAAGTTCAATATCAGCTTTTCTATTTCTCAGCGGTATATTTTCAATATTAAAAACATTTAATCTAAAATATAAATCTTCGCGAAATTTACCTTGTTTTATTCGTTGTTTCAAATCAACATTTGTGGCGGCAATTAAGCGCACATCGACTTTCTTAAATTTACCGCTTCCTACTGCAGAGTATTGTTTTTCTTGCACAAAACGTAATAGCTTAACCTGGACTTCTATTGGCATTTCACCAATTTCATCTAAAAATAAAGTACCACCATCGGCCTCTTGTACTCGACCAATAGTGTTTTTATCAGCCCCGGTGAAAGAGCCTTTTTGATGGCCAAACAATTCGCTTTCAACCAAACTTTCAACCACTGCGCCACAATCAAAGATAACCAATGGCTTATCTTTTCGAGTACTTGCTTGGTGAATACTTTGCGCAAGCATTTCTTTACCGGTACCTGACTCGCCGGTAATTAATACGGTAGCATTAGTGGGTGCAACCATGGCGACTTCAGCCATTAGGGTTTGCATTTCACTTGATCTATACCAAAAATCTAAACCATTATGGCTGCTAACGGTATCATTGTTAGATTTATGTGAGTTAAGCGCAAATTTATCTATTTTAATACCAATATAATCAGCAATATTTAATAGTGCATGATGATCACGACTCTGAATGGCCATATCACTAGCACTCGCTAACTTAATAAAATATGGCGCTTGGCTGCGGCTGTTGATAGCAACAATGACTTCCATGCCATTGTTCGCTAACACACTGCTAAACAAATTATTTTCATCTTGGTGGTATTGATAAGATTTAATGTACTCAAGTTGATTAGGCGACAGCGTGCATTCATTACTACTGAGTTTACGACCTTGTGCATTCTGACCTAAGAGCAATGTTAGCTCACTATTTGCAAAGGTAAAGACTGCGGCTAAATTAAGGTCAAAACCATTGGCTAACTGCGTTAATAGCTCTTTAAAGAATAGTTTAGGTTGCTCAATATTATCGAGATAATTTAAAATACTCCACTGCATCAGCATCTTTTGGTAGTCAAGATCAGCAGATTTAGAGACATTACCACTTAGCCTATCTAAATTACCTATTTGCAGCATAGTGTTTAACTGTTGCCATTGACGAACCTGTTGACCACCCAGTTCTCTGGCTTGAGATAATGAAAAGTTAGCAAAATAAAACAATTCAACCGGAGAGTAATTGAGTTGATCTGAACTCACTGAAAAACCAAAACTAAACTTCATTGGTATGCTGGTATCTAAAAATAACTCTTGTTGTAATTTTTGATGAAGTTTATTAACAATATTTTTTATTTGCTCACTCGAACTGTCTGCAAACATCACCATGAACATGGTTCCACCATAGTGCGATGTTAAATCGGTAGGTCGTACAAATTTACGAATAACTTCAGCGATTGCATAAAGTACTTTATCTCCATAATCATGACCATAACGTAAGTTAATTTGATTAAAGTGATCGGGGCTTAATAATAATATTCCTGATACCGCATTATTTGCACCATCCTTTGCGGCTAACTTATTCGAAGGTAATTGTGCTGTAGGCAAACTATCTAAACTAGTCAGTTTACGCAGCATTAGTACCACACCAAAGGTACCATTTGGGTAAGTGATAGGACTTATAACACCATCGACAAGTAAGCTAGATTTACCTGATGTTAAAATAGCTAACGGATGAATTTTAGTAACCGTTTTTATTTTCACCGCCGTGGCGATAAATTGCTGCGACTGTTTATTCGACATATCTTGTCTAGTTTTAACAAGATGGTACCAAGGTTGCCCTTTAGCGTGATCGGCAGTGATAGCAAACAAGTCTGCTGCGGTTTGGTTTATTTCAGTAATATCGCCTTTATCATCTAAATAAATAAGAATATCGCCAATACAAGAAATGGTATTTGTTAACAGCTGTTTCTCTTGTTGGTGTTGGCTAATTAGGGATTGTTGCTTTAATGATATTGTTATTAACTGAGTGAGTTGCGCAGCCGGCATTGGCCAATCGATAACATCAAATTCATCTTCAAGTCGCTCTAACGATGAATGTTTTGCGTTAGAATTAAAATTAACGACTAAAACAATACAATTATAATGCTGAGCAATTTGTTGCAGGGTTATGTCGTTATGAATGAGGCTTGGTTCAACAAATATGAAATCTAAATAAGTATGATCTGACAACGCAACTAACTGCGATAAAGGCTTGGGCTCTAATGTCAGCGTAATATTTTGTTCACCTAAGCACTCAACTATACTCGCAACTAAACTCTCGGCTAAGTGATGTTCACTAATCACTAAACCATTATATTGTCTGCTTGGCTTAACCCTAGTATGAGTATTTACTTGCTTTGATATCATCACAAAGGCCTAAACTTGATTAGTCATTAACTGTAAATCTTTGATTAACAATTTCTCAAAGTCGGTCGATTTTAAAGGCTTACTAAACAAATAACCTTGGATCACCGAGCAATTAAACTCTTGTAAAATTTTAAGTTGCCCAGTTGTTTCAACGCCTTCAGCGATAACCGATAAATTTAACGTTTCGGCCAATACAATAATCGCTTTTACGATGGCCGCATCATCGCTGCTGCTAGCTATATCAGCAACAAATGAACGATCGATTTTCAAGGTATTAATTGGGAATTTTTTTAGATAACTCAGCGATGAATAACCCGTACCAAAGTCATCAACCGCAATGCCAATACCTAACGCTTTTATTTGTTGTAAACGCACAATATTCTCTTCGACATCGGTCATGATTGCGCTTTCAGTAAGCTCAAATTCAAGCAACCTTGCCGGTATTTTTGTTTCTTTAATCACATTCTGAATAAAATCGACTAATGAGCCCCGCTTAAATTGCACCGAAGATAAATTAACGGAAACGCTGCATTCTGGATATCCAGCGTCAAGCCATGCTTTAACCTGCTGACATGCGGTGTTGATCACCCATTCGCCAATTTCTATAATTAAGCCAGTTTCTTCTGCAATAGGAATAAAATCAGCAGGAGAAACAAATCCCAATTCAGGACTGTGCCAACGAATTAACGCTTCAACACAGACAATTTTTTTAGTATTAATATCCACTTGTGGTTGGTAATACAATTCAAACTCGTCATTGACCAAGGCTTTTCGTAAAGACTGTTCTATTTGTAGTCTTTCTAAAGAGCGAGTATTTAACGATTCTGAATAAAATTTAAAACACCTTCGGCCTTGATCCTTGGCGTGATACATGGCGACATCGGCATTTTTCATCAAGTTAGTGACCGTCCGACCATCTTCAGGAAACACTGCAATACCGACACTTGGCGTTACCGTCACCTCATACTGGTCAATTTTAATCGGCTGCGAAATAGAATCTATGATACGTTGCGCAATAATGGCAATATCATCAACACAATCAACGCGACTTAAAAACACGGTAAACTCATCGCCCCCTAAACGGGCAACTTTAGATGTTGGTTTATGGTCAGTGTCACGGCCTAAAACATCAGACTCTCGAAGATTACTGTTTAATACTCTGGCAACCTTTTGTAAGACTTTATCGCCAAAGTTATGCCCAAGCGTATCATTGATGCGCTTGAATCTATCTAGGTCGATAAATAAAACGCCGACATGGTAATTACCACGTTCAGCTAATGTTAAAAACCGCTCTAATTGGTAATTGAAACTTTCTCTATTGGCTAAGCCCGTTAAGCTATCGTAATAAGCCAAATATTTGAGTTGCTCTTCTGACTTTTTCAAATCTCTTACCGCATCGCGGCTGCGCAGCATGTACTTGACACGATGTGCCACCATTGGCCATCGTATTGGTTTTGGTAAAAAGTCTGTCGCACCAATGTTATAAGCTTGCAGTATCGATTGATAATCATCTGCGCCGGTAACCATTAAAATCGGAATATCAGCACCACTATGATGTTCTCTTATTTGCTTACACACTTCATAGCCGCTTAACCCTGGCATCTCAACATCAAGTAAGACGATATCAGGTTGCATGGTAAAAAATTTAACCAGTGCGGCATCGCCATCGGCAGCTTCAATAACTTCAAAGCCAGAAGCCTCTAACGTGTCACGCATTAAGATCAAATATGTAGGATCATCATCACATATCAATACTTTAGCTTTATTTAGTAAGTCTAAACTTGCTGTTTTCATACAACCTCTCTAGAAATCTCTTCTAGTAATACTTTGGTTTTTGGATAATTTTTATTTATTTTATCTGCAAGCAAAATGCAATATTGAAGATCGTTTTTTGCTGCGTACTTTTCAATTGAAGTAGATAATTCTTTTAATTCTTTAGCACCTACATTAGCACATAATGATTTCATTGCATGCGCTGTTTTACGCACATTTTCACAATGTTGAACACTAATGTGTCGATTCAATTCAGCCATTTTATTTTCAATTTCAGCAATAAAGGTATCTAATACCCGTGAATAGATTGCCCTACCCGTCACTTTTTCTATTTCACGTATCGCATCAACCGCAGACATATCGATTAATGCATTGAAATCAGCATCTTCAGAGTAGCCATCGTTATCAATAAAGTGCTCATGACCAAAGTTTGTAGTGTCGCTACTAGAGTCATTTGATACTAATAAGTGACTTAAATATTGTTTTAAAACACTGAGTAATATATCTGTGGTGAAAGGTTTGTATATATGGCTGTTCATACCAACAGCCAAACAATCGCGCTCATAACCTAAGCCAACACCAGCTGTTAACGCCACAATTGGCGTTGTTTTAATTCTTTGTTCCTTTTGCCACTTACGAATATACTTGGTTGCTTTAAAGCCATCCATTACCGGCATTTGGCAATCCATAAAAATTAAATCGTACTGATTAATTTTAACCATATCTAAGGCAATAGCGCCGTTATTGGCAATATCAACTTCACAGCCGTACATATGCAGCATTGCCTTAGCTACTTCTTGGTTAGTAATGGCATCTTCAACCAGTAAAATCCGAGCTTTAAACTCGTCGACATCAAGCATTATTTCGGTGTGATTAACATCATTAGTCCGCTCCAAATTTAAGCAGTCTTGTAATACCTCTAACAAGGTGTTTTTACGTAATGGTTTTTCAATATGACGTGCTTCACCAAGTAAATCTGAGCCGGTTATGGTATTGCCCATAATCACAACATTATCAATAACCTTAGCCAATTGTTTATAAATATGAGTGTTCATCAGCATTTGCGCATCAACTAAATAGATAATTTTTTTATCTGTTGAATTAAGACTAACAAAATCCTTATTCGAGCTAATGTCTTTAAAGCTTAGTGACAATCTTTGTAAGGTATTTGTAGCCATTTTTTTGACGACACTATTTTTGGCTAGAACATGTACTTCAACATTAATTGCTTCAAGCTTTTCAACGTTAAAGTCAGTTGCATGCACTAAAGGTAAAGACACTAAAAAGCTAGAGCCTCGACCAGGAGTCGATGTTACCGATATTTCACCTGACATTATTTCAACCAGTTTTTTGGTGATGGCTAAGCCTAAACCTGTGCCACCAAAACGGCGTGTTGTTGAGTTATCTTCTTGTTGAAATGATTGAAATATTTTACTTTGGTTAGCAACACTAATACCTACTCCGGTATCGGTTACTTTAATATAAACATTGCCGTCATCATTGTAGGCACTTAGCTCGATACAACCTGTTTCAGTGAATTTAATAGCATTACCTAATAAATTAGAAATCACTTGAATAATACGTAACGGGTCACCTTGTATACCAGAAATGCAGCTTACGTCGATTGAAATTGAAAGCTCTACACCTTTAGCATGCGCTCTATTGGCAAACAAAAATGCGGTATCTTCAATGAGTTTGGGAAAATCAAATGACTGGATCTCTAATTCGACCTTATCGACCTCCATTTTAGAAAAATCTAAAATGTCATTAATCAAGGTAAGTAGCATTTCACCGGCATTTTGTACTGATACCGCAAAATGTTTTTGCGTGCGGCTTAAACCTGTTTTTAATAACAAGTCACTCATGCCTATAATACTATTCATCGGCGTGCGAATTTCATGACTCATTGTTGCTAAAAAGTTAGCCTTTGCTGTTGCGGCTTTTTCAGCTAAGTCTTTTGCTAAATTAGTATCAACCATCGCTTGTTCCAAAGCTTTATTCGCGGTTTGTAGTTCTTGAGTTCTTAATAGCACTTCCGATTTAAGCTGTTGTTGGTTTTCAAGGCGTTGTAATTGCTTGTGTTTTTGTCGTTGATATAAAACAACAATAATAATGACTAGCAGCAAGCTGTATAAAATATAAGCTTGTAATGAAAACCACAGAGGCGGTTTAACAACGATGTTTATCTCTAATTGGTTGTTGCTCCAAATACCATCGTTATTGGTTGCTCTTACCCTAAAAACATAATCGCCATCAGTAAGTGTGGTAAATGTCATGCTATTAGTAGAGCCTAAATCAACCCATTGTTCATTCAAACCTTCCATTTTATATTGATAATTTATATCTTCTGGTTGGGTATAATCGAGAGCTGCAAATTCAAACTCTAAAAATGAGTCCGCATAATCAAGCTCTAAAACGCCATCACTGCGAAACATTTTATACAGTTCGACCGGCTTATTAAATTTTGAAAATTTAGTTAGACGCAATGGCGGTTGATATTTATTAATGGGTACATCGTTGGGCATAAAGGTATTAAAGCCATTGGCTCCGCCGAAAAACATTCTGCCTGATTTCGATTTAAAATATGCGCCACTATTGAAATCGTCTGCTTGTAAACCATGAGTGGTATTAAAGTCATAGACAAGTAAGCTGTTAGGATCGATTCTTGAGATCCCTCGATAGTGACTCACCCAAATGAATCCATCTTTGTCTTCTATTAATCCATAGGTTACGTTACTCTGCAATCCATGATTAATGCCAATATGTTCGAATTTTGGTTTACCACTAGCCAGTGAACTTTTACTCAGTCTTGATATACCAAAATCTTGAGTTCCAATCCAAACATAATCCTTTGTAGATAATAATGCAGAGATATTGTTTGAATTAATGCCCTCAGAACTCTCTTCATCTATGCTAAATCGTTGAAAATCGCCAGTGCTAAAATCATATAAATTTAAACCTGCCCCTCTGGTGCCTACCCATAAATGGTTGCCATCAACAATAAAATCTAATATTTTATCTCCCGATAAAGAATTAGGATTGTCAGCTTCATGCTGAATTTTATGAATAAGGCCATTTTTTTGAATAAGATTTAAGCCACCGCCATACGTCCCTACAACAATGGCTTTATTGTCTAGCTCAACAATTTTGCTGATGGCGTTACTGCTTAATGAATTTAGAGCGTTTTGATCCGCACTATATACACTAAAAACATCATCAATTTTTGATTTATAATGTAAGCCTTCACCATATGTCCCTACCCAAAGGCCATCTTCGGAATCAAACAACATAGTCATAATTCGATCATCTTTAAGACCTAAAGATGCGTTAGTACCTTTTTGTATAACATCAATATTATCATTTTTGGCTGAGAAGATATTTATACCCCCTCCCCAAGTCCCCACATAAATATCGCCAGCAGAATTTTCAGCAAAAGACGCGATGACATTACTGGTCATTTTTTTGCTATTAGTAAAGTTTTTACTTAAATGAGTAAAGGGCGTCAAAATACCATTCCAACGACTCACCCCGCCATAGGTACCGGCCCAAATAACGCCGCCAACGTCTTGAAATAACGCATTCACACGATTATCAGTTAAACTACTCGGCCTCGCATTATTATGGGTATGTTGAATAAACATATCGTGATTTTTATCAAACTGACAGAGTCCCTTATCGGTAGCAAACCAAATATTTCCGAGACTATCTTGTAGAACATCACGAACAAAATCGTTACATAGACTGCTGGAGTCACCAACTATATTTTTATACGATTTTGTGATGCCAACATCAATATCGAATTTAAAGACACCAGAATCTTCAGTGGCAATCCAAAGTGTATTATCTTTGTCTTCGAAAGTAGCCAGAATTTTATTACTACTTATCGCAATATTTGAATTTGTAGTGAATGTTTTAATCTTATTAGAATTTGGCGGCAGAACATGCAAGCCATTAGCTGTTGCAATCCATAAACGTTGTTTATGGTCAATCGTAAGATCATAAATGGTTTCATCACTCAAACTATCGGTTATCGAGGTAAATGTTGATGTTTTGGAATCAAATTTTGTTAAGCCATTGCCTCGGCTACCAAACCATAAAGTTCCGTTTTTATCTTCAACAACCGTTATATAGTTATTGCCCAAAACATCTTTATGCTCGTCAATTTGATTAAAGTTTTTAAATGAATCGGTTTCTGGAATATATAGACTTATGCCACCATCACCTAGTACCCATAAACGCTCCTCTGAATCGATAAAAATTTCTGACACCCAAGTACTAGCCAAGCTATTTAAATCGCCTGTGACATGACTATATATTTTTGATGACGTTCCATCAAAACGGTTTAAGCCATTTTGGTTTCCTAACCATACAAAGCCCATTTCATCTTGGGTAATACTATTGACTGCCAAATGAGAAAGCACCTTACTATCCGTTAGGTTGGTAAAATGGATGTCAGTATTGGGATTTAGAAATGTGGGATTTGAATTAGCGTTAGCCGTTATACAGAATAAACAGTAATAAGCTAAGAAAAAAGAGGTTATAAATTTAATCATTAATGAGTCTTATGAAAAGTAGCTACTTAAATGTAGCTTTTATTATTTTTAGTACTGAAATTAAAACACTTGTTTATTGGTTTGTCACTCCAAATGTAAGCGAATTTAAAACTAAACAAGGATGCCTATGGCATCCTTGTTTAGTATTTTCTATTCTTGTTCAACCCAAGTGCTCTTTAGTGAGAAGGTATTAGAAGAAAAATCACCTTGCTCAAATAGATTTACGGTTGGCCACAAGTGCGCGGTTGGCCACAAGTGTGCGGTTGGCCACAAGTGTGCGGTTGGCCACAAGTGTGCGGTTGGCCACAAGTGTGCGGTCGGCCACAAGTGTGCGGTTGGCCATAAGTGTGCGGTTGGCCATAAGTGTGCGGTTGGCCATAAGTGTGCGGTTGGCCACAAGTGCGCGGTTGGCCACAAGTGCGCGGTTGGCCACAAGTGCGCGGTTGGCCACAAGTGCGCGGTTGGCCACAGGTGTGCGGTTGGCCACAAATGTGCTTCTGTATAAACACCATCCCATTCAAAACCGGCATAACCTAACAGGTAAAAATCACCTTCATTTTCATATCTTCGAGCAGGTCCAGCATAATGTTGAGAATCGTTTAATTCATTAGCGATATCCATGCCATTGTTAGCACAATCACGTTTATCACTTTCGACAGCCCAAGGAGCATTTATCATACCTGCACCTTGTTGAAAGATACTGTATGACAGTTGACCATTGGCTTGAGAGCCAACAAGTGCAGACGACACCAATCGACACTTAACATCATTAGGTGATAACGACGGATCGTTTTGCAACATTAATGCAACAACACCACTGGCAACCGCTGTAGATTGCGAGGTTCCTGATAAAAGGAAATAGCCATCACCATCATCATATTGAGAATACTCTTGATATATTTTTGCTGACTTTTTCATCAAGCCTTGCATATGTCCACCAGGAGCAACTAGCTCAGGCTTAACAAAACCTTCGAATGTAGGTCCTGCACTTGAAAATGACGCTAAATAATCATCGGTAAAATCATACGGTGTTGAGTTATCTGATGTTGCGCCAACAGTTATAACGTAAGGATTATTACCAGGAACGCCTATTGTCATAGCTTCAGAGCCTTCATTACCAGCAGCAACTACAACAGTAATACCTTGTTGCCACGCAACCATTAATGCTTGGTTGATAGGGTCTTGCCAATAAAATGACTGAGGTTTTGCACTGAATGATAAATTTAACACCTTAATATTAAGCTTATCTTTGTTTACCACAATGTATTCAATCGCATTTAATACATCGCTATAAGTAGATGTACCATTTTCATCAAAGGCTTTTACGATTGTTAGCTCAACATCTGGAGCAATACCATTGTAGCCACCGTTTGTTACACCCGCTTCATTAAATGTTTGTGAGCTATTGGCGATAAGACTTGTTAAGTGAGTACCGTGACCGTAGCCATCATTAGTTGATTTTGAATTCTTCAACACGCTGTGCTTATGAATGACTCTGTTTTTACCTGAAGAATCTTTCTGTAAACTTTTAAAATTTGATAAACCACTATCAATAACAGCAACACCTACACCTGCACCTGTTATACCTTGCATGTGCAATTGACTCGCACCTACCTGAGTTGGGAAATAAGTATCTCGATAGTCATTGTGTTTTTTCGAATTTGCTTCAGGTGTATTCCTATGTTTAGCGGCTAATTTCGCTTTACCACTAAGCTCGACATCCTCATCTGAAAACAAACGGATCATTGGGTGGTTGTCATGTACGGTGGTAACTTGAGACTCAGTAAGTAATGCCGAAATAGCTTGGATCACAGTATAAGTATGAACAACCTCGCCACCTACTGATTCAACCACAGATACTAAGGTCGATTTGCTAGCACCTTGAACAATATAAGACGTTTTTGATGTTAATTGATTGTTCTGTGTAAAAAATGTTGCTGCTACAATCAAACACATGATTGTAAAGGCCGATATTATTATTTTTTTATGATGCAAAGCTCTCATAGACTCACCAGTAATTATTATTCTAAACGTCTATAAGCGAGAACTGTGCCAATAAAGGCAAACATCACTGAAAGACCTATTCACTGTGACTTGTATCAACAGAAAAATTTACAGGTCAACTAAGTGAAAGAAATGACGAAACATTATGGCGAATCAAAAACACAATGCAGTCGCCATTATTTACATTAAAATATTTGGCGATAAGATGAAATATATGACGAATAAGACGAAAAATGGCGAAAACAATGAAGAAACAATATTTGGGCTTATTTATGACAGTTGATAATATTACTGAAAGCTAAAGTCCTGCGGTGTTGTTAATGAAAAAGCCCACAGAGTGGGCTTTATAACTAATGTAAGTGCTATAACGAAAGGCCGTATACAGTTAACGTATGCGGCCTAAGAAATCACTAATACTTATGAACCAATAAGCCGGTTATTGGTAACGTGATTGCAAATAGTCAAATACGGTACGGATACCAAACGCTTCACCACCTAACGGTCGTCCAGAAAGTTTTCGAATATTCCAAGCCATCACATCAAAATGCAACCAGTCAGTATTAGGATCGACAAACTCTTGTAAATATAGGGCAGCAGTGATTGCGCCAGCAAATGGAATGGTTGCACAATTGGCGATATCAGCAACGTCACTATTAAGTAAGCTTCGGTAGTCGCTATACAAAGGCATACGCCAAACCGGGTCGTTAATTTTCGTGCCTAAGGTCATTAATTCATTGGCAATAGCATCATTATTTGCAAAGAACCCTGGCAACTCAGTGCCAAGGGCAACTCGCATAGCTCCGGTTAACGTGGCAAAATCAATCAATAATTCTGGATTGTCATTATTTGCTTCATCTAATGCATCACACAAGACCAAACGACCTTCAGCATCGGTATTATCAATTTCAACCGTTATTCCTTTACGAGTAGTCACCACATCGCCAGGACGTAAGGCATTACTTGATACTGCATTTTCAACCGCAGGAATAAGTACACGTAATTGCACCGGTAAATTATGTGACATGATTAATTGTGTTAGGCCTAACACGTGAGCCGCGCCGCCCATGTCTTTTTTCATGTTACGCATGCCCGCTTTCGGTTTAATATCTAAACCACCACTGTCAAAACATACGCCTTTACCAACCAAAGTAACTTTTGGATCGCCAGCTTTACCCCAGGTTAAATCAATTAAACGAGGTTCATGCACACTTGCTCGCCCTACGGCATGAATCGTTGGATAGTTTTGTACTAATAATTCATCACCGATAATTTGCTCAACATCACCGCCATACTGCGCCACCAACGCTAGTGCTGTTTGCCCTAAATGTTCTGGCATCATATCTGCAGCAGGAGTATTTACTAAATCACGTACAAGAGCGCTCGCGTTGGCAAATTTTAGTACCTTTGCAACCAAGGCTTTATTATCAATAACCAAGGTAGCATGTTGCTGCGTCTGTTTATAAAGGTCAAATTGATAACAGCCCATTACCCAACCAAAGGCAAATGCTTCTTGGTACTCAGTATCACCATGGTATTGATAATGCGCGATTGGCAATTGCTTGACTAAATCGCCACTGGCAAAATAGTGGTTTGGATTGTCGAGAGCCACAACTACCTTTTGCAACTTTCCTGAGGCATCAGGAATTAATGACACACCATTACCTGATTTAGTCTGCTTTAACCAAGTTTGCACTTGTTCTGTTTCAGTGAGCAACCAAGCCTCAAAGTCTTGTTGGCGAATGATAAACAATGGAATTGTGTTGTTGTCAGTAGTATTTACTAAACTCATTTTTTTCCTTAAGGTATGCTGTAGATTAAACATTTAGGGTAATTATCTCATCAACCGAGTATTAGTTAAAATCAATTCAGCAGTTTTTACTATGGATTTTTAGAAGAAACGTTAATTTCAATTTACAAACGCCATTAAATCAAATAATTAATAGCGACATGGTAACTTTGCACAACCGCTTGTAAATGTCTTAACAAATGAATACACATCATATCCATAGCAAACTTTAGGTAAGACTAAACCTAATTACTTATACCCATATAAATTGTAATACCCCCATAAAAAAGGCGAGCATATACCCGCCTTACTACTGTTTTACTTAACTCAAGTGACTGCAGTACCTCAGGCTTAACACCTTTTAAAAAGTGTCACTATCGGCAAGTAAAAATTCATTTTCATCTTCAGCGCGGGCTCTCATGTTAGCAAGCCGAGCTTTTATGCCACCCATCATTTGATTAAACTGCTGATCATCATTCATTTGAGCTAACACAGGTTCGAACTCAGCTTGCCATGCTTTGGTCCAGCCAACATCTATTGCACCTTGAATATATTGATACGTTTCTGTGTTGTTATTTTGTAAGGCACTTACTAAGGCCATATTATAATAGTAAGAAGGATCGTTAGATTTTTTGGTTTTATCACTTTCTAAAAACCGAGTAAAACCATCAATGATATTTGTTGCCAGTGCCGGCTCATCAACTTGCAAATAAGCATAAGCTAAATGAATAGCGGACTGTCCTTCGGATAGATGATAGAAGTAATCTTCATTAATAGACTTTGCGCTGCGCAGTCGTTCAAATGAGGCGATAGCCTGAGTATATTCGCCTTGATAAAAGGCAATTTCGCCTTGTATATAGTCATTCATTCGACCATTTCCACCGGTAAATTTTACATTTTTTAATGAGCTAATGGCTTTATTTAAATCCCCTTGAGTCGCGTAAAATCGTGCTTTCATATAACTAATATCTTCATTTGAAAACTGCGATTCAAGTTTACTCGCATAATCAAACCATTGCTCTGTCTGTTCGATTTTCCCCATGTCCATATTAGCCATCAATAGGCCTTTAATGGCTTTTTTATTTATGGGGTCAACTTCAAGCGCTCTTTTATACATGTTAATAGACTCATCAAGCCTACCGCGGGTTGATAAAATGCCGCCCACCAAATTATAGGCACCGGGAAAATAAGGGTCATTACTGATAATTTGCGAAAAAACATCCATGGCTTTCTTTTCTGAGCCCGCTTGGTAATAACTCCAAGCAACATTGTATGCTGCAACGGGAGATTTAGGATCCAGCACATACGCCTGTTCAAATAGCTCATGCGCACCAGTGGCGTCACCACGACTTTGCAATAAAGAGCCGTACCACATATACGTCATCGCATAGTTAGGGTTAATGTCTATCGCCAGCTTAAACGACTGTTCTGCTTTTGTAGCATCGACAGGGCTCAACAACAAGCCTTGAGTAGCATGTGCAGCAGCCAACTTAGGGTTTAATAATAAAGCGGTATCTAGAGCTTGTTGGGCCGCGACATTTGCAAGTTTTTCCGACAAGTTACCATAAAGAGCAAGCAATATATTAGCATCAGCAATACCAACATAAGCACGTGCATAGTCTGCATCTAATCTAGCCGCGGTCTGAAAATGTTGTAAGGCTTTACTAATTGATAGCGAGGTACGATGCAACAGCTCTTTTTGACCTTTGCCAAAGGCAACCATAGCATCAACATTGTGAGTTTCAGCAATAAACTCAAACGAGGCAGCTTCGCCCAGCAAAGTGACTTTCATTTTATCGACTACCGCTCTGGCGATATCATCTTGAATTTGGAAAATATCGCGGTATTCTCTATCATAGGTTTCAGACCATAAGTGCTCGCCAGTACTGACCTTGATCAACTGCGCGGTGACTCGAATGTTATTGGTGGTATCGTTCTTGCGAATACTGCCTTCAAGGATAGTATCTACCCCTAACTCTCTGCCAATTTCTACAATTGTTTTATTTGAAACACCCTTGTAAGCAAAAGAAGACGTTCTGGCAGCAACTTGTAAGTCGGGGATTTTAGCCAGTAAATTTAACAACTCTTCTACCATACCATCCGCAAAATATTCGTCTTCAACATCATTGCTAAAAGCAATAAAAGGTAAAATAGCGATGGATTCTTTTTTGCCATTAGATAACAGCGTTTCAGCTATTGGTTGTTGTTGGTCTGCGATCACTGCTGTATTTTCTGGCGCTTGTCCTTCTAGCCATAGTTGACAGCCTAAAGTAACCACTAATGCCAATGCCAATGTGCCGGCAACCGACACTGTGGTTTTAATATTAACTTGTGGAGTATTTTCTTGGGCACCACCACTTTTAACTCTTACGATGCCTTTTGAGGTGAAATTAAACAACCAGGCAAAAATTAAAGATATTGGGAAACCAACCAAAAATATTTGTAATAACAGAGTCATTACCGAGTCTGGCAGTCCTAATGCAGGCACAGCTAAATCAGCTATTTGGATCAATGGCCATGCAGATACGGCATATATGGTGGCAACCTTGAAGACTTGGCGATGTCTTAATTGAGTTAAGAAGCTATCCAATTATGCTCTCCAAGATTTCGTTACACATTAACTTATTCATTAGTAAGTTTTTCTATGGAAATTGAGCCATTAACGGTATTAATATTTAACTTTCCAGAGCCATCACCAGAAATAAAACTTAGCGTTTTCTTATGTAAGCTGCCGTCTTCGGGTAAATCATTCGTCAATTGATTAGTAATGTCGCCACCAAACTGACTCACAAACTCACATTCAGCATTTAGCACATCGGTTACCTTATAGACGATATCACCGCTGACACTAGACAGTTTTAATTGTGCATTATTTTTAATTTGACCACTGACTTGAGTATCACCGGATGTATTTTTGAGGGTTAATTTTTGGGTACCACTAATATTTGCTCTAATATCTCCTGACATAGATTTAAGGTATGCCTGTTCAAAATCACCTGAAAAATCAACCGTACCGCTAACCGATTCAATTTTAGCAATACCTGAAGATTCAACGAGTCTGACATCGCCACTAACTACCGACAGCTTAATTTTGCCATGTGATTGCTTCACCATTAAGTCGCCATTAATGGACTTTCCTTCAACATGGTTATTTAATTTGGTAATACTAAAGGAAGTATCAATGCCTTTGAATTGTAATTTTAATTGCTTCGGCATAAATATTTTAAAGACACTGGAATCGCCCCAATGCTTTTGCCCTTCGGTATCAACCCGGATCAACGTTTTATTTTTTTCAGTCTTAAATGTTAAGGTTTTAATCGTATCGTCAAGCAATCCTTGGATCATAACCTCCTGCTTATCCCAGCCTTCAATTTTGACAAAACCACGAGGTATTGCGACAAAAACTGTACCGGTAGTTTCAACCGACAATGACCGATTAACGTTCTCTCCTGCCACGCAAAAACCGGAAAAGGTAATGATCAGGAAAAAACTTAACTGACTTAAAATTGTATACAAAAACTGAGACCTCGTTTAAAGAAAATGAGCTTATCATTTGATAGCTATAAAAATAGTATACATAAATTTTTAACAATGGTAATTGTTAAATGGTTAGTTGATGTTTCAAACTCTATTTATGATGATTAACAAATGGCTATTTCTCCATCTGTTTTCCAAAAAACCCCTACCTTAAAGCCTTATCCATCTGTTCTCATTAATTATATCTCTGTTTTTTATTTCTAACGGCAAGAGTAAACTGATTTAGTTTCTTTACCTATGGCTTTACTCGGATTAAGTTTCAGAGAGTCAGAGCCAGAAATTCGTTGGCTTGCGAAAGAGATTAGTGACAGTTTTAAGGCAGGCGGTTAGTTTTCAGTTTAGCGGACTCTATAGTTAATAATTATAATGCTTTACTCGCCGTCAATCTGCTTAAACAAGATGAGTGCTGCCAGTTTTTACTATAGAGATGTTCGTTGTTGGCGCTTAGTGATAATTAACAATAGAGTTAAGCGAACAAGCATTTTATAAAGTGCCAAAGCCTTATTTAATATTAAAAAGACGTCAGACATTTATGTTAAAATCATCCCCCTGACTTTAAATGAATAGTATTTAGGTACAGCCTTGGATCCTCAATTTTATCTAACATGGAACTTTCTGGTAAACAATCGTCATCAACATAGTCAACATAATTAGCCGAAGAATCAAACACTAAGATATCCAATGCTAATCGATCTAATCCGTATAAACCACGATGGATCATATCAGCCGAAAAAACTAATAAGTCGCCCGCGGCTAGTTTAATTTTTTTACCACTCGCTAGGTCTTCACAACTTGTTCTGCCCTTTTCTTCTTGTCGCACATCGAATTCTTCATCATTATCCCAGCGTTTATGGGTGCCAGGCACTAACTCAATACCGAGTTCATCAAATAAAGGTACGCGAAGATGTACCACTTGCGTTTCAGTAATAACTTTCTTTTGATCTTCTACGTCATAGTCATATTGACAATCACGATGCCAAAAATCTTTTTGCTCAGGATTAACCGGATTAAAAAATAATTGGGTATTCATAAAGGCGGGGTTATTCGGCATAAGCGATTCGATCACAGTCATTATTTTTTTTGAGCTAATAAAGTTGAAAAGTGACACTCTATCATCCGCACCTAGGTACTGACTGCCAGTAATTAAAGAAGAATTAAACGCTTCCTCTTGATAAAAGGTTGCATTGTCTTGCTTCCAACGCTCGTGAAATTTTAATATTACTTTTCTCAGAGATGACATTTCAGACGCACTAAAATAATCTCTAATGACAAAGTAACCTTGCTCATCGTAATTGTCATTTAATTGACTTTGATTGTTTAGCATTAACTGCCTTGCCTCTTCTTTACTCTATTCATAATTTTACAGATGAAAATTTACTAATCAATTAATAATTGCTCGCTATAATAAAAAGACGAACCATTTTTGTTTTTAATTTATCCTTAATTTTATAGTCGTTTATGGCAGAACTTGGTTTAACCCTTATAATTTAAACACATTGTATTTACTCTTGCGGTTTTTATGGCGCTATTAATTTTCTCTATTGTTTTAATTACTTTGCTTGGTTATTTAGCTCAATTTATCGGCCTGTGTATGGTGCGTGGAGTTAATGAGTGGCGTGAAGGAAAACCTGAATTTTTATTAGCCATTGTGTTTAGTGGTGCATTTAGTTGGTTAGCTTATTTTTACGCAAATTATTTTGATTTACCATTACAGAGCCAGCTATACCAAGCAGGCTTCGCTTTTGCTCTTGGTGGCTTTATATTCGGCTTAGGTAGCGCTTTAAACAATGGCTGCGGTGTGTCGACCTTAAACAAGTTAACCCGCGGTGATTTATCTATGATAGCAACAATGTTTGGTTGGCTATTAGGTTGGTTAATATTATCGGCTATTCCTCCTATGTTTGATTTACAACAAATTGAACAGTCTCAAACCTTCACGTTGACAATGTTAGTGCTCATATCGGCTGTACTATTAATATGGATATTACGAGGCTCTGCCGAGCGGAGAAAACTGTGGCTGACTATGTTTGGTATTGGTTTATTAGCGGGGGTTATCTTTCTTTATGAACCGGGTTGGACACCAAGCAGCATTTTACGTGACACGAGTCATTCAATGCTATCCGAAATGAGTGAATTTCCAAGCGTGCGACGATTGTTGTTATTTACCTTTTTATTAATGGGCATGTTTATTTCAGCCATTCATAAGAAGTCATTCAAGCTGGTTATCCCAACGATGAAAAGCATAATAGTACATACCATTGGTGGTGTTTTTATGGGAGTGGGGGCAGCCTTAGCACTTGGTGGTAATGACTCTCAGCTTTTAGTGTCTTTACCAACGCTTTCACCAGCGAGTATTGTCAGTGTGTTATGCATTATATTAGGTATTCGCGCGGGTCAATTGGCTTTAAAGCGATAACCTATGATTAACATCACAATAACAACAAACTATTACTGTGTTTTACATTTGGTTAACGGTATTTTTTCTAGAAAGGTTTAATATTAAACACAGTTAACTTTCATAGTTTTCCTCCCTGAAATGCTATTTTTTTGGCCCCTGTTTTTACAGGGGCTTTTTTTTGTCTTTTTTTGAGCGTTACACTGCTTTAGATAAATGAAGATACCGGCCTTCGCCGGTATGACGGGTCGTGTCGCTATGACGGGTTAGTGTTGGTATACGGTGAGTTTGAAATATGGTGAGTATGTCTATTTCCCTTGATATTGAAAAGCACTATAAATAGCACTATAATAAGCACCATTGAGTCGCAGCTAAATTATCGAGCCACAAAATGAACCATTTAACAGCTAATGAATTAAAACGCGGTGGGGTTACCGTTATTGAACAGACAATCAAAGACTCCGCAGATGCTGCAGTAACCATTGATGTTAGAGGCCGCGCTAAATATGTTATTTTGCCAATAGAGGCCTATGATAAATATCGTGAGTATGAGCTTGATAATGCCATTGCTGAGGCGCAAACATGTTATGAAGTTGGTGATGTAGAAGAAGTTAAAGATTTTGATGCGTTAGCTAAGCAATTACAAAACCTTTAATTATGTTAAAAATCATAAAACCAGCCTCTTATAATAAACGAGAGAAACGATTTTTTAAGGGACGAAAGCAGCTAATAAACCAATATGTAAAAACATTAAAGTTACTTGCTTTAAACCCAATGCATCCGGCATTGAGGTTACATAAAATTAATCACAAAGACTGTTATTCAATATCGATTAATATGCAATATAGGATATTATTAACGTTTAAATATCTTGATAATGGTGAGATATTATTAATTGATATTGGCGATCATAGTATTTATTAATACTACCTTGCTCAGGGTTTATCTATCATTATCATTGACTGCTTTTAACATCTACTTAACAACAAACTATTGCAGTGTTTTACATTTGGTTAACGGTATTTTATCTATTGGGCTGTATAATTAAACACAGTTAACTTTCATAGTTTTCCTCCCTGAAATGCTATATTTTTTTGCCCCTGTTTTACAGGGGCTTTTTTTTGCCTGGAATTTATGGATTCCGTAACAAGTACGGAATGACGGCTAATAGTACTGAAGGACAGTGTTAAGCTTACATGGGAAAGCGTAGTGCATGGGAATACTGGATGGGTATCACTGTAAATACTTGGTATTAATTACGCGCGAATAAATTCACGCCAACCACTTTCATAGTTTCCCTCCCTGAAATGCTATATTTTTTTGCCCCTGTCTTTACAGGGGCTTTTTTTTGTCTTTTTTTGAGCGTTACAATGCTTTAGATAAATGAAGATACCGGCCTTCGCCGGTATGACGGATCGGGTTGGTATGACGGGTCTTGTCGCTATGACGGGTCGTGTTGGTAGTTGTTCATATTTCCCAATACCTAGCAAATAAGCCTAATGCATACTTTATATTAATTTGGGTTACGGGTGCTGCAGTGATTTAAAGTCGATATATAAGGAAATGCTATGAGGCTAACAGTTAAGTCTTACGTTTAGCTAACTCTGGCTTTCCATACTAAGGTGCTTTAATATTAGGTAACTTGCTGTCGCTTAATGCCTTTGCTAGATGCATTTGTGTAAATGCATTTACACAGAGTAGCAAATTTACTGCTTTTACAAAAACATCACCTCTAACATGTGTTTCGGACTAACAATTATGGCTTATACGTGGAAGCAAAAAACAGTTAAGAAAGAATACCCGGTAACGCCTGAAAGAATTTTTAATTACTCAACCTGGTTATTGCAACGTGCCGATCAAACGCTTGCTCGCCTCACTCAGAAGTTGAACTTTAAATTCAATGAACATCCACAATGGGTCAGTGACTGCATTAAAAAACTTGAAGAGATGGATTATGTTAATGATGCCAGATACATAGAAGGTATTACCGACTCGTTGTTAAATAAGAACATAGGCATTAATAAGATAAAACAAAAGTTATACGAGAAACAATTCCCGAAAGACCTGATCGAGCAAATAAGTGAAAAACTGACCGAAGCTGACTATTCAGACAAAGCAATGGAGCTGGTGTCTAATAAGTTTAAAGATAAACCGATTGATGATTATAAAATCAAAGTTAAGGCACAACAATTTTTAGTGACTCGTGGTTTTTCATTTAAAGAAGCTATGGATACCGTTAACCAATATATGTTGGAACAAAATAAAGAAGAAGACTACGAGTAAGTGTGCAAGAGTAAAAATATTGTAGCATTATAGTCAACCTTGCGACCTGCCTCTTTCAGCACGCGGCAATGGCGTGATCAATACTTGGTTTATTATTTTTTTGGTTCCTGATGCTTCTGTATAACGGTGTCACTCATCCTTTAAAAACGGTTTAATTTCAGGGATTTTTTTCTGGCTCTATGGTAGAGTTATTTTTGAATATTGCCCTTACAATTGTTTTATAAGAACATAATGAATAATAACAACTCATCAAAAAACACCAAAAATCAACCTACTATTCTATGGCACGATTATGAAACTTGGGGTGTATCGCCAAAACTTGATAAGCCATCACAATTTGCGGCAATACGCACTGACTTTGATTTGAATGTCATTGGTGAGCCGGTTGAGTTTTATTGCCAGCCGCCACAAGATTACTTACCTAATCCTGGTGCTTGTATGGTTACTGGTATTACACCGCAAAAAGCGCAGCGTGAAGGTGTTAGTGAAGCAGAGTTTGCGGCTAGAATACAAAAACTATTCACTGTGCCAAATACTTGTGTTGCCGGTTATAACTCGGTTAGGTTTGACGATGAAGTGTCTCGTTACCTTTTTTACCGTAATTTTTATGACCCTTATGCACGAGAGTGGCAAGGTGGTAATAGCCGTTGGGATATTATCGATATGGCGCGATTGTGTCATGCGGTTGCCCCTGAAGGTATTAATTGGCCAGTCAATGATGAAGGTAAAGTCAGCTTTAGGTTAGAGTTATTAACCGCAGCTAATGGCATTAGCCATGAGTCAGCGCATGACGCCACCAGTGACGTTTATGCCACCATTGCCCTAGCGAAGTTAATTAAAGACAAACAACCAAAACTTTACAGTTTTGTGTTTGGTATTCGCACCAAACAAGAAGCATTAAAGCATATTAATGTGTATGAAATGGCGCCGTTTTTGCACACCTCGTCGAAGATAACACCTGATCAGCGTAATACCAGTTGGTATATGCCATTGGACGTTCATCCAAGTAATAAAAATGCCATTATATCGGTCGATTTAGCGCAAGATATTTCACCGTTATTTGAGTTAACGTCAGATGAAATTAAAGAACGTTTATATACACGCCACGATGAGTTAAAAGCGGAAGGTAAGTTACCAATACCAGTGAAGCTGGTGCATATTAATAAATGCCCTGCTGTTGCGCCTGCCAAAGTATTAACGCCTGAGCGTGCGGCGTTAATTAATATTGATAGAGAGCAATGTTTAAAAAACTGGAAAGCCTTGAAAGAGAAAGCGCCCGCGATTAAAGAAAAACTCGCGCCGGTATTTACTACCGATTACGGCGAATCTAAAGACGATGCTGAACAGGCACTGTATAGCGGCGGCTTCTTTAGTCATGCCGATAAAGAAAAAATGGAGATGATCCATACACTGCATCCGGAGAAATTAGCCAGTTACCCATTTAATTTTACCGACCCTAGGTTAGACACGCTTTTATTCAGATTTAGAGCGCGAAATTATCCACATACCTTAGATGTAAATGAGCAACAAAAGTGGCAGCAATATTGTCAGAATAAACTGAGTAATGGCGGTGCCGGTTTAAGCATTGATGAGTACATGATTGAAATTGAAAACTTCGCGCATTTATATGAAAATAATAAAGAGAAAATTCAAGTCCTTAAAGCACTCTATGAATATGTGCAGTAAAAATCCTTTTTTTCATGACGATTAATGTCTATAATTTCGGGAAATCTCCTTAATTATGATGAAATATTTATTATGTTCTCTAACAAAAATACTCTACTCAAAGTCTTTACCAAAAAAATTAAATTAATACCGATAAGCCTGCTTATCGGTTCAAGTTTCTTGCTTGCTGCTTGTGGCTCCGACTCTGACGATGATAAAACTATGGTGTCATTTGCCGTTGCCGATGCTCCCGTTGACCATGCTGAAGAAGTTGTTGTTGCCATAGATGCAATCGAGTTAGTCAGAGAGGGCGAAGAAAACATAATGTTAGACGTCTCTGATGGTGATTTAAGTTATGCGCAAGTTGACTTGAAACAGTTTCAAGGTGGTGACAGCAAAATTATTTTAGACGAAACTGAATTAGCACCTGGGGTATACCAAAACTTAATACTGCATGTATTAGATGATAGCGATGGTGATGACTACAGCTATGTTACCGAGATGGAAAATGGCAGTAAAGTGCCAATGAAACAACCGAGTCAAAAGCTTAAACTTGGTGGCTTTGAAGTTGTTGCTGGCGGCGTGCAACGATTTACTATTCATTTCGATTTACGTACCGCCTTAGTTGAGAACAAAAATGGCCAGCGTTATAACCTTAAGCCACATGGCGTAACAATCGTTGACAATGAAACTGTAGCTTCGCTGTCTGGCATGGTTAATGTAAATTTATTTTGTGATGCTGACCTCAATGCAGGTAACTTTGTTTACCTTTATCCTGGCCATGATTTAACTGAAGAACAATTAGTTGATAATTATAACCCGGCAGTTACTCAAATAAATACATTACCCGTTAATGCCGTTGCCCCTATGTATTCAACGGCCGTCACCATGGTCACAGAAAATGAAGACGTTGGTTACCGCTATGCATTTGGCTTTATTCCTGAAGGTGATTATACCGTTGCGTTCACTTGCAGTGGCGCCAATGATGATGAAGAACAATATGATGAATTAATGATAGCAAACCCAACTGACCAACTGGAGCCAGTAGTTCTGAGTAACGATGAAGATAAAGTATATGATTTCGTAGAGAAATCATCTTAATTCAATAACGGTTAGGCCGTTATTATACTTCATTTAATGCGGGTATCTAAGAATAAAGCGGCTATTTCAGCCGCTTTTTTATTGTCGACTAAAGCAATAGCTAAACCTTAAGTCAATTAAGTTTTAGCTCACTTAACGCTTAGTTAACACGACAGTGAAAATACAGCCTAATTTTCTTTCAACAGTGAAATCAAACTAGAAGTATCCCAGCGATTCCCGCCACTTTGTTGGATTTGCTCATAAAAGCCATCGACCATTTCAGTCATAGGTAATTTCGCGTCATACTTTTGAGCTTCACTAAAAGCAATGGC
This sequence comes from Colwelliaceae bacterium BS250, assembly GCA_040779355.1. Classification (GTDB taxonomy): domain Bacteria; phylum Pseudomonadota; class Gammaproteobacteria; order Enterobacterales; family Alteromonadaceae; genus Thalassotalea_A. The sequence goes on along the minus strand of JBFONS010000003.1, from coordinate 49,693 downwards.
TAAATCTTTACGCATCCAATCAACCGCAAAACCAAACTCATAGTCGCCAGCAAACATGGTTTTATAACGATTTTCCATTTGCCATGAGCCAGCAGCCCCTTTGGAGATAGTTTCAACAAGTTTATCGGCATCTAAACCGGCACGCTGAGCAAAATTAAACGCTTCACTTAAGCCTTGTACTACACCCGCAATACAAATTTGATTGGCCATTTTAGCCACTTGACCAAAGCCTGCCCCGCCCATTAATTGGCTAAACTTAGCAAAAGCCGCCATAACCGGTTGAACTGTATTGAATACCTGTTCTTCACCGCCGCACATAACCGTTAATTGGCCGTTTTCTGCGCCAGCTTGACCACCAGATACCGGAGCATCAATAAAATGATTACCTTGTGCTAAGGCTAATTCATTTAATTCCCGAGCAAGTTCAGCTGATGCAGTGGTATGGTCGACAAAAATAGCCTGCGCTTTTAATCCGGCAAAAACACCTTCATCGCCTAATGAGACTTGACGAACATCATCATCATTGCCTACGCAGGTGAAAACAACATCAGCATTTTCGGCTGCAGCTTTTGGCGTTGTTGCAAACGATCCACCAAATTCATCAGCCCAAGCTTTAGCTTTAGCTGTGGTGCGATTGTACACACAGACGTCGAAACCGGCTTTCGCTAAATGACCGGCCATAGGGTAACCCATAACACCTAAACCAATGAAGGCAACTTTTTTCATAATTGTTCTCAACTTGTTAATATTAATGTTAGTGTAATGACTTGATAGCAAAATAAAAAGCCTAAATGATGACAAATATCTACGATTTTTCAGTAAAAAACAATATTGATGAAACTGTATCAATGAGCCTCTATAAAAACCAAGTATTACTTATTGTAAATACGGCCAGCGCTTGTGGCTTTACCCCGCAATATGCAGGGTTAGAGGATTTATATAAAAAATACCAAGAGCAAGGTTTACAGGTGTTAGCCTTTCCCTGCAATCAGTTTGGTAAACAAGAGCAAGGCAGTGCCACTGAAATAAAAGGTTTTTGTGATTTAAATTTTAATATTAGTTTTGATTTATTTTCGAAAGTGGATGTAAATGGCAGTAATGCTGATCCTTTGTTTAACTATTTAACAGAACAAGCGAAGGGAATTTTAGGCAGCAAAAAAATAAAATGGAACTTCACTAAATTTTTAATTAATCGCAATGGTGATGTTGTTAAACGTTATGCCAGTGTGGTTAAACCGCAAATGATCGCATCAGACATTGAAAAACTACTTTAGTAACAAGTCCTTGACTATACTTATCTATAACTAAGCAATAACTAAGCAATAACTAAGCAATAATTTTTAAAATTATATTGCCTGAACAATTAAAAATGTTAGCATTAATAATATATCGGCAAAAAAAGGAATTTAAAGTGTTACCTTTACTATCAAAAGCACTCGTTGCTAGCTCTTTCGCGCTAATACTCTCGACAAGTTTTGCACAAAGTGCACGAATTCCAAATGGTGGAAAAATTATCGCATATACGGACGAATTGTTAGCGATAAAATTATCACAAAAAACGATGACGGCTGAAAAGCTATTACTCGGTAATGATAAATACTCACAAGTATTGCAAGTGTCTACTCTCGAACAAGTTAATAATCCTTGGAATGCACAGATTAGTCTTAACCTTAAATCACAAGGTATTAAAAAGACTGACACCTTACTGCTTAAAATTACTGCACGACAAACTTACTCTGAAATTGATGATGGCAGTTTTGGGCAAGTAGATGTATTTATTAACCTAATTAAACATACAGGTAAACCAACAAATCATACCCGTTTAGCAATACCGAAAAAATGGACAACCTTTTACATTCCATTTTATGCTGATAATAATGCCATTGAGAATGAAGCGAAAATTTCATTATTAATGGGCGGCTTACCTAAACAGGTGCTTGAATTTTCTGAATTAGAACTGATTGATTACAACCGCAAGCTACCGGCTTCAGATTTGCCTGCTACAGAAACCGTTCCTCTTGAAAAACAGCCAGAAACTAAAAGTGCTGAGTCGAAAGAGCAAGCTTAAGTAAAAATTCTTAAGTACTGAAATGCAAACCCAAAAAAATGCCTAACAATTTAATGTTAGGCATTTTTATTGAGTACATTAAACAATACCAAGTGGTGTTGTTTAATATCAGCAAGCGACGTTAATTTTTACGCGCTAATTTCGCAAGTTTCTTATCTAGTACTTGTTCAAATTCCCAAGGATAAAATAGCTGCCCTGATAAATCATTCGCCGGAAATATGATCAAACATAATTCATCAGCTTCCATACCAGGTAACCATTTATTGCGAATTTCATCGAAACTCAATTTAGTGGCTTTACAATGTCCCCACTCATCATCGGCCCAAAGCTCAGCTAGCTCTTGTGTAGGCCAAAATGGGACATAATCTTCTTCTTCTTCAGTCAGCATAACCGCGCCATGTTCGTCGGTTAAAATCCACGCCTCGCGGCTTGACATAAAGCTTTGCATAAACAGCTCATAACGCTGTTCACTCGATAGGTTAATGCTATTTTTATCTACAGACATAATATTATATTACCCTTGCATACGTTGCATTGAAGCATTAGCGAGCTTATCAAGTAACACTTCAGTATCTTGCCAGCCGATACAAGCATCGGTAATGCTTTGACCGTATGTAGCGTCTATATCGTCAGATAAATCTTGGCGACCTTCAACTAAATGGCTTTCAACCATAACGCCAAATACTGACTTATTGCCGTTATGCATTTGCTGACATAAATCATCACAAACCAGCATTTGATTTTCAAATTTCTTACTTGAATTGGCATGACTAAAATCAATCATAATTTTTTCAGGTAAACCAGAAGCATTTAACTGCGCGGCGACGGCATTTACATGTGCACTTTCATAGTTTGGCGTTTTACCACCACGTAAAATGATATGACAGTCAGGGTTACCTTTGGTTTCAACAATCGCTGAATTACCCAGTTTAGTTACTGATAAAAAGTGATGCGGTGCACTTGCTGCGCCAATCGCATCAATGGCAACCTTAATGGTACCGTCAGTACCATTTTTAAAACCTACCGGACATGATAAACCAGACGCTAACTCGCGATGTACTTGCGACTCAGTAGTTCGAGCACCAATGGCGCCCCAACACATTAAATCAGCCATATATTGCGGGGTGATCATATCTAAGTATTCGCCAGCAGTTGGTAAGCCTAAGTCATTTAAATCGAGTAACAATTTACGGCCAATGCGTAAACCATCATTAATTTGACAGCTATCATCTAAATACGGGTCATTGATAAGACCTTTCCAACCAACGGTAGTACGTGGTTTTTCAAAGTAAACACGCATGACGATTTCTAAGCTATCTTTATATTTTTCACGTAAACGATTTAATCGGCTACCATACTCAACGGCAGCTACCGGATCATGTATTGAACAAGGACCAATAACCACTAATAAACGTTCATCTTTATCGTTTAATATATTGCTGATCGCTTGACGTCCTTCAAACACACTGCGAGATACTTTATCATTGGCACGATAGCGTTCTAATAATGCAACTGGTGGCAGTAATTCTTTGATTTGATTGATACGTACGTCGTCGGTTTTATACAGCATGGCGATCTCTTTATTCAGATAAATTATAGTTATATCGATACTAACCGTTCATGTTTTGATAAAGCGCAAACAGCCTTTAGCCAACATAAATTATTACTACCTAGTGATAGCTTAAATCTAGCAGTGTTTTATGTGCAAGCCAATGATAAAATGCAGTAAAAGCTCTAAAAAACCATTTTATTGCTCAATTATGCAATTAGTGCAGATAATATTGATAATTTTAATCAATATTAAGTCATAATATAATATTCACTTTATAAATAGGAAACCAAATGGTTTGTAATACTTTGCCACTCGTTGACTTACATCGACACCTCGACGGTAATATTCGTCCAAAAACCATCTGGCAGCTAGCAGAGCAACATGGTATTGCCCTACCCGTCAGTAACTTTGCTGACTTTACCAGTCACGTGCAAATACAAGACAAAGCCAGCGACTTAATGGAGTTTTTAGCAAAACTTGATTGGGGCGTAAAGGTGCTTAAAAGCTTAGATGATTGTCGCCGAGTAGCTTATGAAAATGTCGAAGACTTAACCATTGCCGGCATAGATTACGCCGAATTAAGATTTTCACCGTATTACATGGCAATGACTCATAACTTAAATACTAGCGACGTTGTGGCCGCAGTGGTTGATGGCGTGCAAGCCGGTTGTAAAGATTTCAAAGTAAAAGCTAATTTGATTGGTATTTTAAGCAGAACCTTTGGTTTAGATACCTGTCAGCATGAGCTCGATGCATTATTAGCGCATAAAGACCACTTAGTTGCGGTTGATTTAGCGGGGGATGAATATAATCAACCAGCAGAGTTATTTACAGAGCAATTTAAACAAGTGGATGCTGCAAACTTAAATGTCACTATTCATGCTGGCGAAGCAGCCGGACCGCAAAGTGTTTGGAATGCAATTAACTTACTCAAAGCCACTCGTATCGGCCATGGCGTAAAAAGCTATCAAGATAAAGCCCTGCTTGATCACTTAGCTAAACATCAAATAGCATTAGAAACCTGTTTAACATCGAACTATCAAACAGGTACAATAGCGAATATTAGTGACCACCCTATTCATACATTTTTAGAACATGGTGTAAAAGTTACCCTTAACACCGATGATCCTGCTGTTGAAGGCATTGAGCTTAAACATGAGTACCAAGTCGCTCGTGACACATTAGGCCTAACCAGTACACAGTTACAACAAATACAATTAAATGCTGTAAATGCGGCATTTATTTCAGATTCAGAAAAACAAGCGTTACTCGCGGCAAAAGCATAACCGCACAGTGTTAAAACATTAATTTAAAATATTAAATAAAGACAATAAGGTACAAAACATGGCAACTCCACATATTGAAGCAGCAGTTGGCGATATCGCAGATACGGTATTAATGCCAGGCGATCCGCTTAGAGCTAAATTTATTGCTGACACATTTCTAGAAGACGCAGTATGTGTAAACCAAGTGCGCGGCATGTTAGGTTACACTGGCACCTATAAAGGCAAGCGTTTAACCGTTATGGGCTCTGGTATGGGCGTACCATCTATTTCAATCTACTCTACTGAGTTATACAAAGATTACGGCGTTGAAAACATTATTCGTATTGGCAGCTGCGGCGCAGTGAGCCCTAATGTGAAAGTAATGGATGTTATTATTGGTATGGGCGCAAGCACAGACTCACAGGTTAATAGAATGCGTTTTAATAACCATGACTTTGCTGCTATTGCCGATTACGGTTTACTTAAAAATGCGGTAGATGCTGCAGATAAACTCGGTAAAGAAGTTAAAGTAGGTAATGTATTTACCGCCGATTTATTTTACACGCCACAGCCTGAAATGTTCGATTTAATTGAAAGCCGTGGTTTACTAGGTGTTGAAATGGAAGCGGCTGGTTTATATGGTGTTGCCGCTGAATACGGTAAAAAAGCCTTAGCAATATTTACCGTAAGTGATCACATTAGAACAGGTGAAAGCTTATCATCTGAATTACGCCAAACCGCGTTTAAAGATATGATGGAAATTGCTTTAGAGTCGACTTTATTACAAAAGTAGTTTGTTATATTAAAGTTGATAAGCCCGTCAATTTTTTGCCATGACATACAGGGATTGTATTAATGCCACGATCATATGGATATGAAAGAGTGGTCCATGGTAAATCGACATACCTTCATGACATGCATGGATGCATTAATGCCGTGATCACATGGATGTGAATGAGCGGCCCCTAAAGGTAAAAAAGCGCCTAGTTTAATAAACTAGGCGCTTTTTATTTATACTGCTATTTAGGTTTGGTATTTAATACTCAATTGATTAAATACCAATAAAGTAACTTTAGAAGAAGCTTACTTTAAATTCAGCACCAACATAGCGACCTTCATTAATCATACCTGAGTTATTATTGAAATCTACACCACCAATAATTACTTCTTCATCAGTTAAGTTACGACCAAATACCGATACAACGTATTCATTAGTATCTGTTTCCCACTGATAGCCAGTACGTAAGCCAAGTTCAACTAACGCTTCACCTTCAAATTCTTCAGCTTCGTATAAGAAGAAGTGTACTTCGCTACGGTATGAAACATCTGTGTATGCAAAGAATTCACCACCAGCCATGTCTCTTTTATAACTAAGTGTTACGTTTGAAATCCACTCAGGAGCATTTGGTAAGCTGTTACCATCAATATTGGCCATAGTAATTGGACCAAAAGCACCTGGAATTTGACGATTAGGATCAGTCACAGTACATGTGCCAGAACCACAAGCCGCAACTTCTAAGCCACTATCTTCAATTTCAGTATTGTTATAGCTTAAGTTGAACGTTGCATCAATCGAATCAGTTAATACCCATTCTGTATCAAGTTCAAAACCATAACCACTAGTTGTATCAGCATTTAGTAAAGTATTTGAGTTAGATTCACCACCAACGGCTGTTAACTGTTGATCTTCCATTTCAAAATAGTAAACAGAGGCATTAACACGACCACGTCCGTCTAAAACATCCGCTTTAAAACCGGTTTCAAATGAATTAATTGTTTCTGAATCACCAACACTTACGTTTTGGTCATACAATACTCGGCCTTGAATACTTGGTGCTCTAAAGGTATTTGCTAAACGAGCAAACACATTGGTTGTATCCGTAAGCTTATAAACAGCGCTTAAATCCCAGCTAACGTGAGTATCTGTAGGATTAGCCGATTGCGAAAAGTTACCGCCATCATCTCCAGGAATAAATGGATTATCAAGTAATTCGGCAGTAAACTCTTTTTCATCATCAGAATAACGAAGACCAGCAGTTATCGATAAGTCTTCAGATAAATCGTAATCGACCGAGCCAAATACCGCCCAAGCGGTAGTTTCTTGATACTGTGTAGAGAAACCATTTTGCGCGCCATGTGCAGCATCATCAGCTGTACTTGTAATAAAATCGTATGTGTTGATTGTTACTTCATCGCTAAAGTAAAAAACACCTACTTGATAATTTACATCGCCAGTAAAGTTACTCGCTAAACGTAATTCTTGCGTGTACTGGTCATGCTCAGGAATTTCATCAGCTGTTTGAGCGCCCCACCATACCGCGTTTGCATCGTCGCCAACAGGAAAGCCTAAACCAGTATAACCACCATCAACATCTGCTCGAGAATATATTTCAGCGCTTTCCCAACCGGTAATAGAGGTTAAGGTGTAATCTTCACCCAAGTCCCAATCAAGGTTTAAAATCAAACCTTGTGTTGTCACTTGTTGCGTCGCAAATTCAGCAGCATCTTGGTAAACAGTTTCGTTATCAAAGTCAGAACGAATATCATTGGTGCCAGGATTAGCAATATTTGGGTGGAAAATGATTGGAGAACCATCTAAATCGCGGTAGTGGTAATTTAATAACGCATTAAAGCCATTACCTTCATATAAAAATTGAATACGTGCAGCATTTTCTTCATAGCCACCTAAAGCATCGCTTTGCTCAAAGCCTGCCGCTTTATTATCAATATAGTCATCACGCTCTTGGTGTAATAAAGATACACGAACTGAAAGCTCATCAGTTAAACCACCACCAACAGCACCTTCTGAATCAATTGTACCGTATGTACCGTAAGATACCGCGCCATAACCATCAAAATCTTGAGAAGGTCTTACTGAATCAAATTTAACTAAGCCCGCAGGTGTGTTACGACCAAATAATGTACCTTGTGGTCCACGTAATACTTCTACACGTTCGATATCGAATACCGGAAAACCTTTTAATATAGGGTTTTCTTGTACAACATTATCTACCACTAAAGATACCGGTTGTGATGCATTTAAATCAAAATCAGTGTTACCTAAGCCGCGAACATAAAAGCGCGGAAAAGAACGCCCATAAGATGACTCAACAGCTAAACTAGGGATTTTAGCGCTTAAAAAGCGAATATCCATACCAGCTGAACTATACACATCAAGTTTTTCACCTTGTAGTGCAGATACACTTACAGGAATTTCTTGTGCATTTTCAACACGTTTACGTGCAGTAACTTGAATAACTTCAAGTTTATTAGTATCGAGTGCTTCTGTTTCTTCAGCGGCATACGCGAAAGATGGTACTGATAAGGCCGATACTAAAGTAAGCAAGGCGCCTTTAATGCTCCGAGATAGGACATTTTGGTTGAAGGTTTTCATGTATTTATTCCCTGGTTTAATAACAAAACGTCGAGTTTCTTTGAACTCATTGCCGTTGTGTTATTTTTATAATTTGTAAATCGCACAAATTATAACAAAACCAGCGAGGAAAATTACACTTTTTAACAGTTTATTTTATTGATAATTGATTCTTAAACGAACGCCCGTATTCAGGGGCTTCAATGCTAAATATATCACTCAAGGTTGCACCTAAATCGGCAAAAGTATCGCGCTGACCTAAATCTACAGCGGCCATATTGTGTTTATAGAATATCACAGGCACAAATTCACGCGTATGATCGCTACCATGCCACGTTGGATCGCAACCATGGTCAGACGTTAGCACCAAATAATCATCATCTTTTAAATTACTGATAATTTCAGGAAGTCTTGAATCTAAATACTCAAGCGCATCGCCATAACCAACCGGGTCACGTCGGTGGCCAAAATCTTGATCAAAATTCACTAGGTTGGTAAAGATAAGTGAGTTCGTTGGTTGCTGTTGTAATTGTTCGAGGCTGCAGTTTAATAAAGCTTCTAAGCCTGTGGCTTTATATTTTTCACTAATACCTTGGTGAGCATATATATCGGCAATTTTACCAATACTAATCACTTTGCCACCACTGTTGTGCAATGTATCTAGCACTGTTGGTGCGGGTGGTAGCACTGAGTAATCACGACGATTACCGGTGCGCATAAAATCACTACTATTAGTACCAACAAATGGACGAGCGATAACTCGACCAATATTTAAGTCAGCATCAATAAGCAACTCACGCACTTGTTCACAATATTTATATAAGTTATCTAAACCGAATGTTTCTTCATGAGCGGCAATTTGGAACACACTGTCTGCAGAGGTATAACAAATAGGGATCCCTGTTTGCATGTGTTTTTCGCCAAGATCTTCAAGAATAATGGTGCCCGATGAATGACAATTTCCTAAACAGCCTTTAACGCCGGTTTTTGCTTCGATGCTAGCCAATAGCTCTGGCGAGAATGAATTTTGTTTATCGGTAAAGTAACCCCAGTCAAATAATACCGGTACGCCCATCATTTCCCAGTGGCCACTTGGCGTATCTTTACCGGTACTAATTTCTGCGGCATAACCAAACGCACCCGATTCAGGCTCAGGACCAGTAGCATTAACTTGTTTATTGCCCGCGGCACTCGCGGCCTTTATTAAGCCCATTTTAGCGAGATTAGGTAAATGTAAACTACGACCTTTGGTACTTGCGAACTTATCGGCTAAGTTTGCAAACGTGTTGGCGCCTATGTCGTCAAAATCTAGTGCGTCTGGCGCAGCCCCTAAACCAAAACCGTCTATAACTAATACAAGTGCGCGTGTCATAATCAAACCTTATTCTTTGTTTAGTTCTGCAATCATTGCAAAATCAATATATTAACGTAAATTTAGATAATATATTTTAGTGTTAAATTTTTATAAATGTTAGTATATCATCGCTTAATAGAGGTGTAATTTATTTATCAACGCATGCAACAAATTGTTAAATATTAAAATAACACTAGTTTTTAAATTCAAATAGGTAATAATCTCGTTATAAGAGTCATTACTATTAAGAAATATTGTGCCTAAAAATAAACTGACTGTCATTTGTATTGTCGGTGCTTCGGCATCGGGAAAATCACTTTTTGCTCATACTATCTATGATGAGTTAATTAGTGAATTGGGTGAAGATAGCATGACTATCATCAAAGAAGATTCATATTATCGTTGTCAAAATCATCTACCAATGGATGAAAGAGTTAAAACCAACTATGACCATCCTAAAGCATTCGAACATGAACTATTAGCCGAGCATTTACAGCAACTCAGTACAGGTAAAAATATTAATGTCCCTATTTATAGCTACACTGAGCACACCAGAACTGAAGATGTTGAGGTTGTAAAGCCTGCTAAGGTTGTACTCGTTGAAGGGATATTATTGCTCAGTGATAAGAATTTACGTAAGCAGTTTGATATCAATATTTTTATGGATACGCCATTAGATATATGCTTAATTCGTCGAATTAAACGTGACTTAGAAGAGCGTGGTAGAGATTTAGACTCAGTAACCAATCAATATCAAGAAACAGTAAGACCTATGTACTACCGTTATATTGAACCGTCTCGAGAACATGCCGATATTGTCATCACCAAAGGTGGACGAAATCGTATGGCGCTAGAACTGATTAAAGCCAAAGTTCGTGAACTTGCGAAACAGTAACTTAACTAATTTTTATATTAAACTTTTTATTTAACCCATAGGTGAATTAATGGACTTTAACACTTTACGAGGCATTGTCGGTATAGTGCTTCTTTTAGGTATTGCATACTTAGCCTGCTCTCACAAAAAAAATATTAATTGGCGCACTGTTGGCGGTGCTTTTGCAATTCAAGCATTGTTAGGTGCTTTGGTTTTATATAGTGACGGCGGACGCTCGATATTAGAAGGTGTTTCAAATACCGTTGCACATATCATCAATTACTCTAATGCCGGTATTGGCTTTTTATTTGGTGGCTTAGGTACCGATGCTATGTTTAGCAATGGCGTTGGTTTTGTATTCGCTATTAGAGTGTTACCGGTGATTGTATTCTTTTCATCACTCATAGCCGTGCTGTATTATTTAGGCATTATGGATAAAGTGATTAAATTTATCGGTGGTGGCTTAGCAAAATTATTACAAACATCTCACCCTGAATCCTTATCAGCCACCGCGAATATTTTTGTTGGTCAAACTGAAGCGCCTTTGGTGGTTCGCCCTTATTTAGCAACAATGACCAAGTCTGAATTATTTGCCGTAATGGTTGGCGGTTTAGCTTCGGTTGCGGGCGCCGTACTCGTTGGGTATGCCGGCATGGGCATTGAATTAAAATATCTGATTGCAGCAAGTTTTATGGCCGCGCCTGGTGGTTTATTAATGGCTAAATTTATTATGCCAGAAACTGAAACCCCAAAAAATGACCTAGACGAAGTGTCAGATGATGGTAAAGAAAAAGAATGCGTTAATGTTATTGATGCAGCGGCAGATGGTGCCGCTAAAGGTATGATGCTAGCACTAAACGTTGGTGCTATGTTGATGGCTTTTGTCGCATTAATTGCCTTACTTAATGGCTTAATTGGCTGGTTAGGCTCAATGGTCGGCATTGATGGTTTAACCTTAGAAATGATCTTAGGGTATGCGTTCCAACCTGTTGCTTATATGTTGGGTGTACCATGGGATGAAGCATTCCAAGCGGGCAGTTTCTTAGGACAAAAAGTTGTGGTCAATGAATTTGTCGCATTCGCCGACTTTGTGCAATATAAAGACCAACTAAGCGCCGGTACACAAGCAATTGTTACTTTCGCGTTATGTGGTTTTGCCAACCTTGCTTCTATCGCTATATTATTAGGTGGTATTGGCTCATTAGCGCCGAATAGACGCCATGACATTGCACAATTGGGCATGAAAGCAGTATTTGCAGCAACCTTAGCTAACTTAATGAGTGCAGCCCTTGCCGGGGTATTTATCTCGCTCGCATCATAATTTAACAAAACCCGGCTTAGGTCGGGTTTTGTTTTTCTGCATTTGAATATTTACTTGAATATTTTCAGCCTTCTATTTTGAGACACCTATTATGACCATTGAACAACACCACAAAGATACTCAAACGGTTGCCTTACAAGCCATAAACTTAATGGACTTAACCACGCTTAACGATAATGATACTGATAATATTGTCGCACAATTAATTGCAAAATCATGTGCTGCGCCCGGACACACAGCCGCAATTTGTATTTATCCAAGGTTTGTCCCTGCCGCTAAAAAGTTACTTAAAAACACAAGCATATTAATTGCCACAGTGACTAATTTTCCACATGGTAATGATGATATTGATATTGCTGTTGCCGAAACTAAAGCCGCGGTTGCTTACGGCGCAGATGAAGTCGATGTAGTCTTTCCGTATAAAGCATTAATGAACGGTGATAGCAACGTTGGCTTTGAGTTGGTAAAAGCATGTAAAGCAGTATGCCCAGCTAATGTCATACTAAAAGTAATTATAGAAACAGGTGAATTACAGACCCCAGCCTTAATTAAACAAGCCAGTGAAATTTGCATAAATGCCGGCGCTGATTTTATTAAAACATCGACCGGCAAAGTGGCTGTAAATGCAACGCCAGAAGCGGCAAAAATAATGCTGCAAGTCATTAAAGATTTAAACCCTAAGGTCGGTTTTAAAGCAGCGGGTGGTGTTCGCACGGTAGCCGATGCAAAAATTTATTTAGATATGGCCGCAGATATTTTAGGTGAAACTTGGTTAACCCCAAACACATTTAGATTCGGTGCCAGTGGTTTACTTAACAACTTATTAGGTACTTTAGGTTTAGCTGAAGACGCTGATTCGAAAGGCTATTAAGCAAATAATCTACGGCACAACTTTACTTTTATTATTTGGCAATCGACAATAATGGACTGCTTGATATTTTTGTTAACAATATTAACGTTATCAAGTACGACTTAATCATCAAGGTATTATTCTCAAATGGCACAACTTTACTTTTATTATTCGGCGATGAATGCCGGTAAGTCGACCGCCCTATTACAATCTTCATATAACTATATTGAACGCGGCATGAATACCCAAATATTCACCGCGGCATTAGACGACAGGTCAACTAAAGGTAAAGTAACCTCAAGAATTGGCATCAGCTCTGATGCCATAACCTTCGACAATCAAAGTAACTTGTTTACCCAAGTAAGCCAATTACATAGCAGCGCAAAACTAAGCTGCGTATTAATCGATGAGGCACAATTTTTAACGAAAGCACAAGTGTTGCAATTAACTAACATTGTCGACACCTTATCAATACCCGTACTCGCCTACGGTTTACGTACTGATTTTCTCGGTGAAACATTTAGTGGTAGTGCGAACTTACTCGCCTGGGCTGATAAACTTATTGAACTTAAAACGGTATGCCACTGTGGCCGTAAAGCTAACTTTGTTATTCGCTACGATGGTAATGGTGAGGCGGTAAAATCGGGCGAGCAAGTACAAATTGGTGGTAACGAACGCTATGAGTCGGTATGTCGTAAACACTTTAAAGTGAAAGTCTGGGATATTTATACCAAGTCCATTAATTAACTGCTCATTTTTAATGGTTAAAATGAATAACTACAGCGTTATAAATTTTATAAGTAGAACAACTACTTACTAAACTTTTTGCCTTGTATTTATCCATTTTCCCTCATGAAAAAGTAGATCACTTACTTAGTGGAATTGGTATTAAATCAATAAAAATAAGCAGTTAGTTATGAACACAGGTACTAGAGTGTCACACAAGTACTTTAAATACGGCTAATTAACAGTTAGTATCGATAATATCTTTAATAATAATGGTTTTATCATGAAACATACTGCTTTATTTACGGCTCTTGCTATCTCTTCAACGGTTATTTTATCTGCTTGTGTCGCATCTTCAGACACAACCTCTATAGCGCCAGATTCAACACCTAAAAACATTATCATGGTGGTGGCCGATGGTATGGGCCCAGCATTTCCAACAGCTTATCGTTATTATCATGATGATCCAAAGACGCCTTTGGTTGAACAAACCATTTTTGACAAATACTATGTCGGCAGCTCTAGCACTTATCCTGCGGCAACCAATAAGTCAGAGGTATTAAATGCCAGTAACAACCTTTATGTAACTGACTCTGCAGCAAGCGCAACAGCCTTAGCCACAGGTGTTAAAACATATAATGGTGCTATTGGTGTTGATGTCGATAAACAGCCGTTATTAAGTGTATTAGACTGGGCTAAATCCATAGGAAAAAAAACCGGCATAGCCGTTACATCACAAATAGTGCATGCCACTCCTGCTTCATATATTGCTAAAAATGAACATCGTCGTAACTATAACGCGATAGCCGATGACTATTTTGATCTTAAAATAGAGGGTCAATTTAAAGTCGACGTAATGCTTGGTGGTGGTACTAACTATTTCGTCCGTGAAGACAGAGACTTAACCGCGGAGTTTGTTGACTCAGGTTACCAATACATTACTGATTACGAGCAACTTAAGTCTTTAGACGCTAATAAACCAGTGTTGGGCTTATTTGCAGAAGTCTCGCTACCGGCATCGAATACGGTTGTTAAAAAAGATCAATTAACCACCTTAACAAAAGCCGCTGTCGCGCAATTAGAAAATGACAATGGTTTTTTCTTACTTGTTGAAGCAAGCCAAATTGATTGGGCAGCCCATGGCAATGATATTTCATACGCTATGCAAGAAATGCAAGATTTAGTTACTACGCTCAATTATTTAGAGCAGTATGTGCAAACTCATCCTGACACCTTAGTGGTATTAACGGCTGATCATAATACTGGCGGCCTTACTTTAGGAAGAGATGGCATTTACGAATGGAAACCCGAGTACATTAAAAACTTAACGCTGGCGCCAGCGACTATCGCTAAACAAATTGTTGAAGGCACAACAACCGAAGATGATCTCGCTGAACAATTAGGCTTTACCCTTACCGATGATGAGTTAAAACAATTTAACCTTATTGCACTTGAGCAAACGTTAACGGCTGAAAATGCGAGAGAAGTAGGCGGTAAATATTTCACCTTCATTAACAAGCTTATTGATGTACGTTCACATACTGGTTGGACTACGGGTGGACATACAGGCGTAGACGTACCTGTATTCGCATTTGGACAAAACAAAGACGTGTTTAATGGCCATCAGGATAATATCGATATTGCCAAGAAACTGTTTACCTTAATGGGTAAATAATACCTATTGATATTATTTAACCAGCAAGAATGATCAGATATTAATGTCACTTGCTATTAATCTAGTGTCATTAATTACAAGGGTTTACATCTTGTTAATAATCATTAGAGTGTTAGTTAGTAAAGCTTTTAACTTCCGTTTTAAGCGAATCAACGGCAGTTAAAAGCTTAGTAACCTGACGGTCTGCTTCAAGCTCATTGATCTTGCCCCATAAAAATGGACAGTTAATTAAGCACTTTTGTCTTCTTTCAAAGTCTATTGGGCAACTTGCTCCCAATACACCAGATAAATACGGGAGAGGTTAAAATCGCAAAATCAGCGAAAAATCAGTGGAACGTCATGTTTCCCAATTTGATGTCTTTATAATTAACCTAAATTTTTACTTATAATATGGACTGTGCTCAATGCAAGCTAAAAAATTTGCGGGAATAAAATCCCTACTACTTTCTATCTCTATTCTTGGCTTAATGACTGGATGTCAAATCACTGAAAAAGCTAACTCTCAGCCTTTTTCCATTATTTATGGGTTTAAAGAAGCAAATAACAAATCAATTTATTTGAGCGATGAACAAGGGAATACACGTATAAAAGTGCTAGATTGCCCTACCAATGACGGCTGCGGCTACCCGGCTGTGTCTCCTACAGGAAAGCACATAGCTTTTTATGGTAAATACGACAAACGCAAAACTTGGTCTATTCACACGGCAGATATAGATGGCAATAACATGCGTCGCTTGACCAATGTAAAAAATGTTTGGGATAGCGGCCCAGCTTGGTCTCCTGATGGAAAAACCATAGTATTTGCTCGAGAGTACAAAGGTGTAAACGGAGACCGGCCAGAAGAGATTTGGCTGATGAACGCAGATGGGTCTGAGCAACGCCAAATAAAAGCACTAGAGGGAGGTGCTCCTGAATTTATGCAAGATGGGCGAATTCTCTTTCAGTCTAAAGTTAGCCCAAGTCAAATAAGCATTGCCAATATCGATGGTAGCAAGGTAATTCAACTTACCAATGATGATACAAATAATATGTCTGCAAAGATCTCGCCTGATGGTTCGCAAATCGCTTATCTTTCAAATAGAGATGGCAATCAAGAGGTATACATTATGAATATCGATGGCTCCAATCAAAAGCGACTAACTAAAAATCGTGTTGAAGAGTGGGATCCAGCTTGGTCTACTGACGGCTCTAAAGTCTTTTTTTCATCGCAGAACGTTTATGGGTTTTATGATATCTACAAGGTAAACAAGGATGGTTCATCGATTAAGAAAATCTTGAATAATGCTTCTCAAGCAGCAACTGTGTATCACTTGGATAAAAGCTATTTGCAGAGATTAATGAAGGCCAGGCAACAATAAAAACAATATGGAATATGAGGTTTTTTATGAGCGACCGTTATTGGCACTCAGTTAGCATTGAAAATAGAGCCATCAATGATCGCTTTGGTGTGTGGTTTCAACGGGTGAATGCAACTTAGACGAAGTGTTAATGTAGCCTCTTCAGCTGAGGAGCAAAATACCTTAACTTTTTGGCAATTAATCATTCGCCATTCAACTCGCTCTGTAATCCTTGATGATACGAGGGTATTGCTAACAACGAGTGAGTTTGATCTATTTTGGCTATTAGCTTCTAATTCCGAACAAATATTATCAAGAGATTATATTTATCGCCAATTACGGGGTATTGAGTACGATGGAATGGATAGTTCAATTGATACAAAAGTGGCCGTTTTAGCTAAAAAACTAGGTGATAGTACCTCATTGTCGAAACGTATTATCACGCTAAGGGGCAAAGGTTAACTCTTTGTTGCTGATACTTGGAACTAATCACGTACTGTTGTTAAATTAGACCCCGTAACCGATTTTGTTACAGGGTCTTTCGTATAGATTCTTTAATTTACTTCATAGGCTTTTTGAATAACAAAGTAAACCTGTCGGAATTACCTGTCACTGATTTACGACCTACTTCATAACGTAATTCATCATCAGCTTTGTAATGAAGATTTGAGTAATCGACAAATTCAAAACCTGCAGCTTCAACTTCTTTAATCACTAATACTGGGTCTACACGACGACCATTTTCATCATTTTCACTTTGCATATGGCGACGAGTATGATCAACAATACCGTAAATACCACCGGGTTTAAGTGCTTTTAACGCTTCTACGTTTACGGCAGTACGTGTTGCTAGCGATAAGTTATGATAGTTACGAAAGGTTAGAACCGCATCTATGTTTTTTACATCAAACTTGATGTTTGATAAGTCATAGCGCTTTTCTTCTTTGTTACGCTCCCATTTTGAATCATTACTTACCGTTTCAACTTTACTGAAACCTTTTTGTTTTAATAAACCATCTTTGATGCGATCGCCTGCCATACCTAAATAAAGTTGGCCTTTATCTTTCAAAGCAGGCGCAAGCAAAGCTGTATACCAACCACCACCGGGAATTAACTCCAATACCTTCATATCTTCTTGAATACCAAGAAATTCAAGTGTTTCTACTGGGCGACGGTTTCTATCACGATCTTTATCTTTATCTGAACGGGCTTCAGCTTTCATTGCCACTTTAATGTTATCTGAAAATGTATCGGCTTGTACAAAGCCTGCAGATAAACTGCAGCCAATAAATAACGGTAGTAATAATTTTCTCATCCTAACTTAATCCTTTTGTAATTTATTTATTATATTGTTGTTTTACAACTGACACTCGAACGATTATAGACCGAATTGTCGCCAGTTTACTTCAATTATCACTTGAAAAAGAGGTAACAAAATATGTCTAATGAAAGAAATGACTAAGATCTGACCGCTAGAAGGGTAATGAATTTAATCCTTATACCGTTTTCAGGTTAATTAATGACTAGTGTTTACGTTCCATGTTCACCGTTTTTCTAGGTCCTTCAATCACATTAATCCGCACTTTCTTACAATGCTTCACAAACGGTGACATCTGTTACACCATCTTCTGAGGCTCTTAATAAAGCCATACGTTAAACTCAGCAGGATATGGTTGATAACTTTTACCTTTAGACATAAACACCTCCTGTTGTATCTCTACAACAATTATAGTGTGTCACAAAAATAGGGTAAGACTATAAAGCGGTCGTTACATGAATTAGAGAGCAAGATCACTTAGTGCATTTTGATGAAGTGCACAGCTTCGGTACCTAATATTGTTTATTCGGGTGAAACAAAACAGTTAAGGTATCCACCGAGAAATAGATACCTTATAAACTAAGAAAAGTAATATTTAAAATTCAATCAGGGTAATTGACAAATATCGTCCTCTTTTCTGTGATAGTAATCTGCCATTAACCCAAGTAATTGCGGCACAGTGGCCGAAATTGCAATAGATGAAAACGTACCAACTAAAATCCCCGAGAAGAGCGCAATAGAAAAACCAGCTAATGATTCCCCTGCAAAAAACCATATTGCTAATATCGTAGCAAGCGTTGTCCCAGAAGTTATCAAGGTGCGAACTATGGTTGATTTTATTGCGAGATTAATAATGGAATCCATATCGGTTTCCTTATTTCTTTTCATTATCTCCCGTATCTTGTCACCGACGATAATTGAATCATTTAGTGAATAACCAATGATGGCGAGTAAACTTGCCAGAATGGTTAAATCAAATGAAATTTCAAACCATGCAAATATACCTAGTACGATAATCACGTCATGAAAAAGCGCAATAACTGAACCTGCTGCCAAGCGCCATTCAAACCTTAAAGATAAATAAAGTAAAATCACTATCGCTGCAGTTAATAACGCTAACCCTCCTTGATTGATTAACTCTTCACCAACTTGGCTACCTATATAAATAGCATCTTGTGGCGTGACTGTTAATCCGCTTTGCTGAGAAAATTCAGTTAACCATGCTTGTCCTTTCAAGCTACTATTAATATCGGCTTGCTGTACGCTCCAGTGCGTTCCATTTTCAGCAGAAGACAATTGAAATGCGTCAGGTAAATATGACGTTAATAATCCTTCCATTTTGTGCTGGGTTATTGATTGTTCAGTTGTGAACTCAGTTAAATATCCACCCGTAAAATCTAAACCAAGATTGAGCCCATTGTAAAATAAACCGAGTAAAGAAAACAAAATAAATGCTGCAGCACAATAGAAGCTGACGATACGAAACTTACTCAAGTTTTCGGTTTTATTTAAAATAAAGTGGTTCATAATTTAACTCCAAGTAGTTGAGTCTTGTTTTCACGAATAGCAAGATTGGTTAACGCTTTTGAGACGAATACCCCAGTAAACATACTGGTCAATATTCCTAAGCATAGAATGATGGCAAACCCTTTTACTGGGCCATAGCCCACGGAGTATAAAATTATCCCGGTGATCATCGTGGTAATGTTGGCATCTAGAATAGTTGAAAATGCGCTTTTATAACCATTTTCAATAGCAGACAGTACTTGCCGCCCACGTTTTAATTCTTCCTTTATCCTTTCAAAAATAAGCACGTTAGTATCAACCGCCATACCTACCGTTAGCACTAAACCGGCTATTCCTGGCAGCGTTAAAACAGCACCTGGAAGTAGTGACATCAAACCGAGTAAACTCACTAAATTTAAAGCCAATGCTACATTAGCGATAACGCCTAACGTGCGATACCAAAAAGCCATGAACAATAAAGTAAAAGAAATACCTATGGTCAACGCTTTGATACCGTTATCTATATTTTCAACGCCAAGTGTCGCTTCGATACTACGTTGCTTTACAATCGTAACAGGTGCAGTTAATGAACCTGCGCGTAACAACAATGCTAGTTCTTGTGCAGCTTGTGGGCTAGACATATTGGTGATACTAAACTGTGAGCCTAGGTGTTGTTGAATAGTGGCAACATTAATCACTTTGCTTTTCTTAACTATTTCATCGTTGGTATTGCGATAAAACTCAGAAAATACCGTCACCATAGGTTTACCAACATTTTTCTTAGAGAATGTAGACATCTTCTTACCACCAACGCTATCTAACGTTAGGTTTACTAATGGCATACCCATTTCATCTTGACCTGAACGAGCATTTTTAATACTACTCCCCGAGAATACTACCTTACTATTCATCCTCAACTTTCGACCATTGTCATCTGTCATTTGTAGAATGCCTGCTGCTTTTGAGTGCTCAGCCATTTGATAGAAGTCTAGAGAAGCTGTAGCGCCAATAATTCTTTTGGCTTCCTCAGGATCATGAACACCAGGTAATTCAATTCGAATTCTATTTTTCCCTTGTTTTTGGGTAACCGCTTCGGTAATACCTAGCTCTTCTATTCGTCCTCTCATTGTTTTAAGTGTTTGTTTCATGGTTTCTTGACGAAATTTAACTTGCTCTTGTGAGGAATAAGTCAAAATGACTTGGTTTTCATTCAATTGTTTATGAGTCAACTCAGGGTAGTTGTTCTTGATTTTTGTTAATAACTTACCTTTATCATTTAACTTAGAAAAACTGACTATAATGGAATGCTTATTTGGCTGTTCGATTTTGCCTAAGCGAATACGATCTTCTAAAGCTAAAGATTTAACGTCCAATGCGATACTCTTTAGCCTGTCAGATAATGCTCGTTCGGTATCGACATCAAGTACAAACAACACCCCTCCACTCAGGTCTAAACCTAACTTTATCGATTTCCCCTGTAATGACTTCAACCAAGCCGGTGCATTATTTTCAATTGAACTTTCAATAGAATAATTATCTCCAAACTCTTCCATTAAAAGTTGCTCAATAGAGTGTTGGTGTTTTTTATTTATTAAGGTAATAGAAGTGCTATCTGTAGATGATTTTATTTCATCTACAGCAAGGTTGTGGTTAGCTAACAAATTATTAATATCTTGGGGAGATACTTGTTCGTTTTGAGCACTGCTGTTTACAAGGTGAATATCTACCTTGTCGGAATATAAGTTTGGTAATGCGCTAACCAGCATAAATAGTAATATGAAAATAATGACAATGTTTTGCCATTTAGCATGTCCAGCATGCTTAGTTGTAAGTGAATTCATCATAAAATCTCTAAATAAAAACCGACAATAAATTGCTATAACTCATTTGGCATATAGCAAATACTGCAAGTAACCGATGGTTTAATATCGGTATTGGAAAAAGGTAAATAGTTGATTTTTACATTCAGTCAAATATGAAATTATATTTTACTGAGCTGTGTATTGATGAATTAACTGTGGTAAGTAGTGCGAGATGAATATAAAAAGTTGCCGTCTTTCCAGCCAGAAAGTCGAGATGAATTAGCGTTATGACTTAGTTGTTCAAACCATTGAGTAATAACGGGAGGGTTTATTAGGTTTTTAAACATCCCCGCAGTTAGCTTAATTTTGAAAAACTCTATTTCTAAAGCATAGTTTGGCGTCGTTTGTCTTTCAGCAGAAAATAGTGATGGATTAAGCCTATTCAGTATTGGTAGATTAAATAAACTTTCCGATTCATCACTATCAAAAGTTGCAGCACTTTGTTGTTCAATTTGAGGAGTATAAACATGATGTGAAGATGCATCACTTGACGGTTCTTGGATCGGCAAAGCATTAGCTGTTTGAGCTAATACTAATAAAAATAACATTACTGTTAATTTACGCCACATGAAAATAAACTCTCCTATAAGATAATCAATGATATATTATTCTTTATCGTTATTTCAATAATTTTTTAGTTTTAGTTTTAGTGATGACACATTTAGGCGTCAAAGTGAATGTTAGTTGTGACAATAATATTGTAGTTCTTAGGTCTTCTGTGGGCAAAAGTTAGTGTGCTAAGAATGGGGCTTTATGTCTGCTTAGTTAAGGTTTGTTAGTTACCAGCCAAGACAAAATATCAGAACAATCAACTGAACCAGCCTGGCTGGTGTCGAACAAACCTTACTATTGTAACGATCAGTAAAATAACTTAATGTAATCAAAAGCTCACGGTCTCCTGTGAGCGAGTAGCGGACTTAAACTCCATAATTTTATAAAGTTTTCTTTGAGTCTTTTCGGGCTGTTTCGATATTAAATATAGTGAGAAAATTGCTAGATTAAAAGATATTTTTCATTACCACATCAAATACTACTCCTAGCATAGCCATATATATCATATAGATTACAGAGGCTTTTCCCAAGGTTTTCCACCAGCTCTGCTGATATACGGTTTTGAAAGCCGTAAATATATACCAGACCAAATATAAGGTAGGGGGAACTTGAAGCAATAGATATACTTGATGAGATTTCTCCAAAGCCTCTATAGGCGCAATGATCATTAACATTAAATAGACTATGCAATGTAAATGCATGGAAAACACTAAATTACCGATATAGAAACTTTGTCGAAAAAAAAGCTGCACAATAAGCGCAAATACTGGGAATAGTAAAAACATCGCTTTTGAATAATAACTGATCATCGAATCAGTTAATGGGCGATCAGGCGCGTAAACTTGATATATACTAGAAAATATGATGAAAAACAGAATACTGATCACAAGGTATAAGCGCAGTGGAGGAGTGTATTTTACCCGTTTCCCTTGATTAAATTCGTACGTGAGTTGCCCTGGTTTTCTTAACATAATGCGTAAAGTAAGCCACAGTCTGCCATCAATATCTAATAATTCATTCAGCATGTCTTTGCTCACAACCAAAAACGGTCTATTTAAGCAGGCTGAGCTTTGCCCACACTTGGAGCAATAGTGAGCATTTTCAAGAAGTTTTGTATGACAATTTTTACAATTCATGCGTCTATCATAAAGCTAAGGTGTGATATTATGCAACCTGTTCATTTTGATTTGATTAGCTTTTTATTTTGTCGAAATTGAAAATTATATGAACTCACTATACCACTGGCTATATACTAATCTATTATTTTTCATTATAGCCCTATTCGACTTTTACTGATTTAGTCTTCTTTTGGCACATTTGCGTCGGTCAGAATAATAACGTAGATTAATCAAATACCTAACGGCAGCAAAGAGCGATCAACGGCCCCTCGGCTACATTTAATCATGAGAAACGAAACCTAGGATAGAATGGAAAGTGTCACAACCATTTTTGTGTATCGGCTTTATAGCTGCCTTAGCTCCTTCTTCCTCTTCTAAACTAATCCCTGAACATAATAATGAACTGCATGCTAAGGCATGGTCCACTTGTTATTATTTTCAATATGAATTGTTGACTCTAATCTAAAACCAACCAGATTCAGCACTTTACTATTTTGCTAAATAAGTGAGTTTATTGTGAAGTTGAGCAGTAATTCCATCGATAGATATGTTTTGTTTACCAGCCAATTCTAGCTCAGCAAAGTCGACAATGGCTTGTTCATGTATCACCATAGATTTACCTAGCTCACTATATTTTTCAGGTAAACTAGCCGCAATTTCTCGATAATGATCAACTACTGGTTTTACAGCACCTAGCACCATTGTCATTGTCTCTTGCCAAGATTTACCTTGCATTGCTGCTGCCATATCCATGCCCATTTTACGTGACGCCTGTTGCTCTCTAAGATCAAGCCCCGCAGCCATCATTACTGGTCTTAACCGAGCTTTAGTTTCCGTCTCAAGTTGCAGTAGTACAGAAATTTTATATTGTTGATCAGGCTCCTCGTAAATCGACAGCATTTCGTTAAATAAAACTTCGCCTAGAATTTCGCCTTGATACAATTCAATCAAACCCTGGCTGTATTTATTTTTGTCCATTTTAAAATCTCCATTGCTAAAGTTATATATACCCCCTGTTTTTAAGGGGTATATAGATAAAATAAGGCTTACTTACTTAACTAATTCAATATCATTTAACTCAAAGCTACCGTCACGTAAGCCTTTAGTAGGGCCATAGAAACGGAATAATAAGAAGAATCGGTTATCGTTGGTCGGTATCCAATTAGACTCTAAGCCTTTAGGAGATTTTTGTCCGAAATAAAGAGTCGTACTACCATCTTTATTCTTTTTCATGTCCATATCTGAATCGACACTACTTTTTGGCATATCTCTTAAATATGATGCAGTTTCTAAATCGTAAACGGTTACTGCCCAAAAGTCTTTTGCTGGCACATTTGGTGGTACGACTAATTTGTAGTTTTTCTTACCGTCTAGCCATTCATTGTCAGCGGTTTCTGCTATATCTAAATAGAATGTTGCTGCTCCAAAGTTTTTCACACTAGAGATGATCGCATAGTAAGTGGCACCACGGGCGTGATAATCAAAATGAGTTGGGTATTCATAACCAAAGTCAGTTTCAACAACACCCATAGGTACGATAGTGCTCCATTTTTTTCCTGGGTACATCCAGGTATTTAGGCCTTGTCTATGGTATTGGTCAATCAAATACTCTAGTGCATCTGGACCGGCTTTATCATAAACAGCTTGCATTGTTGCATCAGGTTTAAATTCTTTATTTTTTTGAATGCCTATACGACTTAATAACCCTAACATTGCAAGATTTTGCTCTTCAATTACTTCTTCTTGCAATATATCATTTAACATCTTAAAAACTTGACCGTCTAAAACCGGTGTTGCTTCTAAAATTTTGTCATAAATATCGATGTAGTTATTTTTAGGAGGGTTGCTCGCTTGAGCTAATGGATATACTTTAATTTTTTTAGAAAACTCAACGGCTTTTTTTAAATTTTCAGCGGTTGGTCCGCCTTGCATTATAGGTCTTAAGATAGCAAAACCATTATTGGTGCGTTGCTGGTATGAATATGACATGCTTAAAAGCGGTCCATCATAGCCTTTAGGTAATAAAACATATTTACCACCGTTGCCTTTATCACGGCCTGCCGCACCAACATCATCAATAGGACGTTGCCACGCATCCATCAAAGTACCAAAAATACCCACGCCGTCAGCAGAAGGTGGAATTTCAATGACCATAGGACCATTTTCAACATTCCAAAAAAAACTCACATAAGGCGTTGTATTGTTAGGCGTGGCAGTTTGGTACTTCCAGTCTTGAACTCTACTGTTGTAAGCAATGTCGTTCATCTTTACACCTAGTGCCTCATGACCATCGCGGTACCCTTTATAATTAAGCATCGGCATGCCCCAAACAACCGCTTCAATAGCACGACTGTGGGTCATTTTCTCGCTAATATTTTGTTCTTTTGCTTGAATACTTGTTGTCATAGCGGCGAATACAATACAACTCATATAAGCGATATGTGTAATGTACTTCGAGAGTTTGGACTTATAAATATTCATCGGTATTCCTTTAAAATTTAACTAGCACGGTGTATTTAACTTTATAATTTTTACATTGCTCAGGCACAGATTAATAGCCATTTTAAATGCAGCTACTTTTGTATAAAACGATATCCACCAACAATATAGCAACAACTCATTAACAAAATAACAGGCTTTACTCTAATATGAATTATGAATAAAATTCATCATTCATCATTCATCATTCATTGTTCATTGTTCATTGTTCATTGTTCATCACCTAATTAAATCGATGAATACGTCGTTAACAATAGTATTGTTTATATATTAAAATTTTCCATACAAACCCTATCCATAATGCGCAATAATTATCATTACAGAACTAGAAGTTATTGAATTTATATACTTTAATAAAGTAAGGTACATTGGCACATAACTGTTTAACTACAAATTAAGCATTCGAAAGCACTTTGAGGATATAAATGGACGTAAGTTGTTTTTCTGGGCAACAATATTCAATTAATGAATACGATGAAGCCTTTTCAGCATACCAAATAACCAACATCCCCTTAGGTAAGTGCCCGCTAATCGATGTTAACTGGATACACAATGACGAGTTTATTATATTGGAACGTCAAAATAATGTATCTATGATGCAGTATGGCGTTAGTACAGATGCTGAGTTTATTATTAATTTACCCAGTTATAACAAACAAGCAATGGACGCTTATTTTAGTCATGGTGAAAGTACCAACCAAGGTTTTTTAGCCACTCCGAATCAGGATTGCTACTGGAATTTTAAAGCGCATGTAAAAACCATTAATTTTTCTTTAAAAGTAGATGCGATAAAACGGCATTTAACAGAAAATGAGATTGATTGTTTTATTGAAAAAGCCAAGTTTAATAAGCGAGTTGATTTATCATTCGAAAACCTAAAAAAAGTCAGTTATTTAACCTCACAACTTATTCAAAAATCATTGACTAATAACCTATCATCGGAAGAAGCAAATAGTGAGCTTGAACGTATAGCAATGTATGCATTGTTATTACCCGAACTAGAGACAACGTTTCGACGCAGTAGGAGTAAGGGTACTTTCACTAATGCTCTTGATTTTATCAGAGAAAATTATAAGAGAAAAATTAGCGTTACCGATATTGCTAATTCTGCCAATACGACGGTTAGAAGCTTACAAAGTTGGTTTAAGTCTGAGCTTAACAAAACTCCGGTAGAATATTTGAACTTAGTTCGAATTTATCACTTTCATCTACTATTACAAAACTCGAGATCTATTTCTGAATCGGCACGAATGTGCGGCTTAACCCATATGGGACGAGTATCTATGTGCTATAAAGCAATTTTTGGTATTTCACCTACAGAATTTCTAGCGACATCAAAACCATCGGACTTACTTAGTTGGGATAAAGATAAAAAATTACTAAAATTTATTGGTTAAAAACTAGGTACTTTAAGACATATTTAAAGTTTTTAATAATATTAAAAGTTTATTTTGTATATGAATAATATATTCAGGTGTCTAATGTCTGTTTATGGCACAATTTGCACGGTCACAGTATATAGCGTAAGTTATTGATAACGAACGGCTCTTATGAGCGATTAGGCGACATTAGAAAATCAAAGAATCTCATTTATTATTGCAATTTTAATATGGAAATTATGAGCAAGTATCAACAAGCAATACTATTCCTTTTCGCCACACGATGACTGTGCCGCATTGAAAACAATAATGTCTTTCTCTTGCTCTGTGATCAAACTCTGTTCAACAAAGCTTTCTGAGGTCTTGGCTGTACAAGACACGAACTTACCATGACTGCGCCATGATGTTTGTCCCATTGCGCCTTCACACGGACAGTATTGTGCTATTGAACAACCTGAAGCAGGATCTACCACCTCATTTCCCGTAAACAGACAAGTATCGCCGACGTCCGCGACACCATCATCGTCAGCATCTAAATCACAAGCATCACCTAATCCGTCGCTATCAAAATCCTGCTGAGATGTATTTGCAACCAATGGACAATTATCGGCAGCGTCTAAAACACCATCTCCATCAGCATCAGCATCCAGCACTCTGCCAAAATCATGCACAAACACGTCATAACTCTCATTGGTATCATTATCTACCAGATTACTAGAAAGAGAAGAAAACACCACAACACTGCCATCATCACTAATGGCAGGATAATAACTAATATCATTTCCCTTCACCCCAGCCGTGTTCTTGCTCACCAACTCCAACACGTCATCTTGGCGGTCGTACACGTAAATATCTCTCACATCATCCGTATCGGTCGCATCCAAATTATTCGCTGAAGAGCTAAATGCTACATACCGTCCATCACCGCTGATGGAATGATAAAGACTAGGGCCGTTCCCCACCACGCCAGCCG
Source organism: Colwelliaceae bacterium BS250 (assembly GCA_040779355.1). Taxonomy (GTDB): domain Bacteria; phylum Pseudomonadota; class Gammaproteobacteria; order Enterobacterales; family Alteromonadaceae; genus Thalassotalea_A. Next base: position 22,091 of record JBFONS010000003.1, on the reverse strand, counting down.
TGTTCTTGCTCACCAACTCCAACACGTCATCTTGGCGATCGTACACGTAAATATCATGCCCAATAACCGTATCGGCCGCATCAAAATTAGTCGCCATTGAATAAAATGCCACATACCGCCCATCAGCGCTGATGGAAGGCTTACGACTATCATAATTTCCCTTCACCCCAGCCGTGCTCTTGCTCACCAACTCCAACACGTCATCTTGACGGTCGTACACGTAAATATCTTCCCGAGTATCCGTATCGGCCGCATCCAAATTCGTCGAACTAGAGCTAAATGTCACATACCGTCCATCACCGCTGATGAAAGAAGTAGTACTACCACGGTTCCCCTTCACGCCAGCCTTGTTCTTACTCACCAACTCTATCACTTCGTCTTGGCGATCATACAGGTAAATATGTCCCGCAGTATCCGTATCAGCCGCATCCAAATTCGTCGAATGAGAGCGAAATGCAACATACCGTCCATCACCGCTGAGGGAAGGATAACTACTCCAACCGTTTCCCTTCACGCCAGCCGTGCTCTTGCTTACCAACTCCACCGTATCCGACTGGCGATCGTACACGTAAATATCTGGCAGAGTATCCGTATCTGCCACATCCAAATTCGTCGATTCAGAGTGAAATGCAACAAACCGACCATCATCACTCATGGTAGGATAAATACTCTTACCGTTCCCTTTCACGCCAGCAGTGTTCTTGCTCACCAACTCTACCGTATCCGATTGGCGGTCGTACACGTAAATGTCTCTCCGATCATCCGTATCGGCCGCATCCAAATTATTCGCTTCAGAATGAAATGCCACATATCGCCCATCGGAACTCACCGCGTTACCTTGAAAGAAAAACCCTGAATCAAAGTTTCCCTGCTCTCCTGCGCTTGACACACTCACTCGCTCGGTTTCTGCCGACAATACAGCAATCGACATTAGCGCAGTAACCAGCACCACGCCTTTAACAAACCAAGGTGATTTTTGGTTGAATGTACTCATAGCTCACCCCCTTGATGTCTCACCAAATCCACGGTAGCCGTATTCCCGGAGGGGTCATTGGCATCACAGTTATTGATTGGATAAAAGCTATTTTGAGAGGTTTCAAACGTACCCGCAAAAACTGCATGCGGTAGAGATATTGATATGAACATTGCAATGAATAGATTTTTCATAATATGATTCCATTATTATTCCATTAACACCACCCTAACGAGCAGCTTCCAAAGACTTTTAAACACACTAAAAGCCTCTATCTACAATTTCCTTATTATTATTCTTGCATCTGCGATCTGGCGCATATATTACACCAAAATATTTTTACATAGACAGTCATCCACTTGAACAAATGAGCAAACCTGCTTTGCCATAAAGTGTTAAATTTTCCGACAGCCAATTGCTCTAAACATATAATCTTGATAAAACAATTGCGTTTTAAATTGCTCCCTTGGCTATCGTGACTATGACGAAACGGCACGGCCAGTAGCATCGCTTGCCCTTGGGTAAAATACTCGTTAGTTTTTGGATACCACCAATTCGCCAGTTATTTATCTAGCATTGCATAAGTTCTTTACGCAATTACCACAACAATAAATGTAGCAGACTTTGTAGTTACTACAATAAAAGCCCTGAGATGCCGTATTGAAAGTCAAATATTTTCCATAATATAATTCACTGGTATTTAAAGCAGAAAGACACACTTTTGGGACGGTACCTGATAAAGAACATCACCAGCATAAAAAATCATACGATTTAATAAAAACTGTCAATGATAAAGGTGTATTTTCAGAATGCTCTTAAACTAGTCGTTATAAGAACCAAACGACTGTCTTAGAATGGCACTTTTGAGCCAGTCAGAATTTATTTTTAATAGATTCACAGTATGCTGAAGGAGGTCCCCGATGTCGCTTTAGCTCCTCGAGGATGACGTTGCATTTAACTAAGTTTCTAGTGTTCTTTTTCTACTTGCGCTGTTGGCACAAAACGGAAGTAGAAAACGTCTGGCAAGATATCTTTCTCAAAAGAAAAGACCTAGATGCATATAGCGTCTAGGTCTTAGAGTATTAATTACCAATCAGATGCACGTTAGGTAATATTAGCTGGTCTTTGTTGTTATGAACATACCGTAATAAGTATCAGCTACGCGTTATCTTTGCTTGGTTTTGGTAATGAATACTTCAAGATAACAAAACCAATAATACCCGAGAGTAATGAGCCAATAATAATTCCTAATCGTTCATCAAATATTTTATCAATATCGGTCGCGTCGAAGGTGAGTGAGCCAATAAACAAACTCATGGTAAAACCAATACCACACAGTGCGGCCGTACCATATAAGGTGCTCCATGACATACCTGACGGTAGTTCTGTGAATTTAAGCTTAATTGCTAACCAACAAAAACCGAACACCCCTAACTGCTTACCTATCAATAAACCTAAGGCAATACCAACAGGCACATTATGCATTACTTCATCCAAGCCAACGTCGGTTAATGTCAGTCCGGCATTGGCGAAAGCAAATACAGGTAACACAAAAAACGCTACTACAGCATGTAAATCATGCTCGAGTGATTTTAATGGCGAAAACTCAGGGTTAACTTTAGAACGAATAGGTATAAACAAGGCGACAAGAACACCCGATAACGTAGCATGTACGCCAGATTTAAGCATAGCCGTCCACATGATCACGCCAATCAACATATAAATACTACGTGCCTCTACATGCTTTTTATTAAGCAAGTATAAGATTGGTATACAGCAAGCAACAACCACTAAACCTGTCATTGATATGTCATCGGTATAAAAGCCCGCAATAATAATAATTGCGCCAATGTCATCAAAAATGGCTAACGACGTTAAAAATATTTTAACCGATGTAGGTACACGCGAGCCTAACAGCATTAACACACCAAGAGCAAAGGCAATATCAGTAGCGGCAGGGATAGCCCAACCTTGTACCGCCATAGGATCATCAGCATTGAAGTACAAATACACTAAAGCCGGCACTAACATACCACCAATGGCGCCAACACCCGGTAAGATAATATTGCGTTTATCCGCTAATTCACCTTCAATTAACTCTCTTTTTAACTCAAGCCCGACTAAGAAGAAAAACACCGCCATTAAGCCATCGTTTATCCAAAGTAACAAAGGCTTGGCCACTTCTAAAGGCCCTACTTTTACGGCTACCGGAGTATCTAAGAAAAGTGCATAATAATGATTTAAACCGGTATTGGCACATATCATAGCTAAAATAGCCGCGAGCATTAAAATAATGCCACTGGCAGATTCAAGTTTAAAAAAACTGGATATAAAGTTGTCTTGCTGACTTTGCTGGGTATTCATAGCTCTCCAAAAAAGTGTCATTAAATTACTATTTAGTAAAAACCTATTACTGACACATGAATTAATTGTTTATACATACGTATTCGATAATACCAATACCAAAGATAAAGTACATTAAAACTAGCTTAAACTGCTGTATTTACAGGTTAAATAACAGTAGAACTGCCAGTTAACAATTGAATACACTTTATTGTTTGTTAATTATAAGAAAAACTATAGTATAGACTGGTTTTGCCCGCACGGATCCGGGGTTGTACTCCAAGGAATTGAGTAATATTACTGAGCTTTAGCTAAAAGTTCAGTGCTTATACCAAGTGACATAAATATCTGATCATTTTTGTTGGTTAAAATGAATAACTACTACGTTATAAAATTTAAAAGTAGAACAACTACTTATAAAATTTCATGCCTTGTATTTATCCCTTTTTCCTCAGCAAAAAGTAGTTCACATATTTATCTCAATTGGTATTAATAATTAACCTGGAGTTTACTATGTTTGCAGATGTTATCGGTATGATGGGCACAACACTTGTTGTTTTCGCTTTTTTCTTGATCCAGACGGATAAGATTGACCCTAAAAGTTTAAACTATAATTTATTGAATTTGGTTGGCGCAATATTATTATTAATAAGCTTATGTATTAATTTTAACTTGGCCAGTTTTGTCATTGAAATTTTCTGGATTATTGCATCAGTAGTGGGTTTAGTTAACTACTATAAACGCCAACAACAAACGTCTAACGCTTAACGTTACGACAATTGTGTTGCATGGTTTAGCACGTAAATCACGTGCTAAACTCATTATTTTTTAGTCTAACTTACTTAATACCCACATCCATTTGATGTTATTGGTTATAACAAGGCATTTAAGCGTTCAAATCCGCGCTCTAAATCTTCAATTAAGTCTTCCACATCTTCTAAGCCAATATGTAATCGAATAAGGGCACCGTCATGTGGCCAGGAAGTGACACTGCGCATGTTTTTAAGCCCCGAAACGCCAAGAATAAGACTTTCATAGCCGCCCCACGAAAAGCCCATTTTAAAGTGATGCATACCATCGAGTAAGGCAGTAAGCGCTTTTTCATTGCTTGCATTCAACACAAACGAAAATAAACCATTACCACCAATAAAGTCTCGTTTAAAAAATTCATGTCCAGGACAAGACTCTAAACTTGGATGTAATACCGTTTTAACTTCAGGGCGCTCGGCAAGCCATTTAGCAACCTGTAATGAATTTTTTTCATGCTGTTTTAAACGTACACCTAGTGTGCGAATGCCGCGCATGGCTAAATAAATATCATCAGGGGATGCGCACTGGCCAAGTAAATAAGACTTTTCTCTCAGTATTGGCCATGACTTTTCATTAGCAGTAGCAGTGCCAAGCATGACATCTGAATGCCCTACAATATATTTGGTCGCGGCTTGTACTGATACATCAACACCATAATCAAATGGCTGAAAATGTATTGGCGATGCCCAAGTATTATCTAATATCACGGTAATGTCTTGAGATTGTGCGTGCGCCACCTCACAAATACCAGGAACGTCTTGTACTTCCATAGTAAGTGAGCCAGGCGACTCTAAAAATATCACTTTGGTATTTTCTTGGATTAAATCAACAATACCTTTACCAATAAGCGGGTCGTAAAACGTGACTTCAACACCAAAGTCCACTAACGTTTTTTCACAAAAATCACGGGTTGGCTCATAGCTGGTATCAACCATCAGTAGGTGATCACCGTTTTTAACAAACGCTAAAATAGCACTAGTGATCGCTGCAGTGCCACAAGGATACACGTAACAACCCGCACCACCTTCAAGTTCAGTCATCGCATCAGCAAAGGCAAAGGTCGTTGGTGTACCGCGGCGACCATAAAACATTGTTTGTTTGGTTTTATTGGCACTGGCATGTTTCATCTCGGCGACAGAATTAAATACCACTGTAGATGCACGATATACCGGGGGATTGACAACACCTTGTGTCCATTTGGCGCTACGGCCAGCATTTACTATTTTGCTATTATTTTTCATCGAATACTCATGACTTATTAGTGGTGAAAATATAGTTTATTTAAATAGCCTAAACCAAATTGATTCTTTATAAAATACAACTTAGCTATCTAGCCATCTAAAGCTTGGGTTATGTTATACCGAGTTTCGCAACCGATTACACCATGTTTTTGTAACTAATTTATAACTGTTTTTGTCATTAAGGGCTAAAAAAGTTGTAATTGGTCATCACAGATATAAGAAAAACTTTTCCCTATAAAAGGTAAAATACCATCTGCAACTACCCCTAGCTGGCGTTCGATGTATAAATCATAATCAATATGGTCGGTTAAGTACTCTATTGTTTGCGGACCTTTAACGGTCATAACATACTCAATCCAGCCTTTATTTTGATATCGTAATGGCTTACCTGATTGCTTGTTTTTTTCATCTGCATGTCTTGCTGCTTGTACGTGTGGGGGTACATTTTTCTCATATTCAACAAGTTTACGGCGTAATCTTTTACGATAAATTAAGGCGTGATCATATTTTCCAGCTAACGTATCGCTCACCATAGTTTTAACGAATTCATCAACCGGTAAACCTTTAAATACTTTTAAATACAGCTGTTTTTGAAAGTCTTTCGCCAGTATTGTCCAGTCGGTACGTACACTCTCTAAGCCTTTAAAAATGAGTTTCTCATCATCACCTCGACCGACAAGACCGGCATAACGTTTTTTAGTGCCAATATCAGTACCACGCACTGTGGGCATTAAAAATTGATGAAAATGGGTTTCAAATTCAATCTCTAACTGGCTTTCAATATTAAATTTATCTTTAAGCTCCTGGTCCCAACGCTTATTAATATAGTTTTTCATCTCATGCCCAATCACTTGGCATTGGCTATCGGTTTTATCCGTGCCGACGTGCACAAAAATGGAATCAGTGTCGCCGTAAATAACGCTATAACCTTGAGCTTCTATCCAGTCTTTGGTGGTATTGAGTAATTGATGTGAGCGTTTGGTGATGGAGCCAGACAAACGAGGGTCAAAAAATCGACAACCAGTAGAGCCCAAAATACCGTAGAACGAATTCATAATAATTTTTATGGCTTGCGATAGTGGTGCATTTTTTTGCAACTTGGCTTTATCGCGCTCACGCCATAACTCTTCGATAATGTCGGGTAAAAAGTGTTTATCTCTTGAAAAATAGGCACCATCAAATCCTTCGATAGTCGCAAGGGGTTTACAGTGGTCAGCGCCCTGCTCTTTTAAGCCTTCAATTAAGCCCATAGGATCGATATTAAAGGTGCGAATAATACTTGGATACAAGCTTTTAAAATCCAGCACCAAGACGTTTTTATAGAGGTTTGGAATTGAGTCCATAACAAAACCGCCAGGCGATATTAAGCCACTCTCGCCATCGCCCATATTAGGTGCAACATAACCACTACGATGCAACTTAGGCAGATACAGGTTGGTAAACGCGGCGACACTACCACCTACTCGGTCGAGCTCTAAGCCGGTAAGGGTTGAGCGTAAAACAGTAAATTCTAATAATTGTGTTTTTTTAAAGATAAGCCAAACCAATCGGCAGTCTTCTAAGTTGTAAGCGGCCAGAGACTGCTTTTGCTGATGAAACTTGCGGGTGATTTCTGCAACGCGATTATCAACACTGTCTATATCTTTGCCTATACCAAGTAATTCACGCGATACATTTTCGAGCGAAAAACTGGGGAAATTAAAGGTTGCTGATTTTAATAAGTCGATGCCATCGAGTACTACTCGACCGGCAATGGTGATGAAATTTTGCTCCGGACTTAAGCGGTTTTGTCGCCACACAGGAATGCTACCATCGCGGCCAATAGCAAATTTAATATTATTTAAATCGCAACGTTTTTGCAGTAATTTAAAATCAAAATTAATGACATTCCAGCCAATGATAATGTCGGGATCGTAGTCATTGAGCCAAGTAATAAACTTAAGCAGTAAATCGCACTCATCAACAACCCATTCTATGTATGGGTTAGCGTCGTCTTCTGCCGCGCCGATCATAAACACTTTTTCGACCGTATCGCTATAACAACCCATTGAATATAAGTCGCCCGCCATAGAGCACTCGAGATCAATAGACAACATTGATAACTCAGGTTGATAGTCGCTACTTTTACACTTTACTTGATTAAATGTTTGATATTTATAACTTTGTTGTTCAACACCAACATATTCAACGGCGCCAGTGATAAAGCGCTCCATTAAAAATCTATCTTCAGGGCGAATGTCATCTTCATAACATTTTATGCCCTGCTTCTTTAATACCTCTCGGGCTTTATAAAATACACTGAGTTTGGCAAAATAAAAGCCATGTACAGCAACATCTCCAAATGTTTTCAGTGATAATGGTTTGCTTTGTTGTTTAATATTGGCTTGATTTAAGACCTCAAGCGCTTGCTCAACACTTTGGTTTTCGACGAAAAATATCGATTTTTGCTGTTCCACACATAGCTTTACAGGACCACTATCGCCCTTTAACCAATAGGTTAATTGCAAGCTGTGCTGTAAATCTTGAACCTGTCTGGTTAAGAGAAAACCTTTTTTACTAGAACTTGTCATTTTAAGTCGAATTTACTCAAAAACCTGTTAATATATACAGCATAGTAAAACAGCTGCTTGCTAATGGAAACACAAAAATCATGTTAGGTGCAAAAACCAAGGAAATTATACGTAAAGCTTATAAGGAAATAGGCGATAACTTAGTCAATTTCACCCCGCGTAAAGAACAAGCTTACTTAATTGCTGAAATTGCCAAAACCTTATCTGGCGAATATGCCAAAGATAGAAAACATGTAGTTATTGAAGCCGGCACTGGCACAGGTAAATCTCTAGCTTATTGTTTGGGCACCATTCCTTTAGCGATGAGTCGTCAAAAAAAAGTGGTTATTTCAACCGCTACCGTCGCCTTACAAGAACAGCTATTTTTAAAAGATTTACCTTTTTTACGTCAACATTCTGGCTTAGAGTTTGAATATTGTTTAGTAAAAGGTAGAGGCCGCTATGTTTGTACGCAACGGTTAAAGCTCGCGTGTCATACCGACGACAATGACAGCCAAGCGGCGCTTTGGACAGAGAAACCTAAGCAGTCTGACATTAAAATGTTGCACAGTTTAAATGACAAGCTCAGCTCAGGAAAATGGCAAGGCGATAGAGACTCATGGCCTAAACCTATTCCTGACAACGTTTGGCAACATATTCAAGCAGATAAACACAGCTGTTTAAAACATTTAAGTGACCATACTCATTGCCCGTTTCATAAATCTCGCGAAACCATGGATGTTGCTGATGTACTCATTGTTAACCACAGCTTATTATTGGCCGATTTAGATTTAGGTGGTGGCATTATATTGTCAGACCCCGATGAAAGTATTTATGTTATTGACGAAGCGCATCATTTACCTGACATTACTCGCGACCATTCATCAGCAATGGCAACGGTTAAAGGGGCAATTGATTGGCTCAGTAAAGTACCAGTAACAGCAGATAAAATCGGCAAGCTGTGCAGCAGCCAAAGAGCAATTTCGCCGGCCTTAAAATTGGCCGATTTAACGCAAGAGATCATCGCCGACTTGCAAAAGGTAAACAGTTTTTTTGATGCCAACCAAAATGTCTTCTTTAAGGAAGACAAGCAGTATCGATTTGAAAATGGCATTATCGATAAAAATTTAAAGAATCTCGCTGAAGATATCCAAAACGCCAGTAAAAAAGCGCTGAGCGAAATTAACAAATTATATAATTTATTAATGGAAGAAGTGAAAGATGGCTCAGTGCAAATGTACCAAGCAGAAGCATTATTAGCCGAGTCTGGGTTTGAAATACAGCGCTTAGAAAATTTAGAAAAAATTTGGTATATGTTCGCCAAAACCGATTCAGAAAAAGCCGCGCCATTAGCACGTTGGATTGAAAAAACATCCGGTAAGCGTGATGACTACTTAGTTTGTGCATCCCCTATCGAAGTTGGATTTTTTCTCGAAGATAATCTGTGGAGTAAATGTGAAGGTGCAGTACTGTGCTCAGCAACATTGTGTGCGCTTAACTCATTTGATCATTTTAGACAGCAAGCCGGCCTTGGCAACAACGACGGTACTCAATACGTTAAACTTAACTCACCGTTTAATTTTCAAGAAAATGCAGTACTTAACATTCCCAAAATGGCCACAGAGCCTACCGCTAGTGATAAATTCACTGATGAGTTAATAAAAAAAATCCCTAAGTTATTAAAGCAAGACCAAGCCAACTTAGTGTTATTTTCATCGTATTGGCAAATGAACAAAGTGACTGAAGAGTTGCGTAAAAAAAGCAAAAAACTGGATATTATGGTGCAAGGGGAAGATTCCAGACAGCATATATTAGAGCAACATAAAAAACTCTGTGACCAAGACAAAACCAGTATTATTTTTGGTAGCCAAAGTTTCTCTGAAGGTTTGGATTTACCGGGTAAATACCTAACCAACTTAATTATCACTAAATTGCCGTTTTCAGTGCCAACCTCACCGGTTGATCAAGCCCAAGCTGAATATATAAAACAAAAAGGCGGTAATCCGTTTATGTTGTTATCGGTGCCAGATGCCTCTAAAAAACTTATTCAAGCGTGCGGACGCTTATTACGCAATGAAAAAGATACCGGCATGATCAGCATTTTAGACCGCAGACTTGTGTCGAAACGCTATGGCAAACAATTATTAGATTCTCTACCACCGTTTAAACGCAATATAGAGTATTAATTGTAGCGAGTATTAATTGTAGCGAGTATTAATTATAGAGAGTAAAAGCACCTAGCAATTAGTGTGTATTACCAAGTGACATAAGCTAAACACAAAATGCCAGTTCAGGGTTAAAGCTGAACTGGCATTTTGATTTAAATAGTATTAACTAACCCGCTCAATTTCGGGCTGAACACTCAATAACTAATCACTCAATGCCGATGTATTTATGCACTTGTATAGATAAGCGCCAATTATTTTCAATACAGGTATCTATCGCAAGCTTAGTCGCACGCTCTTTTTGGCTAATCGGCTGTAAGTAAATCGGTGTGTTGGTAATATTATGTTTTGCCAATAACTCTTTTAAATCTGCTACGTGTTGCTCAGTTGCAATTGGGTGTTTAATTTCATTGGCACGATGCATTGCCGACGATAAAATATCAAAACCACCGCGCATATTAACTTTTGGCGATACCGTAACCCAACATTTATCGGTTGTGAGTACCTCAAAGGTACCTGAAGTTTCAATTTGCGTTGAATAGCCCTTGTGTTCAAACATTGTACAAAGAGGCGTTAAATCGACCATACAAGGCTCACCACCAGTAATAACAATGTGTTTGGCTTTAAAGTTTTTGCTGGCAATAATATTAAAAATATCATCAACACTTAAATCAACCCACTCATCGGTTTCTGCTTTTTTATTTAGCACCGCATCACTGCTGACTTCTCGGTCTAAGTTAATTTCCCAAGTATGCTTGGTATCGCACCAAGAGCAACCTACAGGGCAACCTTGCAGTCGTAAAAAGATAGATGGCTGGCCCGTAAAAGAGCCTTCACCTTGGATAGTTTCAAATAATTCATTAATTTTATAATGGCTCATGATAAATATTCTTTGGCTTATTCGATAATTCGAGTAAAATTGATAATTATTAATAGTATACCTTAAGAGCATAAATAAATGACTGAAAATATGTCAGAAAAAGTTGTCGTAATTTATTCCGGCGGCATGGATTCATTCACTGTGTTAAATAGAGCCTTAAAAGATGGCAAGCAAGTATTTGCACTGTCATTTGATTACGGTCAAAAGCACGTAAAAGAATTACAGTACGCGGCTAAGGTTTGTGAAGAGTTATCTATTTCTCACAAAATCATCGATATTAGCGCCATTAACGAATTAATTGGCGGTTCATCGTTAACCGATGATATTGATATTCCTGAAGGTCATTATGAAGAAGACAGCATGAAGTCTACTGTGGTGCCTAATCGTAATATGATATTACTGTCGATGGCTGTTGGTTATGCGGTGTCACTTGAAGCAGCACAAGTTTATTACGGTGCTCATTCAGGCGATCATGCCATTTACCCTGATTGTCGACCTGAGTTCGTTGAAAAAATGAATGATGTCTGCAAAATAGCGAATTATCAATCGGTTGAAATTCACAGTCCGTACCTTAAACAGACTAAAATTGACATTTTAACCGACGGCTTAAGCATGGGCTTAGATTACTCTAAAAGCTGGACTTGTTATAACGGCAGAGAACACGCCTGTGGTAAATGCGGCGCTTGCCAAGAGCGTTTAGAAGCGTTCGAGGAAAATGGCTTAACTGATCCTCTGACTTATGAACTTTAACATTGGCTTAAACACTGGCTTAAACACTGTATTAACATTAACGCCATAAAATAATGTTAGCCCGTTGTTAGCATTTAATTAAAGCGACCAGATCACTCTCCTAATTTGGTCGTTATATTTATAACCATTGCACTGTTCTTATCCTACTAATTTGTATATAAGCTAAATTGTATGACCATCAATAATTGCTATAATATTTGATTTACTAATTTAACCGCCATTAAAACATAACAATAATAACGAGAAAATTAATGACAAGAACGACCTTACAAGGCACCTCTCATCCCAAAGAGGGGCAATTAAAAGATACACCATTAAAAAGTAAACATTGGTTACTGCCATTAATCGCTATGGCGTTAGCTATTTTATTTGCCTTCGAGGCTCAGCAGCCCTCTGCAACCGCATTCAATAGCGACAACGGCACTGAGTTTTCACAATCTAAGGCGCTTAATCATTTAAAACAGATCACTCAAGCGCCACATTATTTAGGCTCTAAAGCGCATCAAGACGTTCGACAGTATATCCAAACACAATTAGAAGCAATGGGCTTAGACGTTGAAATATTTGAACAAATAGGCAAACATAAGCGCCGCACATTTTCCGCGGCAAACACCAAAAACATCATTGCAAAAATATCGGGGAAATCGCCAACAAACGCCAATAACAAAGCAATCGCATTAGTGACTCATTACGATTCTGGCTTACATTCATCAATGGGTGCAAGTGACGCTGGTAGTGGTGTTGTAACCATTATAGAAGGGGTACGTGCCTTTCTTGAGCGCGGTCAAACACCTGAAAATGATATTATTATTATAATAACTGACGGTGAAGAACGAGGTTTATTAGGCGCTCAGGCGTTTGTGAATTATCACCCTTGGGCTAAAGATGTAGAATTAGTATTAAACTTTGAAGCCAGAGGCTCTGGTGGCCCAAGTTATATGATTTTAGAAACAAACCAAGGTAACAGCGAACTTGTAAACGCTTTTGCCAAGGCCGACATTGAACACCCTGCGGCCAATTCATTAATGTATAGCATATATAAAATGTTGCCTAATGATACTGACCTAACAGTATTTAGAGAAGACGGGGATATACAAGGTTTTAACTTTGCTTTTATCGATGACCACTTTGATTACCATACTGCCCAAGATTCATTTTCAAGACTAGACAGAGCCAGCTTAAACCACCAAGCAGAGTATTTAATGGCCTTGTTAGACTATTTTGCTATGGCAGACCTAACCACGCTAAAGTCTGACATTGACTTAGTGTACTTTAACATTCCGGTAATAGGCATGGTCACTTATCCATTTTCAATGGTCATTTGGATGACAATAATTGCCACAATTATGCTATTACACGTGACCTTTGTTGGCATAAAGCGTCAACAAGTTTCTATCAAAAAGTTATGCCTAGGCTTCGCTCCTTTAGTGTTATCAATAATCACTGCCGTTGCTATTGGCTATTTCGGTTGGCAAGGCTTGTTAAAAATATTTCCCCAATATGCCGATATACCGCAAAACTTTACCTATAACGGTCATTGGATCTTAGCTGCCTTTGTCGCGCTTACCGTGACTTCAACCTTAGCCATAGGTCAATGGTTTAATCAATATTGCTGTGCAGCGGATCGTTACTTTGCGGTGTTAGTTTGTTGGTTAATAATAAATGCCTTAATCGCTTATGCACTGCCTGGTGCTGGCTTTTTAATATTACCGGTATATTTGGCCTTGCTGGGCCTTTATATAAGAACAGTTAAAGGTAAGCATATTTCCCTGTCATCTACATGGCTGATCATTTTGTTGGCAATGTTAGCCGCGATGATTGTTGCCCCGCTGATCACCGCATTGGTCATTGGATTAGGCCTTAAAGCCATGGTTTTAGGCACTGTATTAACTTGTTTATTGGTCGTTTTAGTGGCGCCTCTGTTATTTTGGGATGTTAAAATTAAAGGCGTAATAACGTTAGGTTTTGTTATTTCAATGGTGTGTTTTGTGGTATCCGTGATGCAATCGGATTATACCCCAGAGCGTAAAAAGCCTAATAGCATTAACTATATCGTTAATTATGATACTCAGCAGGCATTTTGGGTAAGCAGTAATAAAACATTAGATCAATTTACTGAGCAATTTTTTACTAAACCTCAGCATGCAGATGATTGGCAACAAAATATCTACCCGAGGGCATTTCGATTTTTTCAGCAAACCAGTGTTCTGCCATTACAGGCAGCCAAGGTACAAGTGATTAATGATCAAACAAGTGCTCAACAACGTACTATAACGCTACAAATCACACCGCAAAAAGCCACTAACTTACTGCAACTAAGTACTGCCAATAGCATTGATATAAAACGCATGGTGGTTAATGGTCAGCCATTTTTAAAAAATTCAGCGCCGGTTGAGTCGAGTTTTAATGATGGATTTTTCTTTACCTATACCCTGTCGTCGCCATTTGAACAAATAACGGTAGAGATCACCGTCTCGACACTCAATACTTTATCGTTAAAAGTGTATGAAACTGCATTTGATCTATTCGACAAGTTCGATGCAATAAAGCCGCGCGGCGAGTTATTCATGCCGGAGCCATTTATGATTAATGATGCAACGATTATTGGCCAAAGTGTTCATTTAAACCATTAAACCATTAATGTAATTAGGGTATTTAGGGTAATACTCTAACGACATTAATGCCTTAAAACAAAAAATCACCAGACTGGTTAATAGTCTGGTGATTTTTTTTATAACGTTAAGCGTTAAAGCTTAGAGCGGAGAGCGTAGAGCGGAGAGCGTAGAGCTTAAAACATTGATTCTGTCATTTGCATTAAGCTTTTAGGGTCTTGCATCATTGTTCTAGATAACGCTTTAGTGCGCGGTAAAATGCGTTCAAAGTAGAATTCTGCAGTTTTTACTTTCGCTTGATAAAACTCTTTATCACCTTCACCAGATGTAAGCTTTTCATTGGCTTTTTGCGCCATCATTGCCCAGAAATACGCCATAGTGATGTAACCTGAGTACATTAAGTAATCATTAGACGCTGAGCCTACAAAATCTCTATTCTTCTTACCTTTAAGCATTAAACGCACTGTGTATTGTTGCCACTGCGCCACAACTTTTGCTAATGGCCAAGTGAATTTATGCATGCGCATTTTTTGCTCGTTGCCTGAAACAATACTGTGATCTTTACAAAACACTAAAATTTCTTTGGCGAATGAATTCATTTCTTTGGCGCGATTCAACATCACTTTACGACCCAATAAATCGAGTGCTTGAATGCCTGTTGTTCCTTCATAAAGAGTTGCGATACGAGCATCACGATAAATTTGCTCCATGCCCCATTCTTTAATGTAACCATGGCCACCAAATACTTGCATGCCATTGCTTGACGCTTCAAGGCCAGCTTCAGTAATAAAGGCTTTTAAAATAGGTGTTAAAAATCCTAAACGACCATCTGACTTTTCTATTTCGTCTTTATCTTTATTTTGCTCAATATCGTCAACCAATTTAGCTACGTAATACACCATTGCACGTCCACCTTCAGCAAACGCTTTTTGAGTAAGCAATAAGCGACGAACATCTGGATGCACAATAATTGCATCAGCAATTTTGTCTGGCGATTTAACACCGGTTAAAGAACGCATAGATAAACGGTCTTTGGCGTATGCTAATGAATTTTGATAAGACAATTCAGAGGCACAAACACCTTGTAGAGCAGTACCAAGGCGCGCTGTATTCATAAAGGTGAACATGTAGTTTAAACCTTTATTTTCTTCGCCAATTAAGTAGCCTTTAGCGTTGTCAAAGTTTAATACTGCTGTTGCAGAGGCTTTAATGCCCATTTTATCTTCAATAGAGCCACACACAACATTGTTGTGCTCGCCTACGCTACCATCTGCATTAACTTGCATTTTAGGAACGATAAACAAAGAAATTCCGCGAGTACCTTTAGGTGCATTCGGCAACCTAGCAAGTACGATATGAACAATGTTTTCGGTTAAATCATGCTCACCAGCAGAGATAAAAATCTTACTACCGGTTACATCAAATGAACCATCATCATTGGGTACAGCTTTGGTTCTAATTTGGCCTAAATCGGTACCACATTGTGCTTCTGTTAAACACATAGTGCCGGTCCAAACACCTTCAGTTAACTTAGTAAGGTATGTTTGCTTTTGCTCTTCACTACCGTGAGCCAGTAAAGTGTTCATTGCACCGTGGCTTAAACCAGGATACATACCAAAAGACCAGTTAGCTGTGCCCATTAACTCAGATTTAACTAAGCCTAACGATGCAGGTAATCCCTGACCGCCAAAATCAATAGGATGTGCAAGTGACTGCCAACCGCCGTCAACATACTGTTGGTAGGCTTCTTTGAAACCTTTAGGGGTAAACACTTTGCCATCTTCAAATCGACAACCTTCATGATCGCCACTTTGATTAATTGGGTGTAATTCGTTTTCACAAAATTTTGCACATTCAGAAATTACCACTTCAACTAAGTCAGGTGTAGCTTCAGCATACTCTTCATATTTTTGGTAATGCTTTTGATAATCTAAAACATCATTGGTGATAAAATCGATGTCTTTTAATGGAGCTGTAAATAATGGCATTGATACACCTTGTAAAGTTGTTTGTAATTAATTGTACGTCTAATCACTATAAACTATAGCATTCGAACTGGTCTGACAAGTTCTATTTGGATTTATTTAGTCATTCAAGGGTGTTTTAAAAGCTTATAGGTAAAATTTAGCAAGCAGCAGTAAAATAAAACTCTTAATTAAATAAGCAACTTAGGCGTGAATAATCATT
Source organism: Colwelliaceae bacterium BS250 (assembly GCA_040779355.1). Lineage (GTDB taxonomy): Bacteria > Pseudomonadota > Gammaproteobacteria > Enterobacterales > Alteromonadaceae > Thalassotalea_A. The sequence continues at coordinate 5,581 of JBFONS010000003.1, read as the reverse complement.
TTAAAGTTATTTTAGCTAACTTTAATAGCCAAAAACTATATAAAAATGGCATTTATATCCTAAAATATAGGTATGTGTGGATTAATTAAAGGAGGACTTTATGGGCTCTATTTGGGAACATCATGCAAAACATCTCGGAGAATTATTGAGTAACCGAGATGCTTTACAAGCACATTTATATTTAGAACAATTGATGCTTTTTCCGGTAGATATTCAGGATAAAATCATCAATGAAATATCAAACTTGGCAAAATGTGAAACTGACAGTATCGCCGAGATCATCAGTTTCTACAGTTATCGCTCCTAACGTTTAGGTTTTTATGACTTAAAATGTTAGTCATTAGGTTTTAAGTTGTAATAAACGCAATTTCGCTATTTCATCTCGAGCCGCCGCAGCTTTTTCAAATTCAAGGTTGCGCGCGTGGTCGAACATTTCATTTTCAAGCGTAGACACTTTTTTATCTATTTCTCGAGTGGTGAGAATATGATTATCAGCGCCTGGTTCACCGACTTTTTGGATCTCTGGTGCCATATTACTATTCGAGCCCATCACATCAGCAATTTTCTTAACTAAGCCTCTTGGCGTAATATTATTATCAAGATTATATTGATGTTGTTTCTCGCGCCTGCGAACGGTTTCATCAATCGCTTTTTTCATCGATTTAGTGATTTTTGCCGCATATAAAATAGCGGTACCGTCAAGATGACGTGCTGCACGGCCAATGGTTTGAATAAGCGATCGCTCTGAACGTAAAAAACCTTCTTTATCTGCATCTAAAATGGCGACTAAAGATACCTCAGGTAAATCTAAACCTTCTCGAAGTAAGTTAATACCAATTAATACATCAAATATGCCTAAGCGTAAGTCACGGATGATCTCCATTCTTTCCACGGTATCAATATCAGAATGTAAATATCGAGCCTTAACGCCGTTCTCTGTTAAGTAATCACTTAAATCTTCAGCCATACGTTTCGTTAGAGTTGTGGCTAATATGCGTTCCTTTTTAGCTACTCGCTTATTAATTTCTGACAGTAAATCATCTACTTGTGTTTCTACTGGACGCACTTCAATTTGCGGGTCTAGTAAGCCTGTAGGTCGAACAACTTGCTCGGCAACATCATCACCCGATTTATCTAACTCATAAACACTTGGGGTGGCTGAGACATAAATAGTTTGTGGTGATAGAGAGGCAAATTCCTCAAACTTCATCGGACGATTATCTAAAGCTGAAGGTAGGCGAAAGCCATACTCAACCAAGTTTTGTTTTCTTGAACGGTCACCTTTATACATAGCGCCAATTTGCGGCACGGTTACATGTGACTCATCAATAATAAGTAAACCGTCATCGGGCAGATAATCAAACAAGGTTGGCGGCGCATCACCAGATTCACGGCCCGACAAATAGCGCGAGTAGTTTTCAATACCCGAGCAATAACCAAGCTCGCTCATCATCTCAATATCAAACTGGGTACGCTGTACAATACGTTGCTCTTCAACCAAGCGATTGTTGTCTTTTAGCTGCGTGGCCCGCTCTTTTAATTCCACTTTGATTTTTTCAACCGCACCCATTATTTTTTCTCTTGGCGTGGCATAGTGGGTTTTAGGGTAAATAGTGATCCTAGGTAATACTTTTTCAACTTGCCCGGTTAACGGATCAAATTGGCTAATGCGTTCAATTTCTTCATCAAACAATTCAATACGAATAGCAATTCGCTCAGATTCCGCAGGGAATATATCAATCACATCGCCGCGAACACGATATGTTGCCCGAGCAAATGCAACATCATTACGGGTGTATTGCAGCTCAGCTAAACGTCTTAAAATGTCTCTTTGATTAATGATGTCACCTTGCGACATATGCAACATCATCTTCAGATATGAACTCGGATCGCCCAAACCATAAATGGCTGAAACAGAGGCGATTATAATCACATCTCGTCTTTCCATTAAGCCTTTCGTTGCCGATAAACGCATTTGCTCTATATGTTCATTAATAGAGGCATCTTTTTCAATAAAGGTATCTGTTGTTGGAACATACGCTTCAGGTTGGTAGTAATCATAATAAGAAACAAAATATTCAACCGCATTATTGGGAAAGAACTCTTTCATTTCACCGTACAATTGCGCAGCAAGAGTTTTATTAGGCGCCATGATCATGGTTGGCCGTTGCTGGGTTTCAATCACGTTTGCTATGGTAAATGTTTTACCAGAGCCAGTTACTCCCAGTAATGTTTGATGCGCAAGCCCAGAATCCAAACCATCCAGTAATTGCTTAATTGCTGTCGGTTGATCGCCACTAGGCTTATAGTCAGAAACAATTTTAAATTCTTTACTCATAATTACACGTTTGTACTTTGTAGTTGTTCAGGATGTTTAAACTGCTTAGCAAATAAATGGTAAGACAATAAAGCCATTAATAAATTGCCCAGCAATGCGCCGATGAAAAATCCAGTCAGTCCGTATAATTCACTGCCTAAGTAGGCTAATGGCACATAGAAGATAAATAAGCGGATGATGCTTAGTGTTAATGCAATTAGAGGTTTATGTAATGCATTAAACGATGAATTGGTTAAAATTATTACCCCTTGCAAACCATAGCCTAACGGTAGTATCCACATAAATAAGGTAATGATATCGGCAACACTTTGTTCGTCAGTAAAAATATCTGCGATTAATGGTGAGATTAAAATAAGTAGCGCATAAATTCCTATTTGCCAAAATAGTACAAAACGAGTTGAGACCTTAAACGCATCATTAATACGACTTAATTTACCCGCGCCTAAATTTTGACTGATAAAAGGTGGTAACGTCATAGACAAGGCTAGTACCACTAAACAAGCGATAGATTCAATACGAGACCCTACGCCAAAGGCAGCAACTGCAGACTCACCATAAGTAGCGGCAATAGCCGTCATCACGGCGGCAGCAATTGGCGTTAACATATTCGCTCCAGCTGCAGGTAAGCCAATATGCAAGATTTGCTTGGTTGATGTTTTAAATATAGAAAAGTTGGGGAGCTTTAAATGGATGAGGTTGCGCTTAAAGCCGAGGATATATATAACTAACATTAAGCCAAATGCCCAAGAAATTAACGTTGCAATCGCAGCGCCTTCAATACCCATAGCAGGTATAGGCCCAAAGCCAAAAATAAAAATAGGATCAAGAACGGCGTTAATCAAACCCGCACTGCCCATAATATAACTTGGTGTATGAGTATCGCCTGAAGCTCTTAAGATAGAATTACCTATCATTGGTCCTATTAAACCGACACTGCCAATAAACCACAAATCCATATATTCATGGATCAAAGGTAATACATTTGGTTTTGCACCTAACAGTGAAAATATTTGATCCGAAAACAAATAACCAAGAAAAGATACTATGCTGACGATAACAGCCGTAATAAGCATTGCAACAGTTGCTGTATTTCTTGCATCTGCCTCATTCCCGCTACCTAATGTTTTAGCAATAACCGCAGAAGTACCAATGCCCAAACCTATGGTTAAACTGATAACAGTGAATGTTATTGGGAAAGTAAAACTGATTGCGGCAAGAGGTTGTGTGCCTAACATACTGACAAAAAAGGTATCAACTAAATTAAATGTCATTAATAGCAACATGCCATATGTCATTGGAATAGTCATATTTTTTAAGGTGAGGCTAACAGGACCATTAAGAAGATCTTGTTGTTTTCTTTTTTTAATTTGGGACATTAACAACCAAGATGTATTAAAACGAAAAATAAAGGTAACTATTGTAAGAGATAGGCAAGCAAGTGGCTAATTAAATATCACTTAATAAGATAATTAAGCATAAATATAGAAATACTTTATTATTTTCAATAAAATATATACACAACTGAATATTTAATTGCACAATCGTATACATTTCAACCTAAGTGCGCATTATTACTGCTAAATAATTGTAACCTGCTGTTATAAATAAACTTTTCCAATCGCACTCAAAACTAAATTCAGTAATAATCTTATATAAATCAAACCTGTACATATCATTACACTTTAGTTAACAGAGTTATCCACATATTTTGTGGATAACTACATAAAATAAAAATTTGAATGACATTAACGAAACAGCTGTTTGTTGGCTTTATTCTTTGCTTAAATTCCCAACTATTTGTATGCAAAACAAGCAAACAACACTTTTCATTAAATTTTTCTTATTTTTAGTGTTGACAGCGACCACCCAGATATATAGAATTCCGCCCCGTTAGCCAAGTAGCTAACAGAAACAATTCCTCAATAGCTCAGCTGGTAGAGCAACGGACTGTTAATCCGTTTGTCCCTGGTTCAAGTCCAGGTTGAGGAGCCAAATTTTGCGGTAGTAATTCGGTAAAAAGTTGCACAGGCAACGGACTGACTAAATTAAAATCGCCGTTCCTCTCTGGTTCAAGTCCAGGTTGAGGAGCCAAATTTAAATAAATGTTTATTACATTTATTTGATTTATTAAGCAAACCAGTAAGACTTAATTAAATCGAAAAGAACAATTCCTCAATAGCTCAGCTGGTAGAGCAACGGACTGTTAATCCGTTTGTCCCTGGTTCAAGTCCAGGTTGAGGAGCCAATTTATATAATGGCTTTTAACAGTTTTAAAAGCGGTTGTAGTGTAAAAAGAACAATTCCTCAATAGCTCAGCTGGTAGAGCAACGGACTGTTAATCCGTTTGTCCCTGGTTCAAGTCCAGGTTGAGGAGCCACATTAACAAGGCCTGCATTTATTGCAGGCCTTTTTTTTTCCTAAAATAAAATGTTGCCTCACAAGCAACGGACTGACTAAATTAAAATCACCGTTCCTCCCTGGTTCAAGTCCAGGTTGAGGAGCCACATTAAGAAGGCCTGCATTTATGCAGGCCTTTTTTTTTTACAAAAATAAAGTGTTGCCAAACAAAGCAACGGACTGACTAAATTAAAATCGCCGTTTCTTCCTGGTTCAAGTCCGGGTTGAGGAGCCACATTAAAAAGGCCTGCATTTATTGCAGGCCTTTTTTCTTGCCAAAAATAAAATCCCCCTTATTTAGCCACGCACTGTAATTGGCATTGATTACTATCCTAACCTAAACTTTAAACATCCATTTTTAACTCAAGGAAGAGTTATTATGCCCACACCAAGAAATAAACAAATTTTTCTATCTGAAACGCCCTACTATCATTGTGTCTCGCGTTGTGTCAGACGAGCCTTCTTATGTGGTTCTGATGCTGTGACACAGCAATCATTCGAACATCGACGCACATGGGTACAAGAGCGTTTGTTATTGCTAGCAAGTATTTATACGATTGATGTATGTGCATTTGCAGTGATGAGTAATCATACCCATATAGTTGTTAAAATTAATGAACAAAAAGCGAATAAACTTAGTAATAAAGAAGTGCTAGAACGATGGCATAAGCTTCACTTTGGCACGTTACTTACCAGACAATTTTGCCGAGATGAAGTGTTTGACGATGCGCTATTACCCACAATTAATGCCACAGTTAAAGTCTATCGAGCGAGATTATCTAGCTTGAGTTGGTTTATGAAAGATTTAAACGAATATATTGCGCGATTAGCTAATGCAGAAGATCA
>JBFONS010000039.1:0-523 GCA_040779355.1 Colwelliaceae bacterium BS250 | reverse complement strand
TCGGGAGGACGGTTACCACTTTGTGATTCATGACTGGGGTGAAGTCGTAACAAGGTAACCCTAGGGGAACCTGGGGTTGGATCACCTCCTTACCTTAAGTAAAACAATTTAATGGAAGCTTGAATGCATCTAGGTCAAATCTTTACCATCCGTGGTGATTTGACACAGAAACATCCCTGTTTCATGAGTGTTCACACAAATTACATGATAACGATTTGAAGAACGAAAAATCAAAGATAAGCTTGTGCTTATCTTTGATTTTTTAATCAATATTCTCACTGAATGCGCGTGAAAATATACTCTTTAACAATTTGGAAAGCTGATATTAAAATCGATAATTCGTGTTTGTGACGTCCAATCATAAACGCATCGACTGTTGTTCATATTTATATGTTCAACCTGAGAGAATCGAATTATCACGATGAACAATTTATTGTTCATCACCGAGATGCTTTATACAGCATCTCAACATTATAACTAACAACTCTTATCGTGTTGTTAGTTGTTCTTACTCAAGGCTCAA
>JBFONS010000038.1:0-535 GCA_040779355.1 Colwelliaceae bacterium BS250 | reverse complement strand
ATGCGCTATTACCCACAATTAATGCCACAGTTAAAGTCTATCGAGCGAGATTATCTAGCTTGAGTTGGTTTATGAAAGATTTAAACGAATATATTGCGCGATTAGCTAATGCAGAAGATCAATGCACTGGTCGTTTTTGGGAGGGCAGGTTTTCATCGCAAGCATTACTCGACGAGGTATCCCTATTAGCATGTATGACCTATGTTGACTTAAATCCTATACGCGCACAAATGGCCAAAAATTTGACGACATCTGAACATACCAGCATACAACTTAGGATACAGGCCGCGATAAACAATCAGCAACCACAGAGCTTATTGCCTTTTACTGGCGGCGAGTCATTAAAAACAGGCAACGGCATTACTTTTAAAATAAACGATTATTTACAACTTGTTGAAGCAACAGGTCGTTGCCAGCGCGAAGATAAGTGCGGTTATATAAATCCTAAAGAATACCGAATACTAGCTTCTATTGGTATTGAAGAAGATAATTGGATTGCCATTACAGAGCATTTTGAAGAATATTTTAAAGGTGC
>JBFONS010000037.1:0-541 GCA_040779355.1 Colwelliaceae bacterium BS250 | reverse complement strand
CATCGGCAAGAGTAATTACCGCAGCCAGTTGGGGTTTCTCCACCGACTCGGCTCCTCTCGAGCCTATTGTTCCAATCACAGTGACTAGTCATACTCCAGCAGCGAATGCGACTGCGGTGCACATTAACTCAAGCATCGACGTACTCTTTTCAGAATCAATCGAATTATCTGGCATGCAAGTTACCATTGATGTGGCAACGGCCCAAGGACCTGTCGCCGGAAGCAGTGTTATCTCTGCTGACAAGCTTATTTTCACCCCATCAGAAGATTTAGATTATGCAAGCGAATATACGTTTACCATTGGTTCTAAAGAAACCTCGGCAAGGGAAATCACCGAAACCAGTGCGGTGTTCACCACCGTTGCAGCGCCAATAGACCCAGCGCCTTCAGATCCTGAACAGTTCACACTGACCTCTATAGAGTCTTCAGGCAATACTTTGGTCACCATGGGCATTCCTTTTGCTCCAGGCATGTTAGCGAACACCGATATGCTTAGAGTCTTTGACGAGTCAGGCCAAGAATTAGACATTTTTGTTAAACC
>JBFONS010000036.1:0-566 GCA_040779355.1 Colwelliaceae bacterium BS250 | reverse complement strand
TCGTGCCGGTGATCGTCACAACAACGTCGTGCGTCGTGCCGTCCGCAGACAACACGGTGAAGGTTTCGACTTTAGTGTCGTCTTCGCCAAGGTATTGAACGTCTGCATTATCGACGGTGTAAGTCCACTCGCCGGCTTCGGTAATACTCAAGCTGCCCAACGCGCCCGCACTTGCGGTAATGCCAGTGGTCTGGAACACATTTTCGCCCGTATCCTCATCACTGATGGTCAGCGTGCCCGTGTCCGTTAAAATAGGATCAGTCTCGTCTTCGAGTACCGCTCCCACTGCATTACCCGAAATTGTTGGCAAGTCGTTCGTGCCAGTGATCGTCACAACAACATCATGCGTCGTGCCGTCCGCAGACAACACGGTGAAGGTTTCGACTTTAGCGTCGTCTTCGCCAAGGTATTGAACGTCTGCATTATCGACGGTGTACGTCCACTCGCCGGCTTCGGTAATACTCAAGCTGCCCAACGCGCCCGCACTGGCGGTAATGCCAGTGGTCTGGAACACATTTTCGCCCGTATCTACATCACTGATGGTCAGCGTGCCCGTGTCCGTTAAA
>JBFONS010000035.1:0-576 GCA_040779355.1 Colwelliaceae bacterium BS250 | reverse complement strand
CTAATTCATCATTTGCTACTGCAAAGGTATAGGTTGTCGTGCCTGCACCGGTAATGTTTTCACCAGCGCCAGTATCAAAACTGTATTGCTGACCAGCACCAACTCCCAACCGAATCGTTGGTTCAGCGCCATGACTGTTCGGTAAATTGATGTAATTAGCTTTCAGCTCAGTGGCAGTAAAGGTCATTGCTGCAGAAATATCTGCATCATCTGGTGCGATATCTAAATCATTATCTACACCGTCTCCATCACGGTCTAAATCAGCATTATCACCCGTGCCATCACCGTCTAAATCAGACCACTCATTTGGATCCGTTGGGAATACATCGTTGTCGTTATCAACACCATCGTTATCCCAATCTGAATCTGAATTATCACCTATACCATCTAGATCGCCATCAGACCATTCATTCGGGTCAAAGACAAAGGCATCGACATCATTAGTGAAACCATCGTTATCCATATCATCATCGAGACTATCGATAGTGCCATCTGAATCACTGTCTAAGCCAATATCTGTCGCTTCATAAAACTGGATACGTGGTTGAATCGCCATGTACCACACTGGCTCAGCAC
>JBFONS010000034.1:0-932 GCA_040779355.1 Colwelliaceae bacterium BS250 | reverse complement strand
GATAAGTTGCAAGTCTGACATTTTCACGCATTCAATAAGAATGTCGATACTTAAAAGTATCAAACTCAACAGCAAGCCGTTGAGCCTTGAGTAAGAACAACTAACAACACGATAAGAGTTGTTAGTTATAATGTTGAGATGCTGTATAAAGCATCTCGGTGATGAACAATAAATTGTTCATCGTGATAATTCGATTCTCAAAGGTTGAACATATAAATATGAACAACAGTCGATGCGTTTATGATTGGACGTCATAAACACGAATTATCGATTTTAATATCAGCTTTCCAAATTGTTAAAGAGTATATTTTCACGCGCATTCGGTGGAAATATTGGTTAAAAACCAAACTTAATGCATTTCTCAAGTTGAGTAATGGATTAAGTTTGGTCTTTCTTTAGGATGAAGAAAATGGTGGAGCTATGCAGGATCGAACTGCAGACCTCCTGCGTGCAAGGCAGGCGCTCTCCCAGCTGAGCTATAGCCCCATTGTAATACAATGGCATTGGGCTCTTTAAAACGTTAATTCCAAAGAGTGTATTTAATGCTTTTTACAAGGCATTTTATTACGACGTTTAGCCTGCTAAACGAGTGATAAAATAACGCAGTAAAAACATTAAATTGGTAGGTCTGGGCAGACTTGAACTGCCGACCTCACCCTTATCAGGGGTGCGCTCTAACCAGCTGAGCTACAGACCTATCGTAATAGGTCCAAAAGTCTGTGACCTAATTTTCTTCATCTTTCGTTATCATACAATTTGTGTGAACACTCGTGAACATTAACTCAAGAGTTAATATTCCATTAAATTGTTCTACTTAAGGTAAGGAGGTGATCCAACCCCAGGTTCCCCTAGGGTTACCTTGTTACGACTTCACCCCAGTCATGAATCACAAAGTGGTAACCGTCCTCCCGAAGGTTAGACTAGCTACTTCT
>JBFONS010000033.1:0-1018 GCA_040779355.1 Colwelliaceae bacterium BS250 | reverse complement strand
CTAATAAGTGGTTATTGGTCGGTGATGATGTAACGAGTCAAACGTTCTGGTCAACGACCACAACTGAATATCGCTTTGCGCAAGAATGGGAGCAAGAGCAGTTAGTTGGTTTGGAAAATTCAGTAACAACTGTTGAAGATTCAGATGATTTAACGTTAACAGACATGTCGTCTATGACGGGCGTAGCATTTTCTGAAACTGAATTTGCCGATAAAAATTGGGCGATAAGTTCAAACTTAGACGAGTTTGCTGCAGATGCACAGTGGCGCTTAACGGCGGATGTTGCTCAGTTTGCAGCAGATTACAGTGCCAGTAACTTTATCAGTCAATCAGGATTTACGTGGTCATTAAACAATGGCTCGTTAGAGATGTTTTATCCGAATGGTAGTGTAGTAACCATTACTCGCTACCAAAGCTTTGCAGAAATTGATGAAGCATTAATCGTGACTGAGAGTAACGGTGTTAAAACCAGCTCATACAGCATTATTGCACCTTGGGGCGGGGCAACACTTGACCCACTGATGAACCAATATGCACAAAATGGTTTCTCATTAACCAATCCTGAAGCGTTTGACAGTGAAGGTAACTTCGACGTTAATCATGTATTTGGCTATCGTTTACAAGACAATGGCGTAGCAACACGAGTTTGGGGTGCTAACCCTGATTTCAATAACTATCAATCAGGCTGGGATACTTGGCAGTTCAATTGGGGTAATTTCGGCTCAGCTGAAATGACCGCATATATGGATGGCAACGGTAATTGGCATGCAGACTGTAATCCTGGTGATTGGGATTGTAGTCCAGTACGTAAGCGTGTTTGGGTGCCAGTGCAACAAGTTGGCAACCGTGTTTATGTGATTGAATACGAAGAGCGTAACTCTGAAAATTGGAATTTTGGTGCTGAGCCAGTGTGGTACATGGCGATTCAACCACGTATCCAGTTTTATGAAGCGACAGATATTGGCTTAGACAGTGATTCAGATGGCACTATCGATAGTCTCGATGATGATATGGATAA
>JBFONS010000032.1:0-1341 GCA_040779355.1 Colwelliaceae bacterium BS250 | reverse complement strand
TCAGGCTCTTCTACCGCGGATGATCAAGCATTGATTTCGACGCAAAATAGTAACGGTCAGTCTTCGGATGCACATAACGCTGAAACAGTTTTAGTCTTAACGATGGGCTATCACTTTAGCAGCGATGCGGCAGAAAAAGCAGAATTTAATAATTTAATTCAAGACATTTCTAACAGTTATTTTACCCAATCATGCGGAAGTAACGGCGCAACCAAAAGAAAGTTTAACTGGAATAACCGCAGTAATGCCTGGGGTACGTACTTATTCTTAAAAACTAGTAGCTAGCACCACTCAAAGAGGCGTGTAACCCGGCATTAATTGGATTACACGCTTTTATTTTAAACGAGAAAAATTATTTTTCAGCATAATTATTGTTGAAAATTTAATCGCTAACTAATAGTAGGAACAGTCATCTCTGTAAAACTCACCACTATTTAAAGTACATCAAAATCCATGGCATCAAAATTAATCACTTTTGCATGGCACTACTTTGCCTGAATAACAGACGATTGATGATGTTTTATGCATCGGTGAAAAAATAGCAAGAACGCTAGCGGTTAAAGGCTCGAATTCAAAATGAGCAGCATCAGCGAGTGGCGTTCTTACTCATAACTTTAGTTATTGCTCGGAAATTGGTCATTCCGGCAGTGCAAGTCAATACATTAACGGCCATACAAAGAGTGCCTAAAGGGAATTGCTAAGGTAACTCAGTTTTAGAAAACTTAAAATCATTACGGTGAAGAAAAATGTTAAAAAATACAATTCGATGCAATTCTCATTTAAAAAAGTATTCAATGCTGCTACAAGCACTTGTGTTAATTACTTTAACGGCATGTGGAGGTAGTGAACAAGGATCCGATGCCCCACTCGATCCAAATATCCCGATCACTGTTGACAACTATACCCCGGCAGCTAGCGCTGATAATGTCGGGATAAGCTCAAACATCCAAGTGACATTCTCAGAATCAATCGAATTAGCTGGCATGCAAGCAACTATCAATGTTGAAAATGCCCAAGGCTCAGTCGCAGGAAGCAGTATCACCTCTGCTGACAGGCTTACCTTTATCCCGTCAGAAAATTTAGATTCTTCAAGTAAGTACACGCTTACCATAGGCTCTAAAGAAACCTCGGCAAGGGAAATCACTGAAACCAGTTCGGTTTTCACCACAGCCGCAGCTCCTCTCGAGCCTATTATTCCAATCACGGTTACCAGTCATACCCCAGCAGCGAATGCGACTGCGGTGCAAATTAACTCAAGCATCGACGTACTCTTTTCAGAATCAATCGAATTATCTGGCATGCAAGTTACCATTGATGTGGCAACGGCCGAGGGCCCAGTCG
>JBFONS010000031.1:0-1426 GCA_040779355.1 Colwelliaceae bacterium BS250 | reverse complement strand
TGAAGTGCCCCCCAATAGTTGGACAAACAACTATTAGGAGGCTTCTTATGGCCAAGTACACTAGAGTGTTAAAACTCTTTATTTCCAAACAAGGTATTGAGGGAAAATCTTCTCGAGATCTAGCTAAACAATTTTCTATAAATTCCAGGTTGATTCGATATTGGGTTAGTGTCTATAAAATCCATGGTGAGGAATCATTTTTACCTGATCCTCATTCAAAATATGCAGAGTATAAGCTGCGCGCACTTAAATTAATGTGGACTAATGGGTGGTCGATCAATCAAACTAGTGCCATATTAAACCTGTCTTCTCCAAGTGCTGTATCTAGATGGCTTCAACGTTTTAATGAGGATGGGCTTAGAGGATTGAAAGGTAAACCAATAGAGAACGCATCGATGACTTCACGCTCAAATACCACTAAGAAACCAGATGATGAAATGACTAATGAAGAGCTTAAAGAGGAGCTTGCGTACTTACGCGCAGAAATGGCCGTTTTAAAAAAGTACGAAGAGCTAAAACAGAAGAAACGCCCACAAACAAAGAAAATGCGTTAATTGTTTTAGCTCTCAAAAATGAACACTCGCTTCAGCTCTTGCTTGAAGTGTGTGGATTACCCAAAAGTGTTTATTATTACCATGCTAAAGCTTGTGGTTCGCCTGAATCGTACGAGTATGAACGGAAAGCAATCTCAAAAATTTATTTTGAGCATAGTGGACGCTACGGTTACCGCCGTATCCATTTAGCACTACGCAATCAAGGTATTTACCTCAATCATAAGACGGTTTATCGGCTTATGAAGGGATTAGGTCTCAAGTCTATAGTTAGACCTAAAAAATATCGTTCATACAGAGGTGGAATAGGAACAGTTGCAGATAATATACTCAAGCGCAATTTCAATGCTACAGAGCCGGATAAGAAATGGGTAACAGACGTAACAGAATTTAAAGTGAAAGATCAAAAAGTCTATTTATCACCTGTTGTTGATTTATTTAATCAGGAAGTGATTGCTTATAGAGTTAGCAATAATGCTCGCTTACCATTGGTGACAGATATGCTCAAAGAGGCTATAGCCACTCTACCTGCGGACGTAAAGCCAATAGTTCATAGCGATCAAGGTTGGCAGTATAGGCATAAAACCTATCAACAGTTGCTAACTGACAAGGGTTTAACACAAAGTATGTCTAGAAAAGGAAATTGCTTAGACAACGCTGTTGCGGAAAACTTTTTCGCTTTATTAAAAACGGAAATGTATCATGGATATAGCTTTCGTGATGCAGACGAACTAATTGAACGAATAAAAGAGTACATAGAGTATTACAATAAAAAACGAATCAAAGCTAAATTAAAAGGCATGACTCCGGTTGAATACCGAAATCAAGCCTTGATGGCAGCTTAAAAAAGAGTCCAAGTTTTGGGGGCTACTTCA
>JBFONS010000030.1:0-1570 GCA_040779355.1 Colwelliaceae bacterium BS250 | reverse complement strand
AAATGTAACAACTTTTTAATTGAAGAGTTTGATCATGGCTCAGATTGAACGCTGGCGGCAGGCTTAACACATGCAAGTCGAGCGGTAACAGAGAGTAGCTTGCTACTTTGCTGACGAGCGGCGGACGGGTGAGTAATGCTTGGGAATATGCCTTTGAGTGGGGGACAACAGTTGGAAACGACTGCTAATACCGCATAACGTCTACGGACCAAAGGGGGGGACGCTTCGGCACCTCTCGCTCATAGATTAGCCCAAGTGAGATTAGCTAGTTGGTAAGGTAAAGGCTTACCAAGGCGACGATCTCTAGCTGGTTTGAGAGGATGATCAGCCACACTGGGACTGAGACACGGCCCAGACTCCTACGGGAGGCAGCAGTGGGGAATATTGCACAATGGGCGAAAGCCTGATGCAGCCATGCCGCGTGTGTGAAGAAGGCCTTCGGGTTGTAAAGCACTTTCAGTTGTGAGGAAAGGAGTGTAGTTAATAACTGCATTCTATGACGTTAGCAACAGAAGAAGCACCGGCTAACTCCGTGCCAGCAGCCGCGGTAATACGGAGGGTGCGAGCGTTAATCGGAATTACTGGGCGTAAAGCGTGCGTAGGCGGATTGTTAAGTGAGATGTGAAAGCCCCGGGCTCAACCTGGGAACTGCATTTCAAACTGGCAGTCTAGAGTATTGTAGAGGGTGGTGGAATTTCCAGTGTAGCGGTGAAATGCGTAGAGATTGGAAGGAACATCAGTGGCGAAGGCGGCCACCTGGACAAATACTGACGCTGAGGCACGAAAGCGTGGGGAGCAAACAGGATTAGATACCCTGGTAGTCCACGCCGTAAACGATGTCAACTAGCTGTCTGTAGACTTGATCTGTGGGTAGCGAAGCTAACGCGATAAGTTGACCGCCTGGGGAGTACGGCCGCAAGGTTAAAACTCAAATGAATTGACGGGGGCCCGCACAAGCGGTGGAGCATGTGGTTTAATTCGATGCAACGCGAAGAACCTTACCATCCCTTGACATCCACAGAACTTTCCAGAGATGGATTGGTGCCTTCGGGAACTGTGAGACAGGTGCTGCATGGCTGTCGTCAGCTCGTGTTGTGAAATGTTGGGTTAAGTCCCGCAACGAGCGCAACCCCTATCCTTATTTGCCAGCGAGTTATGTCGGGAACTTTAAGGAGACTGCCGGTGATAAACCGGAGGAAGGTGGGGACGACGTCAAGTCATCATGGCCCTTACGGGATGGGCTACACACGTGCTACAATGGCAAGTACAGAGGGCAGCAATATCGCGAGATGGAGCGAATCCCACAAAGCTTGTCGTAGTCCGGATTGGAGTCTGCAACTCGACTCCATGAAGTCGGAATCGCTAGTAATCGTGGATCAGAATGCCACGGTGAATACGTTCCCGGGCCTTGTACACACCGCCCGTCACACCATGGGAGTGGGTTGCAAAAGAAGTAGCTAGTCTAACCTTCGGGAGGACGGTTACCACTTTGTGATTCATGACTGGGGTGAAGTCGTAACAAGGTAACCCTAGGGGAACCTGGGGTTGGATCACCTCCTTACCTTAAGTA